>NZ_JBGYBX010000039.1:0-113626 GCF_041817755.1 Glaesserella sp. | reverse complement strand
GGCAGGTCAGGCGAACCAAGGCAGCTATGCGATTAACGATGCGGCGGTAGCGGGTAAAACCGGACCTGAGACTAAAGTCTTCTCAGTCGGTAAAGCGGGAGACGAACGTCAAATCCAACATGTCGCGCCGGGTGTGATTAGCGCAAGTTCAACGGATGCGGTGAACGGTAGCCAGTTGTATGCGACCAACCAAGAAATCAACAAAGGTTGGAATATCCAAGCAGAGCAAGTGGACGGTACGAACGGTGTTGTGGAAGGCGGTAGCTTGGCAAATGTGAAAATGGGCGACACGGTAAAAGTGAAAGCGGGTCAAAATATTCACATGAAACAAAGCGGAGCCGCGCTGGAAGTGGCAACGATCGATACACCGACATTTACGTCAGTACAGGTAGGCGGAAGTGCCGGACCGTTAATCGGTGCAACGGAAGACGGTGACGTGAGAGTCTCCATGTCTGATGGTAAATCCGCAGCCCGGCTAACCAACGTCGCGGCGGGCAAAGCGCCGACGGATGCAGTGAATGTAGGGCAGTTGCAAGAAGGGTTGGGCCAAGTCCATAACCGTGTATCTCAATTGGATAAACGTGTTCGCGGAATTGGTGCAAACTCAGCGGCAGCGTCATCATTACCGCAAGCTTACCTTCCGGGTAAATCTATGGTTGCGGCGGCTGGCGGTACTTATAGCGGTGCTTCTGCAATTGCTATCGGTTACTCACGTACCAGTGACAACGGTAAGCTGATTCTTAAAGCTACGGGTACGGCAAATAGTGCCGGTCACTACTCAGGTGGTGTTGGTGTAGGTTATCAATGGTAATTTGTCCAAAATGATAAAAGTGCGATCTTCGGGTCGCATTTTTTATTTTTACAGTAACAAGCGGTCAGTTTGGCGTTGTATTTTGCAATTTGAAAAAATGAAAGGTTCGGCTAACGCAAGTGAGCCGAACCTTTTACTGTTTGTATGTTGTATGAATGATTTTATGTCATCTGAATTATTTCACGGTAATCGGTGAGCCTTTGGTAAAGGTTAATGATTTTGCCGCATTAATAACACCGATAGGAGCTTTAGTATCTAATAATATTTGATGGACTTGTTGCGGAATTTGAGCCATTGGGATTGAAATATCCGTTTTTATAGTGGTGTTGGCTTTTAATGCCGGTGTAAACGTCAATGGAAGCTCTTGTGTGAATAGCACTTGCTGATGAAATGTGAAAGCACTGATCCATTCTGCGGATTTAATTTCTTTTTTACCTCTATTTTCCAATTCGTAAGTAAATGTTGCGAAAGTTTGTCCGGTATTGTCTTTAGTGATATTACGTGCAACCAGTTTAATACCGAACGCTTTGTTGAAATTATTTAGGCTTTGATCCGCTTTTGAGGTATTTTTTTTCTGTGTTGTTTTATTGCTTTGAGCTTGTTTCGTATTGGCTTGTTTTGTTGATGCCGGTTTTGTATTAGGTTCCGCATAGACCATTGCGGGCGCTAATAACGAAGAAATAAGTACTAGGGATGTTAAGGTTTTCATGTCAGTTGTCTCCATATAAAAATGCACGAAATCGGGTGTATTATTCCATATAACGGGGTATTAGAAAAGAAAACGAGAGAGGATTTACATTAGTAAAAGCGGATAGGAAATCCTATCCGCTTTGTTTTAATTAGATAATGATGTTGGCAATCGCTATGCCGACACAGCAAGCGACGATGACGCCGATTAGCCCCGGCATCATAAAGCTATGGTTAAAGTAGTATTTGCCGATTTTCGTCGTTCCGGTTACGTCAAAGTTGACGGTTGCAATATCTGACGGATAGTTAGGAATGAAGAAGTAAGCGTAAGTCGCCGGCATTAAACCGACTAACAACGGTGCAGGTAAACCTAAACCGATACCGACCGGTAACATCATGACGGCAGTTGCCGCTTGGCTGTTAATGACCACGGAGACGGCAAAGAGTGCGAGCGCAAAGGTCCATGGGTAGGTTTCAACCATTTCGGTGATACCGGCTTTGAATTGTGGCATCGCATATTGGAAGTAGGTGTCACTCATCCATGCAATACCGAAAATCGCAATTGCCGCAACCATTCCCGATTTAAATACGACACCATTCGGTACGGTTTGCGGGTTGGTTTTGGTCGCAAGTAAGATAATACCACCGAAGCAGAGCATCATCATTTGGATAATGAGCGACATGGAAATCGGTTTGACTTTATCCCCCGTGCTGACAGTACGGATTTCAGGGAACATTGCAATAACGACGATCACAATTAAGGAAAGCAAGAAAAGCAATACCGCTTTTTTCGCTGCAGCCGGAAGCTCCTCATTTAAGGTCGTACTGGTAGTGCTGAGAATGCGTTCACGCCAAATCGGATCTTGTAAACGACGTTGATATTCACGATCATCTTGCAATTCTTTACCGCGACGTAAGCTGTAAAGTGAAAGCGCAATGGTACCTGCTAAGGTTGCCGGCACGGTGACACCGATAATATTCAATAGGCTAACGTGCTCGAACCCCGGTAACTGAGTAATTTGCGCAAGATAGAATACGACCGCCGCAGATAACGGACTTGAGGTAATTGCCAGCTGAGATGCAACGGAGGCTGCCGCCATCGGACGTTCCGGACGAATATTATTTTTTAATGCGACATCTGCGATGATCGGCATAACTGAATACACCGAGTGACCCGTACCCAACATAAAGGTCATCACATAAGTCACTAACGGACCTAACAAGGTAACCCGTTTCGGGTTTTTACGTAGAATACGTTCTGCAATTTGCAACATATATTTTAAACCGCCGGCAGCTTCCAAAATGGACGCACAGGTTACAACGGCTAAAATAATCAACATTACATCGATAGGCGCTTTGCCTGGAGGCATTCGAAGAATGAATACTTCAACGGCGAGACCGATACCTGAAACCACGCCTAAACCAATACCGCCGTATCGGCTACCGGCGTATAGGAAAGCTAATAATAGCAAAAACTCAAAATAGAGCATAAAGACCTCTTAATAATGTTAAAGATGAGATGTAAATTTTACCGTTTTACTTTCGTTATAGAAAGGTCGGAGTTTTATTTAAATCAACTTTTATTAAAATCTGAAGCCATTTTTTGTTAAAAAACGGAAATTTAATCATTTTCCTGTTTTGAAAAGTAGCTAAAAGTAGCTAAATATGTGATCTGGATTACAAAAATAACATGTTTCAATACAAATTTCTTTTTTTGCTAAATCGTTTTAGTTAGAATGCAAACGTTTGTTTTTTTAATCACACATCTATAGGGGTCATTATGAACTTTCCTCAAATCGCCCAACAAGTCATTGATAAACTTGGTGGTAAAGATAACATCACGGCGGCAGCTCACTGTGCAACGCGTTTACGTATGGTTGTGAAAGACGAATCGTTAATTGACAAAGAAGGCATCGAGAATATCGAGGGCGTGAAAGGTCAGTTTTCCGTTGCAGGTCAATACCAAATTATTTTTGGTTCGGGCACGGTCAATAAAGTCCATGCCGAATTAACCAAAAGTCTTGGTATCGGTGACATGAGTACGGCGGAAGTAGCAAGTGCAGGCGCGGAAAAACAAGGTTTCTTACAAAGTATCGTCAAAGGTTTGGCGGATATTTTCGTACCGATTATCCCGGCAATCGTGGCGGGCGGTTTGTTAATGGGTATTCACTCCATGCTCACTGCAAAAGGCTTCTTTGCGGAAGGCTTAAATGTGGTGGATATGTATCCGGGTATTGCGGATTTAGTCGACTTAATGAACACCTTCGCCAACGCACCGTTCGTTTTCTTACCGGTATTGTTAGGTTTCTCTGCAACCCGTAAATTCGGTGGTAACCCATTCTTAGGGGCTGCACTTGGTATGTTATTAGTTCACCCTGCATTAGCGGACGGTTGGAACTACGCATTAACCCTTGCCAGCGGCAAAATCCAATACTGGAACATATTCGGTTTGGAAATTGAAAAAGTCGGCTACCAAGGCACCGTTATCCCGACCTTAGTGTCTGCATGGGTCTTGGCAACGTTAGAGAAATCGTTCCGTAAAGTCGTTCCGTCATTCTTAGATAACTTAATTACCCCGTTATTCTCACTCTTTATTGCCGGTTTCTTAGCGTTCACTATCATTGGTCCATTAGGTCGTGAAGCCGGTTCATTAATCTCTGCCGGTTTAACGTGGTTATATGATACGTTAGGTTTCGTCGGCGGTGCGATTTTCGGTACTTTCTATGCACCAATCGTTATCACCGGTATGCACCAAACCTTTATTGCGGTGGAAACCCAATTATTAGCGGATATGGCAAACACTGGCGGTACCTTTATCTTCCCAATCGCAGCAATGTCTAACATCGCACAAGGTGCGGCGTGTTTAGGTGCGGCATTTGTGATGAAAGACGTCAAAGTTCGCGGTATCGCGGTACCGTCAGGTATCTCTGCGTTATTAGGTATTACGGAACCGGCAATGTTCGGTGTGAACTTACGCTACCGTTATCCGTTTATCGCCGCCATGATTGCGTCCGGTACGGCAAGTGCATTCATCGCCCTCTTTAATGTTAAAGCTATCGCGTTAGGGGCGGCAGGTTTACCGGGTATTCCGTCCATTAAACCTGAAAGCTTAGGCATGTACTGTGTCGGTATGGCAATTTCAGCGTCAATCGCCTTCGTCGTCACCGTCATTCTCGGCAAACGCGCTCAGGCAAAAGCTTAATTACTCATCAGGTAATCGGAGAGCCCTAGATTTATTCTAGGGTTTTCTGTTTACAAGCGGTGCGTTTTGCGTCATATTTTGCAAAAACGCCGTTAGCTTTTGTGAAAGGAAACAGAATGTCTTTAGATCTTTCAGAGATTCGCCAGCGAATTACTCAAATTGATCGTAATTTGTTGAAATTATTGTCCGAGCGCCATCATTTGGCGTTTGATGTCGTACGCAGCAAGGAGATCAGTAAAAAACCGTTACGTGATATTGAACGCGAAAAGCAGTTACTGCAAGAGTTGGTCAATTATGCACAGGCAGAGAATTATCGGCTGGATCCGCAATATATTACGCAGATTTTTCAACGGATTATTGAAGATTCGGTACTCACTCAACAAAACTATTTACAAGATAAGCTCAATGCGTTGGCGGACAAACCGATTTCCGTTGCTTTTTTAGGCATGCGGGGCTCGTATTCCCATTTGGCTTCCCGACAATTTATGAAACACCGTCAGGAGTCGTTGATTGAATTGAGTTGCGATTCGTTTGAAGCCGTGTTCGATAAGGTGAAAAACGGTGAAGCGGATTACGGCGTGTTGCCACTTGAAAATACGACATCGGGTTCGATTAATGAGGTTTACGATTTGCTGCAACATACCGATTTGGCATTGGTCGGCGAATTGGCTTATGCCATCAGGCACTGCGTATTAGCCGTCGGTGCGGTGAATTTGGACGAAGTGGATACGATTTACACCCATCCGCAGCCGGCACAGCAGTGCAGCCATTTTCTTCAACATCTGGATAAAGTGCATATCAAATATTGCGAAAGCAGTTCGCATGCCATGCAGCTGGTGGCGCGTCTGAACAGCCCGAATTGCGTGGCGTTGGGCAATGAAGACGGTGGTAAGTTGTACGGTTTGGACGTAATCAAAACCGACATTGCCAATCAAGAAAACAACATTACCCGTTTTATTGTTGTTGCCAAAGAACCGGTCAAGGTTTCGCCACAGGTGCAAACCAAAACCCTGTTACTCATGACGACAACTCAACAAGCCGGAGCCTTGGTGGACGCATTGATGGTGTTTAAGCAACATGGTATCCGTATGCTGAAGCTGGAATCCCGTCCGATCTACGGTAAACCTTGGGAAGAGATGTTTTATGTGGAATTGGATGCCAACATTCACTCCGACAATACGCAAAAAGCGTTAACTGAATTGGAAAAAGTCACCAGCTATCTGAAAGTATTGGGATGTTATCCGAGTGAAATTATCGAACCGGTGAAATTATAAGCCGATTTATTGAATGTAATTTAAAGGGGCGTAGGAATACGCCTCTACGTATTTTATCCCCATGAAAACCAATCCTGCATTTCGTCGTGTAAAAAACAAAAATACGAAGCCCGTTCTTTCCTTCGAGCAAACGGTCATTATTATGTTGAATAAGCCTTATGATGTGCTCAGTCAGTTTACCGATGAAGGGGGGCGTCAAACGCTCAAAGCATTTGTGCCGATTGCCAATGTTTACCCCGTCGGTCGTTTGGATCGGGATAGCGAAGGGCTGTTGCTCTTAACAAATAACGGCGACATTCAGCACCGTTTGGCAAACCCGAAATTTGATAAGGCAAAAACGTACTGGGTGCAGGTAGAAGGGGAACCTCACGAAAAAGATTTGGACAAATTACGTAACGGCGTGGTATTGAAGGATGGTTTAACCAAACCCGCCAAGGTAAGAAAAATCAGCGATCCGCAGTTACATTGGGCTTCGGCGCCGAAAATTCGTGAGCGTAAACAGATTCCGACGTCATGGATTGAGATGGTGATTGCGGAAGGTAAAAACCGTCAAGTCCGTCGAATGACGGCGCATATCGGTTTCCCGACACTCCGTTTAATCCGTGTCGGACTGGAAACGTTTGATTTGAACGGCTTGGACGCCGGTGAATATCGGGTTTTAGATGAACGGGAAAAAGGCATGTTGTATCGGCGTCTGGGCTTAAAAAGGGAATGAACAAGCGGTCGTTTCGTTTGATTTTTTTGCAAATGAAGTGAAAGATTTTTTTGTTCAAAAAGAGTAAACTAACCGAAATTTTATTTGAATGAGGACAGCAATATGGCAATTTTAGTGACCGGCGGAGCCGGCTATATCGGTTCACATACCGTTGTGGAATTATTAAACCAAAACAAAGAGATTGTGGTGCTGGATAACCTGTGCAATTCATCGGAAGTCTCCCTTGAACGTGTGAAAAAGATCACGGGCAAATCCGTGAAGTTTTATCAAGGCGATGTGTTGGAGCGCGACATCCTACGCAAAATCTTTGCGGAAAATCAGATTGAATCGGTTATTCACTTTGCCGGTCTCAAAGCCGTCGGCGAAAGTGTCAGACAGCCTTTACGCTATTATCAAAATAATGTGACGGGTTCAATTGTATTGGTTGAAGAAATGCTGAAAGCGGGAGTAAATACGATCGTCTTCAGCTCGACGGCAACGGTATACGGCGTGCCTGAAGTGGTGCCGGTCACGGAGGCTTGTCGTGTAGGCGATACCACCAGCCCTTACGCCACGTCAAAATATATGGTTGAGCGTGTGCTTGCCGATACGGTTGTCGCCCATCCGCAGTTCAGTGCGATTGTATTGCGCTATTTCAACCCGGTCGGTGCGCATGAAAGCGGCTTGATCGGTGAAGATCCGAACGGGATTCCGAACAATTTAATGCCGTTTATCAGCCAAGTGGCTGTCGGCAAATTACCGGAATTATCGGTATTCGGCAGCGACTACGATACTCATGACGGAACCGGCGTACGCGACTATATCCATGTCGTCGATTTGGCGCTCGGACACTTAAAAGCCTTGGACAAACACCAAAACCAAGCCGGGCTGCATATTTACAATTTGGGAACGGGGATCGGCTATTCCGTGTTAGATATGGTGAAAGCCTTTGAAAAAGCGAATGCATTGACGATTGCTTATAAATTGGTAGACCGTCGTCCGGGCGATATCGATTCCTATTATTCCAATCCGAAAAAAGCGTTAGACGAACTGGGTTGGAAAACCGAGCGCGATTTGAATCAAATGATGAAAGATACCTGGAATTGGCAGAAAAATAATCCGAACGGCTATAAAGGGGGATAAATGTCGGAAACCGTGATAAAGCCGAGTGTATGGCAACAATTATTTAATAAAAAAGTATTGCAGTGCTTTTTAACCGGCTTTACCTCCGGTTTACCGCTCTATTTTATTGTCCAGTTAGTGCCGGCGTGGTTGCGTTCCGAGCAGATCGATTTAAAAACGATCGGTTTTTTTACACTGATCGGTTTTCCCTATACGTGGAAATTTTTGATTTCTCCGTTACTCGACCGCTATTATCCGAATTTTTTAGGTCGCCGTCGTAGCTGGATGTTTATCACTCAAGTGTGTTTAATCGGTTTACTGACCGCATTTGCGTTTCTTCAACCGAAAGAGCATATCGGCACGATTGCCGTGATTGCGGCATTCGTGGCGGTTTTTTCTTCGTTACAGGATATTGTGGTCGATGCTTATCGTCGAGAGTTGCTCAGTGATGAAGAACTCGGTATCGGGAATGCCACTCATGTGAATGCCTATCGTATTGCGGGGTTGATTCCGGGCGGTGTGTCGTTGATATTGTCCGATTATTATTCGTGGGAAACCGTATTTATCTTTACCTCGTTATTCATGATACCGGGGATTCTGCTCAGCCTGTTGTTTAAAGAACCTAAAGTTGATTATACGGTGGAACACCTTTCGTTTAATCAAGCCTTTGTCGCGCCGTTCAAAGAATTTTTAGGACGTAAAGGCGTAAAAGAAAGCTTGGCGATCCTACTCTTTATTTTCCTATATAAATTCGGTGATTCTTTTGCGGCAACCTTGCAAACCACCTTTGTATTGGATATGGGATTCAGCCGTACGGATCTCGGTACGGCAGTGAAAGTTAACGGGCTAATCGCTGTATTAATATCAGGTACCATCGGTGGTTTGATGTTGCCTAAACTCGGGTTGAATAAAGCGCTGTGGATTTTCGGCTTCATTCAAGTGATTACCACGGCGGGTTTTGCTTGGCTGGCATCTTACGGTAAATTCGAGGTGATCGGCGGTTATGAACGTTTTGCCTTATCATTGGTGATTATTATGGAAAATGTCGGGGTCGGTTTGGGAACGGCATGTTTCTTATCGTATATTTCCTTACAAACGAATCCGTTGTATACGGCAACGCAATTTGCCATTTTTACCAGCCTTGCGGCGGTACCGAGCAAAATTTTGGGAGCAACGGCGGGAATTTGGGCGCAAACTTACGGTTACGAAGTCTTTTATTGGATTTGCGTCGCGGCGGGTATTCCGGGGATGTTGATGCTATTGAAAGTTGCCCCTTGGCATCAAAAGCAGACGATTTAACGATTAAAAATAAAAAAGCTAGGTCGGTCAAACCTAGCTTTTTTTGTTACAAGTGATGTACGACCATCGGTTTTCCTTGGTAAGTCAGTACTTCGGCATCCAAATGAAAGATGGTATTCAGATTTTCTCGAGTGATAATCTCTTCCGGTGTACCTATCATCAGAATTTGACCGTTTTTCATCGCCACAATCGTATCGGCGTAAGCCGCCGCCATGTTAACATCATGCACGACCATTACCGTAGTGAGTTTCAGCTCATCGGTTAGCTTACGTAATAAACGCATTAATTCTCGAGCATGAAACATATCCAAGTTATTTAATGGTTCATCCAATAAAATATGTCCGGTTTGTTGACAAAAAGTCATGGCGATTAATGCTCGTTGCCGTTGACCACCGGATAATTCGCTTAAGTAACGTTCGGCAAACGGATGCAGTTCAAAACGTGCCAATGCTTCATTGACGATGCGTTCATCTTCCGGACGAATTCTGCCTTGATGATGAGGATAGCGTCCGAATATCAGTAAATCTTTCACGGTAATACGACTGTGAATGGTATTGTCTTGGGTCAATATGGCTAAATGTCGAGCAATAGTACGTGATGCCGTTTGGGCAATATCCATATCATTTAAATGAATCTCTCCTTGCTGTATGTTTTGCAGACGCGCAATCAAAGAGAGTAATGTCGATTTGCCCGCACCGTTTGCCCCGATGAGCGCCGTAATTCCCCCGTTCGGAATGATCAGATTGATGTCGTTTAAAATAGTTTCATGACCGATTTTATGAGAAAGGTGTTTAATCGTTATCATCTTTTGATTTTCCTTAGGATTAAATAGATAAATACCATACCGCCGATAAATTCGACCACGACACTGAGTACGCCTTGCATTTTCATGACCTGTTCGAATATCACTTGCCCGAGAACCAAAGTCATTGCCGAAATCAGAAAGACCATTGGAATCCGTACAGCGTGATGGACTTTCGGGCTGACGGCATTGGTAATGGCGCAAACAAGCAAGCCTAAAAATAAGACAGGGCCGACCAATGCTGTGGATACGGAGACCAATACGGCGCAGCAAATCAAGAGTTGTTTGGAGAAACAGGCGTAATTTACCCCTAAACTCACGGCATAGTCTTTCCCTAGTAACAAAATATCAAGCTGATGACGCTGCCGCCAAATCCATATAAAACTAAGGAGTGCAACGGTCATACCGATATACAGTAATTCGATTTTAACCGTATTGAAATCGGCAAAAGACGAGGTTTGTACAATGGCAAACTCATCCGGATCGATCATCCGTTGCAATAAATTATTCAGATTACGAAACAGGACACCGAAAATTACGCCGACTAAAATCATGCGGGAAAGATCCGAACTGCCTTTCGTCAATGTCGCAAACAGCAATAATGCGCCGCCGAGCATCATCATTGTTTCAAATAAAAATTTTTGAACGGCATCTAACTGGGTAAATCCTAAGCCACCGATAAAGAAGACCAATGCGGTTTGAATCAACAGGTAAAGGTAATCAAAACCGAGAATGCTCGGTGTCAAAATCGGGTTGTGCGTTAAGGTTTGAAACAACAATGTCGACACACCGATGGTGTAGCCAATCACGATTAACATGAGCAGCTTTTTACCGCGAAACGGCAAGACGAAATCCCAATTCCCGTTGGCGTTATAAGTCATAAATAAGCCGCAAGCAATAATAAATAGTACGCTCAATAAGAGTAGGAGAGATTTAGTTCGCATGGCGTTTTCCTTTAAAAAGTAAGTAAAGGAAAATCAGCGTGCCGACAATGCCGAAAACGGTTGAAATCGGGATTTCGTAAGGGGCATTGATGACACGTCCGAGGATATCGCAAGTGAGGACGATATTTGCCCCTAATAACACAACGGACGGAAGATTTTGACGTAAGCGATCGCCTGCCAAGCGAGACACAATATTCGGTACTACCAAACCGATAAACGGGATTTGACCGACGGTCACTACCACTAAAGCGGTAATCATTGCCACAACGATTAAGGCTATCCAAGTCATTTGACGATAATTGATGCCCAAACCGGTGCTGATATTGCGACCAAGCCCGGTAATACTGAGCCGATCCGCCATAACATAGACGAGTACGGCGAATGCCGCCGTTAACCACAACAATTCATATCGTCCGGAAAGTACGCCGGAGAAATCCCCCGATGTCCAAATACTGAGCATTTGTAGGCTATTGGTTTCATACGCAATAAAAGTACCGATTGATTCAATGATATTACCGAATACGATGCCGACTAACGGCACTATCAGCTGCTGTTGCGGCGGTAAACGTTGTAGCAGCAACATAAATATGCCGATACCAATCAAGGCACTCAAAGCGGCAACGGACATTTTGACAAGCAAAGCGGAAGCGGGGAACAATAAGCTGACGAGTAAAATACCCACGCCGGCACTTTGCGTGGCGCCAATCAAGTTGGGATCGATAAAACGGTTTTTCAGCACGATTTGCAGCACCATACCTGCAACGGCAAGGGTTGCACCGACAAGGATCACGGCAAGGGTTCGCGGTAAACGGCTAACCAGTAAAAGCTGCAACTGTTCGGGGGAACTGAAAATGTCCGTCCAATGGAAGTCTGCCACGCCCGTTGCCATACTTAAAGGGCATAGAATGAGCAAAATAAGGATGTTGATACGATTCAGCGAAAGCATAGGCATACAGTGTACAAGCGGTCGGATTTGCAAAAAAATTTACCAATCCGACCGCTTGTATTTAGGTGAATTATTTTTTCTCAAAGGCTTGTTTGATTGCGGTTAAGTCCGTTTTAATTTGTTTCACACCGCCCGGCGCCAAGTACGAAGCGCTGCTTAAATAAACGATATTGCCGTTTTTCCACGCTTTGGTTTGGCGGATTAATTCGTTATCCAATACTTCTTTTGCCGTTTTACCTTCTTCACCGATAGCGGCGATACGATCCAACACAAACAGCCAATCCGGATTGAGTTTTTGAATATATTCAAAGCTAATCGGCTGTCCGTGGCCGGTGCCTTTCAACGAAGCGTCAGCCATTGGGATGCCTAAACTATTGTGGATCCAACTTAAACGATAACCGGAACCGAAGGCAGATACTTTTCCGCCGTTAACCAAAATGATTAAACCGTTACCTTTCCCTTTCACGGCAGCTTGGGTTGCTTTATAAAGCGTGCCGATTTCACCTTTCAATTTATCCGCTTCGGCTTGTTTGTCGAATAACTTGCCGAAACTGTCGATACGCTGTAAGCCGCTTTCAATTAATTTGTCGCCGTTATCCGTCATATCGATGGTTTTACCCAACGCGCTGACTTCATCGAATTTCTTTGCAGTACGGGTGCCGACGATAATTAAATCGGGTTTTAGTTCATTTAACGCTTCAAGATTCGGCTCGAATACCGTACCGACAATTTTCGCATTATCAAGGCTTGCTTTCGTATAAGGCAATACTTTTTCGACATCGGCAACACCGGCCATTTTCACGCCTAATGCATGAAGCGTATCGATACTGCCCGTATCAAAAACCGCAACTTTTGCCGGCGGTGCCGACAGCGTAACCTCACCGCGGGCGGTTGGAATCGTCACGTCTTTTGCAAGGGCGGAAGCGGCAAATGATGCAATGCAGGCGAGTGTTAAAAGTGATTTTTTCAGCATATTGAACCTCAAAATATATTTGATAATAATTCTCAAATTATTATCGAGATTTTCGCTGAGGTAAAGCGGAAAATGTCTTTTGAGTGAAATAAATTTATCCGCCTAAGCAACGATATGTCTTTCTTTTGTTTACCTTAAAGGAAATAAGCTTTCTGACAAGCGGTCGTTTACATAATAAAATTTGCAATTTTAGGCAGTAATCGGTAAGGTTACTGCCTCATTTCATTCTTTTTATTTTAAGAGGTTTTCCGATGAAAATTATTCTGTTAGGCGCACCGGGTGCGGGTAAAGGCACACAAGCTCAATTTATGATGAACAAATTCGGTATTCCGCAAATTTCAACGGGCGATATGTTCCGCGCGGCAATTAAAGAAGGCACAGAGCTGGGTAAGCAAGCTAAAGCATTAATGGACGAAGGTAAACTGGTTCCGGATGAATTGACCGTCGCATTAGTCAAAGACCGTATTGCGCAGCCGGATTGTGCGAACGGTTTCTTATTAGACGGCTTCCCGCGTACGATTCCGCAAGCGGACGCATTAAAAGAGGCGGGCGTGAAAATCGATTTCGTCTTGGAATTCGATGTGGCGGATGACGTCATTGTTGAGCGTATGAGCGGTCGTCGCGTTCATCAGCCGTCAGGTCGTACTTATCACGTTGTGTATAATCCGCCGAAAGTGGAAGGCAAAGATGATGTAACCGGTGAAGATTTAATCATTCGCCAAGATGATAAACCTGAAACGGTGTTAGAACGTTTGGCGATTTATCACAAACAAACCAAACCGCTTATCGCCTATTATACGGCGGAAGCCGAAGCGGGTAATACGCAATATCACCGCTTAGACGGCACACAGCCGGTAGAAGCCGTCAGTGCGGAATTAAATAAAATCTTAGGCTGATTTATTTGCAAAAAATAGCGCAAAACAGACCGCTTGTCACGTGACAAACGGTCTTTTTTTGTCCGCATTTTGCAATAAAATCGTTTGCGTTTCATGTTAGCTTAGGCTATATTCCGAGCCATTCGATTTTGGAGCCGCTATGAATTTTATTTTTAACCACCATCATCACCATTTACCTGAATAATCTTTCGGGCATTTGGCGTGTTCGGGAGACAGCTTCCGAGAGTGCATGGCTAAACCAATCACAATTTCTAACCCCTCGGAAGGCAACTTTCGAGGGGTTTTCGTTTTGTATTAACACTAAGGACACAACATGAAAAAATTAATGGCATTAACAACGGTTGCACTTTGTTTAGGTGCGAATAACGCTTATGCGGAAAGTAAAACCTTCACTTATTGTATTGAGGCGTCTCCCGCCTATTTAAACCCGCAAATCGGCACGGACGGCGCTACGTTGGATGTCGGGCAAGCGATTTATAATCGACTGGTCGATTTTGAAGCCGGTACAACCAATTTGGTTCCATCGTTGGCGGAACGTTGGGAAATCAGTGAAGACGGAAAAAGTTACATTTTTTATTTGCGTAAAGGCGTGAAATTCCATGCGAATAAAGCGTTTACGCCAAGCCGTGAGTTTAATGCCGATGACGTGCTGTTTTCGATTAATCGCCAATTGGATCCGAATAACCCTTATTACAAAGTCTCCGGCGGTAATTATGAATTTTTCCTTGGCATGGATATGCAAAATATCATCGATAAAGTGGAAAAACTTGACGATTACCGTGTGAAAATCAGTTTAAAACAGCCGAATGCGCCGTTTTTAGCCAATTTAGCCATGGATTTTGCCGCGATTTTTTCTGCGGAATATGCTGATGCGATGTTAAAAGCGGGGACGCCTGAAAAAGTGGATACCGCACCGATTGGTACGGGCGCTTTCCAATTCCATTCTTATCAAAAGGATGCCAATGTCCGTTTTACCTCTTTTGAGGAGTATTGGCAAGGTAAAGCGAAAATTGATCGCTTGGTCTTTACCGTAACGCCGGACGCGACGGTGCGCTTGGCTAAATTGCAAAATAACGAATGCCAAGCGATGCCTTATCCGAATCCGGCGGACATTAAAGCGTTGCAAACCGATCCGAATATCAATGTCCTTGAAAAAGCGGGAATGAATATCGGCTACATCACTTTAAACCAACGTAAAGCACCGTTTGATAATCAAAAAGTGCGCCAAGCGCTCAATTATGCCGTCAATAAATCCACTATTTTAGAATCTGTTTATCAAGGTGCGGGCATGGTAGCTAAAAATCCGATGCCGCCGACAATTTGGGGTTATAACAATGACATTAAAGATGACGACTATAATCCTGAAAAAGCCAAAGCATTATTAAAAGAAGCGGGCTTTGAAAACGGCTTTGAAACGGAACTGTGGGCGATGCCGGTGGCGCGACCTTATAATCCGAATGCGCGTCGTATGGCGGAAATGATCCAAGCGGATTGGGAAAAAGTCGGGGTGAAAACGAAGATCGTCAGCTATGAATGGGGAGAATACCTTAAACGCATGGGTGATGGGGAGCATACGACAGGTATGATGGGCTGGACCGGCGACAATGGCGATCCGGATAACTTTTTAAACACTTTATTAAGCTGTAATGCGGTAAAACAGGGTTCAAATTATGCGGGATTCTGTAATCCGGAATACGATAAATTGGTTACGCAAGCCGCTCAAATCAGTGATAAGGCTAAACGCACCGAGTTGTACCGCCAAGCGCAACAAATCGCTAAAGAGCAGGCGGTGTGGTTGCCGATCGCTCACTCTACGGTCTATTTCCCGGTTCGTAAAGAAGTCACGGGTTATGTGCAAAGCCCGTTTATGTCACATAATTTTTATTCGGTGGAGCTAAAATAGCTTAACGCGACAAAGAGATAAGCATACGGCATATGTGATGTCGATCACATATGCTGATAAATTTGCAAAAATTACATGAAAACAGACCGCTTGCATTAAAAAAATTATTGCAGTTCATAAAAAAACTTGTATATTCAAAATCCTCTAGCGGTAGAGAATTAACATTTTAATAACAATTCATCACACAAACATAAAATGGAGTGAAAATGAAAAAACTAGCGCAACTTTCCCTGATCTCATTAGCAATCGTATCCGGCTCTGCGATGGCGGCTCCGAAAACTTTTGTTTATTGTTTAGAGGCTTCACCTTCTTACTTTAGCCCGGTATTAGGTACGGATGGAGCGACCTTAGACTCAAGCGGTCGTACCATTTTTAATAAATTAACCGATTTTAAAGAAGGCGAAACAACGGTGATTCCTTCATTAGCAGAAAAATGGGATGTATCTGCCGATGGCAAAACTTACACTTTCCATCTACGTAAAGGCGTAAAATTCCATACAACCAAAGAGTTCAAACCAAGCCGTGATTTCAATGCCGATGATGTTGTGTTCTCCTTTAATCGTCAGTTAGATCCGAATCACCCGTATCACAAAGTGTCAGGCGGCAATTATGAGTACTTTATCGGCATGGATATGCAAAATATCATTGATAAAGTTGAAAAAGTGGATGATTACACCGTTAAAATCAGCTTAAAAGCACCAAATGCTCCGTTCTTAGCCAACTTAGCCATGGATTTTGCAGCAATTTATTCGGCTGAATATGCCGATAAAATGTTAGCGGCGAAAACCCCTGAAAAATTGGATAATAATCCTGTCGGTACCGGTCCGTTCCAATTTGTGGATTACCAAAAAGACTCCACCGTTCGTTATAAAGCGTTTGAAGATTACTGGGCGGGTAAAGCGAAAATTGACCGTTTAGTGTTCTCGATTACGCCGGATGCGTCTGTACGTTTAGCGAAATTACAAAAAGGCGAATGCCATGCAATGCCTTATCCAAACCCGGCGGATATTGCAAAATTAAAAGCCGATCCTAATATCGAAGTGTTAGAGAAACCGGGCTTAAACGTAGGATATTTAGCGTTAAATAACACGAAAGCTCCATTAGATAACCAAAAAGTACGTCAAGCATTGAACCATGCGATTAATAAAGAAGCGATTATTCAATCTGTGTATCAAGGTTTCGGTCAAGTCGCGAAAAATCCATTACCACCAACAATGTGGAGTTATAACGACGATGTGAAAGATTACGAATACAGCCCTGAAAAAGCCAAAGCGTTGTTAAAAGAAGCCGGTTTTGAAAATGGTTTTGAAACGGAATTATGGGCAATGCCGGTGTCTCGTCCGTATAACCCGAATGCACGCCGTATGGCGGAAATTATCCAAGACGATTGGAAAAAAATCGGTGTGAATGCGAAAATCGTCAGCTACGAATGGGGTGAGTACTTAAAACGTTTACGCAACGGCGAAGCGGCAACTTCCATGATTGGTTGGACGGGCGACAACGGTGACCCGGACAACTTCTTAAACACCTTATTAAGCTGTTCTGCATTGGAAGCGGGCTCTAACTATGCGAAATTCTGTTACAAACCGTTTAACGATTTAGTGGTTCAAGCGGCTCAGGAAACGGATCAAGCAAAACGTACCGAGCTTTATAAACAAGCTCAGGTGATTTTCAAAGAGCAAGCACCGTGGGTTACTATCGCTCACTCAACAACGTACTTCCCAGTACGCAAAGAAGTGAAAGGTTATGTGGTTAGCCCGTTCGGTTTACATAACTTCTACCAAGTAGATTTAGCGAAATAGTTCCGGCTAATGCCTGTTTAGGCAATGTTGAAAGCGGTGAGATTTTGCAAAAGATTTGTAATATCTCACCGCTTGTAATTAAACATAGAGAATACTGAATGTTTCAATTTATTCTTAAACGTATTTTAATGGTTATCCCAACCTTTATTGCGATAACCTTGATTACCTTTGCTCTCGTGCATTTAATCCCGGGTGATCCGATTGAGATCCGAATGGGTGAGCGTGGTTTGACCCCCGAAGTTCACGCACAGATGATGGCACAACTCGGTCTAGATCTTCCTCTACACGAACAATATTTTAACTATATCAAGGGTGTGTTTCAGGGGGATTTAGGCAATTCGTTTCGTAATAATGAACCTGTGTTAAAAGAATTCTTTACGTTATTTCCCGCAACGGTGGAATTAGCGTTTTTTGCATTATTATGGTCGTTGATTGCCGGAATTTTGTTTGGCGTGATTGCTGCCGTGAAGAAAGAATCTTGGCTTTCTCACGCCATTTCCTCGATCTCTTTAACTGGCTACTCCATGCCGATTTTCTGGTGGGGCTTAATTTTAATTCTCTATGTTTCCACGCCGCTCGGTTTACCGGCATCAGGGCGTTTACCGGCAGAATATTGGATCGAAGCTGAAACTGGCTTTATGTTGATTGATACGTGGAATTCTGACGAACCGGGGGCATTTGTTGCGGCGATTAAATCGTTGATTTTACCTGCGATTGTTCTCGGTACTATTCCATTAGCCATTATTACCCGTATGACCCGTTCTTCGATGTTGGAAGTGTTAGGTGAAGATTATATCCGCACAGCCAAAGCGAAAGGGTTAAACACAACGCGTATTGTGATTATCCACGCCTTGCGTAATGCGTTAATTCCAGTGGTAACGGTGGTCGGTTTAATTGTGGGGCAACTATTATCAGGGGCAGTGTTAACCGAGAACATTTTCTCTTGGCCGGGGATCGGTAAATGGATTATTGATGCGATTAACTCGCGTGATTACCCTGTGCTACAAGGTTCGGTGCTGATTATTGCTACCTTGATTATTTTAGTGAATTTAACCGTAGATTTAATTTACGGCGTGGTTAATCCTCGGATTAGACATACTTAAAAGAGTATTCCCTTTTTTAAAGAAATGTAGGGGCGGACCGACGTGTCCGCCCGAAAACAACAAAATTATATGGGCGGACACACCGGTCCGCCCCTACGAATATTAGGAATAGATTTATTTGTTGGAGTAATAAATGTCTTCTCAAGTAGAAACAACCTCACCAGCCCCACTAACACCTTTACAAGAATTTTGGCTCTATTTCCGCCAAAATAAAGGGGCGGTGATTGGTTTAACTTTTATTGTGATTGTTGGGCTTGCCTGCATTTTTGCAGAGTTTGTCGCCCCTTTCGATCCTATTGTGCAAAACCGCAGTGCATTACTTTTGCCACCTGCGTGGTTTGAAGGCGGTAATTCTGCCTATTTACTCGGCACGGACGACATTGGGCGTGATATTCTTTCTCGTATTATTTATGGAGCAAGATTATCGATTTTTATCGGTCTGTTGATCGTAGTGATGTCCTGTATTCTTGGGGTTATTTTAGGTCTGTTAGCAGGTTATTACGGCGGCACTATTGATATTGTGATTATGCGTTTTGTCGATATTATGCTTGCAATTCCAAGCCTATTATTAACCATTGGTGTTGTTACAATTCTTGGACCTTCGCTACTGAATGCGGCGATTGCAATTGCTGTGGTGTCTATTCCAAGCTATGTGCGTTTAACCCGTGCTTCTGTGTTAAGTGAAAAAAATCGTGATTATGTGACCGCTTCCCGTGTTGCTGGAGCTGGCGTATGGCGTTTGATGTTTATTGTGATTTTGCCAAACTGTTTAGCACCACTGATTGTTCAGATGACAATGGGGATTTCTAATGCGATTTTAGAGCTTGCTGCACTTGGCTTCTTGGGTATCGGAGCGCAACCACCGACACCGGAACTCGGCACAATGCTTGCCGAATCTCGTGGCTTTATGCAATCGGCAAACTGGTTGGTGACAATCCCAGGTTTAGCGATTTTATCTCTCGTGCTTGCCTTTAACTTAATGGGTGACGGCTTACGTGATGCACTTGATCCAAAATTAAAACAGTAAGGGGAACGAAATGGCATTATTAAAAGTAGATGAACTTTCCGTTCACTTTGGCGATAAAAAAGCCCCGTTTAGAGCGGTGGATCGAGTAAGTTATGAAGTCAATGAAGGCGAAGTGTTAGGCATTGTGGGCGAGTCAGGTTCCGGTAAATCGGTCAGTTCCCTTGCAATTATGGGGTTAATTGATTTCCCTGGGCGTGTAATGGCAAATTCGTTACGTTTCAACGGACATAATCTGCTTGATTTAAAACCAAAAGAGAAGCAGAAAATTGTCGGTGCTGATGTGGCGATGATTTTCCAAGATGCAATGACAAGCCTGAACCCAAGTTACACTGTGGGTTATCAAATTATGGAAGCCTTGAAAGTTCACCAAGGCGGTTCAAAAGCGTGGCGAAAAGAGCGTGCGATTGAATTATTGACGATGGTCGGTATTCCTGACCCAACCTCTCGTTTAGAGGTCTATCCGCACCAACTTTCAGGCGGTATGAGCCAACGTGTGATGATCGCAATGGCGATTGCTTGTAACCCGAAATTATTGATTGCTGACGAGCCGACAACGGCGTTAGATGTGACTATTCAAGCGCAAATTATTGATTTATTGCTTGAGTTGCAACGCAAAGAAAATATGGCGTTGATTTTGATTACCCACGATTTAGCCTTAGTCGCCGAGTCGGCTCACCGCATTATCGTGATGTATGCAGGGCAAGTGGTGGAAGAAGGCAAATCTGAACAGATTTTCAAATCACCGCTTCACCCTTATACCCAAGCGTTATTAAAAGCGTTGCCTGAGTTTGCGGAAGGTAAATCTCGCTTGCAGTCACTACCGGGTGTCGTACCGGGTAAATATGACCGTCCGCAAGGTTGCTTGCTCAACCCACGCTGTCCGTATGCAACGGATTTATGCCGACAAAAAGAGCCGGAACTACGCACGGTAAACGGCAGACAAGTGAAATGCCATACGCCGTTGAATGAAAGCGGATTGCCTGTTTCAATTTAAGATTATTGCTGGCGCGAGTGTCTCACTCGTGCCTTTCTACTCAATTTGGCACGAGTGAGACACTCGCGCCAGCGGTAGAAAAGGATAGAAAAAATGCAAAATATTAATCAAAACCCACCGCTTCTCAATGCGGTGGATCTCAAAAAATACTACCCTGTAAAAAAGGGAATGTTTAGCAAGCCGAAACTGGTAAAAGCGGTGGACGGCGTTTCTTTTACCCTTGAGCGTGGCAAAACCCTTGCTGTGGTGGGCGAATCGGGCTGTGGCAAATCAACCTTAGGGCGTATGCTGACAATGATCGAACCACCAACAGAAGGGGAATTGTTCTACAACGGACAAAATTTCTTAGTCAGCGATGCGGAAACAGAGAAATTACGCCGTAAAAAAATTCAGATCGTCTTCCAAAACCCTTATGCGTCGCTGAATCCACGTAAAAAAGTCGGGGCAATTTTAGAAGAACCTCTGCTTATTAATACCGGATTATCCGCACAAGAGCGTAAAGCTCAAGTGTTAGAAATGATGGCAAAAGTGGGGTTAAAACCTGAATTTTACGACCGCTATCCGCATATGTTCTCAGGCGGACAACGTCAACGTATTGCGATTGCTCGTGGTTTAATGTTGAAACCTGATATTGTGGTGGCAGATGAACCTGTGTCAGCCCTTGACGTATCCGTTCGTGCGCAAGTATTAAACTTGATGATGGATTTACAAGAAGAACTTGGGCTGTCCTATGTATTTATCTCTCACGATTTATCGGTGGTAGAACATATTGCCGATGAAGTGATGGTAATGTATTTAGGGCGTTGTGTAGAACAAGGCAACACCAAAGCGATCTTCGGCAACCCACGCCACCCTTACACCCAAGCCTTGCTATCAGCCACACCACGTTTGGAAGTGGAACATCGCCGTGAGCGGATTAAACTCACGGGCGAATTACCAAGTCCGCTTAATCCGCCGAAAGGCTGTGCGTTCCACGCCCGTTGCCGTTTGGCGACAGAGCGTTGTCAACAAGAACGCCCTGAGCTAAAAACCTATGAAAACGGCACGAAGATAGCTTGTTTTATGGTGGAATAATTCCCTTTGGATAAGAGACAAGCGGTCTGATTCGGCAACAATTTTGCAAATCGGATCGCTTTTTTATTTGGTGAGTAATCCGGCGATGGCAAGTGATTTTCGCTCGATTTCCGCCCATTCGGATTTCGCCGTCGACTCTTCAACGATCCCGGCTCCGGCATAGACCGTAATGCGGTTTTGTTCAATTAATGCAGAACGTAACGTGACGCAAAATTCGGCGGATTGCGGTGTGAAGTAACCTAATGTTCCGGCGTACCACTCGCGTTCGAACGGCTCATGCTGCCGAATGAATTGTTTGGCGATAGAACGCGGCAAACCGGCTACGGCGGCAGTCGGATGAATTCGGGCAAGGCAATCGGCATCCGTGACTTGCGGTGCCAAAACGGTCTGAATTTTACGGCGTAAGTGCTGTACATTATGCAGCCGTTTGATTTCGGCATCGCCGACCGTAATATCTTCGGCACAATCGGCAAGATGACTGCTAATATCATCGACCACTAATAAATTTTCATAGATATTTTTATGATCACTCAATAACCATAAGGCATTGCGTTCGGTCTCCGCCAAGTTATCGCTGACGGCAACCGTACCCGCTAAGGCTTCGGTATGAAATTGCCGATCCTGGCGTAAATAGAGCCGTTCCGGGCTGGAACCGATAAACGTGGATTGACCGTCTTCAGACCATAAAAAATGGTAGCAACCGAGGTTTTTCCGTTGGCTTGCCGAAAGCAAATCATAAGCGGAAATCGGGTTTTCAGCGGTAAAAGTTGTCGCATTGGCAAGCACCACTTTATTCAGCCGTTGTTGTGAAATCCACGTGACGGCTTGTTCGATATTTTTTTCCCAGTGGTTGAAGTCGCTTGCAGTGTGTTCGCTGAGGATCGGATTGTCCGTATCGGCTAAGGTGGAGATGCGATCCAACCCTTGGATAAGCCGGCGGCAGATGTCGTATTCCTGCACAAAATCGTCGGCATCAAGGTAAAGACAAGCGGTCAGTTTCTCTGCATTTTTTGCAAAGAGACAGCGGGGCAGGATAAAGCGACATTGCCCTTCAAATTGCAAGCCGCCGATGAGCTGAAAATTTGACTGTAGGCTGAATTGTTGAGCCTCGTCCAATTGATCGAATCGACGAACGTTTCCGATAGCGGCAAAAGTGAGCGCCGTATCGCGGCTCTGCCAAAAAAAATGCGGAAAGACTTCTTGCCCTTTTAACCATCCCAAAAGCACCTGCGATTCAACGGATGCGTTTATTTCGGCTTGAAGTCGTATCAAACCGCTTGGACGGGTAAGTTGCTGTAATTGTTGGTAAAGCTGATTTGCTAAGTCACTAAAAAGAGGCATTTGTAAAAATTTCGAATAATCAGACCGCTTGTAGAAAAAAACAAATGCATTTTATCTCATTTCCTCTTTTTTTTCCTAAAAAATCGGAGTAGAGTGAAGCATTTTTCTGCTTTAACGACTTAGTCTTTTAGGATAAATATAATGGAACGCTTTGCAAAAACCGACAAATTGGCACATGTTCGCTATGATATTCGCGGACCGATTCATAAAGAGGCTCTTCGCCTTGAAGAAGAAGGACATAAAATTTTAAAACTCAACATTGGTAACCCAGCCCCTTTCGGCTTTGATGCGCCTGCGGAAATTTTGGTCGATGTGATTCGTAACTTACCGACTGCGCAAGGTTATTGTGACTCTAAAGGTTTATATTCGGCACGCAAAGCGATTGTGCAATATTACCAATTAAAAGGTATGCGTGATTTAGATGTCGGTGATGTTTACATCGGTAACGGGGTATCTGAATTAATCACCATGTCAATGCAAGCCTTATTAAATGATGGCGATGAAATTTTAATTCCTATGCCGGATTATCCGCTGTGGACAGCGGCGGCAACCCTTGCAGGCGGTAAAGCGGTTCACTATCTTTGCGATGAAGAAAACGAGTGGTTCCCGGATATTGAGGACATTAAATCGAAAATCACCCCGAAAACCAAAGCTATTTTAATCATTAACCCAAATAACCCGACAGGCGCAGTGTATAGCCGTCAAATCTTATTGGATATTGTGGCGGTGGCTCGTGAACATAATTTGATTATTTTCTCAGATGAAATTTATGAGAAGATCGTTTATGACGGTGCGGTACATCATCATCTTGCCCCTCTTGCCCCTGATCTTTTAACCGTCACTTATAACGGTTTATCAAAGGCATACCGTGTAGCAGGTTTCCGCCAAGGTTGGATGGTGTTAAACGGTCCGAAAAATCAGGCAAAAGGCTTTATTGAAGGCTTAGATATGCTTGCGTCAATGCGTTTATGTGCAAACACCCCGATGCAACACGCTATTCAAACAGCGTTAGGCGGTTATCAAAGCATTAACGAATTTATTTTACCGGGCGGTCGTTTGTTGGAACAACGCAACAAGGCTCACGAATTGCTCACCAAAATCCCTGGGATTAGCTGTGTGAAGCCAAAAGGGGCGATGTATATGTTCCCGAAAATTGATACGGAAATGTACGGTATCAAAGACGATCAGCAATTTGTTTACGATCTGCTTCAGCAGGAAAAAGTGTTGTTGGTGCAAGGCTCAGGCTTTAACTGGCATAAACCGGACCACTTCCGTGTGGTGACACTGCCGTATGTGGATCAACTGGAAGAAGCTATTGGTCGATTAGCGAAATTCTTGCAGAGTTATCGTCAGGATTAGTTTAAAACGTAACCGTAGGGGCGGACCGATGTGTCCGCCCGTTCCAAGCGGATATTTAAACATATTTATTTGCAAATAGTGGGCGGATACATCGGTCCGCCCCTACATCAATGAATGTTCATATTTCGATCCTAACACTAATCTAAATGATAAAAGGCATCACATTTTCCGTCACCGCCTCTATTTTATTCGGTGTACTCTATTATTTATCCACCCATTTAAAACCTCTTTCCGGTGAAGAAATCTACGGTTTTAGAATGTGGGTAAGCTTGCCTTTTGTGATTTCAGCACTCTTTATTTTCAAAAAAAACGACGAATTTAAACGCTATTTAAAACGCCTAAAACAGCACCCCCATTTAATTTTGGTATTACTAACAACCACTGCGGTCACAGGCTCGCAGATGTGGCTTTTCCTTTATGCCCCCAACAACGGCTATGCCATTGATGTGTCTATCGGTTATCTATTAATGCCGATTGCCATGGTCGCGGTGGGGCGATTTTTATTTAAAGAGAGTCTCTCTTATTTAAAAATCGCTTCCATTATTTTTGCCTCTATTGGTGTCATTATTACCTTAATTACCGTTGGATCTATTTCGTGGGCAACCTTAATGGTATTAATCGGCTACCCTGTTTATTTTAGTTTACGTAAACATTTCGATATGTCGCATTTATCCAGTTTTGTCTGCGAAATTATATTAATGTTGCCGATAGCCACTTATTTTATGCTGAATACCGATATGCAATTTGTCACGGAAAATAATCCGAATTTTTATTTTTGGTTAGTGTTATTGGGTATTGTGAGTGGTACGGCATTAATTTCTTATATTATTGCAAGCAGTCTTGTTCCAATTAATGTATTAGGGTTATTAAGTTATATTGAACCGGCATCTATGCTACTTGTAGCATTTATTATCGGGGAAGTATTAGATCAATCCTCTTATATTCTCATGAGCTGTTTGATTATTTCTATATTGCTATTAATGCTTGACGGTATTATCGCCATCCGCAAACAACGTCGGGGGATATAATGCTCAAAGGTATTCTTTTAGCACTTTCGGCAAATATTTTATTCGGTGTAGGTTATTATTTTGCGATTTTACTTCGCCCTTTAGAAAGCGATGGTGTTTTCGGCTTTCGTATTGTGGTGTTAATGCCATTTATTTTATTGGCGATTTTTTTATTTCATCAGCAAAAAGCATTTAAAGAACTTTATCAAAAGATAAAGAAGAAACCTTTTTTAATTATTATTTTATTATTACTTACATTAAACACCAGTGTACAACTTTGGTTGTTTTTATGGGCGCCGAATAATGGTCAGGCTATTGAAGTGTCTATCGGTTATTTATTATTGCCGATTGTTGCCGTAGCGTTAGGCAAAATCGTGTTTAAAGAACATTTCACCAAGCTAAAATGGTGGGCATTAGCCTTTGCCGTTATCGGTGTTTCCACCAATATTATTTTTACCGCCACGATTTCATGGGCAACCTTTGTCGCTGGATTCGGCTATCCGATATATATTACCTTACGCCGTTATTATCAGATTAACAGCCTTGCAACTTTTTTTGTAGAATTAGTTTTATTATTACCTTTTGCTCTCTATTATATTTCACAGGTCAAATACCCTTATATTTTAAGCCAAAATGAATATCTCTATTTTTATTTAGCATTATTAGGGCTAGTGAATGGCATGGCATTTATTTTATATATTGCTGCGAGTAACACCTTACCAATTAACGTATTAGGATTATTAGGTTATGCAGAACCCTTAATCATGTTGTTTATTTCATTTGCAATCGGTGAAGTATTAGAAGCCAAATCCTATATTTTAATGGCGTGTTTGGCGGTATCCATTATCTTATTAAGTGTTGATAGTTTTCGCAAAGTGAAACCCTAATGAACCTAATCCGAATTGCTCTACCTGTGCCGTTGGCACGTTATTTCGATTACCTGCTTCCAACGCATTTTGAAAATGTGGTGAAAGGGGCTAGGGTCGTGGTGCCTTTTGGTCGCCAGCGTAAAATCGGGATTGTGGTGGATTTCCCAACCACGTCAGATATTCCCACCGAAAAACTCAAACCGATTGAGCAAGTGTTAGATGAACAAGCGTTGTTTGACGCTGAGATGTGGCAACTCTTGCAGTGGGCGAGCCGTTATTATCACGCCCCGTTGGGCGAAGTGCTACAAAGTGCCTTGCCTGTCAAATTGCGACAAGGGGAAAGTAGCGAACGCACCGCCCCAGACTATTTCGTTGTCACGGAAAATGGCAGAAAAGCGCTTGCTAACGGCGTGATTCAAAAAGCGAAAAAGCAACAAGAGCTATTAAGCGAACTGGCGGCATTTGCAAATTTCTTTGAAAAGCCGACCGCTTGTAGCCCTGCGGTTTGGAAAGCCTTGCTTGAAAAAGGGTATCTGGAAAAGGTTGAGCTTCCTTTTAATGTGCAAAGTTGGCAGGAAAAACTGGGCGAACAGCCGATTTGCAATAGCCAAAACCGTTTAACGTTGAATAAACAGCAAACCCTTGTCGTCAGCCGTTTGCATTATCAGCAAGGCTTCGGGGCATTTTTGCTCAATGGGGTTACAGGCTCAGGGAAAACGGAAGTCTATTTGCAAGTGATCGAAGAAGTGCTGAAACGGGGCGAGCAAGTGTTGGTGTTAGTGCCTGAAATCGGGCTGACCCCACAAACCATTCAGCGTTTCCAAGCTCGTTTTAATGTGGAAATTGACGCATTGCATTCCCATCTCAACGACACACAACGGCTCAATGCGTGGCTTCGGGCAAAAAACGGCGAAAGTGCGATTGTGATCGGCACACGTTCCGCCTTGTTCACACAATTTCAGCAACTCGGCTTAATTATCATTGATGAAGAACACGACGGCTCGTTCAAACAGCAAGACGGCTGGCGTTATCACGCAAGGGATTTGGCGGTGCTTCGGGCGAAAAATAACAACATTCCGATTATTCTCGGCTCGGCAACGCCAAGTTTTGAAAGTTTGCAAAATGTACAAAACGGTAAATTTATCGAACTTCAGCTTAATGCAAGGGCAGGCAATGCTCAATTTTCCAAGCAAACGTTAATTGATTTGAAAAAACAGCGGATTTATTCAGGCTTATCGGAAAAGCTGTTGGCAATGATGCAAAGCCACTTGGAAAAAGGCAATCAAGTGATGTTATTTCTGAACCGACGGGGTTTTGCCCCTGTTCTGTTGTGCCACGAATGTGGCTGGATTGCCGATTGCCCGTCTTGCGATAAACCTTTTACTTATCACCAAAAACAGCGAGTTTTGCGTTGCCATCACTGTGCTTCGCAAAAAGCCATTCCTCGCCAGTGCGGACATTGTGGCTCGGTTAATTTAATCACCACAGGGATCGGCACGGAACAGCTGGAACAAGTGCTGGCACAACGTTTTCCGCAATACAGCATTACTCGCATTGACCGTGACAGCACCGCCCGTAAAGGCTCGTTGGAACAGCACCTTGCCGAAATCCAAGCAGGCAAAAGCCAAATTTTGATCGGCACACAGATGTTAGCCAAAGGACACCATTTCCCGAATGTGACTTTAGTCGCCATCGTGAATGTGGATAGTAGCCTGTTTTCCACCGATTACCGTGCAGAAGAACGCTTGGCACAGCTTTATGTGCAAGTATCAGGGCGAGCAGGACGGGCGGAAAAGCAAGGGGAAGTGGTGTTACAAACGCATTACCCCGATCACCCGTTACTCACCAGCTTACTCAATGACGGCTACCTTGCCTTTGCCAGCCAAGCCTTAGCAATACGAAAAATAATGAGCCTACCGCCGTTTTCTTCGCAAGTGCTGATGCGTGCGACAGGTAGAGATAACGATAAAGTTGCAAATTTTTTGCAAGATCTGACCGCTTGTTTACACCAAATGATCAGCGAAAACGGCTGGCAAGGCTTCCAGTTACTTGGACCTTTCAACGCCCCAATGGCAAAAAAAGCAGGGCATTATCGCTGGCAGTTACTTATTCAACATTCGGCAAGAAGTGCGATCCAACAGTTGTTAGATCGTTTTGATGAGCAAAAAGAACAGTTCCTGCGAAACGATATTCGATTGACGGTGGATATTGATCCGCAGGAGTTGGGATGATTATCCGCCGCCTTTTCGGCACATAAAATCGAAGGCGTTGGTCGGCAAAATGCGTCTTAGCCACCAAAACAGTTTGGTCGGAAACGTGACTTGATAGCGGGCATTAGGTATTTTGGCATTTAAGGCCTTCAAACATGCTTCGGCGCAGGCGGAAGCGGGCAGGGTAAACGGGTTGGCATTGCCTTTGGTGTTCAGGCGGGCAAGCTGCTTCCGATACGCCTCGTGATGAAAAGAGCTTTCCATATCAATATATTGATGTAATTTGACGACGGAATTCGGGCGAAAACGGCTTTGAATCGGGCCGGGTTCGATTAAACTCACGTAGATATTTGAGCCGTGAAGTTCGTGTCGCAGCGTATCCGCCATGCCTTCCAAGGCAAATTTAGTGCTGTTGTACGCCCCGCGGAAATGCATGGCGGCAAAGCCTAAAATGCTGCTATTGATCAAAATGCGCCCCTGATTTTGGCGACGGAAAAGACGTAATGCAGCATTCATCACTTCCCAAGTGCCGAAAACATTGGTTTCAAAAATCTCCCGTAACGCTTCACGCGGAATATCTTCTACCGCACCCGGCTGACCGTAGCCGGCATTGCAAAATACGGCGTCTAGCCGACCGCTTGTTTGAATGTAATCGAATACTTCTTTTATTTGGATGGAATCCGTCACATCCAGTTGTATGCATTCAAACCCTTCATATTGCAGACGTTGTACGTCTTCAGGTTTTCGGCAACTGGTAATAACCCGCCAACCCGCGTTTTTCAAGTGGTGAGCGGTGGCATAGCCGATACCTGATGAACAGCCGGTGATTAAGATCGTTTTCACTTTTGCTCCTTTCCTTCTTGAATGAAAGCAGATGAACCGAATCGGCTCAAATTATTCAGCCAATCGGCAAAGTCATCCGCGTGCATAAAACCGGTAACCCTCGCTTGGCTCAGTTCGTTCCCATTTTCGTCAAAAAATAAAATGGTCGGTAAGCCGAGTACATTAAATTGTTTCATCAATTCATCGTTTTGCGGAGAATTTTTCGTCATATCAACTTGCAAGACCAGCATTTGCTCCAGTTTGGTTTTTACTTGCGGCGCGTTAAACGTAAATTTTTCAAACTCTTTGCAAGCGACACACCAATCGGCGTAGAGATCCAGCATCACTTTTTTGCCGTTGGCGGCGGTGAGTTGCTGTTTCAGTTCGTCAAGCGATTGGATGCGGGTAAAGTGTGACGGCGTTTGCGTGAGGATTGTCTTCGGTTGCCAAAACAGATCGACCCAAGGTTTTGCACTGAAAGCAAAAGCAATGAGCAAGACGATGCGTAACCATTTTTGGTTGAAAAAGACATTGTTTGTCCAAATTAACAACGCCATCATTAGGGCGGACCACATTAACGGCTCAAATTCAGGCCAAATACGGGAAAGTAAAAATACCGGTAAGGCGAGCATAACGAAGCCGAACAGGCTTTTGACTTTCAGTAACCAATCCCCCGATTTCGGCAGAATGCTATTCCCGAATAAGGTAATCAACATCAGCGGAATGCCCATGCCTAAGGCGAGCAGATAAAGTGCCAATCCGCCGGTAAGTAAGTCACCGCTTTGCGCGACATAAAGCAACGCACCGGATAACGGCGCCGAGGTACAAGGTGACGCCACCAAGCCGGCGATCATGCCCATGATAAACACACTGACGAACGAACCGCCCGTTTGTCGTTGACTGAGCTGATTCAGCGCTTGCTGCCAGCGGTGCGGTAGCTGAAGGGTAAACAAGCCGAACATGGAGCAGGCTAACAGCGTGAATAATATTGCTAAGGTGAACAGTACCGCCGGGCTTTGTAAGGCAATTTGGAACGGCAAACCCACGGCGGCGACGACTAAGCCGAGTAGGGTATATGTCAGCGCCATACCTTGTACGTAAACGGCGCTGAGCAAAAACGCCCGTAGGCTGCTCGGTCGCTGATTGTTACCGATTACAATCGCCGATAGCAGCGGTAACATCGGCAATACGCAGGGGGTAAACGCTAAACCTAAGCCGAAAATAAAAAACCAAAAGATGGAAAAACGGTTGGCGGAAAGCTGTTCCGCCAGGTTGTCTTGTTCGGCTTTTCGCACTGTGTAAGCGGTCTGAACCGAGTCGTTTTTTGCAAAATGATTGACGGAACCGACCGCTTGTTTATCGAGTACTATACTGACGGTTTCCGGCGGATAGCAAAATCCTTTGGTGCAACCTTGATAATTGACTTCCACGGTTGCACTTGGCGTAAGTTTGTCGAACGGCACGTCAAGATGCAATTGGCGGCGGAAAATATTCACCATACCGAAAAACTCATCTTGGTGCTTTTCCGCTTGAGGAAAGCGCAGTTCACCAAGCGTCGCTTGTTCCGAATGTACGCGGATTTCTTTTTGGTACAAATAATAGCCGTCGGCAATTTGCCAGTCCAACAGGAGTTTATCCGCCGATACTTGATAAGAGAAGGCAAAGGCTTGTGCACTACTCAGATATTTCGGTGTTGTATTAAATAAACCTGCCGAACCGGGAAAACTCAATAATAACGTGAAAAGAAAGACCAAAATACGCATATAAAAACGGATTCCTTCTTAAACCGCAGTTTGAAACAGATAAACGCTGTAAGCAATGTAGCCGAGTAGGAAAATCGCACCCTCGACATGGTTGATGCGTCCCAATCTGCCCGGTCGACGTTTAAAACTGTATGCAAAGAAGAATAATAAAATCGTAACGGCGGTCATCACCAGCATATCGCGCGAGAAGACTTCCGGGCTGACCTGCATCGGTTCGATTACGCCGGCAACACCGACAACGGCAAGTGCATTGAATAGATTGGAACCGACGATATTACCGAGAGCTAAGTCGGATTCGCCTTTTCGGGCAGCGACGATTGATGATGCAAATTCAGGTAATGAGGTACCGACGGCAACAATGGTTAAGCCGATGATTAAATCACTCACGCCAAAAAAACGGGCAACCTCAATAGCGCCCCAAACCAGTAATTGCGAGCTGATAACAAGTAAGGTTAAGCCGATCACAATCCAAAACAGCGCTTTTCCAATCGGCATTTTAAAATTGTCGTCTTCAAGCGATTCGCTTTTGGCGATGCTGTCATTGCGGCTTTTGATACCAAGTGCAATGGTCCAAAGCATATAAACGGCAAAAATAGCCAATAACACAACGGCTTCCATGCGAGTGACGGTGGCATCATAAAGCAAATAGGCGGAGAAAAACGTGATGACCAATAAAATCGGCAGTTCTTTATAAATGACGGCGGAATGGACGGTAATCGGGCGAATCATGGCGGTCACCCCTAAAATAAGCGCAATATTGGTAATATTGGAGCCGTAAGCATTTCCTAAGGCTATACCGGAGGCGCCTTGCATTGCAGACGAGGCGGACACGATCATTTCCGGCGCTGAAGTACCGAAACCGATGATGACGATACCGATTAATAGCGGGGGCATACCAAAATGACGGGCGGTAGAGGCTGAACCGTCGACAAAGCGATCGGCACTCCAAACTAAAATGATTAATCCGCCGATAATAGCGAGAACGGCTTGTAACATTATTCCTCCTAAAGCATATTGAAGGTGTGTAGTATAGGCTAATTTACCGTGGCGTACTATCAATCTCTTTAAACCTATTCGGTCGGACGTTTTAAATTTTTGCAAAATTTCTTGCATAAATATGCATAAAATCATAATATTCATTCAATTTTTAGGCTGTACAGGATTTTATTCGAATGGCAATTCGTATTCACAATGTGAATTTCTTTTATGGGCAAAGCCAAGCCCTGTTTGATATTAATCTGAATATTGAGAAAGGGGATACCGTTGTACTTCTCGGCCCGAGTGGTGCGGGAAAGAGTACTTTAATTCGGACGTTAAATTTAATGGAAGTTCCGCAATCCGGCGCGCTTGAAATTGCAACGCATAAGTTTGATCTCACCGCAAAAGCCGATGCAAAACAAGTCGGCTTATTGCGTAAAGAAGTCGGGATGGTCTTTCAGCAATATCATTTATGGCCGCATTTGACCGTCATGCAAAATTTAATTGAAGCGCCGATGAAAGTACTTGGTTTGAGTAAAACTGCGGCAATTGAGCGTGCCACGGGGTTATTGGCGCGTTTGCAATTAGCCGAATTCGCCGAGCGTTTTCCGTTACAGCTGTCAGGCGGGCAACAACAACGTGTGGCAATTGCCCGGGCATTAATGATGCAACCGCAAGTATTGTTGTTCGATGAGCCGACGGCAGCGCTGGATCCCGAAATTACGGCGCAAGTGGTGGATATTATCAAAGAGTTGCAACATACCGGTATTACACAAGTGATTGTCACTCATGAAGTCGCCGTCGCGCGTAAAGTGGCGACAAAAGTCGTTTATATGGAAAAAGGCAGGATCATTGAATTCGGCGGCGCAGATTGTTTTGTTCATCCGCAAACGGCGCAGTTTGCCAATTATCTTTCTCACTCACATTAATTTGTTTTAAATCCTATTGCTTATTGAGGTAAATACAATGAAAAAATTATTGATTGCATCAGCGCTTGCTATGGCGGCATTTTCGGCACAGGCAAATCAAACCATCACGTTTGCCATGGAACCAAGTTATCCGCCGTTTGAATTGACCAATGAAAAAGGGGAAATTATCGGTTTTGATGTGGATATTGCTAACGCCATCTGTAAAGAAATTCAGGCTACCTGCCAGTTTAAAACACAATCGTTTGATGCGTTGATTCCGAGCTTGATTAAAGGGCGTGGCGGTTTCGATGCGGCGATTTCGGCAATCGATATTACCGAAGCACGTGCGAAACAAGTCGCTTTTTCTGCACCGTATTATGAAAGTTCGGCCAGCTTTATCGGCGTGAAAGGTAAAGCTGACTTGGCAACGGCAAAAACCGTTGGCGTACAAAACGGCACGACTTATCAACAATATGCCAATGCAGAAGCGAAACAATATGCAACAAAATCGTATGCGAGTTTGCAAGATGCGATTTTAGATTTGAAAAACGGTCGTATTGACATTATTTTCGGCGATACGGATGTATTAAGAGATATGTTTACGAAAAATCCGGAGTTGGATTTCGTCGGTGAGCGTGTAACCGATAAACGTTATTTCAATAATGGGCTCGGTATTGCGGTGAATAAATCGAATACCGCTTTAGTCGAAAGCCTCAATAAAGGCATTGCTGCGATTAAGCAAAACGGTGAATACCAAAAAATTTATGATAAATGGATGACTAAATAATCTTTATGTTTTTTGATTATCTTCCTTTAATGTACACCGCAACCCTAATGACCTTAGGGTTAGCGGTTTGTTCGTTATTATTGGGGCTTGTCCTTTCCATTGTCTTTGTCACCCTTGAAACGAGTAAATGGCGTTGTGTCCGCCAGCCGACGGCAATTGCCGTCACGTTATTACGCGGTTTACCGGAAATTCTCGTTGTTTTCTTAATTTACTTTGGCGCTCCGGAAGTGATTGAATGGGTGACCGGCACCTATGTCGAACTCGGGCCGTTCGGCTGCGGTGTTGTGGCGTTATCGATCATTTTTGCCGCCTATGCTTCACAATCGTTGCGCGGTGCGATTCAGGCGATTCCGTTAGGGCAATGGGAATCCGGTGCAGCCTTAGGCTTAAGCCGCGGTTATACGTTTATCCATATCGTGATGCCGCAAGTTTGGCGGCACGCCTTACCGGGGTTGAGTAACCAATGGTTGGTCTTGTTGAAAGATACGGCATTGGTTTCGCTCATCGGCGTACATGATTTGATGCGCCAAACGGAGTTAATTAATACCCGTACTCATGAACCGTTTACGTGGTATGGTTTTGCGGCGTTGATTTATCTGATGATCACGTTAGTCAGTCAAGTGATTATCCGTAAATTGGAACGGCGTTTTACCCGTTTTGAGAGAGGAGGCAAATAAATGTTGCAGGAGTATTTTGTCACCATAGCTCAAGGGATTCCGACCAGTTTGCTATTAACATTTGTGGCATTAGTGGTCGCCTTTTTCTTGTCCGTCGGATTAACGTTTTTGCTCTCAATGGACAATAAACTCATTAAAGCGGCAATTAATCTGTTTCTGACTTTATTCACCGGAACGCCGCTGTTGGTACAATTTTTCTTAATTTATGCCGGTCCGGGGCAGTTTCAGTGGATTGTCAATAGTCCGTTGTGGGGATTGCTTTCTAATGCCTGGTTTTGTGCGATGCTGGCGTTGGCGTTAAACAGCACTGCATATACCACCTTGTTATTTCATGGTGCAGTAAAAGCGATTCCGAAGGGGCAATGGGAAACCTGTGCCGCATTAGGGCTGAACCGTTTACAGACGCTGAAAATTCTTGTGCCATACGCATTAAGACGCGCTTTGCCTTCATACAGTAATGAAATCATTTTGGTGTTTAAAGGCACATCATTGGCGTCGACCATTACGATCATGGATATCATGGGCTACGCCCGTCAATTATACGGTACGGAATACGATGCGTTGACGATTTACGGTTTGGCGGGGGTGATTTATCTAGTTATTACCGGCATCATGACATTGATTCTGCGCAAGGTTGAACGTAGCGTGCTTTCTTTTGAACGTTTTGAGGCGGAGAAGACCTAATATAAAACAGCCCGATAGCGGGCTGTTGTTTTATGCGCTGTTTTTACAAATCGACAGGGTTTCTTGAATCAAGCGCAAGGCGATCGTCCCTTCCGGCGGCAGTTCCGGTAAAGGTTCATCGCAATCAAACCATCGGGCATCGAAGATCTCTTCTTCCTGCAATTCGATTTCACCGCTGTCGTAATCAGCCAAAAAACCTAACATTAACGAATTCGGAAACGCCCACGGTTGGCTGCCAAAGTAACGAATATTTTTAATCTTAATTTTGCTCTCTTCCCACACTTCACGGTGTACGGCGTTTTCAACGGTTTCCCCCGCTTCGGCGAAACCGGCAAGGGTAGTATAAATCGTGCCTTTATGGCGAAGGTGGTTTGCCAATAAAATTTGTCTGCCGCGTCTGACCGCAACAATGATTGACGGGCTGATAGTCGGATAAGTGCGGTTACCACAATTCGGGCAATGCAGTGCAAATTCGTTCGATGCCATCTCAAACGGTGTCGCACATTGACCGCAGTAACGATGCGTACTCAGAAAATGATTTAAAGACACTGCACGGTGCAATAAATTTCGCAAGGTTTCCTCCCGATATAATTGAGAGCGCAAATTCACGAATTCACGTTGTTGATCGCGTTCATCGGCGTGAACTAAAAAGACCGCATGTTGGCGGTATGTGCCGATTTCAATGGCGGAACGGTTTTCCAAACCGAATTGGTTTGCTTCACCGAACGGGATTTCGTTATCAATGAGAGAGAGGTCAAAATCACGGACGACAATCCAATAACCTTGGGGATTCATAAGCGTACCTTTATAAGTCAATATGGACGAATTATAAGCTAAAAACAACCCGATTGGTTTTTTTCTTTTAGAACCGAATGAAATTCGGTAGAATACGCAACCGTTTGCGTCGCTTGACAAGCGGTCGGTTATCTTCAATATTTTGCAAATTGCGAAATCGTCTATTCAAACTCATGAGGAATTCGAATGAACATTTTAATTATCGGTAATGGTGGTCGTGAACACGCTTTAGCGTGGAAAGCACGTCAATCGCCTTTGGCGGATAAGGTTTTTGTGGCGCCGGGTAATGCGGGAACAGCTCTTGAGAAGGGGATTGAAAATGTTGCCGTTGCTGCAACGGATATTGCCGCGTTAGTCTCCTTTGCCAAAGAAAACGATATTGGCTTAACCATTGTCGGTCCTGAAGCGCCGTTAGTTATCGGGGTGGTCGATGCGTTTCGCGCCGCAGGACTCACCATTTTCGGGCCGACTCAAGCTGCCGCACAATTGGAAGGTTCAAAAGCGTTTACGAAAGATTTCCTCGCCCGTCATCATATTCCGACGGCGGAATATCAAAACTTTACCGAGGTGGAACCGGCGTTAGCTTACTTACGTCAAAAAGGTGCGCCGATTGTGATCAAAGCCGACGGCTTAGCCGCCGGTAAAGGTGTGATTGTCGCGATGACGTTGAACGAAGCGGAAGACGCGGTAAAAGATATGCTTTCGGGCAATGCGTTCGGCGAAGCCGGTAGCCGAGTCGTGATTGAAGAATTTCTCGACGGTGAAGAAGCGAGTTTTATTGTTATGGTTGACGGTAAGCATGTCGAGCCGATGGCAACCAGCCAAGATCACAAACGGGTCGGCGAAGGTGATAGAGGCTTAAATACGGGCGGAATGGGCGCCTATTCACCGGCGCCGGTGGTGACCACGGAGATTCACCAACGCGTCATGGAGGAAATCATTTACCCGACCATACGCGGTATGGCGAGTGAAAATAATGAATACACAGGTTTTCTCTATGCCGGTTTGATGATCATGCCGAACGGTCAACCGAAAGTGATTGAATTCAATTGTCGTTTCGGCGATCCTGAAACTCAACCGATCATGTTGCGTTTGGAATCCGATTTAGTCGAACTTTGTCTGAAAGCGTGCGACGGCAAATTGGATGAAATACAATCTCAGTGGTGCGAACAAGCCGCATTGGGGATCGTACTGGCGGCGGAAGGCTACCCGGGCGATTATCGCAAAGGCGATGAAATCAGTGGCATACCGACTGCGCCTCAGCCGGGTGAAAAAGTCTTCTTAGCCGGTGTTGAACAGCAAAACGGCAAGCTTGTAACCAACGGCGGTCGGGTATTGTGTGCTACAGCGTTAGGTTCTAACGTATTGGAAGCCCAACAAAAAGCGTTAAAACTTGCCGAACAGATTCAGTGGCAAGGCCGTTTTTATCGACGTGACATCGGCTATCGCGCGGTAGCGAGAGAGCGGGCATAGCGGCTCTTCATTTACAAGCGGTCCGATTTTCGATGAAATTTGCAAATTTCCGTTGAAATCAGACCGCTTGTTGTTTTCAGATTCCCACTCACTGTAATTTCAAGTAAAATACTTCCGATTTTTGGTCAGAAAAGGAATATCTATGTCCACGCAATTTGTTTACACGATGCATCGAGTCGGAAAAGTGGTTCCGCCGAAGCGTCATATCTTAAAAAATATCTCATTAAGCTTCTTCCCCGGTGCGAAAATCGGGGTGCTTGGCTTAAACGGTGCGGGTAAGTCGACTTTATTACGCATTATGGCTGGGATCGATAAAGAGATCGAAGGGGAAGCACGTCCGCAACCGGGGATTAAAATCGGTTATCTTCCGCAAGAGCCAAAATTAGAGCCGCAGCAAACCGTGCGTGAAACCATTGAAGAGGCAGTTTCAGAAGTTAAAACTGCACTCACTCGTTTAGATGAAGTGTATGCGGCTTATGCCGATGAAAATGCGGATTTCGACAAACTGGCGGCTGAACAAGCTCAATTAGAAGCGATTATTCAAGCTCACGATGGTCACAATTTAGATAACCAGTTAGAACGTGCGGCGGATGCGTTACGTTTACCGGATTGGGACGCTAAAATCGAACATCTTTCAGGGGGCGAACGCCGTCGTGTGGCTCTTTGCCGTTTATTGCTCGAAAAACCGGATATGTTGTTATTAGACGAACCGACCAACCACTTAGATGCCGAGTCTGTAGCGTGGTTAGAGCGCTTCTTACACGACTATGAAGGCACTGTGGTGGCAATTACCCACGACCGTTACTTCTTAGACAACGTGGCAGGTTGGATCCTAGAGCTTGACCGTGGTGAAGGGATTCCTTGGGAAGGAAACTACTCATCTTGGTTAGAGCAGAAAGAGAAACGTTTAGCCCAAGAACAAGCGGCGGAATCTGCTCGTCAAAAATCGATTGAGAAAGAGTTGGAATGGGTGCGTCAAAATCCGAAAGGTCGCCAAGCGAAAAGCAAGGCGCGTATGGCACGCTTTGATGAACTTAACTCGGGCGAATATCAAAAACGTAACGAAACCAACGAACTCTTTATTCCACCGGGTCCACGCTTAGGGGATAAAGTGATTGAAGTGAATCACTTAACCAAATCTTACGGTGATCGCACGTTAATTGACGATTTATCCTTCAGTATTCCGAAAGGGGCGATCGTTGGGATTATCGGTCCGAACGGTGCCGGTAAATCAACCCTATTCCGTATGCTTTCAGGTCAAGAGCAACCGGATAGTGGTTCAATCGTAATGGGTGAAACCGTGGTACTTGCCTCTGTGGATCAGTTCCGTGATGCAATGGACGATAAGAAAACCGTGTGGGAAGAAGTGTCAAACGGACAAGATATTCTAACTATCGGTAACTTTGAAATCCCAAGCCGTGCTTATGTTGGACGCTTTAACTTCAAAGGTGTCGATCAACAAAAACGTGTTGGCGAATTGTCAGGCGGTGAGCGCGGTCGTTTACACCTTGCGAAATTGTTACAAGCGGGCGGAAACGTCTTATTATTAGACGAACCGACTAACGATCTTGATGTGGAAACCTTGCGTGCGTTAGAAAATGCGATCTTAGAGTTCCCGGGCTGTGCAATGGTTATCTCGCACGACCGTTGGTTCTTAGACCGTATCGCAACTCACATCCTAGACTACGGCGATGAAGGTAAAGTGACCTTCTACGAAGGTAACTTCTCAGACTACGAAGAGTGGAAAAAGAAAACCTTTGGTGCAGAAGCCACCCAACCGCATCGTATGAAATATAAACGTATTGCGAAGTAATAAAATATATTTATTGCAATATTTTTATATTGCTTATTATAAAATAAAAAATACTATGGCGGTATTTTATATCGCCGTTTTAATATAAGTTCATGATGGTGAATATTAAATATTTCACTGTTAAAACAATAAAGATGTTATTCTTAATTCATTATTAAAATTTAAAAAGGAGAAAATAATGGATAAATTGATCAATAGATCAATTTTGGTCTATGGCTGCCTATTGGTATATTCAATCATCCTTTGCTATGCATTTGGATTCCCTGTGACAATCTACGGTATTATTGCTACCTATTTGATTTTTTATGTCATTATTAATATCTCAAAAATATTATTCTATATTGCATTTATCATAAATTCTATTGTGGCTATACTATATCTTCCTCAAGCCATTATTTATGGAAGACCATCGATGGCGTTTGTGGCATCACTTTTTGAAACAAATTTAAGTGAGACAAAAGAATTTATTTTAAACACACCTTGGCATTTATATTTGTACTGTCTTTTATTTTTGTGTTTTTGTGTGTTTATATTATTTTTGGTTTCTGGTTTGAAACTGGTTAAAGTATCCATAAAAAACAAAATAATTGCCTGTTTAATTATCTTTTTTTCTGTTATGTATAATTCAATAAAGGAATTTTATATAAAAAAAGAATTTTATTTGGTTTATACTGATGTTTCTATTGTCGGGTTTTACTCGGAAACGTTTAAAAAGATCATCAATTATCAACGGCATAGCAGGGGGGTTATTGTTACTATGAACAATGAACCCGTTTGGGATGTTGTGGAATCACATCCGAAGTATAAGAATTATGTGTTAGTCATTGGTGAAAGTATGAGAGCCGATTATTTATCGCTTTACCATTATCCGATAAATACAACGCCGTTTTTATCTCAAACAAAAGGGATGATTTTTGATGGTTATATAGCTGCGGCACTGAATACTCAACCGTCTTTATTAAACACACTTTATTTTAAACGCGGTGAAGAGATCGACTTCCAAGATAATATCATTACATTAGCTAATAAATCCGGCTTTAAAACGTATTGGATTTCCAACCAAGGAAGAACCGGCTCATATGATTCCATTGCAGCACGGGTTGCTGCGAATGCTAAAGAGATCTTTTTTACGAAAAAATCCAGCTATGATACGGCGAATATTAATGACAAAGCGCTAATTAACATCTTTAAAGAAAAACTGAATGAGAGCTATGATGGTCATCGATTATTTGTCTTACATTTAATGGGATCGCATATGCGATTTTGTGACAGATTGGATTATCCTGTTGTGGTTAACTTTATCAACGAAGATATGTCATGTTATTTAGATTCGTTAAAACAAACGGATACCTTATTAAAAGAGACCGTTTCTTTGCTGGAGAATTCCGGGGACAGTTATTCTCTAATTTATTTTTCTGATCACGGTTTATCTCACAAATATAAAGATAAGGAATATGTTTCTTTATTTGTCGGTAAAGAATATAAACAAAACTTCCAAGTTCCGTTTGTGAAAATATCCAGCGATGATACAGCTAGAACATTAATTAAAGTCAAACGCTCAGCATTAAATTTTCTTTACGGGTTTGCCGATTGGTTGGGAATTAAAGAGAAACATTTGTTAAAAGCAGGGTATGAGCATTTCTTCTCAGATAAACCCGATGAGCATATTAAAGTTTTTGACGGAGACCAGTTTATTGATTTTGAATCCTTAGCGGATGATCCGCCTATGATAAAATAGGACAGACATCATTTTCGTTTTTTAAAGCGATCCAACAAGCGGTTAGATTTTTGCAAAATTTTGCAGAAATCTAACCGCTTGTTTAACTTCAAGAGGTGTAAGATTGATCCGTTCAAACTCAACGGATTGACTTTACCTACATAAGCATTACAACCTCTATTACGATTCAATCTCGTCAAAAATTCTGATATAATCACTCAACTATTTAACAATCCGATTTTATCCCTAGAGGTCATTATGGAAACCATCGAAAGAATTCAAAAACAAATCAGTGAAAACCCAATTCTACTTTACATGAAAGGTTCGCCGAAATTTCCGTCTTGCGGTTTCTCTGCTCGCGCAGTAGAAGCTGTCATCAACTGCCAAGTGCCGTTCGGTTATGTCGATATTTTGGCGAATCCGGATATTCGTGCCGAACTACCGAAGTACGCAAACTGGCCGACTTTCCCGCAATTATGGGTAGAAGGTGAGTTGGTCGGTGGCTGTGACATCGTACTTGAAATGTTCCAAAAAGGGGAATTACAAGCGTTGTTAAAAGACGTGGCGGAAAGACATCCGGCATAATCATGTTAAATAACAAGCGGTCTGTTTCCGACTGAAATTTGCAAATTTTCAGCTGAAACAGACCGCTTGTATTTTAGCCTTCCGCTTTTTCTGCCGTCGGCTTTCTCCGCTTACCAATATTTTTCGTATCTTTATGGCGGACTTTCACTTTTTTCTTTAAGCTCTCTTTTTTCTCTTCTTGCTTTTTCTTAATCCGAGCTTTCTCTTTTTTCGATACCGTATTCACTTCACCATCTTTCGGGGCTTTGGTGCGTGGTGCTAAGCCTTCAATAATACGTGGTTTTAACGGCTCTTCCGTATAACGTTTAATTTTGCCAAGTAGTTTGTAGTCGTGAGCTTCGACTAACGATACGGCTGAACCTTTCTTACCTGCACGAGCTGTACGCCCGATACGGTGTAGATAAGTATCCGCACTATATGGCAGGTCAAAGTTAATCACAAAATCGACATCATCAATATCAATCCCACGAGCTGCCACGTCCGTTGCCACCAACACATTTACCACGCCGTCTTTTAAGCGAGCAATTGCTTGATTACGTTGTGTCTGTGCCATTTCACCTTCCAAATAAGTCGAACGAATACCACGTTTACGCAAGATTTCGCTTAGCTCTCGCACACTTTCACGACGACGAACAAACACAATGCTTCGCTCAATCTCAAATTCACTTATCAAACGGGCAAGTAATTTGGTTTTATGTTCAAGATTATCTGCGTGATAATACCACTGCTGAATTTTCTTACGCTCACGGCGACTTGGCTCTGCATCAATTTGAACGGGATCATTTAAAATGCGTTCAGCAAAATCCACTAACAATTCGCCTTCCAAGGTGGCAGAAAAGAGCCAAGTATATTTACGCCAACGGGTTTCCGCTGCGATTTTTTCGGCATCTTGCCCGAACCCCATTTGCAACATACGATCCGCTTCATCAAAAATTAAAATCTCGACAGAACGGCAGTCAAAATTCTCTTCTTGAATATACTGTTGTAAACGCCCAGGTGTCGCCACCACAAGATCTTGATTGGTGTTAAACACTTCGCCGTGGTTTTGATAAGCGACACCGCCTGTAATGGTGGCAATTTTCAAGTTGGTAAATTGTGCCAACTCTTCCGCTTGCTCTGCAACCTGCATCGCCAATTCACGGGTTGGCGTTAAAATTAAAATGCGTGGTGGACCAGGCTTACGGCGTGGGTGATCGAGCAAATGTTGTAACGCCGGCAACAAAAATGCAGCCGTTTTTCCTGTGCCTGTCGGTGCCGAACCCAACACATCTCGCCCTTCCATTGCAGGCGGAATGGTTTCTTGCTGAATAGCGGTTGGGCGTTTATAGCCTTTTTTATCCAACGCTTGCAACAGCTCAGGGCTTAAATCTAATTCTTCAAAGGTGATTAATTCGTTCATTTTGTTCTCTTTAATATAAAATGGATGAAGGCTATAAATATAACGCCATCACCACCGCATTCTCTCGCCCACCGTCTTGGGTCGGGTAGTAATTTTTCCGCACCGTCACTTCATTAAAGCCTAGTGAGGAGTAAAGTTTTTGTGCTGTCGTGTTTGAAGCTCGTACTTCAAGCCATAATGTCGTGATCTGTTTTTGTTGAAGCTGAGCGATCAACGCTTGTAACAGTTGCTTGCCGTAGCCTTTGCTTTGATAGGCAGGATCGACTGCGATATTAAACAGCGTCGCTTCATCAAGCACAAACTGACAGATTGCAAAGGCAACAATGCGGTTTTCAACGGATAATTTTAAATTCAAATAACGTTCGCCTTGACTGTTTAACAGCGTTCCTTTCGCCCAAGGCACTAAATGGGCTTGTTGTTCGATTTCAAAAAGGCGGTCGAAATCGCTGTCTAAAACGGGGGCAATCACAAAGTTTCCTCAAATTGCGAACAAAAAGATTGTATTTGTTGCCAAAGTTTGCGTTTTTGTTGGGGTTGATAAAGATCTTGCCAAGACTCACACTGCCAAGCGGCCTGATTTGCAAATTTTTTTGCAAATCGCACCGCTTGTTGTTCGGGTTGAATCAGCCAAAAAGTCGGTTGATGGTCGACATATAAGCGTATGGTTTGCTCAAGATTTAACCATTGATATTGTTCGCTATTCAATTGCAATGCGCGCAGAACATCTTGAAATAAACCGCTCTGTTGATGATTTTCTTCACATACCACTACCAATTTTACCGTATCCGCCAAGCGAATTTGTGCATCGCCTTTGAGTACTTGCGGTTTAACAAGTACCCATTGGGGTATATTCATCTCTGTTAAAAGCAGATCGCGCCGATTCATTGTTTTTCCTCATAAAAAGTTGGGGAATGGTAGCAAAAATCGGTAAAATGCAGAAATTATTTTGCATGAAAACGTGGAAATTTATGTTATCGATTGAGAGTGAAGTGCTCGAACGCCATTTGGGGGCGTTTGAACAGAAAAAGGTGTTGTTGTTCGGCGATGTCCGTGACAACTTTGCGGAACTGATTCGCCCAAATACGAAAGAAGTTGCGGTATTCAGCAGCTATTTTGATTATGCTCGCCATTATAGGCACGTGGAATTCGGCTTGGAGTGTTATCAGCAAGCGGATTTAGCGGTCTTTTATTGGACGAAAAATAAGCAAGAGTGTCAATTTCAGTTGTTACAATGGTTAGCTGCTGCTCCGGTCGGTCAAGAACTGTTGGTGATAGGTGAAAACCGTGTCGGCGTGCGCTCGGTGGAAACCTTACTTGAACCGTTCGGCGAGATTGCCAAAATTGATTCGGCTCGTCGTTGCGGGTTGTACCATTTTAGACTGGAAAACGAGCCTACTTTTGATTGCAAAAAATTCTGGAAATCGTACCGCTTGCAAGATCTCAAAGTGTTTGCTTTGCCTGCGGTGTTTAGCTCGGCGGAGTTGGATAACGGTTCGAAATTACTGCTTTCAACCTTTGATAAAGCCGATCGCCTGAAGGGAAAAGTGCTGGATCTCGGCTGCGGGGCAGGGGTGATTGGGGCGTTTTTGAAACAGCTATTTCCGAAGATCAAGTTGACCATGTCGGATATTCATGCGATGGCATTGGCATCAAGCAAACGAACCTTATCGGAGAATCAGCTTGAAGGCGATGTGGTGGCAAGTGATGTGTTTTCCCATATTGACGGGCGTTTTGATCTGATTGTGTCAAACCCGCCGTTCCACGACGGTGTCGATACAGCTTATAGAGCCGTGGAAGAACTGATTTTACAAGCCAAACGCCATCTTAATAAAGGCAGTGAGCTACGTATTGTCGCCAATGCTTTCCTGCCTTATCCGGACTTACTTGACCAAGCGTTCGGTCGACACCAAGTGTTAGCGAAATCCAGTAAGTTTAAGGTGTATTCGGCGAGGGTATAATTCTATTATTGCCATGAAAAGGGGGCTTTCACCTTGTGAAATCCCCCCTTTTTGCCTACAATACCGCCTTTTATTTCTCACTCAAACGCTATGTCGCAGATTAAATTGATTGTCGGGCTTGCCAATCCCGGAACAAAATATGAAGGTACCCGCCATAATGCGGGGGAATCGCTTGTGAATGAACTCGCCCGTATGTTTAACACCAGCCTAAAAGAAGATGCCAAATATTTCGGTAAGGTTGCCAAAATCAATACGGTGCAAGGTGAGGTGCGTTTACTTATACCGACAACATTTATGAATTTAAGCGGCAAAGCGGTTGGTGCCTTGGCAAATTTCTACCGCATTAAGCCGGAAGAGATCTTGGTCGCGCATGATGAATTGGATTTACCGCCGGGGGTGGCAAAAATCAAACAAGGCGGTGGCCACGGCGGACATAACGGTTTGAAAGATATTATTTCCGCTTTAGGCAATAGCAATAATTTCTATCGTGTCCGAATCGGAATCGGACATCCGGGACATAAAGATTTAGTGTCAAGTTACGTGTTGGGCAAACCGTCACCGACCGATCAGCCGTTGATTGACGCTGCGGTAGATGAAGCTGGTCGTTGCGTTGAACTGCTGTTCAAAGAAGGAATTGTTAAAGCAACTAATCGCTTGAATGGCTTTAAAGCATAAATTTAAATAGATAATTCATAGGAAAAAATATGGGATTTAAGTGTGGTATCGTCGGTTTACCGAATGTGGGTAAATCAACTCTTTTTAATGCATTAACCAAAGCCGGTATCGAGGCGGCAAACTATCCGTTCTGTACCATTGAACCAAATACAGGTGTTGTGCCTATGCCGGATCCGCGTTTAGATGCCTTGGCGGAAATCGTCAAGCCGGAACGTGTATTGCCAACGACAATGGAATTTGTGGATATTGCAGGTTTGGTCGCAGGAGCAAGTAAAGGTGAAGGTTTAGGCAACAAATTCTTAGCTAATATTCGTGAAACGGATGCGATCGGACACGTGGTACGCTGTTTTGAGAACGACGATATCGTACATGTTGCTGGTAAAATCGATCCGTTGGATGACATTGATACCATCAACACCGAGCTGGCTTTAGCGGACTTAGACAGTTGCGAACGGGCGATCCAACGTTTGCAAAAACGGGCGAAAGGCGGTGATAAAGACGCAAAATTTGAACTCTCGATAATGGAAAAAATCCTACCGGTGCTTGAAAATGCGGGAATGATCCGCTCGGTGCCGTTAGATAAAGACGAGCTTCACGCCATCAAAGGTTATAATTTTCTAACCTTAAAACCGACCATGTATATTGCCAACGTGAATGAAGACGGCTTTGACAATAACCCTTATCTGGACAAAGTGCGTGAATTTGCCGCCAAAGAAGGTTCGGTAGTCGTGCCGGTGTGTGCGGCAATTGAAGCGGAAATCGCAGAACTTGAAGATGATGAAAAAATCGAGTTTTTACAAGATCTCGGTATTGAAGAGCCGGGCTTAAACCGCGTGATTCGCGCCGGCTATGCCTTGCTGAATTTACAGACGTACTTTACCGCCGGGGTGAAAGAAGTTCGCGCTTGGACGGTTTCCGTCGGTGCAACGGCACCAAAAGCGGCGGCGGTCATTCATACCGACTTTGAGAAAGGCTTCATTCGTGCCGAGGTCATCGCATATAACGATTTCGTGCAATATAAAGGTGAAAACGGGGCGAAAGAAGCGGGTAAATGGCGTTTGGAAGGAAAAGATTATATCGTTCAAGACGGCGATGTGATGCACTTCCGTTTTAATGTGTAGCAAAAAGGGGCGTAAGTAAAATACGCCCTTTGTGTTATAAGCAATCGGTCAACTGTTTTTGCTCGAATTCAAAGCCCGCATCCAACAGTTTTTTCGGCACAAGCGGTTGATTATCCAATAATAATTGCGAACGTTCGCCTAATACCCACCTTAACAGAAACGCCGGAGCCGTAAAGCAGGCAGGGCGTTTGAGCTTTTGGGCTAAGGTGCGGTTAAAGTCTGCATTAGTCGTCAACTGTGGCGCGACCAAATTAAATGCACCCCGACATTCGGCATGGTGTAGCAAAAACAAAATGGCTCGCACTTCATCATTCAGTGAAATCCATGCCCAATGTTGTTTGCCGCAGCCCAATTTACCCGCTAAACCGAGGCGATAAAGCGGTAACATGCGCTTTAATGCACCGCCGTGTTCTGCAAGTACCATGCCTGTGCGCACAAGGCAGACGCGTGTTTGCTCACTTTCTGCGGCTGATGCCGCCTCTTCCCATTGTCGGCAGAGTTGCGAGGCGAAGCCTGTGCCGCAAGCGGTCTGTTCGTCGTAAGATTTTGCAAACGGCAAATCGCCGTAAAAGCCCGTTGCCGAGCCTGAAATCAATGTGTGGGGCGGTTTATCGCCGGCTTGAATTAATTCAACCAATTTGCGGGTAATGTCCAAACGGCTTGAGGTCAGTTTCTGCTTTTGGGCGGGTGTCCAAGCGTTATCAAAAATCGGTTCGCCGGCAAGGTTGATAACTGCATCAAATCCATTGAGATTTTCAATATTTGCAAAATTTTGAATAAAAGTGACCGCTTGCGTATTGTGCATTGACCGACGCGTCAGAAGCGTCAGCCGATGACCTTGTTGTATCAGGGCTTTTGTCAGCACATTGCCGATAAAGCCGGTTCCGCCGGTGATGAAAATATGCATTAGAACGTACTCTCAAAAAGTTCGGTAATATGTTCGATCAATTGCTTAATCGGGGTGTTTTGTGTCGGTGTGATAAAGATAGTATCATCACCGGCAATGGTGCCGAGAATGCCTTCCGCTTTACCCATCGAGTCCAATAAACGGGCAATTAATTGCGCGGCACCCGGACTGGTGCGGATCACGATTAACGAGTTGTTATGATCAATATCGATTACTAAATTTTTCAACGGGCTGGAGGTGGTCGGCACACTTAATTCAGCAGGGAGTTGATACACCATTTCCATTTTCGTATTGCGGGTACGAACCGCGCCGAATTTGGATAGCATACGGGATACTTTGGATTGATTAATGTTGTCGAACCCCAGTTCGTGTAATGCGACAACGATTTCGCTTTGAGAGCTGAATTTTTCTTCTCGTAATAAGGATTTGAACGCTTCGGAAAGTGAATCGGCTTTTTCCACATGCCGCTCCTGTTTATGCATTTGGATTTTAAATTATGCAAAATTTTTGCGTATTTATGCAAATAAAGCAACTTTTTTTGTTGAAAATTTGCTATACGTCTCAAAATTACATTTTGCCGTTTGAATCTTCATTTCATTTTACATACACTGTCCGACATCCAGTTTTAACTTCAATCCAAGGAGAATTTTATGAAAGTAGCAGTATTAGGCGCAGCAGGTGGTATTGGTCAAGCATTGGCATTATTATTAAAATTGCAACTTCCAGCAGGTACTAACCTTGCGTTATACGATATTGCACCGGTTACTCCGGGTGTTGCGGTGGATGTCAGTCACATCCCGACACCGGTTAAAGCGGTCGGTTATAGCGGCGAAGATCCGACACCGGCATTGGAAGGCGCAAGTTTAGTGTTGATTTCGGCAGGTGTCGCCCGTAAACCGGGAATGGATCGTTCGGATTTATTTAATATCAATGCAGGGATCGTGCGTAACTTGATCGAAAAAGTGGCGGTGGTCTGTCCGAATGCGTGCGTCGGTATCATCACCAATCCGGTGAATACAACGGTAGCCATTGCCGCAGAAGTCTTGAAAAAAGCAGGCGTGTATGACAAACGTAAATTATTCGGTGTGACCTCATTGGATGTGTTACGTTCCGAAACTTTTGTTGCGGAGCTAAAAGGTAAAGATGTCAGCCGTGTTAAAGTGCCGGTAATCGGCGGTCACTCAGGCGTGACGATCCTTCCGTTACTGTCTCAAGCGCATGAAGAAGATAAGATTGATTTCAGTGCTGATGAAGTCGAGGCGTTAACGAAACGAATTCAAAATGCCGGTACCGAAGTGGTTGAAGCGAAAGCGGGCGGCGGATCGGCAACGTTATCGATGGCACAAGCGGCGGCACGCTTTGCCAATGCCGTATTGAAAGGATTAACCGGTGAAAAAGTGGTTGAATACGCTTATGTGGAAGGTCACGGCGAATACGCCCGTTTCTTCGCGCAACCGGTGCGTTTAGGCTTAAACGGTGTAGAAGAGTTACTTCCTATCGGCACACTCAGTGCTTACGAAGAAGCCGCAATTCAAGCCATGATTCCGACCTTAAAAGCGGATATCGAATTGGGTGAGAAATTCATTAACGGATAGTGCTTGAATTTCAAAGAGAAACTCGTATTATGTGGGCTGAAAACGTAGTGTGTTTTCAGCTTTTTTTATGTGTTTTAAAACCATCGGAGTAGGTTATGAAAAGATATGATTTTATTGCGATTCCGGCCATGTTAGCCGCATTGGCGGCTTGTAGCGGAGGGAAAAAAGTTGAAGCGATCAATGCTCCGTTAGACAACACCGTTGAGTTAAGGTCATCGGACAGTTTGCCGCCGAATGCTACGGCAGTGTGTTTTGATCGCACTTATTCTACCGTAACGGACGGTTCGGCTTGTTTAGGGCATGGTGGTACGATCAAAGAATTCAAGCGTTACCGTTCAAATTAAAAGATAAAAAGTAAACGGCAAAACATCAGATTTTGCCGTTTTTAGGGATAATATGGAATATATCGTTAACGTTAATGAAACGAATTTTAGTGAAGTGATCAATGCCACAGCGGAAGTGTCTGTGGTTTTTCATTTTATTTCACCGAGAGAACCCGCTTCATTGGAGATGGAAGCGTTATTTCGTCGTTTGGCTGATGAGTACCCGAAACAGTTTTTATTGGCGATCGTCAATTGTGACGAACAGCCGATGATTGCCGCACAATTTCGGGTACAAGCGGTGCCTTCGAGCTACTTTTTTGCAAACGGTCAACCCGTAGATGCGATCCGCGGTGTGCTGAGCGAACAAGAATTACGCATCCGCCTAGGGAATATTCTGCCGAAAGAAGAGGAATTGCAATTTCATCAAGCTCTCGAATATTTGGAGGCGGAACAATATGATCTGGCGTTACCTTTATTGAAATCGGCATGGGAATTAACGGAGAAGAAGAACAGTGACTTTGCTTTGCTTTATGCCGAAACCTACATTGCGATGAAAGAAGTGGCGCAGGCAAGAGACATTTTAGCGCAAATACCGATTCAAGATCGAGACAGCCGTTGGCAAGGGCTACAGGATCAGATCCATTTGCTTGAACAGGCGGCGGATTCACCGGAAATTCAGCAACTACAAGCCGATTATGCCAAAGCACCAACCCCGGAGATTGCGGTACAATTAGCGAATCAGCTTCATCAAGTGAAGCGGAATGAAGAGGCGTTATCGCTTTTATTCGAATGGCTGAAAAAGGATTTAACGGCGGGTAACGGGGAAATTAAAACCCAATTTTTAGCCGTTTTGTCTGCGATGGGCAATGCTGATCCGCTGGTGCCGAAATTCCGTCGCCAACTCTATTCTTTGCTCTATTAAGCGTATGACAAGCGGTCGGTTTGGGGCAAAATATTGCAAATGATGAAACATAGTTAGGACAATGATGATGAAAACAAAACATGCAAAATTATTAATTTTAGGTTCCGGTCCTGCCGGTTACACGGCTGCGGTGTATGCGGCACGGGCGAATCTCCATCCCGTTCTCGTAACCGGCATGCAACAAGGCGGGCAATTAACGACAACGAATGAGATTGAAAATTGGCCGGGTGAATTCGGGGAGATTACCGGAAGCGATTTAATGAATAAATTGCAAAAGCACGCAGAGAAATTCGAGACGGAAATTGTTTTTGATCATATTCACAGCGTCGATTTATCACAGCGTCCTTTTATCTTAAAAGGGGATTTTAATACTTTTACCTGCGATGCGTTAATCATTGCAACCGGCGCATCCGCCAAATATTTGGGTTTACCTTCCGAAGAAAATTATAAAGGACGGGGCGTATCGGCTTGTGCAACCTGTGATGGTTTCTTTTACCGTAATAAACCGGTTGCCGTTATCGGTGGCGGAAATACTGCCGTTGAAGAAGCGTTGTATCTTTCGAATGTGGCGTCGCAAGTACATTTGATTCACCGTCGCGATACGTTTCGCAGTGAGAAAATTTTGATCGACAGACTGATGAAAAAAGTGGATGAGGGTAAAATTATTCTACATACTCACAAGGTATTAGATGAAGTTCTTGGCGATGAGATGGGGGTCACGGGCGTTCGAATTCAATGTACTCAAACGGGTCAACACGAACAGATTACGCTGGACGGTGTATTTGTCGCCATCGGACATTCGCCGAATACGGAAATATTTAACGGTCAACTTGAATTGAATAGCGGATATATCGTGGTGAAATCAGGGTTGGACGGTAATACAACGGCAACAAGCGTGGAAGGAGTATTTGCCGCAGGAGACGTGATGGATCATCATTATCGTCAAGCAATTACTTCGGCGGGAACAGGCTGTATGGCGGCGTTGGATGCAGAGAAATTTTTAGAAAAACAGTCTTAATTCCCAAAAAAACAGAAAAGCCATGAGTTTTATGACTGATGGCTTTATATTTATTTTAAGGTTAAATTACTTTCACGTTTACCGCAGAAGGACCACGATCAGAAGCTTGGATTTCGAATTCTACTTTATCGCCGTCTTTTAAATTACGATAAGTACTTTCGCTGATAATGGCGGAAAAGTGCACGAACACATCATCACCACCTTGTTCCGGTGCAATGAAACCAAAGCCTTTGACGGAGTTAAACCATTTAACAGTGCCTGTTAATTTTGACATACGTTGTCCTTAAATAAAATGTAAAACAAGACGGCGATGAAAATATCATCGCCGGATAGGATTAGAGCATTTCTTGATCACAAAGGCAAATCAAATTTAATGATTTTTTACATAAGTTGAAATTTTATTGGGGTCTAAATGAAACTTCATTCCCGTATCTATAGACGCGGTTCGGTAAATAAAATATAGTAAGCACTATTTTTCTAACCTGAAATTAATCACTGGAAAATACTATGTCTGAGCAACAACAAGAAGTACAGCAACATCAAAAAACAGCATTAACCACGAAAGAAGTTATTCATTATTTAGTTGAAAAGTTTCCGCTTTGCTTTATTGCGGAAGGTGAAGCAAAGCCGCTTAAAGTCGGGCTTTTTCAAGATTTGGCCGACGCATTGACCGGGGACGATAAAGTCAGTAAAACCGCATTGCGTCAGGCGCTACGGGTTTACACGATGAGTTGGCGTTATTTGCATGCTTGTAAAGAAGGGGCGGTACGTGTCGGGCTAAACGGTGAAGAGGCGGGAGTTGTCGATGCGATGCAGGCGGAACATGCTGCACATTCGTTAGCTGAGGCTAAAGCGGCGTACTCCGAACGTAAAGCGCAAGAATTAAAAGAAAAACGTAAAGAGCAGCGGAAAGCCTTTTTTAAACAGCAGGCTCGTGAGCAGAACGCTAAAAAACGTGCCGAAGTTAAGGTTCGGCAAAATGCGCCTAAAGCTTCGTTAGAAAGCTTAACGGCATTAGAAAATAAATTCGGGAAAGGTAAAAAATAATCACCAATAGCCGATTTATTTTTAGGATTAATTAATCTAGGAATTGTATGAAGCGTAATAAATTAAGTTATCTCACCGGTTTAATAGCAGGGATATTTTCATTGACTTCTTTTGCTGTTGAACCTGACATTAAAGCGGAGGCACTTGTGCTTCCCCAACCGAATGAACAACATAGTTTATCGACTAAGCGTGTGACCGCACGTTTAACACAGTCTCATTATCATAAATTTCAATTGAATGATGAATTCTCAGAAAGAATCTTCGATCGTTATGTGAATTGGCTGGATGGTGCGCATAATACGTTTTTGCAGTCTGACATTGATGAGATGCGGGCCAAATATGCGACAAAATTAGATGATGAATTGTATGAGGGAAAATTAGATATCGCTTTTGCAATGTATGATTTGATGACAAAGCGTCGCTACGAGCGTTATAAATATGCCCTTTCGTTATTGGACAAAGAACCTGATCTGAAAGAAAAAGATCAAATTGAAAATGACCGTGAAAAAGCCCCGTTTCCTCAAACCACGGCAGAAGCTGATGAATTGTGGAAACAACGTGTTAAATACGACATTATTAATCTGTATTTAAAAGATAAAAAATGGCCCGAAATTAAGAAGACGTTAGTAAAACGTTATAATTTGTCTATCCGCCGTTTAACTCAAAATAAAGCGGATGATATTTTACAAACATATTTAAATGCGTTTGCCAGAGAAATCGATCCGCATACCAGCTACCTTTCACCGCGTGCTGCAAAACGTTTTCAAGAGAGCATGAATCTTTCTTTGGAGGGGATCGGTGCGACATTGGAGATGGAAGATGACGTCACAAAAATTAAATCCCTTGTACCGGGAGCACCAGCCGCCCGTAGCAAAAAATTATCGGTAAACGATAAAATCGTTGGTGTGGGACAATCGGCGGATAAAATTGAAGATGTTGTCGGCTGGCGTTTGGATGATGTCGTCGACAAAATCAAAGGGAAAAAAGGATCGAAAGTTTACCTTGAAATTGAACCGGCGAAAGGCGGGAAAAATAAGATCGTCACGCTTGTCAGGGATCAAATTCGTTTGGAAGACAGTGCGGCGAAATTAACGGTGAATAAAATCGACGGTAAGAATATTGCGGTTATCAAAATTCCGGGTTTTTATATCGGATTAACTAAAGACGTGCGTAAATTGCTTGACGAAATGAAAGCCAAAAAAGCGGACGGTTTGATTATCGATTTGCGTGAAAATGGCGGCGGTTCATTAACGGAAGTTGTGGAATTAACAGGACTTTTCATTAAAGAAGGACCGGTTGTACAAGTTCGCGACGCTTTTAATCGGATTAAAGTGCACGAAGATCCGGAACCGAATGTGGCATATAAAGGTCGCGTTATGGTGATGATTAACCGTCATAGTGCATCGGCTTCAGAAATTTTTGCCGCTGCAATGCAGGATTATAATCGGGCGATAGTGGTAGGACAGCAGTCGTTTGGTAAAGGAACCGTGCAGCAAAGCCGCTCTTTAAATTTCGTTTATGATTTGGATCAAGAGCCTCTCGGCTTTATTCAATATACGATTCAAAAATTTTATCGCATTAATGGCGGTAGTACACAACTGAAAGGTGTTGAAGCGGATATTCGGTTCCCTGAAATCATAAATGCAGAAAAAACCGGTGAAAGTTTTGAAGATAATGCGCTACTATGGGATAAGATTCCGGCAGCGACATACGCTGAAGCGGGTAATGCACGCAATGTTGTTACGGAACTGACTAAGAAGCATGAAGAACGTATTGCTAAAGAACCGGAGTTTATTACTTTAAATGAAGACATCGCAATCAGTAAAGAACGTGATGAACGTAAGTTTACTTCATTGAATTTAGAGGAACGCATGCAAGAAAACAATGCGGATGAAGCCAAACGCTTGAAGGACATTAATGCCCGTTTCAAACGTGAAGGTAAAAAAACGTTGAAAAATATTGAACAATTACCGAAAGATTATGAAGCGCCCGATTTTTTCTTAAAAGAAGCGGAGCATATGATGGTCGATTGGTTACAAATTGATAAAAAATAACAAAATCGTTTATAATGTATCGATTTTAGCAGACCGCAGTCGTGACAAGCGGTCTGTTTTATTGAATTTTTTACAGATCGGATTCTTATTACATGAAAGCACTGAAGTTTTTTCCTTTTATTATGCTATCGAGTGTCGCCATCGCGGAAACTGCACCGGCTATAGAGGTTTTATCTGATTCGGTTGCGGCGAAAACATCCGCCACGACCGATTCCGTATTACCTCAATTCAGCTTTGAAGCGCAACAAGCGAGAGCGAAAGAGCTTGCAAAGCAAGCAGAATACGCAATTCAGTTACAAGAGGAAAAACGTATTGCCGCAGAAAAATTAGCTGCAGCACAAGCCCGTCTTCAACAAGAAATCGGAAATAACCGATTGCTTTTAAGTGCGACTACCGCAAAAGTGTATTTAGATCACGATTTTTCCCCGTTATGGCGGGATAAAACGGCGGAGAAAATATTCTTGAAGGAGTACGCCGTTTTTGCAGCCAGCGGTGTGTCGACAAAATCAGCCGGCGCATTACAACAAATTTTGAATACCGAATCCGGTTTTGCACGTGATATTTTATTAACGGATAGTTTTCTTGATTACCTTTATTACAGCAAAAACGTCGAAAAAAATGCAAATCAATGGTTGTATAACTTAGGCAGTTATCAGCCGAAAGCGCCTGCAGAAGAACTTATCCACGCGTGGAACGGTACGGTTAAAAGCGGTTCGTCCGCCCAATTTGTGTCAAATTTAGTACCGCGTAATCATGTTTATCAGGAGACGGTTCAGCAATTATTTTTGATGTCTCCGCATGGCAGTGTGACGAATACGGAGAAGAAATCAACCAAACGGAAAAAATCGAAAGAGGCTGCGCAACAAGCTCAATCCGGCGGAAATACGTCATTTACAAAATTAGCGTTAAATGCACAACGTTTACGTTTAATTCCAAGTTTTAATAACGGTATTTTTGTGAATATACCGAGTTACCAACTTTATTATTTTCGTGACGGCAAATTGACATTACAGTCAAAAGTGATTGTCGGGCGGGATGATCGCCGCACCCCGGTGATGTACAGTAAGCTCAGTAATGTGGTGGTTAATCCGCCTTGGAATGTACCGGCAAGCATTAAGAATAAAGATCTCGTACCTAAAATGCGTAAAGATCCTAGTTATGTAGAACGTCGCGGTTATGAAATTATTGACGGTAATGGAAATAAAGTGAATCCGTATAACATCAATTGGGCGGCTTATGATAATCCGACTAAAAATTTCCCTTACCATATACGCCAAAAAGCAGGAGATGACAGTGCGTTAGGGCGTTATAAGTTTAATATGCCGAGTTCGGATGCTATTTATTTACATGATACGCCTAACCGAGAGCTGTTTAATAAAAATGATCGAGCATTGAGTTCCGGATGTGTCCGAGTTGCAAAAGCGGATGAGTTGGCAACATTATTATTAAAAGAAGCGGGGTGGTCAGAACAGAAAAAGGCGAACGTATTAGGTAGTAAAAAAACAACGTCAGCGCGAATTCATTCGGATAACCCGGTATATTTGTATTATGTGACGGCATGGGTTGAAGACGGTCGAGTGTATTCTTTACCGGATATTTATCGTTATGATACGAAAATTCCGGCAGTCTCATTTGACTGGAATAAACTCAAAACTGTGATCTAATTCATAAATTTACAAAATTCCGAGAGGATTACCTTGCTTCTCGGAACTTTATTTTTTATAACTCTACTAACGGAGACAAAATGATTTATTACAGGAAACTAAGAGGAGGAGCCAGTGATAAATCATCATTTTAAATAATGAGGAAAATAATGGAGCAACCAAATTTACAACGTCGTAGATGGCTTTCTTTGGGAGGTATTATGCTGGGAGCAAGCCTTCTGCCAAGTTATGTACAAGCTATTGTTTCTACACCTAAACCCCTTCTTTTCCGTATGAGAAGTTTAAATACCGGGGAAAAAGTCGTTGTCCCTTATATGCCGACAGGCTTTGCCGGTGCAACATTAAATAAACTAAATCATATCATGCGGGATCGCCATACAAACCAAGTTCGTACAATCGATCCGAGATTGTTTTTTAAGCTTACCCAAATTCAAGCACGTTTAGGTTCCCGTAGTTCGGAAATCTTAATGTTAAGCGGCTATCGCTCTGCCCAAACCAATGCAAGGATGCGTCGCCGTAGTCGTGGAGTTGCAAGTAACAGTTATCACATTCTAGGCAAAGCAATTGATTTTCGTATTGAAGGTGTGCCGTTAGCCCGTATCCGAGCCGTTGCAGAGAGCTTGAATAATGGCGGCGTAGGATTTTATCCACGGAGTAATTTTGTGCATGTAGATACCGGACCGATTCGCACTTGGCGCGGTGTGTAATTGCGATATAGATTATGTTTAATTTACAAATTATTCCGGTCAGTGCATTTCAACAAAATTGCAGCATCATTTGGGATGAACAAAAAAATGCGGCAATTATTGATGCGGGCGATGAAGCACAAAAAATAATCAAATTTGTTGAAGAACATCAGCTTCATGTGCGAAAGTTACTGATAACACACGCCCATTTAGATCATATCATGGCGGTTGACACATTAAGAACACATTTTAATGTTGAGGTGTTTGGTTCTCAACGGGAGGATTGCCCCCTATTTGAGATGCTTCCACAAATTTGTACCAGTTATGGTTTACCTCCGGTAAATGCTTTTCTTCCGGATCATTGGTTGGAAGAAGGGGACGAAATTGAAGTAGGTGCTTTAAAATTCCACATTCGTCATCTTCCCGGTCATGCTCCCGGTCATATTGGCTTTTTTGATTTTCAAGATCAAATTGCGTTTACCGGTGATGTGTTATTTCAAAATAGTATCGGAAGGACGGATTTGTATCAAGGCAATTTTGATCAGCTTATCCACAGTATTCGGACTAAACTCTTTGATTTAGCAGATGATTTCATCATTATCCCCGGTCATGGCGCTCATACAACAGTCGGGCGCGAGAAGAAAAACAATCCCTTTTTAAAAGAAGTGTAAGTGAATGAATAACATTAAATCTTTATTTTTTATTATTGTGAGTTTTACCCTCACGGCATGTTCTTCTTCGATTAACCCTGAAACCGGGCAACGCAATGATCCGTTGGAAGGATTTAACCGTGCTATGTGGAAAGTCAATTATGACTATTTGGATCCTTATGTCCTTGAACCGGTAGCTAAAGGTTGGCGTGATTATGTCCCGAGTCCGGTAAAAACAGGCCTGGTGAATGTCGCAAATAATTTGGATGAACCGGCAAGTTTTGTGAACCGGTTATTGGAAGGAGAAGGACAAAAAGCAATGATCCACTTTACCCGTTTCTGGTTTAACTCTATTTTTGGTTTAGGCGGTTTGATTGATTTTGCCAGCTTAACGGATGATTTGAAATTAGACAACGGTCGAAGAGAATTTGGTGATACCTTGGGTAGCTATAATGTACCGACGGGGCCTTACGTTATGCTTCCGGCTTATGGGCCGGCGACACCGCGTCAAGACTTGGGGCGACTCGTTGATACGACATATCCTGCTCTTTCATTATTAACCTTCCCGTGGGGATTAACGAAATATGTTGTACAAGGCGTTGATTCAAGATCAAAACTTCTCGGGCAGGAATCATTGTTAAAACAATCACAAGATCCCTACACGACTTTCCGTGAAGCCTATTTTCAAAATTTAGAATTTAAAGTGAAAGACGGTAAGACGGAAAATGATGACGGAAAAGAAATACTTTCCGAAGATGAACTGAAAAATATCGATTAACTTAAGTTTATCTAAACAATAAGTTGTGTATGAAATCGAATTAACGAAGAAAGGTGTAATAAGAAATTAGTTGCTAAGAAGTGGCTTAAAGCCTGTATAGTACAAGACTTTAAGCCCTATTTTTGAAAATATGAACAAGAAAACTATCTTTTCTTGCCCTAAGTCATCATCACTAATCTTCTTTTGAGTCTTGCATTTGCCCTTCTGTATCCCTTTCTTCCGATTTGATCATTGCTCCTTGAATGGTTTGCTGGATTTCGACGGAAATCAATCCTCTCAAAAGCTCTTCGGTCGTTTGAACTTTACTGACGACACTATTACCTTGTTCATCAAAATAACCTTGATCTTTCAATGTATTACTGACAGTTGAAAACAGTATTTTGTCGAAAAATTCCGGTGCATTGATACCGTGCAATACCGAGAGTCGCTGTGCAATAAAGCGGCTCTCTTTTTCCATATTGTTACGGCTGATTTCGGGGTGCTCAAGCAGAATACTTAAGCTGATATAATAACGTTGCAGTAATTCTCTGATACCTGCGGAATGCAGCTGTAATGCACGAAGGCGACGACGGTTAATCACAAACATATCGCTTTCGTTTTTAATCAAGCCTTGATGGGTGAATTCGCTCAGAATGGCTTCAATATGCGGACGGACTTCGCTTTCTTCAAAGTGCAGGAAAAGTTCCGCTTTTAAGAACGGATAAATCCGTTTGACGCTTTGCAAAATAAGATCTTTCGAAACCGCTTCGTGATGCAACACAATGCTGGCAACCAATGACGGTAATACGAAAAGGTGCTGAATATTATTGCGGTAATAGGTCATCAATACCGCAGATTGTCGTTCTAATCGAATAATTTCACCGAAATTGTCTTTTTCCGAAATCACGCCGGAACGCGGTAAAGTCAGTACATGACTGAGCATCTGTTCCGCCGAATCGTTCGGTATTGTCACATCCGCTGAATAAGGCACATGTTTGAACAGTTGAAGATAGCTTTCCACTTGTTCAATTAATTGTTCGCGCGTCAACGCACGTTGACGCGAAGCAAGCAATACCGAGCCGATTAAGTTCTTGGCATTGACGGCGGCGGCATTGTTAATATTGACCATAACTTGTTGGGAAACCAATTCAACCGCTGTGTTCAACCATTTCGGTTTGGCGCTGCTTTCTTTCCATTCCGGGAAATGCTGGTTCAGATAGGAGTTTAGTGAAATTGGTTCGCCGAAATTCACATAGCCTTGTCCTAAATTACGTAATTTTTTAATTACACGTAAAACCAAGCCGGCATTTTCTTTCTCTTTTTCTGCTCCACGCAATTCTTTTTCATAGGTATCGACTTCTAAAACATGCTCATAGCCGATGTAAACCGGCACGATACTGATAGGGCGGGTCAAACCGCGTTGTAAGGCTTGTAATGTCATCGACATCATGCCGGTTTTCGGTTCCAATAAACGACCGGTGCGTGAGCGACCGCCTTCGATAAAATATTCGACGGAATAGCCGCGGTAGAACAGTTCCGCTAAATATTCACGGAAAATGGTGGAATAAAGGCGGTTACCTTTAAATGTACGACGAATAAAAAAAGCCCCCCAGCTGCGGAAAATCGGTCCTGCCGGCCAGAAATTCAAATTGATGCCTGCGGCAATATGCGGAGGCACCAAACCTTGATGGTAAAGGATATAAGAAAGCAGTAAATAATCCATGTGACTACGGTGACACGGCACATACACTAATTCATGTCCTTCTAATGCCAATTTACGCACGCGCTCGGCATATTGTACATTAATCCCTTGGTAGAGCTTATTCCACAGCCAACTTAATAAACGATCGGCGGTTCTCAAACTTTCATGACGAACGTGAGCGGCAATTTCATCCAAAATTTTTTCGGCTTCTTTACGCGCTTTTTCAGGAGAGCCTTTCGGTTTTTGTGCTTCGTCCTCAATTGCGGCAACGATTGCCGGTGATTGAAGTAGTTTGTTAAACATTGCTTGGCGATCCGGCAATTGCGGTCCGGTTGCAGAATAACGTTGTTTGGCAAAGTGGATTTTGGCAACCCTAGCCAGTTTTTGCGCAATTTTTTCATCGTCTACGTGGTCTGAAATCATGTTGCGTAGTGAAACGGCTTGTGAAAAACGGACGAAATTATCACGTCCGAACCAAATCATCGTCACCAAACGTTGAAATGGTCCTAACAAACGTAATACCGGCAAGCCTTTTTCTTTACCGGGCGCACGCCCCCACAAAACGGAAACCGGAACGACTTGCACATTAAGGTTTTCGTCATGGCGGTTGAGATCCAAATAACGGTAAAAAACAGAAACGGTTTCGCTTTTGGCGCCTTTCGATTTAAAAAAGCGACGTCCTTCGTCTAAAAAGACGTAACGTGGTAGAGATTGCCCTTGAATGTAGTTTGACTGTAGTGGATCGGGCAAATTCAGGCTTCGACAGTTTTTTTGTAAGATTAATAAGTCACTTTGTGACGTATAAGGCAACACATAAACAATGGGTTGCTCCAAGTTAAGTGCCAATTCATTCACCGGGTCGGTCGGAATAGAACGGGATTTAACCAATAGAGAAAGCGGTAGATTCAAGATGGAATGATATAAACTCAATAAGCTTGCCATTTTTATATCCTTTTGAATAATTATGATCGGATTGGATTCGCCAAAATTTTATCATACATTTATTCTATAAATCCGCATTTATTTAGTTACAAAACACATTTCACTGTATATAATGTCAATATTTTCTGTATATAAAGACAGTGAGGATGAAATGAAACGTCAACATTTAACCGCTCGCCAGCAAGAAATTTTTGATTTTGTGAAAAATCATATTGAAACGACCGGAATGCCGCCGACACGCGTAGAAATCGCCCGTGAAATCGGCTTTAAATCGCCGAATGCGGCGGAAGAGCATTTAAAGGCGCTTGCCCGTAAAGGCTATATCGAAATGCTTTCGGGCACATCGCGCGGTATTCGTATTTTGGTTGATGATGAAGCTGCCAATGACGAAGAAGGTTTACCGCTTGTCGGTAAAGTCGCGGCAGGTTCGCCGATTATGGCGATCGAACATGTGGAAAGCCATTATCCGGTTAACGGCGCCATGTTTTCTCCGCACGCAGATTATTTATTGCGCGTAAACGGTAATTCGATGGAAAAAATCGGTATTTTGGACGGTGATTTGCTTGCCGTACATAAAACGAACAGTGTACGCAACGGGCAAGTCGTGGTTGTCCGCGTGGATGATGAAGTAACGGTAAAACGCTTGGAGAGAAAAGGCGAATTAATCTATCTTCATCCGGAAAATGATGATCTGAAAGCCATTGTCGTGGATCCCCGCACATCATTCATCGAAATTGAAGGTATTGCTGTCGGTGTGATTCGTAATAATGCTTGGATGTAAAAAGCCGTTGAAAAGCGTGGCGGAAAAATTCAAAATAGCGGGCGTTTTTTCAATGTATTACGATTAAAGAGAATAATGATGAATTTAGCAGAATTTCACCGAGAAATTGAACAAGTGTGGGCGCAGATTGAAGAGCAGCTTGACGAACAAGGCTGTGATGTTGATTGCGAAACACAAGGTGCAGTGTTTACCATCACGTTTGATGATGATTCACAAATTGTGATCAACAAGCAAGAGGCAATGCAAGAACTTTGGCTGGCAAGTAAACTCGGCGGTTTTCATTTTGCCTATCGGGATGGTGAATGGTTAAGTTCTGAAGGTCGCTCTTTCTGGATTCATTTAGAAGAAGCCGTTGCCCGTCACGGAGAAACAGCTTCTTTCGCTTAATGTCAGCCTCAAATACCGCCAAAGCCAAAGAAGTTTTACATAACGTCTTTGGCTATCAATCTTTCCGACAAGGTCAATCCGAAGTGATTGATGCTGTGTTATCGGGTAACGATTGCCTTGTCATTATTACCACAGGGGGCGGAAAATCACTCTGCTATCAAGTACCCGCCCTTTGTTTAGACGGCATTACTTTGGTGGTTTCTCCGCTTATTTCACTCATGAAAGATCAGGTCGATCAGTTATTGACCAACGGCATTGAAGCGGCGTATCTCAATTCGACACAAACGTTAGAAGAACAACAAGCCGTCGAACAAAAGGCGCTGTCGGGGCAGTTGAAATTATTGTATTTGTCTCCCGAAAAGGTGATGACATCCGGATTTTTTCATTTCATTGCACATTGTAAAATCAGCTTAATCGCCGTGGATGAGGCTCACTGTGTTTCTCAGTGGGGACACGATTTCCGCCCTGAATATACGTTATTGGGCGGTTTGCGAAAAACCTTTCCGAACATACCGCTTGTCGCGTTAACGGCAACCGCCGATCCGACAACCCGAACCGATATTATCCACCACTTGAAATTGTCTGATCCGCATATCTATCTAGGCAGCTTCGATCGCCCGAATATTCGCTATACCGTTCAAGAAAAATTCAAACCGATTGAACAACTGGTAAAATTTATTAGCGGGCAGAAAGGGAAAAGCGGCATTGTATATTGCAACAGCCGTAAAAAAGTGGAAGAAATCACCGAAAAGTTATCGGCTCGCCATTTTTCCGTGATGGGTTATCATGCCGGTATGACAATGCAACAGCGTGAAACGGTGCAGAACGCCTTTCAGCGGGATAATATTCAAATTGTCGTTGCCACGGTAGCATTCGGAATGGGGATTAATAAATCGAACGTCCGTTTTGTGGTGCATTTCGATTTGCCGCGCAGTATCGAATCCTACTATCAGGAAACCGGGCGGGCGGGGCGTGATGATTTGCCTGCCGAAGCATTGCTATTTTATGATCCTGCGGATTACGGCTGGCTGCACAAAGTCTTGGCGGAAAAACCGGAAAGCGAACAACGCCAGATTGAGCAACACAAACTTCAGGCAATCGGTGCGTTTGCCGAATCACAAACCTGTCGCCGCTTGGTATTGCTGAATTATTTCGGCGAGTCCCGCCAAACGCCCTGTAAAAATTGTGATATTTGTTTGGATCCGCCCAAAAAATATGACGGTTTAATCGATGCACAGAAAGTGATGTCGGTGATTTATCGAACCGGGCAGCGGTTCGGCTTACACCATGTGGTTGCCGTATTGCGCGGGTTGAATCAGCAAAAAATCCGCGAACATCAGCATGATACGTTATCCGTCTACGGTATCGGCAAAGATAAATCGCAGGAATATTGGGTGAGTGTGACCCGCCAACTGATTCATTTAGGGTTTATCCGCCAAAATATCGTGAATCATTCGGCATTGCAGTTAACCGAAGAAGCGCGCCCGATTTTACGGGCGGAAATCGGTTTGGAACTGGCGATGCCGCGCATCGGTTTTTCCTCAACGGCATATATTCAGAAATCGCAAAGCAGCCGGCATTATGATAAAGATCTGTTTGCCCGCTTAAAATTTTTGCGCAAACAAATTGCGGACAAGGAAAATATCCCGCCTTACATTGTATTTAACGACGCAACTTTGCAAGAAATGGCGGAATTTTTACCTGTGACTGAAGACGAGATGTTGGACATTAATGGTATAGGCGAGCGAAAATTAGAGCGCTTCGGCCCGCCGTTCCTCGACTTAATCAGAGAGCATATGAACATCCGACGCGAATACAAGCGGTGACTTCGGGCGGTATTTTTGCAAATTGTTTGGCAAAACAGACCGCTTGTTAGCGCTGTAATCCTTTCAAAATCGCACAATCCGATTTTTCATTACCGCAACAGGAGCGGTTCCAATTTTGTAATAAATTCAACATCGCTTGTAAATCGGCAATCTTATGCTGCAATTCGATAATGTGCTGCTCGGTCAATCGTTTGACATCACGGCTTGCCCGATTCGGATCATCATTTAACTTTAATAATTCGCCGATTTGTTGAAGGGAAAAGCCGACTTTACGGGCATTGCTAATAAAATGTAATCGTTCCAGCTCTTTTTCCGAATACAGACGGTAACCCGACTCACTGCGCTGAGCGTGCGGTAACAATCCTGCTTTTTCGTAATCCCGAATCTGTTTGGCGGTTAATCCCGACAATTTTGCTGCTTGGCTGATATTCATAACACTTGACCTTCACCTAGGGTAAAGGTTTATTATGCACTCAATTTATTCAAACGCAAAAGGGAAATAAAATGACAACCATCACATTACAACTTGACGGATTACATTGCGGCAATTGCGTGAAAAGTGTGGATAAAGCCTTACGAGAATTACCGACAGTCCGTGATGTACAAATTGATTTGGCGACCCAAACCGCTATTATCGACAGTGAAGAACAGGCAAAAACCTTGATTGATGCCATTGTTGATATTGGCTTTGAGGCAAAAGAGGCATAGCCATGGCACAAGAGCAACAATTTCTGCTCAACGGCTTGCATTGTGCGGCTTGTGTACGCCGTGTAGAAACGGTTATCGGAAGATTGGCGGACGTGGAATATGTGTCGGTTAATTTAGCCGATCAAACCGCCTTTGTACAAGGTGATGTTACGGCAGATTCCGTGGTACAAGCGGTGACGAAAATCGGTTTCGGTGCAGAATTGTTAGAAAGTGAAGAGATTCGTCGAGCCAAGCAGCAAGCCCAAACGTTAGCGACTTTAACCCAAAAACGTCGTCAGTTTATTGTCGTATTATTGGTGGGTGGCTTATTGATGGTATACGGCATGGTATTCGGTATGTCACCGACCGTAGAAAATCGTCCTATTTGGTTAGCTTGGGCATTCGTGACACTCGGCACGATGTTTTTTAGTGGTAAGCACTTCTTTATCGGGGCGTGGACAAGCTTGAAACACCGGGCGGCGACAATGGACACCTTGATTGCGATTAGCACGGGCGTTGCCTTTCTTTATTCGTTGTATTTGACGCTGTTCCCTCAACCCCATTCCCATTTATACTACGAAGCCAGCGTGATGATCATCGGCTTTCTCAATTTAGGCAAATATCTGGAATTGAAAGCGAAGCAGCGTTCATCTCTCGCCTTAGAAAAATTGCTGGATTTAGCGCCACAACAAGCGGTCATTTTTGACGGAGAAATTGCAAAAACGATTTCAACGAAAGGGATAAAACCCCAAATGCGAATCCAAGCCTTAACGGGGGATCGCTTTGCAGTGGACGGCGTATTGCAAAGCGGTTCATTGTGGGTGGATGAATCCATGCTGACGGGAGAAGCCTTACCCGTTGAAAAACGAATAGGCGATAAAGTGCGGGCCGGCACCATTGTGCAAGACGGTGCGGGAATTTATCTTGCCGAACAAGTCGGTTCACAAACGGCATTAGCTCGGATTATTTCTGCCGTCCGCCATGCACAATCATCTAAACCACCGTTAGCAAAATGGGTGGATAAGGTCGCCGCCGTTTTTGTGCCGACGGTGGTCACGATTGCCTTACTCAGTGCGTTAATTTGGTTAGCATTAGGTCAAGATTTTGCCTTTGCCTTATCCATTTTCACCACGGTATTAATTATTGCCTGCCCTTGTGCGTTAGGATTAGCCATTCCACTCTCTACCATTGTCGGTGTCGCTCGTTCCGCCGAGTTTGGGGTGTTGGTTCGAAACATTGAAGCACTACAGGCGAGCAGTGAACTTGATACGTTAGTCTTTGATAAAACAGGGACGCTCACAACAGGTGAAATGCAGATAACGCATATTGAAACCTTTGGCGATAGCCGCGTCGATGATGTGCTTCGTTTAGCCAAAAGCCTTGAGCAGCAAGCCTCTCACCCGATAGCCAAAGCGATTGTGAAATATGCGGAATATTTACCGAGCGAGGAAATCAGCAATGTACAAATTGCGAAAGGACAAGGGATTTCTGCTTTACGGGGAGAAGATGAAATTCGGGTCGGTAATCCGCATTTTGCAAATTTTTCCGTGAAACAGACCGCTTGTCATCACGTAGGAACACAAGTTTTTGTTGCGGTAAACCGTAAGACGATTGGCGTAATCTATTTGCAAGATCAACTTCGTCCCGAAAGTCAGGCGGTTATTGCTCAATTCAAAGCACAGGGTTATCACTGTGTGATGCTGACAGGTGATCGCCAAGCTACAGCGGAATATTACGCAAACACATTAGGTTTAGATGAAGTGATTGCCGAAGTCCTACCCGAACAAAAAGCTGAGCAGATCATCAAGCTCCAACAACAAGGCAGAAAAGTCGCCATGATTGGCGATGGAATCAATGATTCCCCCGCTCTCGCACAAGCCAATGTCGGTATTGCGATGCACAACGGTAGTGAAATTGCGGTGGAAAGTGCGGATCTTTCTTTGATGCAATCCGGTTTACAGCCTTTGGCTGAGATTTTGCCGTTCTCAAAACGTGTCGTACAAAATATGAAACAGAGCTTAGTCGGCGCATTTATTTACAACATTGTTGCGATTCCGATTGCCTGTGGTGTGCTTTATCCGTTCACCGGCGGGTTATTAAACCCGATGATTGCGGCGGTTGCGATGGCATTATCGTCAGTGACTGTGGTACTCAATAGCCAACGACTACTAAAATAGAAAAAACCGCTTATTTCAATAAAATAAGCGGTTTTTTCTGTTACAGCGAGAGTTTTGCACCGATTTTGGCACTTTCAAATGCTTTTTCGATAATAGATAACACCGTTGCGGCTTGTTCGGCGGTGACCGCTAGCGGTTGATGTTCGGTGATTGCCAAATACAGATTATCGTATAAAACTTGATAACTCGTCTCCGTATTCTGAAACGACTGTCGAACCACTTCTCCATCAATCTCCGTATGCAAAATTCCCCAATCTTGCTCCGCTTCCCGATTGTAATTTTTATGCGGAATCACACCGCTTGCAAGCAATCCTTCTTGAATATCCGGCTTCTCTTTCACATAAGAACCCAGTTTACCGTGCAAAACAAAATGCTTACCGGCTTCACGAGCGTATTTTGACGCATAAAGCGCCACTTTTAAGCCTGACTCGTAATAAAGATGTAGGGTGAAGTTGTCATCACTCAACGCGCCTTCATGTTGATAGCGAATATCGGCAAATACTGCGCTCGGCATGCCGAATAAGTAAAGGGAAGCATCGATTAAATGTACGCCCAAGTCATATACTAAGCCTGTACCTTTTTCGCCTGTTTCTTTCCAAGCTTTGACATTTTTGCCTTTAGCATAGCGTTCAAAACGGATTTCACAATCTACGGGGTCACCGAGTAAGTCTTGAGCCAAAATCTGTTTTGCAGTGGCAATAGCGCTGTCCCAACGGCGGTTTTGATACACCGATAAGATCACATTCTGCCGTTTAGCCAATTCATTCAGCTCCACAGCTTGTTGTGCGTCTACCACCAACGGCTTTTCAACCAAGACGTGTTTACCCGCCAAAATGGCTTGCTTAGCCAGCTCATAGTGCGTTTGGTTCGGCGTAGTAATAATGATGAGATCGATCTCATCACTCAATAAATCATCAAATTGACGTACGATCTCCACATTCGGCAAGACGGCTAGTGCCTTGTCGGTCGAACGTTCATACACTTTGGCAATATGAAAACGCGGATCTTCTTTCAAAAACGGCACATGAAAAACGTGGCTAGAATAGCCAAAACCGGCAATACCAACATTCAACACTTGGCTCATAGTTGCTCCGCCTGTTCTAAAATTTTCTGCTGTCCCAGCGCCAATTTTTCTAACTTACGCTGTTCTCGGCGTTGTTCATCTTCTGCTTCCCACACATCATACGCTTGGACGATTTTTGCTACGACGGGATGGCGCACAATATCTTTGCTGTCAAAGAAATTAAAACTCAATTCAGGCACATCTTTTAACACTTCCATCGCATGTTTTAATCCGGATTTTTGGCTACGTGGCAAGTCAATTTGTGTCACGTCTCCCGTAATCACCGCTTTAGAATTAAAGCCGATACGGGTTAAAAACATCTTCATCTGCTCTGTCGTAGTGTTTTGACTTTCATCCAAAATAATAAAGGCATCATTGAGCGTCCGCCCACGCATATACGCAAGCGGTGCGATTTCAATGACATTTCGCTCCATCAATTTTTGAGCTTTCTCAAAGCCCAACATTTCAAATAACGCATCGTAAAGCGGACGAAGATAAGGCTCGATTTTTTGCCCTAAATCCCCTGGTAAGAAGCCGAGTTTCTCACCTGCTTCCACTGCGGGACGAGTGAGCAAAATACGGCGGATTTCTTGGCGCTCAAGGGATTCCACCGCAGCCGCCACGGCTAAAAAGGTTTTACCTGTACCCGCTGGTCCGATACCGAAACTAATATCGTGGTTGAGAATATTGCGTAAATAGGCTTGTTGATGCTCTCCACGCGGTTTAATTACACCACGTTTGGTTTTAATGGCAATTTCATGAGCGGAGCTTGTCCATTGATTTTGCAATAACATACGGCTTTCTTGAATTGCCAAATGGACATCTTCCAAATCCAATTCTTTTACTTTGCCTTTAATCGGCGCAGTTTCGTTGTAAAGCTGTTGAATTAATTTCGCTGAATTTTTTAGCAACGTAGCGGAATAGTGATTTTCTTCGGCAGGTTGAAGGGTAAAGGTGAAAGCATTGCGAGCGATAATCAGGTTAAAGCTCTTTTCAATCAAGGTGAGATGTTCGTCAAACGCACCGCATAACGATTGCAGACGGGCGTTATCTTGCGGCTCAAGGGTAAAAATCAGTTCGTTCAAGTGTGTTCCTTTTCCACGGATTTTGCAAAATGTTGCGCAAAACAGACCGCTTGTAATATGGTCGGATTTCCGCATTCTAAGCGATTTTTTGTTTAAATTATAGTAAAATACTAGGGCATATCCTCGTTTTATGTTTTGGTGTTTTTTGTCTGAAAAAGCAGCTCAAAAAATAAAATGAGTATATACCCAGTTCTCATCGGGGTGCTTTGTAACAAAGGCTGAGAAATACCCATAGAACCTGATCTGACTAATATCAGCGTAGGGATTTGAGACAGACAATCTATATCCGCCTGTTTTAGATCCTTCTATTTTCACTTTTAGAAGGAGTTTTCAATGAAATTTAATTTTTTCGCCCTTTCTGCCTTAACCGCAGCAACCACCGCTTTTGCCCAACCGCCGACACTCACGGTTTACACCTATGATTCTTTTGCGTCGGAATGGGGACCTGCCGGTAAATTAGAAACGCTGTTTGAATCGCAATGTCAATGTGATCTGAAATTCATGCCTTTTGAAGACGGAGTGACAATGTTTAACCGCATTCGCTTGGAAGGCAATAAAACCAAAGCCGATGTCATGCTTGGTATTGATCATTTTGTCATGCCCGAAGCGGAAAAATCCGGCTTATTTGTTGAACACCATGTGCAAAATTCTGCCAATAACTTACCGCTAGCATGGCAAAGTAGCACCTTTTTGCCTTACGATTTTGGTGAATATGCCTTCATTTACAATAAAGAAAAAGTCAGCAATCCGCCGAAAAGCTTAAAAGAGCTAGTAGAACGCCAAGATCTGAAAGTGATTTATCAAGATCCGCGTACCAGTACCGTCGGCCGCGGTTTGCTGTTTTGGGTCAATCAAGTCTATGGCGAACAGACGGAATCTGCTTGGCAAACCTTAGCCAACCATACGGTTACCGTCGGGAAAGGTTGGTCGGAAACCTACGGGGCATTTTTGAAGGGCGAATCGGATTTAGTATTAAGCTACACCACTTCACCCTTGTATCATCAATGGCATGAGCAAACGGATAAATATGTTGCGGCGGATTTCGCCGAAGGGCATTTGCTACAAGTGGAAGTGGCGGCGATGACCAAAACCAGTAAGCAACCTGAGCTTGCCCGCCAATTTTTACGCTTTTTGCAGCAACCGGACGCACAGAAAATTATCTCTTATCACAATGTGATGAAACCGGTGGCGAATACCGATGTTGATCCCTTATTTAAAACGTTGCCAAGCTATAAAACCCTTGAATTTAGCCAACCTGATACGGAAAAAGTCAGAGCGTGGATAAACGATTGGCAAAAAGCGATCAGTCAATAAAAGCAAAGACAAGCGGTGTGATTGAATGAAAAATTTGCAAATTTCAGCGCAAATCTTACCGCTTGTTTTCATCGATTAGCAAAGAAATTGTCATCATTTCCCTTATTTTGAGTAAAAAACGCTATAATGTGACCATAACACGGCTTCTATTTCTGTTTAACCGCATGCAACATTTTATCCAAACGGCAAACCGCTTCGGGCAACAGCGCCAAGCGTTTTTCTTTCTGATTGATTTTGAACAAAAAAAACCGCTCATTTATCCGCTGAATCAAGCGAATGCACAGGGTATTTATTTTGATTTTTTAGGCTTCGGTAATGTAAAAAATCCGAAAACAGCCCGTAAACCGTTTAAATTGGATTTTTTACCGATGGATTTTCATCAATATAAACAAGGTTTTGATTTTGTTCAGCAAGAAATTCAAGCGGGGAACAGTTATTTATTAAATTTATCTTACCCGACTGAAATTTATTGCAATTATACCTTGGCAGAAATTTATTTTGCCAGTCAGGCGAAATATAAATTTTTATTGAATGATCAATGTGTTTGTTTTTCACCGGAATGTTTTATTCGAGTTAAAAATAATAAAATCTACTCTTATCCGATGAAAGGAACAATAAATGCCGATGAAGAAAATGCCGACAAAAAATTATTGGCGTCGGAAAAAGAATTTAGCGAACACAATACAATAGTGGATTTAATTCGGAATGACTTGGCGTTGGTGGCAAAAAATATTGAAGTCACCCGATATCGCTATCTTGAAAAAATACAGACTCATAAAGGCGCAATTTATCAAACCAGCTCGGAAATTTGCGGGGAATTAGCGGAAAATTGGCAGGCGGAAATCGGAAATATTTTGGCAAAATTGTTACCGGCGGGATCGATTAGCGGGGCGCCGAAAGCGAAAACCGTTGAGATTATTCAACGGGCGGAACAGCGGGATCGCGGTTACTATACCGGCGTTTTCGGTTATTTTGATGGTGAAAATGTAGAAAGCGCCGTTGCGATTCGTTATATTGAACAACAAGACGGGCAATTACTCTTTCGCAGCGGCGGCGGCATTACCGCATTAAGTTCGCCGGATGATGAATATCATGAAATCTTGGAGAAAATTTATGTGCCGCTATCCGCTGTTTGAAACATTGGCTGTGATTAACGGTAACGTAATGCATTTACAATATCATCAGGCACGCTTGGAAAAGGCGTGTTCACATTATTTAAACGGTAAGAATACCTTTGATTTAAATCATATTATTGTGGTGCCGAAAGAATATCAGTACGGATTGGTTCGCTGTCGGGTAGATTATAATCTATATGAATATAATGTTCGTTTTTTTTCTTATCAACCGAAAAAAATTCATCGATATCAATGTGTGTATACGGAAAATCTGGATTACCGCTATAAATATAGCGACAGAAAAAATATTGAGGCATTAAAACAAGATAATAGTAATGAAATCATTATTATTAATAACGGTTTTGTTAGCGATTGTACAATCGGGAATCTGCTTTTTTTCAAAAAAGGGCAATGGTATAGTCCCGCAAATTATTTATTAAAAGGAACGCAACTTTCTTATTTATTGACACAAAAGCTGATTACGTTGATTGAAATTCGGGCGGAAGATATTTTCAGCTACGAACGAATTATGATGATTAATGCGCTGAATCCGTTTGATGAAGCGAGATCATTACCGATTACAAGCGGTACGATCATGACATAATTTTGCGACATTGATCGAAAAAGCAGAAAAAATCACTTGAAACTGTATGAACAAACAGTATAATAATTTACAGTTTAGTGACCACTCATTCATATCGAACAAAAATACGAACCAAAAGGAAAGCATTATGGCGGACAATAAAAAAAGCCCGAAAAACACGGTAACCAAACAACACGATCCGGACAGCAAAGAAAAAGCATTAGCCGCAGCGTTGGCACAAATTGAAAAACAATTCGGTAAAGGCTCAATCATGAAATTGGGTGATACCCAACAACTGGATATTGAGGCGGTATCAACCGGTTCTATCGGGTTGGATTTGGCGCTGGGTATCGGCGGATTACCGATGGGACGTATCGTCGAGATTTTCGGACCTGAATCATCGGGTAAAACAACCTTGACACTTTCCGTGATTGCCCAAGCACAGAAAAACGGTAAAACCTGTGCGTTTATCGATGCGGAACATGCGTTGGATCCTGTTTATGCGAAGAAATTAGGTGTTAATACCGACGAATTATTAATTTCACAACCGGATAACGGTGAACAGGCGCTTGAAATTTGTGATGCGCTTGTTCGTTCCGGTGCCGTTGACGTGATTATCGTTGACTCTGTTGCCGCATTGACGCCGAAAGCCGAAATTGAAGGAGAAATGGGCGATTCCCACATGGGATTACAAGCTCGTTTAATGTCACAAGCGTTACGTAAATTAACGGCAAATATTAAAAATACCAACTGTTTAGTGGTTTTCATTAACCAAATCCGGATGAAGATTGGTGTAATGTTCGGTAACCCGGAAACTACGACGGGCGGTAACGCACTAAAATTCTACGCTTCGGTCCGTTTGGATATTCGTCGTTGCGGTGTGGTTAAAGAAGGTGATGAAATTACCGGCAGCGAAACAAAAGTGAAAGTGGTGAAAAATAAAGTTGCCCCGCCGTTCCGCGAAGTGCAGTTTGATATTATGTACGGAGAAGGAATTTCACGCATGAGCGAATTGTTGATTTTAGCGGAAGCGAACGGTTTTATTCAAAAATCGGGAGCATGGTTCTCTTATGAAGGCACCAAAATCGGTCAAGGCAAAAATAATGCGGTCGCATGGTTAAAAGAAAACCCGGAAATTGCCGAAAAAATTGAACGTGATATTCGTGCATTATTAACGGATAGCTCATCGCAAAGTCATCATCAAGAGATAAATGCGGATGATGAAGAATTTAACGAAGAAGAACTCTGATAAGGAAATGCGGTTTATTCGTAAACCGCATTTTAGTTTTATGTCAAAAGCACCTTATGCAATCAGTTATATCGTATATTTATTGTCCAAGCGAGACTACAGTGAGTTTGAGCTAAGACAGCGGCTTAAACAAAAAGGATACGGTGATGATGAAATCAATCTGGCGATTAGAAAAGCGCAAGCAGAGCATTGGCAGAGCGATGAAAGATTTGCTTCATCTTATGTTCGTTACCGTTCTCAGCAAGGTTATGGTCCCCGCCGTTTAACGCAAGAATTGCAACAAAAAGGCATCAAAGAGTGGGTAATTACGCATGCTTTTGATGAGGCGGAAGTTGATTTTTTTGAGCTTGCCGAACGTCTTTTTGAAAAAAAACGCCCGCTGAGTTGGGATATTAAGGCCAAACAAAAAATGTGGCGGTATATGGTTAGCCATGGCTTTTATAATGATCATTTTAAACATCTAATCGACTTAAGTTATGATTATGACGAAGAGTACCATGATGCATAAAATTACCTTTTTCAGTCGATTTGAAGCGGATATTATCAGCGGAAAAAAGACGATTACTATCCGTGATAAATCGGAAGCATACTTTCAAACCGGGCAACAACTTTGCGTTTTTACCAATGAAACCGACCGCTTGTTTGCTCGTATCCAAGTGTTATCGGTTACTCCGATTCACTTTGAACAACTGAATGAAAAACATGCTCAGCAAGAGAATATGAGCCTTGATGAGCTAAAACGGGTGATCAGACAGATTTACCCTAATGATAATGACTTTTTTGTGATTGAATTTCGCCTAATCAATGAGCCTATTTAAATCGACAAAACAGACCGAAAATTGCCCGCAATGCGGCTCCCCGCTAAAACTAAAACGGGGAAAACAAGGACTTTTTTTAGGTTGCTCCGCTTACCCGGTTTGCGACTATCTCAAACCGTTGCACCAAGCAAGTCATGTGATTAAACGCTTGGATGAATTTTGTCCGGAGTGCCAAGCGCCGTTGCAACTTAAACAAGGACATTTTGGTATGTTTATCGGATGCAGCAATTACCCGGATTGCCATTTTATCGTACATGACGAACCTGACCTTCAGGAAGAATTTGATTGCCCCGAATGCAAACGACATAAGCTCGTCGTGCGTACGGGGCGTTCGGGGAAAGCTTTTTACGGCTGCGCCGGTTACCCGGAATGTAAATTTATTCTGCCGAGTAAACCGCTAAAGAAACGTTGTCCGAAATGTGCCTGTGCCTTGGCTACATTCAAAAAAGTACGGGGCAAATCTTATTATCTTTGTGCGAACAGGCAGTGTCAGCATCTTTTTAGTGAAAACGAATAATGTATTCTTTGAATCAAATTGTTGAAAAACTCAAGCAAAATCAAGTTGTTGCTTATCCGACGGAATCAGTCTTCGGGCTAGGTTGTAATCCGAATAGCGAACAAGCGGTCAGAACTTTATTGAAATTAAAAAACCGTCCTGAAGACAAAGGGTTGATTTTGATTGCTCATCAAATCGAACTGCTTTTGCCTTATATTGATGATACGTTATTAACGGAAGCGGAGTGGCAACGCTTTAAAACAGTCGGAGAACAGGCGGTTACGTGGATTATTCCCGCCAAAACCGATGTGCCGCGCTATCTCAAAGGGCAATTTGACACGATTGCTGTGAGGTTATGTCGCATTCCTGCCGTCGTGGCACTTTGTGAAGCGGCGGGTTTTGCACTTACGTCAACCAGTGCGAATCTGACCTCTCTTCCACCGTGTCGGACGGCGGAAGAGGTTCGTCGACAATTTGGGGCGGATTTTCCCGTGTTGGATCAAGCCACGGGTGGAAAGCAAAATCCTTCCGAAATTCGTGATATATTTAGCCAACATATTTTCAGACAAGGATAAAGAATGAATCACTATGCCGTTTGGGGCAATCCGATTGCTCAAAGTAAATCGCCCCGTATTCATGCTCTGTTCGGACAGCAAACAGGCAAAGCGATTTCCTATGTTGCCAAATTAGGCGGTGAGCAGCAGTTTGAAAGCCAGTTACAACAATTTTTTGCGGAAGGAGCGAAGGGGGCAAATATCACCGCTCCTTTTAAAGAGCGGGCGTTTGCACTTGCGGATTCACACAGTGAAAGTTGTTTACAGGCGGAAGCGTGTAATACCTTGAAGCGTTTGGAAGACGGGCGGTTATATGCCGACAATACAGACGGTGTCGGTTTAGTTTCCGATCTTACCCGCTTAGGCTGGTTGAACGCCAATCAACGTGTGTTAATTTTGGGGGCGGGTGGTGCAACGAAAGGGGTGCTTTATCCGTTATTGCAAGCACAACAGCAGATCACCATTTACAATCGCACTAGAGAGAAAGCGCTCGTTCTGGCGGAAAAATTTGCAAAATTCGGTTCGATTCAGACCGCTTGTATAACGGAAATCGGCGAACAATCATTTGATTTGATTATTAACGCTACCTCTTTAGGTTTACAAGGCAAATATGTCGAATTACCTAAACATTTGCTTGCTGATGCCAACATTTATGATATGCAATATGCACCGAATATGCAGACGCCGTTTCTCAATTATGCGGGGTCTCAAGGAACACGCCGTTGTCAAGACGGTTTGGGAATGTTAGTTGGTCAGGCGGCTTATGCGTTTCAACTGTGGGAAGGGGTTCTCCCGAATGTTGAAGAAACACTTTCGATTTTGAAGTCAGAAATGGAAATTACACGCTAATATAATATAACCTATTATAAAATATACGCTTTATAATGAATTTCGTCGTTTTTTATATCAAACTGCCGAAACTCTAGGCAAATAAGCGAATTTTTATATTTTTTGAAAAAAAAGATTTGACGGGATAAGGCTAAATCAGCATAATACGCCCCGCAAAGCCGATATGGTGACGCAAATGGCTACATAGCTCAGCTGGTTAGAGCACAACACTCATAATGTTGGGGTCACAAGTTCGAATCTCGTTGTAGCCACCATTTGCGGGACTGGCGAAATTGGTAGACGCACCAGATTTAGGTTCTGGCGCCGAGAGGTGTGTGGGTTCAAGTCCCTCGTCCCGCACCATTTGAAGCTTGCAAATAAAACGACTGGAGTATCGCCAAGCGGTAAGGCACTGGGTTTTGATCCCAGCATTCCTAGGTTCGAATCCTAGTACTCCAGCCATCTTATTTCAAATCGAATGAACTAACGCAAGTTAGTTTTTTTCTTTTGGGGTATCGCCAAGCGGTAAGGCACTGGGTTTTGATCCCAGCATTCCTAGGTTCGAATCCTAGTACCCCAGCCATCTTTATTTCATTTCCCTAGATCAAATAATCGCTCAATTTTCCTTATTCTACGTATTCTTTGCTTTTTATCCGCTATGAAATTCTTTAGAATTAACGTTCACTTTACAAGGGGAAAATCATGCTTAATCCGAGAAATTTAGAAGCTATTGCACAGCAGCTTCACAATGCGTTACCGCAAAGTTTAAAAAATGTCGGAAACGATTTAGAAGAAAAATTCAAACAAATTCTACAAGCGCAATTAGCGAAGCTTGATGTGGTGACACGTGAAGAATTTGACGTGCAATCGCAAGTATTATTACGTACGCGTGAAAAACTTAATGAATTGGAAAAACGCCTTAATGAGTTAAGCGAAAAAACATCAACCGAATCACAAAATTAAATGTAGAGGAGAACTCAATGCAAAACATTAATCCAACCCAAACATTTGCGTGGAATGCGTTAACGCAACATAAAGCGGAAAATCTCACCATTCCGCAACTGTTTAGCGAAGATCCGAAACGTTTTGATAAATATTCGTTACGTTTTGATGACCGGATTTTAGTCGATTTTTCTAAGAATGCGATCAATGAACACACGCTTGCATTATTGCGTCAATTAGCCGAAGAGTGCCATGTCAAATCGGCGACATACGCCATGTTTAAGGGCGAAAAGATTAACCGTACCGAAAATCGTGCGGTACTCCATACCGCTTTACGTAACCGCTCAAATACACCGGTGGAAGTAGACGGCAAAAATGTGATGCCGGAAGTAAATGCGGTGCTTGAGAAAATGAGAGGTTTCTGTGAACACGTTATTTCCGGTGAGTGGAAAGGCTACACGGGTAAAGCGATTACTGATGTCGTGAATATCGGTATCGGTGGCTCGGATTTAGGTCCGTATATGGTTACCGAGGCGTTGCGTCCGTATAAAAACCACTTAAATATGCATTTTGTTTCAAATGTGGATGGAACCCATATGGCTGAAACATTGCGTAAAACAAATCCGGAAACAACATTATTCTTAGTGGCCTCCAAAACGTTTACTACGCAAGAAACCATGACAAATGCCTTGTCTGCGCGTGATTGGTTGTTGGCTTCTGCAAAAGATGAATCTGCCGTGGCAAAACACTTCGTGGCGCTTTCTACGAATGCTAAAGAAGTGTCAAAATTCGGGATTGATACGGCAAACATGTTTGAATTTTGGGATTGGGTCGGCGGACGTTACTCATTATGGTCGGCGATTGGCTTATCCATTGCGCTTTCTTTGGGCTTTGAGAACTTCGAGCAACTGCTGGAAGGAGCTCATGCGATGGATAAACACTTCTTGAATTCGCAGCCGGAAAAAAATATTCCGTTAACGCTGGCGCTTATCGGCATTTGGAATAACAACTTCTTAGGAGCGGAGTCGGAAGCGATTTTACCTTATGATCAATATATGCACCGTTTTGCCGCCTATTTCCAACAAGGCAATATGGAGTCCAACGGTAAATACGTGGGACGTGACGGTAATGCAGTGAACTACCAAACCGGTCCGATTATTTGGGGTGAGCCGGGCACAAACGGTCAGCACGCGTTCTACCAATTGATTCACCAAGGAACAAAACTCATTCCTTGTGATTTTATTGCACCGGCACAAACGCATAATCCGTTAGCGGATCATCATCCGAAATTACTTTCTAATTTCTTTGCACAAACGGAAGCGCTTGCTTTCGGTAAATCACAAGAAGTGGTTGAGCAGGAGTTTTTACAAGCGGGTAAATCCTTAGAAGAGGTTGCAGATATTGTACCGTTTAAAGTATTTACCGGCAATAAACCGACCAATTCGATTCTAGTCCAAAAAATTACGCCGTTTACATTAGGGGCGTTGATTGCAATGTACGAACACAAAATTTTTGTACAGGGCGTCATTTTCAACATTTACAGCTTCGACCAATGGGGCGTGGAGTTAGGTAAACAACTTGCCAATCGCATTTTACCGGAGTTGGAAAACGATGAAAAAATCAGCAGTCACGATAGTTCTACCAACGGTTTAATCAATCAATTTAAAGCATGGCGTTAACGGCATAAACCTCAAAAAGGCGGGACATGGTTCTCGCCTTTTTTATACCCATTACGGTTTTTTTTGCAGGGTCTCGAAATAATCCATAATGAGTTCGCAAGCGATACGGACTTTTTCCGATTGCACCCGCTGGAGCGTGACCAAATAAAGCGGTACGGGCGGTAGTTTCCAATTACAAAAAACTTGGACTAACTCACCGCTTGTCAGTGCTGGCAATACATCTGCTTCAGGCTGAATGGAAACACCCAAACCGCTCATGGTGATACAGCGGCTTGCGTATAGACTGTTACAATTTATACGGTAATCCGGGGAAATGTCGTATGCGTCATCGCCGTTTTTGAGGTTTAGTGAAGTAAAACGAGAGTTAGAGAAACTGATCCAATCTAATTTCGCCAGTTCGTCTAAGGTTTGCGGAAGACCTTTTTCGGCAAAGTAATTGCGGTGTGCCACAATCGCCCAATCAAAATCATAGATATGACGGGCAATCATATTATCGGAAAGGACACCGGGACCGGCTCGGAGTGAAATGTCGATGCGTTGTTCAAGCAAATCGATCACTTTATCTTCAAAAATCAGATTCAGACGAAATTCAGGATGGCTGTCAAAAACCGATTTAAACGCATTGACAAATAAACTGTCCATTAAACCGGTGGCGCATGCAATATTCAATTGTCCTACCGGCTGTGAGCGGAGTAGTTCGATACTTTTGACGGCGTTATCGGCGGTTTGCTGAATTTGCACCGCATGCTGATAAAATACCTCTCCCGCTTCCGTCAGGGAAGGCTTACGCGTTGTGCGGGTCAATAATTTCATATTGAGCTGCGTTTCTAATTTTTGAATCGATTGTGTGACGGCTGAGGGAGTCATTTGCAGCGTATCGGCGGCAGATTGCATGGAGCCTTTATCGACGACGGTCACAAAAACCGCCATGGCTTTATAATCGTACATGGTAAATGTTAAATTTCTTTTAATTAAGTGAAGCTTAATAGTGTATTCAGTAAACGGAAGATTATCAAGCCGAGACATTGCGTTAAAATGCATAAGCTAACGACATTATTCGGTCGTGATGGCATATTTTGATTAAATTAAGGAAACTTTATGAATTCATCATTAGAAAAATTAAGTCCGGTGGCATTTTTATTGGCTCGCGTAGTGGTCGGTTATATGTTCTTATTACACGGTACAGCAAAATTCTTTGAATTTCCGGTGTCAATGACAGGCGGTAACGGTAGCGTAGAACTCTTTTCACTTTACGGATTTGCGGCAATATTAGAAATTGCAGGCGGCATTTTAATTGCATTAGGTTTATTCACCCGTCCGACGGCATTTTTACTGTCCGGTCAAATGGCTTACGCCTATTTTGGTGTGCACGCCTCCGCAGCAACTTTGTTCCAACCGATGTTAAATAAAGGCGAATTGGCGGCAATGTACTCACTCTTCTTCTTAGTCTTAGTGTTTACAGGCGCAGGCAAATTGTCGCTAGATCAAAAGTTATTCGGTAAAAACTAATTTCCTTATCTTCAACAAGCGGTGCGATTTTGCAAATTTTTTGCAGGATCTCACCGCTTGTCCCATTTTTATAGTATCCTTTCGCCTGTTTTTTATTTACCACGAGGCTGTCTTTTGAGCAAACGTCGCTTAACCCAAAACCAACAACGTCGGATTCAATCGAATCATCACAATAAAATCAGCAAAAAAGAATTTGAATGGCAAGATGAAATGCTTGGTGAGGTTCAGCAAGGCATTGTGGTGACGCGTCATGCCAAACATGCCGATGTGGAAACGGCAAGCGGTAAGATCTTTCGTTGTAATTTACGCCGAACGCTGAAAAATGTGGTGGTGGGCGATGTGGTGTCGTGGCGTTTAGGGAACGAGCAGCTGCAAGGGATTAGCGGAGTGATTGAAGCCGTTTACCCGCGTCAGAATGAACTGACCCGCCCCGATTATTATGACGGTATTAAAGTAATGGCGGCGAATATCGATCAAATTATCATTGTATCCGCCGTATTGCCCCAGCTCTCGCTGAACATTATCGACCGCTATTTAGTGATTTGTGAGAATGCTAACATTCCTGCCTTAATTGTATTGAATAAAATTGATTTATTGAGTGAACAAGAGCGAAAAGAAGTGCAACAACAGCTTGAGATCTATAAAAAGATCGGCTATCAAACGCTTTGCCTCTCGGCAGATACTGGAGAGAATATGTCTGAGCTGAGTGCTTATCTTGCAAAGGGCACATCCATTTTTGTCGGGCAATCTGGGGTTGGAAAATCGAGTCTAATCAATCAGTTATTACCCGAAGTAAATGCACAAATCGGTGCGGTAAGCGATATTTCAGGGCTGGGGCAACATACTACGACCGCTTCCCGTTTATATCATTTACCTCAAGGTGGCAACTTGATTGATTCTCCGGGAATTCGTGAATTCGGTTTATGGCATTTGGAGGCGGAGCAGATTACTCAAGGTTATCGGGAGTTTGCTTCGGTATTAGGCACTTGCAAATTCCGTGATTGTAAACATAAAGATGACCCAGGGTGTGCATTGAGAGAAGCGGTAGAACAGGGAAAAATTGATCCGATACGTTTTGACAACTATCATCGGCTCTTAGAAAGCCGCCAAGAAAGCAAAAGTCAGCGGTATTTTAGAAAAGAATAATAAAATCAACGGGTTGCTAGATAAAAATAGCAACCCGTTCTCATTTGTGATGCTTATTGATTATCATCTGGCGGAAGTTGTTGATTATCATCTTTTAGTGGTTGTTGAGAATCGTTTTTATTTGTTGACAGCTTATTTTTTACCTATAGAATAGCGCCCCGCGAAAGACCATATATTTTATAAGGAGACTCATATGAAGAAATTCATCGCGCTATTTAGCCTATTTTTCCTACTGACGAATCCACTTGCTGCCCGGCAGTTTAAAGTGGTCACCACATTCACTGTGATTCAAGATATTGCTCAAAATGTCGCAGGGGATAAAGCAGTGGTCGAGTCGATCACTAAACCGGGTGCGGAAATCCACGATTATCAGCCAACGCCACAGGATATTGTGAAAGCACAATCTGCGGATTTGGTGTTGTGGAACGGTATGAACCTTGAAAGCTGGTTTGAGCGTTTCTTTGCTCAAGTGAAAGATAAGCCTGCGGTTGTGGTAACGGAAGGCATTGAGCCGATTTCTATCTATGAAGGGCCTTACAAAGATAAGCCAAACCCACACGCTTGGATGTCCACGAAAAATGCGTTGATTTATATTGAAAATATTCGTCAAGCCTTGGTGAAATACGATCCGGCAAATGCCGAAGCCTATAATGCGAATGCGAAAGCCTATGCGGATAAAATCATTGCCTTAGATCAGCCGTTGCGTGAGCGTTTGGCAAAAGTGCCTGAAGCACAGCGTTGGTTGGTAACGAGCGAAGGGGCGTTTAGCTATCTTGCTAGAGATTATGGCTTCAAAGAGTTATACCTTTGGGCGATTAACCAAGATGAACAAGGCACGCCAAAACAGATCCGTAAAGTGATCGACCAAGTGCGTAAACATCAAATTCCGGTGGTATTTAGTGAAAGTACCATTTCAGATAAGCCTGCTAAACAAGTGGCAAAAGAGAGTAAAGCACGTTATGGCGGTGTGTTGTATGTGGACTCTCTCTCAACAAAAGATGGCAAAGTACCAACTTATATTGATTTACTCAATGTGACGGTAAGTACGATTGTTGCTGGATTTGAAAAATAAAACGATTTGGGCGAACTGCTTTGGTTCGCCCTACATTTAAAAAATAGGATTACCTAATAAATATGAACATTCCCCTGAGTTCTCTTTCTGTTTCCGATGTCACCGTTCGTTATAGCAACGGACACACGGCAATTCACGATGTTACTTTTCGCCTTGACGGTGGCACAATCTGTGCATTACTTGGGGTGAACGGCAGTGGCAAATCGACCTTATTTAAAAGCATTATGGGATTAGTTCAGCCAAAAGGAACGATTGAGCTATGCGGACTGCCTGTCAATCAAGCCTTAAAACGCAATCTTGTTGCTTATGTGCCACAAAGTGAAGAAGTAGACTGGCAATTTCCCGTCTCGGTTTATGATGTGGTAATGATGGGGCGTTATGGCTATATGAATTTTCTGCGTATCCCTTCTGCGGTGGATAAGCAAAAAGTCGCCGAAGCAATGGAGCGGGTCAATATCTCTCACCTTGCCGATCGTCAAATCGGCGAGCTTTCGGGGGGGCAGAAAAAACGGGTATTTTTGGCTCGTTCGCTTGCTCAAGAGAGCAAAATTATCTTACTTGACGAACCTTTCACTGGCGTGGACGTAAATACCGAAAATGCGATTATCGATCTACTCAAACAGCTTCGGGATAGCGGTCACTTAATCCTTGTTTCTACCCACAATTTAGCCGCTGTACCAAGTTTTTGCGATCAAGCGGTAATGATTAATCGCACAGTGTTAGCAACAGGATCTATCGAAACGACATTCACCCCTGAAAATCTTGAACGAGTATTTGGCGGTGTCTTGCGTTATCAGCAGTTACTCGGAGAACATGAGGAATAATCAATGCTTGAGTTACTGCTAGAACCTTTTTTCTACGATTATATGTTTAAAGCGATTGTGGTAAGCGGTGCAATCGGGGCGATCTGTGCTTTTTTGTCTGCCTATTTAATGCTCAAAGGCTGGTCGTTGATTGGAGATGCCTTATCGCACGCCGTCGTCCCTGGTGTTGCATTGGCTTATGCCTTGTCTCTGCCTTATGCTGTCGGGGCTTTCTTTTCGGGATTTCTTGCCACTATTGCTATCTTAGCGGTTAAATCCGTCACAAAATTACGAGAAGATGCGGTAATTGGCTTTATTTTTACCACCTTTTTTGCCTTAGGTTTATTAATTATTTCCATCAATCCAACGTCCGTTAATGTGCAATCCATCATTCTCGGCAATATCTTAGGCATTGCCGATGAAGATATGTTACAAGTGGTGATTATTTTATCGGTGTCACTCTTTTTTCTAGTGATTTACTGGAAAGATTTATTACTCGTCTTTTTTGATGAAATTCAAGCTAAAGCCGTAGGCATTTCGCCGATGCAACTTAAAGTGCTGTTTTTCAGCTTACTCAGTGCTTGTATCGTTGCCGCATTACAAAGTGTCGGTGCAATTTTAGTGATCGCAATGGTTGTCACCCCAGGGGCAACGGCCTATTTATTAACGGATAAATTCGGCAAATTATTGATTATCGCAATTTCACTTGGCGGTTTTAGTGGATCTTTTGGTGCTTATTTAAGCTATTTTGCTGATGGTGCGACAGGAGGATTTATTGTCACACTACAAACCCTACTGTTTTTACTAGCGTTTTTCTTCGCCCCTAAATATGGTTTACTCTCACGCAAATTTGCAAAAAATCCAGCTAAACCGACCGCTTGTCAAGGGGGAGAATAATGGACGCACTCTATCAATGGTTTGCTGAACCGCTTGCTTTCCCTTTTATACAACAAGCCTTAGTTATCGGTGTTGTAGTCGCCTTAATCTGTGCCGTGTTATCCTGCTATTTAGTGCTAAAAGGTTGGTCGCTAATGGGCGATGCGATCTCACACGCCGTATTACCGGGAATTGTGATCGCTTATCTGCTTGCTATTCCGTTAGCCATCGGGGCTTTTGTTTCGGGTATTTTCTGTGCCGTTGCTGTTGGCTATCTCAAAGAAAATAGCCGTATTAAAGAAGATACAGTAATGGGGATCGTCTTTTCGGGAATGTTTGCGTTAGGTTTGGTGATGTTTGTCAAAGTCGAAACCGATCAACATTTAATGCACATCTTATTTGGCGATTTGCTTGGGATTACCGACAATGAATTTTACCAAACCCTCGCCATTTCCTTAGTGGTATTATTCGTTATCTTAGTAAAACGCCGAGATTTCCTACTATACTGCTTCGATGCCAGCCACGCTCGCACCGTTGGCTTTAATATCAAAGTGTTGCATTACAGCTTACTGGTGCTATTGGCATTAGTGATTATTAGTGCAATGCAAGTGGTCGGCGTGATTTTAGTGGTGGCAATGCTGATTACCCCAGGGATCACAGGCTACACGCTTGCCAAACGCTTTGACCGAATGTTGCTAATCGCCATCTTCACTGCAGTAAATAGTGCTTTTTGGGGCGTGTTTTTAAGTTTCCATTTCGATGTCGCCACAGGACCTTGTATTGTGTTGTTGCAAGCGGTAGGATTTTTGATGAGTATTGCAATAGTATATATAAAAGGAAAAATCAACAGGATTGTTTAAGAAATAATATAACGAATTTCCATGGTAAATAGGATATTGAAAAATAGATTGGGTCAGTATAGCATATTAACCACTTACCTAATTTATTTATTAATACATTAAAAAAAGATGTGAGATTTAAATTGTTGCTATTTTAGTGATAATTTAAATTTAGCACGCATGGAGTTTATTTTGAGTAAAACATTAAGTTATCGTGCAGATATTGATAGTCTGCGCGCTTTAGCGGTCTTGTCTGTTATTACGTTTCATTTGAATCATAATTGGTTATCAGGAGGTTTCCTAGGTGTCGATATTTTTTTCGTGATTTCAGGTTTTCTGATTACATTGATTATTCACCGAGAAATGTCATCAAATGAATTTTCGTTTAAGATTTTTTATATTCGTCGGATTAAGCGGATTTTACCGGTCTTTTTTGTCGTTTTATTTGCCGTATTGATAGCTTCATTATTCTTCTTTCCTCCCAATGATTATAGATTTTTAGGCCGATCAATATTAGCTTCACTACTTTTTTCGGCCAACCTCTATTCATCTATCGGGCAAGGATACTTTGATCCTGCTCAGGATGAAAAACCATTACTACATATCTGGTCGCTTTCGGTTGAAGAACAATATTATTTTCTTTTCCCTTTATTCTGTTTATGGGTGGTAAGGAGAAGTTGGCGTGTTCAAATATTTTGCTTAAGTGCAATGATTTTACTCAGTGCGGTATTAGGATTTTTTCCGTCATTCGGCTTAGATAAGTATTATTTACCGCATTTACGGGCAGGTGAGATGTTTGTCGGCTCGTTAACTGCCGTGATTGTACAATATTGTCATAAACAAAATTATTTCCCGTTAGAACGTTTCGCTATGCCGGTTAGTATCATGGCAACGGCAGTATTAGTCGGTTGTTTAATCCTGTACTATCCGGGGATGAGTATGTTTCCCGGTTTGGCGGCATTACTGCCTTGTATTGCAACCGCAACTTTAATCTATTTTAATCGCTTTGATCATGGTTTTAAAAAGGTCTTTGAGATCAAATGGATTGTAACCATAGGGTTACTTTCTTATTCCCTCTATTTATGGCATTGGCCGGTTTTAGCGTTTGCCCGTTATGCGATAGGCTCGTCTGAATTACCGTTGTCATGGCTGTTACCTCTGGCTGTTATTATGACTGTATTATCTATTGCGTCATATTTACTTGTAGAAAAACCGGCTAGACAGTTAACGATGTCATTTGCTAAAAATGTTATCTATTTTTATGTGCTCCCTTCTTTAGTTATCGGTGTATGCTGGTTTTCGTTCCGCTATTTGCCGATTATGAATGACTACTACGAGCAGGGGCTTACCCATGATCATTCTTCATGCCATAATAATTTGGCGAAACGTTGTATATGGGGAGATGAATCCGTTCAGCCAAAAATTTTGATGGTAGGGGATTCGCATGCGGATCATTATAAGACGTTTATTGATACTGTCGGTAAACATGAAAAATGGTCGGCAATGTTAGTTTCTGCAGATTCTTGTGCCTATGTAGAAAACTATCAAGCGAGAATTTTGAAACCGGGTAATCGTTGTGACGCTGTTCATCAATTTGCACTTAACCATATGAATAAATATCCTATCGTGATTTTATCCATGCGTTGGGGAAGCCAAATAACAGAAAGTAAGTCTATTGCGTATGATCCGAAATTTTTTGAAAAATTTGATGTGATGTTGGCTAAGTTATCAAGAGATAAAGAATCAATTTATTTATTGACGGATACGCCTAATCTGAATCGTAACGGCTTGAGAGATTATAAATTGTCCAATGTATTTGGAATACCTTTAATACCGCTAAGTGCAACGCCGGATTCTTACAAAACTACAGATGAAGGCAATAAGAAAATGAAGGAAATTGCAGCTAAATATGCCAATGTGTATGTTATAGACACCATTTCATTACTGCCTGATAATTTTATACATGACGGAAAACCGATATATTCTGATTTTGACCATATTAATCCGTATGGCGGAAAACTTATTGCAGAGAGATTCTTGAAAACACAATCTTTTATCCCGGTGATAAAGGGAGGCGATTAGCTTTACGATTTCACTGTATCGTATTATCGGTAATATTATTTGAAATAAATAAAAAAATACCCCTTTATGGGGTATTTTTTATAAAAATTATTGAATAATAACGTAGAAATTTGATCCGTCTCGCAAGATATTTAATGCAATAGCGGAGGGTTTGGATTCTAGGATTTTACGTAATTCACCAATGTTCTCAACACTTCGGCGGTTTACACCGACAATCACATCGCCTTTTTTAAAGCCGCGTGACTCTGCGATCGACCCTTTTTCGATTTTACTGATTTCAACGCCTTTAATGTTTTTCGCATTGTAGTTGCTTAATTCTGCGCCGTTCAGTGCAGGAAGTAATGCTTTTGCATTGGTGTTATTTTGTTCGTCGGATTGTAATACCACTTTAACGGTATCTTCTTTACCGTCACGTAAATAAGTTAACAAGATTTCTTTACCTGCACCGGTCGTCGCAACTTTAGCCCGTAGCTCGGCAAAACTGCGGATTTTTTGTCCGTTTAATCCGATAATGACATCACCTGCTTTTAAACCGGCTTTCGCGGCCGCCGAATCTGCCATAACTTCACTGATAAATGCCCCTTGTTGTGCATTGACATCGAACTCTTTGGCTAGATCAGCACTGAGCTCACCGCCTTTAATGCCGAGTAAACCGCGTTTGACTTCGCCGAATTCAAGGATTTGTTGCACTAAGTTATTCGCCATGTTGCTCGGAATGGCAAAGGCGATGCCGGCATTACCGCCACTTGGTGAAATAATTGCCGTATTGATCCCGATAAGTTCTCCTTGTAGGTTAATCAACGGTCCGCCTGAGTTTCCACGGTTTACCGCCGCATCCGTTTGAATATAGCTTTCATAACCTTCATCAGTAGTGCCGGTAGAACGCCCCAACGCGGAGACAATCCCGGATGTCACGGTTTGTCCTAATCCGAACGGATTACCAATGGCGACGGTAAAGTCACCGACACGAAGTTTGTCTGAATCGGCAATTTTAATTTCGGTAAGGTTTTTCGGATTTTCTATTTGAATTAATGCTACATCGGACATCGGGTCGGAACCGACTAATTTGGCTTTAAATTCTCGCCCGTCATCCAGTTTTACCATGATTTTTTCAGCGTTATCAATGACATGGTTATTTGTGATGACATAGCCTTTATCGGCATTAATAATGACACCGGATCCTTCACCTCGGAATTGACGTGGGCCACCGCGATCACCGAAAGCATTCGGACCGAAGAAAAATTCAAATTCTTCCGGTACGGCGCGTGCAGTCGGTACATCTTGCGTTTGTCCCTCGACCGCAATACTGACCACAGCCGGGCGCACTTTTTCAATCATTGGTGCCAGACTTGGTAACGTTTGTCCATCAATGCTTTGCGGTAGATTAGCTTGACTTAACGCCGGAACGGAAAGTACGCTTAAACCGAGTACGAGGGAGGTGAGTAATGATTTTTTCATTGATTTTTGCATTTTATATCCTTTCATTTTAGATGTTATTGGTTGTATTGTTATACGAGTTCGGAGTTATCGCTCGTAACGCATAAGACATGCAATTTTTAATCGGGTTCTGAACGATAAAATAAAAACATAAATTTTATCCTTTGATTTGTGTATAACCTACTGAAAACAACATAACACACATCTTGATGTTGTGTGATCTTTGTCACATTTATTTATTATAAATAACATTAGAGTAACAATACAATTTTACTTTATTGACGTAACTCATTAGAATGCATCGCCTTTAGGCTTTTTTACTACTTACCTCTTTAAATAATTATAGGAAACTCAATTATGTTGTGGTTTTTCTTCTGTGTAGCCGTCTTAGTTTTAGGGTACTTTGTTTACGGCAAGATCATTGAAAAGATCTTTGTGATTAACCCGAAAAAAACGACACCGGCTTATACTATGCAAGACGGTGTTGATTACGTGCCGATGTCTAAAAAACGTATTTGGCTTATTCAATTACTAAATATTGCGGGAACAGGTCCAATCTTTGGTCCTATTCTTGGTGCATTATATGGTCCGGTTGCAATGCTTTGGATCGTTTTAGGTTGTATCTTCGCCGGTGCGGTGCACGACTACTTTTGTGGTATGTTAAGTGTGCGTAACGGCGGTGCCTCAATGCCTAACTTAGCGGGTAAATACTTAGGTCGTCCGGTTAAAGCGTTCATCAACCTTCTTGCGGTCGTATTACTTCTTTTAGTCGGCGTAGTATTCGTCGCAAGTCCTGCGCAATTATTAAGTACTATTACCATTGATGTATTCGGTTCTGCAGGTGGCTCACTCTCTTTAGATAATGCTGAAGAAATTGCAAAAACAGCTACAGCTGCAAGCGATATTACTGTTTGGGGTATGGATAAACCAACGGTAATCGCAGTATGGACAACCATTATCTTCTGTTATTACATTCTTGCGACATTACTTCCGATTGATAAAATCATTGGTCGTATCTATCCGTTCTTCGGCGCATTATTGCTTTTCATGTCAATAGGTATGGTATATGGCTTAGTCACGAGTCATTTTAGTGTAACGGATCCTGTGGACTTCTTCCGTACAATTGATGGAATGAGTTTTGAGAAATTCTTTGAAAATTTCCAAGTAAAAGGTGATGTGCCGATTTGGCCGTTACTATTCTTAACCATCTCTTGCGGTGCATTATCCGGTTTCCATGCAACACAAACACCATTAATGGCACGTTGTGCACAAAATGAAAGCGAAGGTCGTTTCATATTCTACGGAGCAATGATTGCCGAAGGTGTGATTGCATTAATTTGGTGTATGGTTGGTTTAGCATTCTATGAAAACCCACAAGCGTTACAAGATGCTATCGCAGCGGGTTCACCGTCTAAAGTCGTATACGACTCTTCACTTTACTTCTTAGGTTTCGTAGGCGGTATCTTTGCAGTATTAGGTGTTGTGGTATTACCTATCACATCTGGCGATACTGCATTCCGTGCCGCACGTTTAATCATTGCTGAGTTCTTCAACATTGAACAAAGAACTTTAGTAAAACGCTTAATGATCTGTCTTCCGTTATTTGCTATCGGTTTTATTGTTTCAAAAATCGACTTCAGTATCTTATGGCGTTATTTCACTTGGGCAAACCAAACTACTGCAATGGTCATGTTATGGACAGCAGCGGCTTACTTATACCGCTACAATAAATTCCACTGGGTATGTACAATTCCGGCGGCATTTATCAGTACCGTATCATTCACCTTCTTAGCGTATAATAAAATCGGTTTTGGCTTAGATTACCAATTATCCGTGTATATCGGTTTGGCTCTGACTGCAGCATGCTTGGTTGCATTCTTCACCATGCTCAAACGTGAAGGTCAAGAAGACCCGGATGTTTACGTCGACGATACGGCTAAAGCATAATTTTCAATGTAAATTTATCGGGGCGAATCTTTTCGCCCCTTTGTTATTTTGCATGATTTAATATTCTCACTTTTATACCTTCTGCCAAATTCCCTCTAACCCTCTTTAGTAAATAGGGGAAAAGGTGGCAGAAATTAAACCAAGAAAATAAGAAATAAAGTCTGCTCATCCCAACAAAACACCGCAGCAATATGAATAAAATGCGCTTTTTTGATACTCACACACATTTAGACTATCTTTCCCAAGATCTCAATCTTTCCGTTTCGCAATTAGTTGAACATGCAAAAGCACAACAGGTTGAGCGAATCCTTGTGGTTGCAATTTTTGCAAATAATTTTGACAAAGTGACCGCTTGTAGTCGGGCGGAACCTGAGCATATTGTCTACGGGCTGGGGTTGCATCCCCTTTATATTGCAGAGCATCACCTTGTACATTTGGACTTACTTGAAACGCAATTAAGCCGGCAAGATTCCCATTGTACCGCCATTGCCGAAATCGGTTTGGAACGAGCGGTCGATGGTGTTTGTACTCCCGAACTTTGGCGCAAACAATGTGAATTTTTAGAGGCGCAATTAGCGTTCGCCAAGCGGTATGATTTGCCGGTCAATTTACATTCCCGTAAAAGTCACGATCAACTTTTTACCTTTTTGAAAAAAGCCCGACTATCTCAAACCGGTGTGGTACACGGTTTTGCCGGAAGTTATGAGCAAGCCAAACGTTTTGTCGATCTCGGGTATAAAATCGGTGTAGGCGGCACTATTACTTATCAACGAGCAAATAAAACCCGAGAAACAATGCGCAAGTTGCCTTTGGACAGCCTGTTACTTGAAACCGATGCTCCCGATATGCCCGTATTAGGTTTTCAAGGAGAGCCCAACCGCCCTGAACGGTTAAACGTTAGCTTCCGAGCATTATGCGCCCTCCGAACCGAAAGCCCTGAGCAGATAGCTGAAACGATTTGGCAAACAAGCGAAAAGCTGTTTTGGCTACGCTCTCGCTAATGTCCAAACCTGAATTTCTTTAACGTCTTGTTTCAGCAATTCGGCGCAAATGGCATTCAGCGTTGAGCCGGTTGTTACGACATCGTCAACAATCGCTATGCGTTGATAAGTTTGAGCGGGACAATACGTAAACGCACCTTTAAGATTCCGTTTCCTCTCTTTGGCGGTTAATTCCCGTTGTGGTGTTGTTGCTTTTTTCCGTTGCAGACTTCGGCAATCCAGCGGAATCGCCAACCAACGGGAAAGATGGCGGGCGATCAACTCCGCTTGATTGTAACCTCGATGCCAATAACGTTGCCAAAATAACGGGACGGGCATGATCACCTCAGGGAGTGTTAAAAAATGTTCCCGCCGGGCATTTCGGACAGCGAGTAGCAGCAAGCGGGCAAGCGGCTTATCCAACCAGTATTGCCGTTGGAACTTGAATTGATGGATCCAGTCTGCAAGCGGTGAGTTATAGGCTGAAATTTGCACAATACGGTGCCACTTCGGTTCATTGCGCAGGCAGTTGCCGCAGCTGTTGTGATAGCTTAATAAGCTTGAACCGCAATGTCCGCAATAAGGCGTTTTGTCAAGCAGGCGGTAGCAGCGGCAGCAAAAACCGTGTGAGCTGACAGTTAGCGGCATCTGACAATGAAAGCAGCGAAATCCCCAATTTTTCATCTTATCTCCTCATTCTTGATTTTTATTAAACTCTAGCAAGTTTCTTGCCATGATTCGGCGGAATTTTTGTGACAGTGATCGAAAAAAGAGTAAAATCTCGAATTCACAATAAGGAGAATTTATGAAAACAATTCAACATCCGATTAAAGTGGTTTTCTTTGATATTGATGAGACGCTTTATTACAAAAAAGAACAACGTATTCCGTCATCGATTATGCAACACGTAATTCCTCGACTCAAAGCCAAAGGGATTATTCCGGCGATTGCAACGGGTCGTACCTACGGGGCATTTCCGAAAGCGTTAAAACCGTTGATGAATGAAAACGGCTTTGAGCTGTTTGTGACGACGAACGGTCAATATAATTTGTATAAAGGAGAGGTTATTAGCCATTATCCGCTTTCAACGGAGCGTATTGAGCGCATACTTGCGCATTTGAAAGCATTACACATCGAATACGCTTTCGTTTCCGCCGATGAAATTGCGGTCTCTAAAAATACTGTAGAGGTTAAAGAATCTCTCACACCGATTAAAGAAGATTATATTGTCGACCCGGACTATTATTTATCGCATTCGGTAATTCAATTATTGGCTTTTTTTCCTCAAGAACGAACCCAAGAGGTTGTTGAGGCCGGTGTACTCGGCGACGATTTAAAAGAAGTACGCTGGCATAAATATTCGGTGGATTTGCTGAATAAACATAATTCGAAGGCACGCGGTATTCAAGATGTTTTGCATTATTTTGGATTCGGCATTGAAAATGCGATGGCATTCGGTGACGGATTAAATGATTTGGAGATGTTGTCAGCAGTCGGATTCGGTGTGGCGATGGGAAATGCCGAACCCGAATTGAAAACCGTAGCGGACTATGTGACGCTACCGATCGAACAAGACGGCATTTTGGATGCGTTGCAAAAGTTGAATGTAATTTAACTTGAAGATATAGAGGTAAGAAGTGTAAGCTTCTGCCATTTGAACATAATATAAAAGCTATCTTTTTTAAGTTTAAGCTAGTCTTCGTTTTGATAAGAGCAGGTAACATGAACTATAAACGATTCTTTTCTGTAAGTGCTTTAGTATTCTCTATCTCCGCTACCGCCAATCAAGAACAGAAAATGATTGCCGAGCGGTTAAATGACCAACGTATTCAAACTGAAAATACGGTAACGCAAATTCCTCCGGCAGCATCCCCGAAAAAAGCTGCTCCGCCTTCAGCACAAGAAAAGGCTAAATCGATTTCCATGACAAAAGAGGAGTTGGCTAAACACCCCGATTTGGTCGTTCGCGCTTTAATTCCCGCCGTGCTGCAAGGTAATGCCGAGACGGTCGAGTTGCTTTATCCGATATACCAAAAAATCCCGACTCAATATCATGATGCCGTTTTAACGAAGTGGGCTGAAGCGATATTAGCCAAAAAAGCCGGAAATTATTCGCAATCGGTGAAATTGTATCGTGAAATTATGGCGAAAAATGCCAATATTCCGCAGGCTCGTTTTCAATTGGCAGTAGGGTTGTTTGAAAATAATGAATTGGAAGCGGCGGAAGATCAATTTAAAAAATTACGCTCGGATACCAAAATTGCGGAAGAGCAGGAATTAATGGATAAATTTTTAAGCGCCATTGCTCGTCGGGATCGCTGGACTTTCCACGCCGGTTTAACCTATTTAAATGATCCGAATATTAATAATGCACCTAAAGCCGGTACGCGTTACGGTAACTGGATCGGACCGAAACGCGAATCGGCGGAAGGTGTCGGGTTTAACCTTGGTATCGGTAAAAAATGGTCTTGGGGAGACGGCTTTTTCAATGAGCTTCGTCTCAACGGTAATGGAAAATATTATTGGGATAATGAAAAGTTTAACGAGGTCACCGGACGCGGCAGCGTCGGTATCGGTTTCCAAAACGCGACCTTTTCCGTCGCATTGTTACCGTTTATGGAGCAGACATTATATGCTGGCGGAACGCGGCTCAGCGATACGCTCAGACGTTTTTCGAAAGCGGGCGGTGCAACCCTTGAAACCAATTATTGGTTAACGCCGAAATGGCAGTTGAGCGGTAATTACGAATATGCCGAGCAACGTTACACGAACCGTAAGCATTTAAACGGAAATTATCACTTTGTTTCAGCCGGTATTGCTTATTTGGCGAGTGCGCAGCAATATTGGTTCGTCAATTTGAATTACAACCGTACCGCAACGCGTGACAAAGACGATAGCTTTTTCCGCCGTGGTATTAACGTCGGTTGGGGACAAGAGTGGGGCAAAGGGCTGTCGACACGTTTTTCAATCAGTTTGGTGCAAAAACGCTATAAAGGACCGATGCCGATTTTTGGGATTACACAGCGTAACAAAGAGTATGGCTTTCAAGCCTCGATATGGCACAGAGCGCTACACTGGAAGGATATTACCCCGCGTTTGACCTATCACTTTACCCGCACGCGGAGCAATCATGTATTTTACAGTTATGATAAACATCGCATATTCGTCGAGTTCACCAAACAATTTTAATATTTAGTGAGCATACAAGCGGTGCGTTTTAGTCGGAATTTTGCCGAAAACAGACCGCTTGTCATGAAGCAACGTTAGCCGTTACGCTTGCGTTCAATATTGCTCAACAAGACCTGAATCGCCGGTTCGGCAAAAATGGCTTCTGTCGTGGTACTGAGCTTTCTGCGCCAATTCGGATATTCAGAGCTGGTTCCCGGAATATTGACCGGTTCAAGCATATTCAGCCAATCCTCCGGTTGGGTGCCGAATAACACGCTGTTGGTATCCGCCACATACAATTGCAATTGATGGTTAAACGTTTGGCTGATTTCATCGCTGTCCGCTTCCAACGTCTGTCCCGCTGCTTCAATTGCCTGACGGAACGCTGCTTTGCACTCGGTGCGATTTTGTTTCAGATAAGCTAAGGTTTCCGCATTCGGGTAAACGTTATATTTCTCCCCTAAAGCAAAATCGTATTCTTGCCAATAGCCTTTTACCGTCGGTAAATCGTGGGTACTTAAGGTCGTCATCGCCCGATACGGATACTCGGCAAGCGGCTTACTCTCTCCATCTTTGAATTCAAAATAGAAAATGTTATAAGCCAACACGCCTCTTGCTTCAAGCGTTTCCAAAATACCTTCCGGTACGGTGCCCAGCGCTTCGGCAATAATTAAACATTGATGTCGTTGGCTTTCCAATGCCAAAATCCCCAATAAATCCTCCAACGGATAACGGATATAAACGCCTTCCACCGCCGGTCGGTCATTCAATACCCACCACAAGCGGGTTAAGCCCAACACATGATCAATACGTAACGCCCCGCAATCTTTCATATTGGCACGTAACAAATCGATAAACGGCTGATAGCCGCGCTGTTGCAGCACATTCGGATGCATCGGCGGCAATCCCCAATTCTGCCCCTGCGGTGCCAACATGTCCGCCGGTGCGCCGATAGATGCGCCCATTACATACAACTCTTTATCCGCCCAAGTTTCCGCACCGTTATTTGCTACACCGACGGCTAAATCACGATAGAAACCGACCGGCATACCTAATGCTTTCGCCAATTGATTACAGACACTTAATTGTTGTTGGGCGACAAACTGCATCCACATGTAAAAACGGATTAAATCATGTTGCTCCGTTTGAAATTCCGCCACACAAGCGGTGCGATAGTCATGATATTTTGCATCCCAACTACTCCATCCCCACTGTTCGCTAAATTGGGAAGAGAGCCATTGGTGTAACGCATCAAATGTGCCTTGAATTTTTAATGATTCCCCGCTTTGTGCAATAAATGCCTCGAATTCGCGTTGATCGTACTGCTTAAACTGTTCATAAGCCAAACGCAAGCCGTGTAATTTCAATCCGATGATTTGCGAGTAATCGACAAAATCTTTACGTCTGGCTTCCACCAACTGTTTCTGTACGTCATCGGACTGAAACCATGCTTGAGCCTCTTTACTTTGCTTAAACGCCTCCACGGCATTCACGTCAATGTACACGATATTTTGCCATAAACGGGAAGACGGGCTATACGGGCTGGCACTTTCCGGATTTGCAGGGAACAACGAGTGAATCGGATTTAAACCGACAAAATCGCCGCCTTTTTCCGCAAGACGGGTTAAGAATTGCTGTAAATCCGTAAAATCACCTACGCCCCAGTTTTGTTCGGAACGCAATGTGTAAAGTTGTAAAATCGCACCCCATAATTTTTTGCCTTGTTGCAGTTCGGCGGGTTGATACGCCGTTTCAGGCGTGACGATAATACGGCACGTATCTTGTTGAAATTGAAGTTGATGATAGCCGAGCGGTAAATCTCCCGGCAGATAGATATGATTGTCGCAGACATTCCCGTTCAATGTTTGACCGTCTTCCAATGTCAACACCCAATCCGCCTGCGAAAAACCGTGTTCAAACAGCGGTAACGCTATAGTTTCATGTTGTTTGACGACTTTTACATAGGGGAGAAACGTTTGACGCTTCGGTGCCCCCAGCATACTCGCAACCGCTGTGTGCGTTTCAAACCACGGATTAAATCCGTCATAAAAATAGTCGTTCGGGTCAAAATCGATATGGTGCATAGTGGTATCCTTAAAAACAAGAAAGATTGGGGCGAATCATAAGCGAAATCCGCCGATAATTCTTGCGATTTTTGTTTTTTCTTTAAAAAAACAGGCAACCTTTGGGGTTGCCCGAATCAATACGTAAAACGTCGAACGGATCCGACCGCTTGTCAGCGCTATTTTTGATAAATATACACGCCCTGATACGGCTTCAGCACCACGCCGCCCGCTTGCTGTGCCAGCTCCGCATAGTTATTCAACAACACATTGCCTTGCGGAGTCAAGTTAATCGACTGTGTTTCCGCACTTAAATTGGCAATGACCGTCAAAGTTTCCGTCGCCGTTTGACGCTGATATGCCCAAACGGACGGATGTTGTGGCAATAAGTCCTGATAATCGCCGTCGGTCAGCACGGCTAACTTTTTGCGTAAGGCAATCAAGGTTTGATAGGTATAGAACACCGAATTTTTATCCGCAAGCGCTTGTTCTACGTTGATTTCATGGTAATTGCGCGCTACGTCAATCCAAGGCGTGCCTGTGGAGAAACCGGCATTGTTCGAACCGTCCCACTGTACCGGCGTGCGTGAATTGTCACGGGATTTTTGCGCAAGGATTTTGATAATCAGTTCTTCACTCACGCCTTTTTCTTTCAGCTCTGCATAAGCGTTTAAGCTTTCCACATCACGATATTCTTCAATGGTCGCAAAATTCGGGTTGGTCATCCCGATCTCTTCTCCTTGATAAATATACGGCGTGCCTTGCATGCCGTGTAGCAACATCGCTAACATTTTTGCGGACGTGGTGCGAAGTTCGCCTTCATCGCCAAAACGGGAAACGATACGCGGTTGGTCGTGATTGCACCAAAACAACGCATTCCATGCTTTGTTATGCATACCCTGTTGCCAGTAGTTAAAGATTGACTTTAATTCTACATAATCAGGCGCCGCATAAGTCCATTTTTCACCGTTCGGATAATCCACTTTTAAATGGTGGAAATTGAAGGTCATCGACAATTCCAAACCGTTCAAATTGGCGTATTGTTGGCAATGTTCCAATTTGGTGGACGACATTTCGCCTACGGTCATTAAGCCGTATGGCGTTAAGGCGTTTTGGTTAAGCATTTGTAAGTATTGATGAATTTTCGGGCCGTCCGTATAAAAACGGCGTCCATCACCTTCAAAATCGTCTTCAAATTTTTCCGGTTTGGAAATCAAATTCACCACGTCTAAACGCAAGCCGTCAATGCCTTTTTCCGCCCAGAATTTACAAATCTCAAATAATTCTGACCGCAGTTTTGGGTTTTCCCAGTTTAAATCTGCTTGTTCAGGGGCGAACAGATGCAAGTAGTATTTTTGGGCTTTGTCCGACCATTTCCACGCCGAACCGCCGAATTTGGATTTCCAGTTGGTCGGTTGTTCTTGCCAAATGTAGTAGTCGTGGTATGGGCTGTTTGGATCTTCGCCTTGCTTAAACCATTCGTGGAAGGTAGAACTGTGGTTGAACACCATATCCATCACAATACGGATATTGCGTTTGTGTGCCTCGGCAATCAGTTGCTCAAAATCCGCCATCGTGCCGTAACTTGGGTCAATATTGCGGTAATCGGCAATGTCGTAGCCGTTGTCAATTTGTGGCGACACGTACATCGGCGTAATCCAAATGCCGTCAATGCCAAGAGTTTGTAAGTAATCAAGACGTTTGATAATCCCTTGAATATCGCCCGTGCCGTTCCCTGTCGTATCTTGGAATGATTTTGGGTAGATTTGGTAAATTACCCCGTTTTGCCACCAGTTTTTGTTGTTCATTTTTATATTACCTTTTCATCTAAAGAGGGTAAGAACACCTACTCTACGCAACAAGCTCAATCAAGTTTCCTTCACTGTCTAAAATACAACTTTCATAATGCCCATCACCTGTTGTTCTTGGTCCACTGAAGACTTGATAACCATCATTTCTTAATCGTTCGGTCAGAGCATCTACTTTTTCTTTTGAGCCTAATTGCATCGCAAAATGGATTAAGCCTGTTCTAAATACATGTTTTTCCATATCTTGAAGCTCAGGGCGTGTCATAATTTCTAAGCGAGCTCCACCTTCAAAAGTTAAGAAATAAGTCATTAAATTTGTGCGTGGATTGTGATACTTTTCATTTGGCACAGCGTTAAAGTATTTAACAAAGAATTCTTTGCTTTTTTCTAAATCCTGTACATAGATTGCAATATGTTCTAATTTCATTGTTTTTTCCTTATATCAGAGTTTTATCATAATTTAGGTGGGCAAGTGTGCCCCCCACGCTATTATTCCACTTCGCCCTTCAACGCTTTGCGTTTGTACACCACCATTGTTAATGCAATCGGTACGATGATTGCCACTAACATTGCCACCGCAAAGGTTGCCCAGAATTGGTGTTGGATCGATAAAATACCCGGTAAACCACCTACGCCGATACTGCCGGCTAACACGCCGCTGAAACCGCAGATTAACGCCGCACAAGCAGAACCGATCATTGCACATAACATTGGGAAACGGTATTTTAAGTTGATCCCGTACATCGCTGGTTCGGTTACGCCGAGGTAGGCGGATAATGCCGCTGGCAATGCCACTTCACGCACGGTCATTTTTTTCGTCATCATAAAGACTGCCACTACTGCAGAGGCTTGAGCGATATTCGATAAAGCGATTAAAGGCCAAACCGGTGTGCCGCCCATACTTTGGATCATTTGCATATCAATGGCGAGCGAGGTTTGGTGAACGCCTGTTACCACTAATGGTGCATATAAGAAACCGAATAATGCCGCCCCGATTGGTGCAAATTCGCCTGTCATTGCTGCTTTCACCACATAAGCTACGCCGTTGCCGATTTCACGACCGATAGGGCCGATAACCGTATGGGCTAGGAAAACCGCTAAAATAATGGAAACCACAGGAACGATGATTAAATTTAAGAAATCAGGCACGATTTTTGTCATAAAACGTTCGATGTACGAAAGCGTTAAACCTGCCATAATTGCTGGGATAACCTGTGCTTGATAGCCCACTTTTTCAATGGCGAACCAACCGAAATCCCACGTTTCAGGCAGTTGAGAGCCTAATCCATATGAGTTCATTAGCTGTGGCGAAACTAAGGTAATCCCGAGCACGATACCTAAAATTGGCGAAGTGCCCATTTTACGTGCAATCGACCAACAAATGCCCACCGGTAAGAAATGGAAAATCGCCTCACCGATAAGCCACAAGAACGAATGCATACTTGCCCAGAACGCACTGATTTCTACCAGCGTTTTGGTGCCGTCTTCAAACATTTTGATGTCGCCAATCACATTGCGGAAACCTAAAATCAAACCACCGCTGATCAAGGCCGGCAACAACGGAATGAAAATATCCGCCATATGGGAAATCGCACTTTCATACCATTTTTGGTTTTGACGTGCAGCGGCTTTGACTTGCTCTTTGTCTACGCTTGCCAAGCCGGTTTTTTCCAATAACAGCTTGTAATAGTCGCCGACTTCTTGCCCGATCACCACTTGATATTGACCGCCGGTAGAGAAATTCGCTTTCACCATAGGCAGCTCTTCAATCGCCTTGGCATTGATTTTGCTTTCGTCGTTTAACACGAAGCGTAAACGGGTGATACAGTGCGTAACGGTCGCAATATTGTCGCGACCACCGATATATTCCACAAGTTTGTCGATATTTTGCGGATCGATTTTTTGTTTAGCCATAATAAGTCCTAATTCAGGGTGATAAAAATTGGGCGAATTATAGAATTCAGCTAAAAATACGCAATGGGAACGTTCCCATTTTGTGATCAGGATCACAAAATTTGCTGAAATAAAAACAAGCGGTGCGTTTTAGCCAAAAATTTTCAAAATTTCGTTGAAAACAGGCCGCTTGTTATTTCGTCCTTTGCCATTTCCGACTAGCTAAACCGAGTGTTTTGCTGTAAACTATGCTCCCGTCCTAATGGTATCAACCATTCTCGATTTCAATTTCAATCTCGATAATCAATCACACAAGGCATATACAATGGCAACGAATTATATTTTCGTGACGGGCGGCGTTGTTTCTTCTTTAGGGAAAGGCATTGCGGCGGCGTCTTTAGCATCCATTCTTGAAGCGCGTGGCTTGGATGTCACCATCATGAAGCTCGATCCTTATATCAATGTCGACCCCGGTACGATGAGCCCGACGCAACACGGTGAAGTGTTCGTCACTCAAGACGGGGCGGAAACCGACTTGGACTTAGGGCACTATGAGCGTTTTATCCGTACCAAAATGACCAAAGCCAACAACTTTACCAGCGGTAAGATTTATTCGGAAGTCTTGCGTAAAGAGCGTCGCGGCGATTATTTAGGTGCGACGATCCAAGTGATTCCGCATATTACCAACGAAATTAAAGCCCGTGTTATCGAAGGCGGTAAAGACCATGACGTAGCGATCGTCGAAGTCGGCGGCACGGTCGGTGACATTGAATCATTGCCGTTCTTGGAAGCGTTACGCCAATTAGCGGTTGATGTGGGTCGTGAAAAAACCTTATTTATGCATTTAACCTTGGTGCCGTATATTCCGACTGCAGGTGAAGTGAAAACCAAACCGACACAACATTCGGTGAAAGAATTACTCTCTATCGGTATTCAACCGGATGTGTTGATCTGCCGTTCGGATCGGATGATTCCGGCGAATGAACGTGCGAAAATCGCATTATTCTGTAACGTGCCTGAACGCGCGGTTATTTCGCTTAAAGACGTGGATTCCATTTACCGTATTCCGGCATTATTGAAATCGCAAGGGTTGGATGATTTCGTTTGTGATCGCTTCCGCTTAACTTGCAAAGAAGCGGATTTGTCCGAGTGGGAACAAGTGCTTTATCAACAAGCAAACCCGACCGGCGAAGTGACTATCGGTATGGTCGGTAAATATGTGGAATTGCCGGATGCCTATAAATCGGTCAATGAAGCCTTAAAACATGCAGGATTGAAAAATCGTTTAACCGTGAATATCAAGTATATCGATTCTCAAGATGTGGAAACCAAGGGTGTGGAAGTGTTGCAAGGCGTTGATGCCATTCTAGTGCCGGGTGGCTTCGGTTATCGCGGCGTAGAAGGTAAAATACGCACCGCACAATATGCGCGTGAGAATAATATTCCATACTTAGGCATTTGTTTAGGGATGCAAATTGCGTTAATCGAATATGCTCGTAATGTGGCGGGGATGAACGGGGCGAATTCCACCGAGTTTGATAAAGATTCGGCATATCCTGTAGTGGGGCTCATCACCGAATGGCAAGATGCACAAGGGAATGTTGAAATGCGTTCGGATGAATCGGATCTCGGCGGTACCATGCGTTTGGGCGCACAGGCTTGCCATTTGATTGATGGTACCAAAGCGCGCGAAGTATATGGCTCGGAAACGATTTTTGAACGTCACCGTCACCGCTATGAAGTCAACAACACGCTTCTTCCGCAGATTGAAGCGGCAGGTTTGAAAGTGAGCGGATTATCGGCAGACCGTAAATTAGTGGAAATCATCGAAGTGCCGAATCATCCGTGGTTTATCGCGGCGCAATTCCATCCGGAATTTACCTCAACCCCGCGCGACGGTCATCCGTTATTCGAAGGCTTTGTTAAAGCGGCGAAAGATCATCAGGATAAATCGCTATAATCGAAGTGCATAAAGCCTTACACTGAGAGTGTAAGGCTTTGTTTTTTGATTAATCGAAAACATGTTTGATTTTTTCGGCAAGTTCATCAAATTTTTGTTTAATGCCGGTTTTGAATTCTTCCAGCTTGTGATCTTCTTCTTCAGCCCGTTTTGCCGCCAATTTTTCTTCCGCCTGTATTGCCAGTGCAACCTGTACTTCAATGGCGTTTTCCAGCTCTTGTTTAACGACTGCGGCATCCCAGCGCAACAGTTGTACGTGATATTGTTCAAACAAACGGTTTAAAATTCGTTCATCCGTTTCTTGAACCAGCGCCAAGACCGCAACATCACCGTCTAGCAATTTTTTGGCAACGGTTTCAATAATCATCGCTTCTCTTAAGGATTCCGGTGACTCTGCGCCACTACCGACCAATGCGCCGAAAGAACCGCCGATCAACATACCGAGCGGACCGCCGATGGTGCCGATTAACCCGCCGATAATTCCACCGGTCAACATACCGTTTTCACTCATATCAATCGGATCGAACACATCCACAATCGTGATGGCACCTTGTTCTTTTTTCACTAACGCAGCTTGAGCAATCAGTGTCTCTTCACTCTGTTTAAATTCTTTAAATTCCGCAAAAGCTTGATAAGCTTCATTCGGCATTTCAAATAAACTGACGATGACATTTTGCATAGTATGCTCCTTCTCTTAGATTAAAGTATTACACCTGTAGTCAGTGGCGATAATCGGCATAGCATTTCTGTCGGGTTAGGGATGGTATGAAAATCCGTATGGAAAGCGACATCAATATGCTATGCTTCGGAACACTCGGTAAAACCTAAATTAAGAGGCATCATGATTCAGCCGTATTCTTTCAAACATCAAGCCTTGACGACACTCGTGACGGTGGCTTGCATTATTATCTATGGACTCGAGTATATCGGTTTTCAAGATCAAATTTTTGAATTATTTCACTATCCTTTTTACCTGGATCAAGATTTCGAGCTTTGGCGCTATATCAGCCATACCTTAGTTCATCTATCGGAGATGCACATTTTGTTTAATCTGCTCTGGTGGTGGCAATTTGCGTCTCTTGTCGAACGCTTTTTAGGCACGGGTAAACTGGTAGCCATTTTTCTGGTGGCGGGAACATTCAGCGGCATGGCGCAAAATATGATGTCGGGGCCGAATTTTTTCGGCTTATCCGGCGTCGTTTATGCCGTATTGGCCTATGTTTTTGCACTAAACCGTTTCACCCGTCCAAGCCCGCTGTATTTACCCGACAGCTTTTTATATTCACTCTTAATTGGTATCGGCATAGGTTTTATCAGCCCGCTATTCGGCGTGCATATGGGCAATACCGCGCATATTAGCGGCTTGTTAATCGGTTTGGTTTGGGGATTTATCGATGCCAAACGTTATGGCGCTGTCAGATAAGCGAACAAGCGGTCTGTTTCGGCGGATAATTTGCAAAAAAATTACCGAAACGGACCGCTTGTCGGTAATAAATCGGTAGTGATAAAAAATAAGCATTTCCGCGAGTTTATCTTTTCGTTACAATTCGAACTAAATTCTGTATGGAGGTAAGTATAATGAAAAAAACAATTTTTGCCGTGATGATCGGCTTTGTGAGTATGGCGACTTCTGCCCAGCAAGAAGCGCAGCAAGTGCCGCAGGTGATCACGGAAGAGAGCGGATTTAAAGCCGGTGTGTTGGCGGATAAACTGGACAGCCCGTGGGATATGGTGTGGGGCACCGACGGTAATATTTGGGTGACGGAGCGTCAGGGCAAACATATTTCTACCGTCAACCCGAACAGTGGTGAACGTAAGGTGCTGTATACCTTCGAACAAGCGTTTGTCGCTCCGCCGCACCAAGGGCTTCTCGGCATCGCGTTACATCCGAATTTCTTAAAAGAGAAAAAAGAAGACTATGTTTATGCTTACTATACGTATTCGGTCGGCGGTGAAAAATCCGAATTCGGTCGCATTGTTCGTTTAACTTATAATGCACAAACTCAAACATTGGGTGAGGAGATCACCATATTGGACAAACTTCCTGCAGGAGATGATCATAATGCCGGTCGTTTAATTTTCGGCAAAGACGGTAAACTTTATCTTTCATTGGGCGATAACGGCTACAACCAGTTTGCCAACAGTTGTAAAGCGATTTTGTCTCAAGATATTCCGAAAGTGGAAGATATTGCCAAAGCGGATTACACCGATTATCGCGGTAAAATCATTCGTTTGAATTTAGACGGTTCGATTCCGGAAGATAACCCACGGATTAACGGAGTGAAAAGCCATGTCTATGCGTACGGATTCCGTAATCCGCAGGGATTGGTATTTGTCGGAGACAAACTATTTAATGTCGACCAAGGTCCGGGCACGGATGATGAAGTCAATCTCATTGAAGCGGGCGCCAATTACGGTTGGCCGTTTATCGCCGGTTTCCAAGACAATCAGGCATATCGTTACGTAAATTATGCTCAAGTTGAGAATTGTGATAAAGCGCCGATGTATGACGGGACAACGACTCCCGCCGGCGTAAATGCACCGGTGCAAAAAGAAACCGATGTGGATTTGGATAATTTTAAAGAACCATTAAAAACCTTCTTTACCGTGCCGAACAATTACAACTTTAACGATCCGAAATGTAAAGGTGATTATATTTGTTGGCCGACGGTGGCGACAACCAGTATTGCGTATTACCCGAAAGACGGCAAAATCAAGAGTTTCCAAAATTCCCTATTAGTGACCGGCGTGAAAACCGGCACATTATACCGTTTACCGCTTAATGCCGATGCGAATCAGGTTCAAGGTGAAGTGATTACCCATTTCCGCAGCGATAACCGTTATCGCATGGTGTTGGTCAGCCCTGACAGCAGTAAAATTTATATTGCGACCGATAGTGCTGGTTATATTATGGGAAAAGACAGCCAACCGACCAAAGAAATGGCAAATCAAGGTGCGATTTTAGTGTTTGAAGCGAAGTAATTTCGTATAAAAAACCGCGGTTTTTTATGACAAGCGGTCAGTTTGCGCCAATAATTTGCAAAAATACGTAGGGATACACGTCGTGTATCCCTATGCTTTATTCGGCGAGCTCGGTTTGTTCATGCACCATAAATTCTTGCGCGACATCATCCAATAAACTTAAATAGCGTTCATATTGTTTGAGGATATCGGCAATCAATTCATCTTTTGACATATATTGCACATCATAGCCTTTTCGTCCGTCAAAGAAGTATGTGTGCGGTTCATAGGTGCTGGCATGTTGAATATGCGGTAAGTGCTCATCTTGAATTAATTGCTCGGGAACGTCACGACTGACGGATTTGATCCCGTACATAAAATCCCGCATCGATTCTTTTTTAATCACGATTTCCACCGCCGGTACGCTATCCGTTAGTTTTGACATTACGTCAACGTTCAAATTGTAACCGTCGACAAGCTCTTGCTGCAACTCCCGCATTGCCGGTAAAGCGGTTTTCTTTAGAAATTTCAGCAGGTCTTTTGCTTGCGTTTGACTTAACATTTGCTCCAAACGATCCCGCCAATTTTCGCCCGACCAAAAAATACTGGTCGGTGTGACTTTGGCGGAAAAATATTTTTTATCAACGGCAAGCCCTTTCCATAAACCGAAACACATGATTAACATCAGCACGGCAAACGGTAATGCCACGATAAGCGTCATGGTTTGTAAGGTTGCCAATCCGCCCGAAGCCAACAAGATGACGGCAACAACGGACATTAACACGCCCCACATGACGGCTTGCCAACGCGGCGACGATAAACTTTTATCCCGAGAGGCAATGTTATTCAGCACATAAATACCGGAATCGGCGGACGTAATAAAAAAGAGCGCAATCACGCAGAGTGTGGCAATACTGGTGATGGTTGGTAGCGGCAGGTAAGTTAAAAATTTAAACAGCAGTTTTTCCGGTGAAGAAACCAATTCGTGTAATGCACCGCCGGCAAGATGAGTATCTATCCAAATGGCGCTGTTGCCGAATACGGTAAACCATAAAATACAAAACAGGCTGGGAATCGCTAAGACACCGAAAATAAATTCACGGATGGTTCTACCCCGTGAAATACGGGCGATAAATAAACCGACAAACGGCGCCCAAGAACACCACCACGCCCAGTAAAGTACCGTCCAGCCGGTAAACCAGCCGGTATTTTGCGTTTCATAGGCGTAGGTTTTAAAACTGAGTCCGACGACATTGCTGAGATAGGTGCCTAAATTATCGTTGAAGGACGTCAAAATATAGAGTGTCGGTCCGGCAATCAACACAAAAAGCAGCAATAAGAATGCCAAACTGAGATTGATTTCACTGAGTAATTTTACTCCTTTACCCACGCCGGAAATTGCCGATGTAACGGCTAAGCCCATGACAATAGCGATGATGATGACTTGAACGGACAAATTGTTTTCGGACAACCAGCCGAGTTGTTCCAGTCCCGCACCTAATTGGGTCGCGCCAAAGCCGAGTGTGGTGATAATACCGAACAAGGTTGCGATTAACGCCATAATATCGACGGCATCACCGAGTTTACCGTTAATTCGCTCTTTCAAGATTGGATAGAAACAAGAGCGTAATGCTAAGGGTAATTTATAGCGAAAAGCGAAATAGGCTAAGGCGAGTGCAATCACACCATAGACGGACCACGCGTGAATGCCCCAGTGGAAGAAGGTGTGTAGCAACGCTTCCTGCTGTTTTTGTTCCAAACTGCCGGTCGTAATCGAGGAAAAATAGTGGGTTAAGGGTTCGGCAACCCCAAAAAACATTAAGCCGACTCCCATCCCTGCGGCAAATAGCATGGCAAGCCAAGAGAGAAACGAGAATTCGGGCTCCTCGTCATTCGTGCCTAATTTAATGTTGCCTAAATTACTGACGGATAAGAGCAACAGAAAACCGAGGAATACGGAAAATGCCAAGATATAAAACCAGCTGAAATTGGCAAAAATACCGGATTTCATCCAATCTAAAAAGGATTGGGTTTGTGAGGGCAGAATTAAGCTGAAAAGAATCAGTAACACGACAAATGTCAACGTTACGGTAATGATGAACGGGTTAAATGATGAATGTTGTCGAATCAATTTTGTTAAAGACAAAACAATACTACTCCTATGTATACGATTATATTTTTTGTTGGTATTTCACTGCGCGGGATGTCAGTGAACCCAATGAAGTTGAAACCGAATCCGATTCAATGATTTCAACGAAAATGGCGGTGCAGACACACCGAAGATAGATAATTGCCGAACAAATAAACGGCAATTGCTTAAAAAGTAGATTGATTATGGCACAAAGTTATTATTAGGTCAAAATTAATTCTTTTTTGTTATATGTTAACGTGTTATACGGAGGAAACAAGCGGTCGGAACGAGCGGATAATTTGCAAAAAAATCGTCGAAACGGACCGCTTGTATTCGGTTACTCTACCCATTGAACGACTTCGTCAATCGGTTTGCGATATTTGGATTTAATCTCCTTTGCCCGATAGCCGAAAGTCACCATGACCGACACGCCCCACTCGTGAGGATCAAACAACCCTTCTTCCGCTAAAATATGATTGACTTGTGCATAATTAAAGCCTTCAATCGGGCAACTATCGATGCCGATGAGTGCCGCGCCGGTCATCATATTTGCCAATGCAATATAGGTTTGCTTGCTTGTCCAGTCGAATAAGGCGCGTTCATTTTCTAAAATCTCCATATCGTCGCGCTGAAATTGTTGATACATCGCCAATGTTTTATCCATTTGCTCCTCCGTTAATCCGCGTTTTTCAAGGGAGGTACGGAAAAATGTCGAATCATAACGGGCATTTTTCTTTGCGAGGATCACCACCAAATAACTGGCATCATCAATTTGTGTTGCCATTCCCCAACTCACGGGTTTGAGCTTTTGGCGGATTTCAGGTTGTTGAATGACGAGGAATTTCCACGGTTCGGAGCCGACGGAGCTTGGTGAGAGGCGGGCAAGTTCTAATAGATATTCCATATCTTCACGGCTGACTTTGCGCGTCGTATCATAACGGCGTGTTGCTGCACGAAATGTAAAGGCATCAAGAACTTGTTGTTTGGAAATCGACGACATACTATTCTCCTCAATATAAAAAAGATGGACTTATTATACGTCTAAAAACGATCGGTGAATTTTAACCGGATCATGTTTGTGATGAAAAAAGCCGCTTATATTGCATAATATAAACGGCTTTTAGTCATGGAGAAAATTATTCTTCGGCAGGGAATTGTTCTTCTAATTTATCTTGTAACGCATTCCATACATTGTCGGTTTCTTGTAATTTAGAGGTTGCTGCCGTTAATTTTTCATTTGCTTCAGGAGATGGTTTTTTAATGACATCGGCTGCGGCAACCAGTGATTCGCCTTGTGCATTTACACTTTCTTTATATTTGGATATTAATTCACTAACTTCAGGGCTTTTGATTTCAAGGGCATCCAAACTTTTTAAAATATCCGCTACTTTGCTGTTATAGGTGCTAACCAATTCATTTAATTTATCTTCTGACGGCATTGAAGCAAATGGAGTGCTAGCTTCGTCAAAAGCGGCATCAATTGCTTCACTGTTTTGTTCTTCCCACGTAGTGAATTTTTTTAATTCTTCCGCTTGTTGTGAGGCAGCAAATGTTGCTGCGGAAAAAAATGAAAGCGTAGCAATAAGAGCGATTTTTAATGTGTTTTTCATGACATCTCCTTAAAAAGATTAGAGTAAAAAAATAATATAAATGGATTGCAAATAATGAGTTAATTTGAAATCGTTTTATCCTAAAAAAATAATTTAATTACGTCAATGTTATTATTGTTATTAAATTTAAAGTTGTTTTTTATGTATATTAAGTTTGTCATTTTTTGTAATGTTTTAAAGTTGCTAAATATGTATTTAATTTAGCATGTGATAAACCTTATTTAATTTTCGACATGAAAAATAAGTCGATCAAAAAAGTAAGATTTGTGTCAATTTATTATTTGTGGGTAAAAATAAAATTAGACGATTGTTGTATTGCCATTTCCATTCTTTAAACGCAGCCATGCTCACTTTTATATCTGATATTTACTTTTATCTCCAATATCAAAATGCAGTGGCATCTTCCATTTCTGAATAGAAAGAAACAGCAGTAATACACCGCAAATTCCGCTTAAGATGAGCGTTGGTAGATGCCATGCTAATACCCAACTGAACCATAGTACTGCCAATAACAGCGGCTGGAAATTTAAGCCAAAGACCCGAAAGCAGAAATATTCTTTATAGCTTAGTCCGCCAAGTACGAAAAAGACCGCACCTATTGCTAATTCAGTCAAACCGAAGATGTGACAAAGTAAGCCGATCCACATGGCAGATTGAAACAAATAGCGAAATTGCTTTAAGTATAAATGCAATGAAGAAGCGAGCATTGTGCCTGCAATCAACAAACCAAGTTGGGCGATATCCGTATAAAACGGAAATAGCCCAAGCATTATCGTTGCTAGCACGAAACCTGAACGATATAGGATAACCGTCACATAATCCCAAACGTCCATCGGCGATTGAATATGCGGATCTGCCATCTTATAGTCCTGCTAAATTCACTAAGTCTTGTTCGCTCAACACTTTCACGCCTAACTCTTGGGCTTTTGCCAGTTTCGAGCCTGCCTTTTCCCCTGCTATCAAATAGTCCGTTTTACTTGATACACTGCCTGACACTTTACAACCGAGTTGTTGTAATAAGGCTTTTGCTTGATCACGGGTGAGCTGTGTTAATGTCCCTGTCAGTACCACCGTTTTATCTTTTAACGGGTTATCGGCAATCTCTTGTTGTACCACATCTTGCCACGTCACCCCTTGAGCAATCAAATCTTCCACCACTTCAACATTATGTGGTTCTTGCCAGAATTGGAATAGGCGGTTTGCCACCACTTCCCCAACATCTTGTACCTGTTTTAGTGTGTCTAAATCCGCTTGGCGAATCGCATCAAGCGTACCAAAGTGATTTGCGAGATTTTGTGCGGTAGATTCGCCCACATCTCGAATCCCCAAGGCAAATAAGAAACGAGCAAGGGTTGTATTTTTCGCCTTTTCGATACTTTGTAGTGCATTATTGGCGGATTTTTCTCCCATTCGATCTAAACGCATTAAGGTGGTGTGATCGAGTTTAAACAGATCTGCTGGGGTATGGATCAGCTCTCGTTCCATCAGTTGTTCAATCAGTTTTTCACCCACGCCGTCAATATCCATTGCTTTGCGTGAAACGAAATGCTTTAACGCCTCTTTACGTTGGGCTTCGCAGAATAATCCCCCTGTACAGCGAGCAACCGCTTCGCCATCGACACGCACCACAGCTGAATTACAAACAGGGCAAGCGGTTGGAAAAGCAATTTTTTTTGCATTGTCAGGACGACGTTCAGCCACAACGCCCACAATTTGTGGAATTACATCACCTGCTCGGCGAATAATCACCGTATCACCAATCGCAATGCCTAAACGCTCAATCTCATCACCGTTATGTAAGGTCGCATTGCTTACTGTTACCCCAGCTACAAAGACAGGTTCTAATTTTGCCACAGGGGTAATTGCCCCCGTTCTGCCCACCTGAAATTCGACATCGTTCAGAATCGTCATCTCTTCTTGTGCAGGGAATTTGTAAGCAATCGCCCAACGAGGTGCTTTTGAAATAAAGCCAAGCTGTTCTTGCAACGCAATATCATTGACTTTCAATACCGTGCCGTCAATGTCATAACCCAGAGAGCTACGTTTTGCTTGAATTTTTTGGTAGAAAGCACTCAGGGCTTGAGAACCTGTTGCCAATGTAATTTCAGCATTGACAGGAATCCCCAAGGTTTTTAACCACTGCAAGCGGTCAAAATGCGTCGTCGGGAGTTCATCATCGCTCTCATAAACCCCAATATTATAGGCATTCAACATTAACGGACGTTGGCTAGTAATTTTCGGATCAAGCTGACGCAGTGAACCTGCCGCCGCATTACGAGGGTTAGCAAAGGTTTTTTCACCTTTTGCCAGTGCTTTTTCATTTAATTGCTCAAAGCCTTGCTGTGGCATAAAAACTTCACCACGCACTTCTAAACGATGCGGTGGATTATTGCTTTTCAGTTTTAACGGAATGTTGCGAATTGTACGGATATTGGCGGTAATATCTTCCCCCGTTGTCCCGTCGCCACGGGTTGCGGCTTGAGTTAGCACACCATCAACATAAAGCATACTTACCGCCAAGCCATCAAGTTTCGGCTCACAACAAAATTCAATTTGATTACTGTTGATCGCAATACGATCTTCTATGCGACGTAAAAAGCTTTCCAGTTCTTCATCTGAAAAGGCATTGTCCAAAGAGAGCATCGGCATTTCATGAGTAATCTGAGCAAAGCCCTCTAACGGTTTTGCCCCAACGCGTTGGGTTGGTGAATCGGACGTGATGAATTCAGGATATTGCCATTCCAGATTTTTTAATTCATTCATCAAGCGGTCGTATTCCGCATCAGGTACAAGTGGATTATCTAAAACGTGGTAGTGGTATTCATATTCACGCAGTTTTTCACGCAAATGTTCAAGTTGAGCTTCAATAGAGTTTAGCATAGGTAAATTTCTCGATAAAAAAGACCGCTTGCAAGCGGTCAGATTTAATACATATTTTGCAAATTAGGATTTAACGCGCAATAAGTAATGTTGGCGTGCGGCATCATCGAAAATTTGATGTTGATCGTCCAGCACGAAACCGCCGACCGCTTGCGCAAAGCTTTCAACAGTACGAATCATCAAACGTAAGTTAACGGAATCATTACCGGCGGACGGTAAGTGCATAAAGAAGACTAAACCAACGGTGCTGAATTTGTCGATTTGGGTTAAATCAAAGACTCCCGGTTGCATCATATTGGCGACGCTGAATAAGACCGGGCTGGCGGCGTTATCCAAATGGCGGTGGAAAATTTGATATTCACCGTACTGGAAGCCTAATGTTTCCAACTGCTGAATTACGACATCGCCGCGGAATTGCTCTCCTTCCGGTGCAACCACATAAAGTGTGATGATATTCGTATCGGTAGACGGTGCTTCTTCGTGTTGCGGTGCTGTATCGGCGATTTCATCTTGGTGCGGCTCAACTTGACTCGGCTCTTTGTGACGACTCGGATCGTCATAAATGTCTGTTCGAGGTTGCTCGTTAACCGGTGACGGTGGTGATTGTTGTGCGAACAACGGTGTCGCCGGCGTCTCAGGTTGAGGTGCCGCAGGGCGTTCCGTAACAGTGTTTTCCATTTGCTGACCGGGTAAGCTGATCTTAATGTTTTTTACACTGTTTTGTACTTCTTGCTGCTGAGTTTGGGTGAAATCCGGTGCGTTTTGCTTCGGATTGAGTGACGATTGGGGATTAAGCCCTTGAGGATTCAACGACCGCGGCACAGTTTTGATCATATCATTATTAATCGGCGTGGAAGGCGGACGGGTTGAAAACGTATTGGAAAAAATACGTGATTTTTCACGACGAGCCGACCATATACTGAACCCGACTAAAATGGCAATCAGTAATCCTGCCAAAATAAAAAAAAGAATATAAGTTTCCATTTTGTCCTCTTTGCTCGAATAATCGTCAAAATTAAAATTTCATGCTTTGCGAAAAATGAGTGCATAGCTTACCATATTTCTTTCTAAATTTTGAACATTAAGGTTAAGGTGAATGATGTCTTCTCCGTTTTCATCTCCGGAAAAACAAGCCGGAGCAGGTTTCCACTATTTTATTTACGGCTGGCGTTTAATATTTCAGCGTCAGCTGATGCCGTTTATTGTCTTCCCGGTGATGATTAATACCGTATTGATGATTGGGCTTATCTGGCTGTTTTTTGCGAATATCGGTACGCTGTTGGAGGCATTTTTACCATCATGGTTGGAATGGTTAAGTTTTGTGCTGATTCCTTTGGTTTTCTTTCTGATTTTGGTGATTTTTTATTTCGCTTTTACGACGTTGGCGAACTTTATTGCCGCACCGTTTAATGCGTTATTGGCGGAAAAAGTGGAACAGCAGCTAACCGGTGAAAATCTGACGGAAATGAGTTTCGCCGCGATGTTAAAAGATGTGCCGAGGATGTTAAAACGGGAGTGGCAGAAAATGTGGTATAGCATTCCACGGTTAATTGCCTTGTTTTTATTAGGTTTTGTTCCGGTATTAGGGCAAACGGTGGTGCCTGTTTTAGCGTTTGTTTTCGGTGCATGGTTGATTGCGATACAGTACTGCGATTACCCGTTTGACAACCATAAGATTCAATTTCAACGCATGCGCAATGCATTGGCGCAATACCGCACGATGAATTTTACTTTTGGAACGTTGGTCAGTGTGTTTACGATGATTCCGTTCGTGAACCTTGTCGTCATGCCGGTAGCCGTTTGCGGTGCAACGGCAATGTGGGTAAAAGAGTATCGGGACTTCTTCTTGGGCAATCAAACAGGCGAATTTTCCGGTGCGGATTTCACGACAAAACGGGGAACGGCGGTGAGTTCGGAGACAAGAAGCGGTAATATTGTGCGGAAGTAAGCGGTCGGATTTGCCGAAAAATTTACAAAAATAACAATCCGCACGTAAAACGTGCGGTTTTTAGGCTACCCTATAAGGGCCTAGGACTTCACATGCCCCTCAAGAGGCATGTGAAAAACTGACAACCGCACAATAACTCTATGACTTACCCCTTAAAGGGGTCTACAT
>NZ_JBGYBX010000038.1:0-17364 GCF_041817755.1 Glaesserella sp. | reverse complement strand
TTTCGGTCGTTCAGACAGCCGTGCAAACTTACGTGAACACTTCGAAGTTGATGAGCGCTATGTTGTGGTAGCGGCATTAACCCAATTAGCGAACGAAGGCACTATCGACAGAAAAGTCGTTGCAGATGCAATTGCGAAATTCGGTTTAAATGTAGATCGTATTAATCCGTTATACGCATAATCAATTATTTCCATGCAAAAGTAGGGACGCCATGCATGGCGTCCATTACAAGCGGCCAGATGCCGTTAATTTTTTGCAAATTGAAGAAGGACGCGAAGCGTCGCATCCCTACAAGCTAGGAAAAATAAGGAATAAACATGTCAAAACAAATTCAAGTTCCAGATATCGGTGGTGATGAAGTCACCGTAACCGAAGTAATGGTCAAAGTGGGCGATACCATTGCCGTTGATCAATCTATCATTAACGTAGAAGGCGATAAAGCCTCTATGGAAGTTCCGGCACCAGAAGCGGGTGTGGTTAAAGAAGTCTTAGTGAAAGTGGGCGATAAAGTTACCACAGGTTCACCAATGTTAGTATTAGAAGCGGCAGGTTCAACACCGGCTCCACAAGCAGAAGCTGCACCAGCTCCGGCGGCAGCACCGACAGCGAGTGCGGTTGTTGATGTGAATGTACCGGATATCGGTGGCGATGAAGTAAACGTGACCGAAATTATGGTGAAAGTAGGTGATACCGTTGCCGTTGATCAATCCATTATCAACGTAGAAGGCGACAAAGCCTCTATGGAAGTCCCGGCGCCAGTAGCAGGTGTGGTGAAAGAGATTTTAATCAATGTTGGCGATAAAGTTTCAACAGGCAAATTAGTGATGCGTTTTGAAGTCGCAGGCGCAGCACCAGCAGCGTCTCCGGCACCTGTTGTAGCTGCACCAGCTCCACAAGCGGGTGGTTCAGCGATTAAAGATGTTAATGTACCGGATATCGGTGGCGATGAAGTCAACGTGACTGAAATTATGGTCAAAGTAGGCGATACCGTTGCTGTTGATCAATCTATCATCAACGTAGAAGGTGACAAAGCGTCTATGGAAGTCCCGGCACCAATCGCAGGTGTGGTAAAAGAAATTTTAGTGAAAGTAGGCGATAAAGTTTCAACTGGTTCATTGATTATGAAATTTGAAGTTGCAGGTGCAGCGCCAGCGGCGGCATCTGCTCCAGCACCGCAAGCAACGGCAGCACCTGTACCAGTTGCAGCAGCGCCAGCACAATCAGGTAATGTATCCGGTTTAAGCCAAGAACAAGTGGTGGCAAGTGCGGGCTATGCTCATGCAACACCGGTGATTCGTCGCTTAGCACGTGAGTTTGGCGTAAACTTAGATCGCGTTAAAGGTACAGGTCGCAAAGGTCGTATCGTTAAAGAAGATATTCAAGCCTATGTGAAGACTGCGGTTCAAGTATTTGAAGATGTGAAAGCAGGTAAAGCACCAGCAGCGGCAGGCAATGGCGTAGCGAACGGTGCAGGTTTAGGCTTATTACCGTGGCCGAAAGTTGATTTCAGCAAATTTGGTGAAATTGAAGAAGTTGAATTAAGCCGTATCAATAAGATCTCAGGTGCGAACTTACATCGTAACTGGGTGATGATCCCACACGTTACGCATTTCGACCGTACTGATATCACCGATTTAGAGAACTTCCGTAAAGAACAAAACAAACTGGCTGAGAAACAAAAATTAGATGTGAAGATCACGCCTGTGGTGTTCATTATGAAAGCGGTAGCGAAAGCCTTAGAAGCCTTCCCTCGTTTCAACAGCTCAATTTCTGAAGATGGTCAAAAACTTACTCTTAAGAAATACATTAACATCGGCGTAGCGGTGGATACACCAAACGGCTTAGTTGTACCTGTATTCAAAAATGTGAATAAAAAAGGTATTGTTGAGCTTTCACGTGAATTGATGGAAGTGTCTAAGAAAGCGCGTGACGGTAAATTGACTGCCGCAGATATGCAAGGCGGTTGTTTCACCATTTCAAGTTTAGGCGGTATTGGTACAACCCACTTCACGCCAATCGTGAACGCCCCTGAAGTGGCGATTTTAGGCGTATCGAAATCAGAAATGATGCCACAATGGAACGGTAAAGAGTTTGAGCCACGCTTAATGCTTCCGTTATCATTATCTTTCGACCACCGTGTGATTGACGGTGCTGATGGTGCTCGTTTCTTAAGCTACATCAATGGTGTACTTGCGGATATCCGTCGTTTAGTAATGTAATTGGCATACAAGCGGTGAGATTTGTAAAAAATTTTGCAAATCCTACCGCTTGTTCTTAATTCTGTGATCTTAGTCGCATTGTAAATGGGCAAAAAACGCTAAAATAGCAAAATTAACAAGTCTATAACAAATGCGAACCCAGAGGTAAACATGAGCAAAGAAATTAAAACCCAGGTCGTAGTACTTGGTGCAGGCCCGGCGGGCTACTCAGCAGCATTCCGTTGCGCAGATTTAGGCTTAGAAACAGTCTTAGTTGAACGTTATTCAACCCTTGGTGGTGTGTGCTTAAACGTAGGTTGTATTCCGTCTAAAGCATTATTACACGTTGCAAAAATCATTGAAGAAGCAAAACACGCGGAACATAACGGTATTACGTTTGGCGAGCCAACGATTGATTTAGACAAAGTACGAGCCGGTAAAGAAGCGGTGGTAGCAAAACTTACAGGCGGTTTGGCAGGTATGGCAAAAGCACGTAAAGTGACTGTTGTTGAAGGTCAGGCGACTTTTGCTGATCCGAACACGTTAGTCGCACGTGATCGTGACGGTAATCCAACCACCATTAAATTTGATAATGCCATTATTGCAGCCGGTTCCCGTCCTATCCAACTTCCGTTTATTCCGCATGACGACCCACGTATTTGGGATTCAACGGATGCGCTTAAATTAAAAGAAATTCCGAAAAAATTACTCATTATGGGCGGTGGTATCATCGGTTTGGAAATGGGCACCGTGTATGAAGCATTGGGTTCGGAAGTGGAAGTGGTTGAAATGTTTGACCAAGTCATTCCTGCGGCGGATAAAGACGTTGTAGCAATCTTCACCAAACGCATTGAGAAAAAATTCAAATTAATGCTTGAAACCAAAGTAACCGCGGTAGAAGCGAAAGACGACGGTATTTATGTTTCCATGGAAGGCAAAGCGTGCAACGACACCAAACGCTATGATGCCGTATTAGTGGCTATCGGACGTGTACCGAACGGCAAATTATTAGATGCAGGTAAAGCGGGCGTAGAAGTGGATGACCGTGGATTTATCCGTGTGGATAAACAAATGCGTACCAATGTGCCACACATTTTCGCGATCGGCGATATCGTCGGTCAGCCGATGTTGGCGCACAAAGGCGTTCACGAAGGTCACGTGGCTGCAGAAGTGATTGCAGGACAAAAACACTACTTCGATCCAAAAGTGATCCCATCTATCGCTTATACTGAGCCGGAAGTGGCTTGGGTCGGTAAAACGGAGAAAGAGTGTAAACAAGAAGGCTTAAACTACGAAGTAGCGAAATTCCCTTGGGCAGCGTCAGGTCGTGCGATTGCCTCCGAATGTGCAGACGGTATGACTAAACTCATCTTCGATAAAGATACGCATCGTTTACTCGGTGGTGCGATTGTCGGTACTAACGGTGGTGAATTGTTAGGTGAAATCGGTTTAGCGATTGAAATGGGCTGTGATGCGGAAGATATCGCATTAACCATCCACGCTCATCCAACCTTACACGAGTCTGTAGGTCTTGCAGCAGAAGTATTTGAAGGGTCGGTTACTGACCTTCCGAATCCAAAAGCCAAAAAAAGATAATTAACAGGTATAATAGTAGAGAGCTGAAAAGCTCTCTATTTTTTTTATTTTAATCTAAGGAGTTTATATGACGGTGTCAAAAATGGCATTTTCATTAATTACACTATGTGGTGTCGCATTTGTCGGTGGAAGTTGGTATAGCGGTAAATTGGCGGAGGAAAAATACCAATCCTATATTGATCATGCTAATCAGGAATTCAAGGCTAAATTTGCGAAGTTCGGTGCGGATATCGCCATTTCAAACGTAGCGTTTACACGCCATTTCTTTACCTCCGATATGCGCTATCAGATTGTACTGAAAGATAAAGCGAGAGGCGAAACGATAGAATTCCCTGTTGAAGGTGTGCTGTATCACGGTCCTTTTCCACTAAATCGCTTAAAACAATTCAGTTTGATACCGATGATGTTCAGTGCGGAAAATCAATTTGTTGCAATTAACCCGATTAAGTCCTATGTGGACGATAAATATATGGCGACTGTGATAACGGATATCGGCTACAGCGGTGAAATGCGTGCGACAAAGATCATGACACCGAAAGTCAATTTTCATGAAAGAAAAGGCACAGAAACGCTGGAAGGTACAGTTTCCGCAGGTGAAATAGCTATCGCAAAAACAACATCAAATCAATGGATGGCGAATTATCAGCTTCCCTATGTGGAAATGAAAACGAAAAATAAGCAAAATCCCACAACGATGGATTTTCGTATCGACCGAATATCCGGTAATAGTGTGTGGGATCACGGAGAGTGGTTAAGTTATTATTTCGGTAACAGTCAAGGAGAGATAGCTATCGATTCTATGACATTGTCTAATGATAAAAATAAATTTTTTCTCGACGATATTCGTGCTGAAAGCCACAGTCAAATCAAAGACGGGCGCTTGCAGGTCACTAATAAAGGAAATGTAGATATTCATGCGGAACTGGCGACAGCCGGCGCAGTGAATTTCGGCAAAATCAGTATGGAAAGCCTTATCGAGCTGGATAGCAATGCGTACGCCGCACTGATAGATCAAATACCGCTAAGTCAAGCGAATGTTGCGCCGGATAACCAGAAATTGGCACGTTTAGCCGAAGCGTTAGTCGCCAAACCGATTAAATTTGCGATGGGACCGATTGTGTTGGAAAATACAAAAGGCAAAAACAGCTTCGAACTGATTGCCGGAATAAAAGGGCTGACACCTAAACAAGCGGAAACGTTGTCGCCGGATGAGATATTGAAGGTTTTCACAGACAGCCGGGTTGCGTTCGATCTCAACCTACAATCACTGGAAGAACTGATAAGACAATTCGGTTTGCTCGATACTCAAAATAAAGAAGAAGCGGCGCAGCAGGCGAAACAGATTATGAATATGTTTGTACAGCAAGCACAGCAGCTTCAACGACAAAACCTGTTGATGATGGATAATGAATCGATTTCATTTAAATTAGAATTGAATAACGGCATAATTCAACTGAACGACAAAGAAATATCACTGACGGAATTGAGTAAATTATTCTCTCCTCAACCGAATTAAACGCATACAGCAAGCGGTCGGATCGTCTTAATAATTTGCAAATTGCAAAATTACGGGATGATCCGACCGCTTGTCATTACGCCCAATATTTTTTCTTCGACGTTTTTCCGATGCCCGGGTTAAAGCTGTTTGTCGGATCAAGAACTTTGTAGAATTTACGCAATTCAGGTTTCGCCTCGTAGAGGTGACCGACATTATGTTCCGCCGGGTATTGTGCGCCGCGTTTATCCAATAACGCCAACATATCATGTTCCAGTGCGATGCAATCGTTACCTTTCTTCACGATATAATCCTGATGGAATACGTGGCACATAAAGTGTCCGTAGTAAAGTTTATGGCTGATTTTGCGATCAATGTCTGCGGGAAGTACTTCAAACCAGTCAGAATCATTACGACGTAACGCTATATCTAAGGCCACGATATCTTCAACCTCCGTTTCGTGAATGGCTCGATAGCGAACCGCAGCCGACGCAACGGCGAAACGGTGTAACATTGCCGCTTGACTTTCGACCGGGCTACATTCGAAATAGCCGCCGTTGGTCGGGTTGGCAAAATATGATTGAAGGTATTCCCGTGCCTCTTTTACTCCGTTTCCACCCATTTTGACAATTAAGTGATGTTCATATTTATCACGGTATTGGTGCAAACTGTCCGGTAAATGCTGAGGCAGTAGTTTAGAAAACAACTGTAATGCTTTGTCGCTGACATTGTTCGGGATAAACGACCATTTTTTGGACAGACGATCAACTTTGGCTTTTAAAGCAAAGAGTTGCGGTAAACGATGGGTACCGAGTTTTTTAATGACCCAAAAGGTATCTTTACCATACTTGGCGGCAACGTCAAAGGCGTCGCGGTGTATATATTCGCCTGAAATCGGTAGTTGTTGAAAATGCGCCAACATATGACGACGGATATCATTGAGAACGTTGGTGTGATTTGTACCGATATAAAATACGGCAGTTTCTTTTTCCGCCGGGAAGGTATCCAAACGAACGGCAAAAACAGCCAGCTTGCCGGCACAACCGGAGGCTTCATAGAGTCTCGCCGGATCGGCATTGAAACGGGCAGGGGAGTCTTCATCTACTTTACGTACGTGATTGCAATAAGTGTGATCGTGTCCTTTACCGCAATGTTGCGCAATATCCTTACGCTGGTAGCGGTTCTCTTGCAGGTTTTGCAGAATCTCTTCCGGTGTTTCGCCCAAATCAATCCCTAAATGGTTTTTTAACTCCAATTCACCTTGTTCATTAAGCTGAGCATAAAGTGCCATTTCCGTATAGGCCGGACCGCGCTGTACCAACGCACCGCCGGAGTTATTACAAACGCCGCCGATAACGGATGCCCCGATACAGGAGGAACCGATAACGGAGTGAGGTTCCCGTCCGTGCGGTTTCAGTAATAATTCCAACTCATTTAATGTTGAACCGGGCAAGCAGACGACTTGGTTTGCCTCATGGATGAGTTGAATACCGTTAATCCGCATGGCATTAATGATGACAACGTCACGCTCATAATCATTACCGCTTGGAGTTGAGCCGCCGGTTAAGCCGGTATTGGCGGCTTGTGTAATGACAACGACATCCGCCTCGACACAAGCTTTCAATACTTTCCAAAACTCTACCAACGTCGCAGGGCGGACAACCGCCAAAGCATTACCTGAGCCGAATCGATAACCGCTCCGATACACTTCCGTTTTGGACGGGTCGGTAATAATATATTGCGATCCGACAATTTCAGTTAATTGATAAATTAAATGTTGTGCAGACATAATGCATTCCCTCTTATGCTGTGATTACTGTTGATGAATAGTGTTGCTTTCCCGCCATAATAACGTTTGAATATTGAAACTGATATATTGAATTTTGGACGGACTTTCCTCATACATTAACCCGATGTCACCGTTCGGCAGTTCAGTTAAACTGTTATAGGCATAAGAACCGGCTTCTATCGTTGTTGTATATTTCCATAAAATAGTGCTGTCCGGTTGTACTTCGCCAATCCACACTTTACCGTTCACACGCTTGTTTGTATCGGAATGCGGATTGGCAAAAATCACATACTCTTTACCGTTAATGAGCTTGGAATATTTGATTACGGAAAGTTGTGAATACGGATCCAGTAGCACATCATCAAATACCGTATCCGCTAACCATGTATAACCACCGTCTTGACTGGTTGAAATACGTACATTTCCCGTTTGATTCCTTGAAAACATTTTTAACACGCCGTTATTCAGTTCAATCAATTGTGATTCAGTCAGTTCAAACGCTTTATCATTTAAGGATTCGGAACCGCCATCATCAGCCAATGCACTGTCATTCGGCGATTCGCCTCTTATCCATGTTTTTCCATTATCGTGGCTAATAATAACCGCAGCAGATTGCTTGTTATGCTGATTCGTATAATAAATCGGCATCACCAGCGCCCCGTTTTTTAACTGGATGCCGTTTCCCGGCCCGGTGCCTAAAAAAAGCATCCAATCTTCTTTTATTTGGGGGGTAATATCAACCGGATTTGACCATGTTTTACCGTCATCATCACTGTACATTAGCCATAAATAGCTTGTTAATTTAGCTTGCAGCGGGGCGGAATCATTATTTTTACGCGATGAATTCAAGAAAATATTACCAACCCGCTGATTATATCGATATAAATCACCTAAATCTTTAAACGCAGCAAGCGGATTACCTTGGGTAATCACATGATATTCCGTCGGCTCATCGTCATCATTATATACGTTTCCGTTTTCTCTTACGGTATAGATATTCTCATCGTTATCCGTTAGCGTACGATAAAATTGATCATCGATTTGTTGATAACCGGAACCCTCGGATTTTTCAGGAGTGAGACTAAAAAAGCCTTTTGACTCGGGAAACATATCAATCAACATAAAAATGCGTCCGCTTTTTTTATCTTGAACTAATAACGGGTCGATTGAAAACGCCGAATTTTGTGTACCGTAAGGCTGTGCGGGTAAATTCAGTATAACTTGATCTTCAAGCCAAGTTTTTCCGTTATCGATGCTTCGACGGATAACAGTATCAATATTTCCCCAATCCGATGAATGTTGATTTCGTTTGTCGATGGCGGCAATAACAACATTATTTTGTGTCGTCAATAGGGCAGGAATACGATAAGATCTTGCTCCGCCTTGCCCTTCAACGAATAGCGTCTGCTTTTCACTTTGATATGCGCCTTTTTTCAGACGTTTTTGTTTATCTTGTTTTAAGGCCTGATCATGTTGTTGGCGCAATTGCTGATGTTTTTTTAGAATCGTTTTGGCAGAAAGCACGTTGGCAGTAAATTCGGCATAGTAAACATCTCCTAAAAATTGCCATGTCGGCAAATTTTGATGCGCTGTTTTGCCTAAATAGGCATGCGAAAGCCCGGTAATATCCGCTAGGAAGGTACTGTGTTGATCAACATGTTTTTTTATGCCGTCGATATAAATGTGAATTTCGTTTTTCTTGTCATCAAAAGTATAGGTAATGGTCTTAAACGGGTCATCAGCATAGCCATCTACCGTGACAAGGTGTCGGTTTTCCGTTACTTTTCCCTGATTGCGAATTTCTATACCAAAAATATCCAAACCGGCAGATGTTCTATTCACATAAAAATTCACATACTTATTTTTTTGCGGATCGGAAATGCCCAAAAAAGTCGTTTTCCCTTCGGAAATATGATTGCGCAAACGAAGGGTCAAAGAGCCTCGCTCGAGTTTGTAAGCTCTCTTTTGTGCAAAGATATGGCTCAAATTGATCGGTTTAATCAATTCATTCGTGCTTTCATAGCGAAAAACGACCTCATCGGCAATACTGCTTAGCGGTGTTATTATGAATAAAAGAGTAACTAAAAAGTGTTTCATAACATGATGTAAAAATAATTTTTGCAAAATTTAGCAGAAATCTGACCGCTTGGAAATAAAAAGCCCTCCAGTCGGAGGGCACATTATAAAGGAGATACGCATCCTTATTGCGTTGCTTGAATTGCCGTTAAAGCAATCGTATAAACAATATCGTCAACAAGGGCACCGCGTGATAAGTCGTTTACCGGTTTACGCATACCTTGAAGCATCGGACCGATAGAAACTAAATCGGCGGAACGTTGTACCGCTTTGTAAGTAGTATTACCGGTATTCAAATCAGGGAAGACAAATACGGTCGCTTTACCTGCAACAGGGGAGTTCGGCGCTTTAGACCGAGCGACATCTTCCATAATTGCCGCATCGTATTGCAACGGACCATCAATAATGAGATCCGGACGTTTCTCTTTGGCAAGACGGGTTGCTTCCGCCACTTTTTCCACATCCGCACCTGAGCCTGATGTGCCGGTTGAATAAGAAATCATCGCAACACGCGGTTCTATACCGAAAGATTTCGCGGAATCTGCCGATTGAATCGCAATTTCGGCAAGTTGCTCTGCGTTAGGATCCGGATTTACCGCACAGTCACCGTAGACGAGTACTTGATCCGGAAGCAACATAAAGAACACGGATGAAATAATAGAGTTACCCGGTGCCGTTTTAATGATTTGCATCGGCGGACGAATCGTGTTGGCGGTCGTATGTACTGCACCGGATACCAAGCCGTCCACTTCATTGGCTTCCAACATCATCGTACCTAATACAACGGTATCTAACAGTTGTTCCCGAGCAACAACTTCGGTCATTCCTTTGTTTTTGCGCAACTCGACTAGGCGGGCAACATAATTTTCACGGACTTCCGCCGGGTCGATAATGGTAATACCGGAGCCGAGTTTAACGCCTTGAGCTTCTGCAACACGTTGTACGTCAGCAGGATTTGCCAGCAAAATACATTCGGCAATCCCGCGCTCGGCGCATAATGCGGCGGCTTTTACGGTACGCGGTTCATCACCTTCCGGTAAAACAATACGTTTTTTCGCTTTGCGGGCAAGCTCGGTTAATTGGTAGCGGAAAGCAGCAGGGGAGAGACGGCGCGCACGAACGGCTCCTTTAGAAATGCCTTCGATAAAGCCTTCGGCAAATTGCTCGGAAACGTAACTTCTGATTGCTTCAATACGCTCTTTATCATCTACCGGAACTTCAAGGCTAAAACTTTGCAGACTCAACGCCGTTTGCCACGTATTGCCTTCTACGCGGAAAATCGGTAAACCGGTTTCGAACGCTTGTTGGCAAAGTTTGGCGATTTGAGTATCGATTTTGTAGCCGCCGGTTAAAAGGAGTGCACCGATTTCAACGCCGTTCATGGCGGCAAGTGCTGCGGCAACAACAACATCCGGACGGTCTGCCGACGCAACCAATAAGCTACCGGCTTTGAAATGATCAACCATGTTCGGTAAGCTTCTTGCACAGAATGTTACGCTACGGATGCGGCGTTTATGAACTTCACCTTCATTAATAATGGCTGCATGAAGATGTTTGACCAAATCGATCGCACGAGTCGCAATTAAGTCTGATTTCCATGGAATACACGCCAATAATTTGATTGGACCTGTCTTAAAGAGATTTTCCATCTCTGCAATGTTATTGGAACTGTGTTGGAATGAATCAAAAATTTCGGTCAAATCCGGGCGGGTACGTCCTGATTCGTCAACCGGCGCATTAAATTTATTGATAACGACACCAAGCAGGTTTTTATTATGTCTACCACCGAATTGAGAGGCCGCCGTTTCAATACGTTCTTTTAATTGAGTAGGTTTATCGGCAGAAGGTGCTGCAACTAAAATAATTTCCGCATCTAAGGTTTGTGCGATTTCATAGTTAATTCCGTTGGCATACGAATTTTTGCGTGTAGGAATTAAGCCTTCAATTACGATGATTTCACAATTCTGAGCAAGTTGTTGATGACGCTCAACCACTTTTTCTAACAGTACGTCGGTTTGATTTTGGCTAATAAGCGCTTCCGCAGCACTTAACATGAAAGGTTCGCCGACCTCGGTACTTTGCGAAGTGCGGATAATGGTTGTTGAGCGATCCAGGGTATCCTCACCGCTAATCGGTTGGGAAATTGGTTTTAAAAAGCCGACTTTAGCCCCTTTTTGTTCTAATGAATGAACCAAACCTAAGCTGACGCTGGTTAAACCGACACCGGTACTGATTGGGATAAGAATTATTGTTCTAGACATGATATCCTTCCAAATTTGAGTGAATTCAAAACAAGCGGCTAGATTTAAGTCATTTTTTACAAAAATAGAGTCACTTGCTTTAAGTAAATAAAACCTGCCACAAGGCAGGTTTTTTCGGGATTATAACGCTAAACGCGCTGTGTCTTGTGCGATAACAAGCTCTTCGTTCGTCGGGATGACATAAGCATGGAACGCAGAATCATCCGTTGTAATTTCACCTTCCCCCCCAAAACGTGCGGCAAGATTTCTCTCTTTATCAAGTTGAATACCAAAAAGTTTAAGGTGATTAAGGGTTAATTCGCGAACAAGCGCCGAGTTTTCACCAATACCCCCGGTAAAGACAATGGCATCAAGGTGATCGTCACCCAATGCAGCCATATAAGAACCGATATATTTTGCTAAGCGGTAACAGAAACTGTTCATTGCACGTTTAGCCGATTCTTCTTTAGCATAGTTGTCTTCCGAGTAACGGCAGTCACTAGTTACTTCCGTTAAACCAAGCAAACCGGATTTTTTCGTGAGGGTAGTGTTAATTTCCTCAACGCTCATACCAAGCGTATCATGCATATAGAAAATAATAGCCGGATCCAAATCACCTGAACGGGTTCCCATGACTAAACCTTCCAATGGTGTTAAGCCCATTGAGGTATCAATACACTTACCGTTGCGAATAACAGCAATAGACGCACCATTTCCTAAATGGCAGGTGATTACATTGATTTTATCTTCCGCGATATTTAATTGCTTCGCAACTTCACGGCTGACGTAATAGTGACTTGTGCCGTGAGCCCCGTAACGGCGTACGCCATGTTCTTTATAAAGAGAGTACGGAAGAGCATAGAGATATGCTTCTTCAGGCATTGTTTGGTGGAATGCGGTGTCAAATACCGCAACGTTACGATCTTTAAGTTCAGGGAAAATACGGAACGCTTCTTTAATACCGATTAAGTGAGCCGGGTTGTGTAGCGGTGCAAATTGAACAGCATATTCAATGCCTTTGATAACATCATCGGTGATCACGGCAGAGGAAGTAAATTTTTCACCGCCGTGCACAATACGGTGTCCGATAGCACCGATATTTTCTTTTAAAGAAGGATCCAATGTAAAAATGTTATTGGCAATAAAACTTAGTGCTTCACTATGTGCAGCTCCCGCACCTAAATCCGCATTGCCTTTTTCACCGTGTAATTTCCATTTGATACGAGCATCCGGAAGATGAAAAGCTTCAGCTAAACCGGAGAGTTTTTCATCACCGGTTACAGGGTCAAGGATAGCAAATTTTAATGATGAGCTACCGCAATTAAGGATAAGAATAAGATTTTTTGACATAGTCGAAACACCTATATAAATGAATGAAAAAACACGTTTTAAAGGTAAACGCAATGTAAGACTAGAATACACCTTTATGTATTGAAAATAAATTCTTATATGACATGAAACAGGGGAAAAATGCCTAAAGTTTGATTTTTTGCACATTATCTCATTATATTTAACATAATCTACGTTATGCGAATTTTTTCAAATTGAAATTCTCAGGACGTTTTTACACCAAGTCAATGTAAACGATTGCTCATGTTCTATATATTTTAGGCGCTTTCCTATCGCTGCATTTTAAAAATATCAAATTAAATCAACATCTTAATTATTAAGATCTTATTAACAAAAGATAATTTAGGATAACTTAATAGTTGAAATGAAGCTACTCTAAAACCCCGTTTAGTGTTTTGAAAACAGTTTGATGTTAGCAGTTGCCCACAGGAAAAACGGGCTTTTTTGGGAAAAAAATCTGATTAGATATTGAAAATTGATTGGAATTTCTATGAGAAATTTAGTGCTTGGATGGGGATTTTTAGCGATAAAAAAATCGGCGCATTGTTATAATGCGCCGATTCAAAACATATTTTCTTTAATTAATCGTCATCATAGTCATCATCATAGTCGTAGTGATGTTTACGCGGTTTTCGATATCGATGATCATCTCTACGGTAGTCTCTATCTCCATAATATCCATAACGTTGGCGGCGATCATCGTACTCTCTGGACGCCGTTTCCCGCTCTCTATGCTTATCGTATTGATTACCTAGCAAACCGCCTAATGCGGCACTACCAAGCATTATAGCTGTATCACCGTCACTTAAAGCATAGCCTGCGGCTGCACCAAGAGCTGCACCTGTTGCGACGCGACGATCTGATTTATGCGTTGCACATGCAGTTACTGAAACACTTAATGCGACAATAAGTGCGATTTTTCCAACTGTAAATTTCATAGTTACCTCGTTTATTGAATTGCTTTATCGAAAACACGAATGAAAGATAAAGCACTCCTTAGACTACATTAAAAATAAATAAGTTCTCATTGTTGAAAAAATTGCAAATTTATTGAGCAATCTTACCGCTTGTTATGCGATTTTAAGCAATGGTTGACCAGTTGCTCTCCGAATTCCGCCCGCCAACCGACTAATAATTCCGGTAATTGGTGAGTATTCTCACCGTTACTGTACCATTTAAATAATTGATTTAATTGCCGTTTACTGGCAAGTAATTCGGTTGCCAATCCTACCGGCTGAATTTCGTTCAATTTCTTTTGCAATGACTTAATACAGCATTTATAACCCGGTTTATCCACAAGGCGATAAATAGGTTCAGGATAGTTTTCCGGCAAGGTTGCCTTGCCCTGTTCAACAAGCCATAACAATTTTTTACCGTAAATACGCACTTCATTCGGGTGCATAAATTCAAGTAATGTTGCCGTATGTTTGGGTTGGATTTTGGCCAATTGCCATAAATGTTGTTCCTTTACGATAAAATTAAGCGCCAAATCGCGTTTTTCCGCTTCTTTTAACCGCCATTTAGCCAATATTTTTAGTACCGCAAGCTGTTGCGGTGTTAACGCCCATGCATTGCTGATATCTTTATAGGCGTCATCCGGCTCAAATTCCGTTTGGCGTTTGGTTAATAACATTGCACACTCTTCCGTTACAGCGTGTCGCCATTGTGTCTGGGCTAATTCGGATTCAAGTTGATTATATACGGGTAATAAATACCAAACGTCGGCAACGGCGTACTGTAACTGTTTTTCCGATAGTGGGCGGGCGAGCCAATCCGTTCGAGAAGCTCCTTTGTCCAATTCAACGTGAAGGTAATGCATGACCAGTTTTGCAAATCCGACGGAAACACCAATACCGACAAAACCTGCCATGATTTGTGTGTCGATCATCGGCTCGGGTACTTGTTTAAAATAGTGACGGAAAACATCAATATCTTCGCCGCAGGCGTGCAATACTTTGAGTACATTTTTGTCTGTCAGCAAGGCGATAAAAGGTGAAAAATCCGTGATGGAAAGAGGATCAATCAGGTATACTCCGTTGCCGTCAAAAAGCTGAATGAGCCCTAGTTTAGGATAGTAAGTACGGGTTCGGACGAATTCAGTGTCTAACGCAATTGCCTTTTGTTGACGAGCGGCAAGGCAAACTTCAGCTAATTGCCGGTCTGTATTGATCCAGCAGTAATCAATGGGTGTATTCATTTTCTTATACCTATTACAAGCGGTCTATTCTTATGGTTTTTTTACAATTTATGATTGATGGTTGCTTTTTATCCATTTAATTTAATCAATAAAATAATTTTGTGAACTCTTTCGCATAATTGAACGAAACAATTTGCGATTCTGAATAAAGATTGCAAAATAAAGTAATTATCTTATGGAGCAAATAAAACAGTTTAAGGATTATGTATGAAAATCACATCCTCGGATTATAAATACCAACATTTGGGTAAAGTGTATCGGCTGATTGAACAGTTTGAACTGATCTCTCGGACCGATCTTGCCAAGTTATCCGGTTTTGCCCCGGCATCCATGACTATGCTGACCAAAGCATTGATTGATCATAAATTTATTTTAGAGAGAACCTCACAAAATCTGCCTTCTCGCGGACGACCGGCAGTCGGCTTATCCGTCTCCCCTTTTCATTGGTTATTTCTTTGCGTGACAGTGTCTCCATATAAATTGACCGTTTCATTATGCGAATTGAACGGCAAGCCGATTCAGCAGTTAGATTATACCTTTAGTCAGACAGAATATCCGTTTTTAGCCGAATATATATTGACTTGTGTACAAAACTTTTCTCGTCACTACCCGACTGACGATGAAAAATTATTGGCCGTCTCGGTCAGTGTTATCGGAAAAATCAATGCAGACAAAACAGACATTACACAATTGGCTCATCAGCATTTAGATTGTCCGATAGTTTATGCACTACAATCGGAATTTTCATGTCCTATTTTACTGAATGAACATTTTCAGCTGTGGTTTTTAGCCGAATCAACGTTAGGTAGCTTAATTAATCATGATAATGTCATTTTCTTACAATTGGATGATAACGTGAACCTAAGTGTGTTGTTGAAAGGTTCGCTTCTACATCAAGATGAACATAAGCGAATGAATGTCGATAAAATGATTATGCCACGTTTTAGTGCCTTAAGTGACGAGATTTCACCTGAGTTAAATGAGGTTGAACGTTACCAATTGCTGAATCAAGTTACCTTTCCGGCACTCATTAAACTCATCGATAAGTATTTGCCGAATTCATTGGACAGCTCACAAGAAAAAATCGCGTGGTTTTGCGAATGCATCGAACAAAATGAATCAAACAGTCTCATGATTTTAGATCATTTGAGTGATAATTTGGCTTACATGTTGATGAATTTGGTGAATATTTTTTCAACCGAAAAAATCATGCTGAACTCTCCTCTACTTCGGATTAAGCATCTTCTTTTCGAGAAGATTCATGAAAAATTATCTCAAAATTTATTATTAATGGATTTAAATGTTGATATTGTAACCAGTCAGTATGATTGGGACAGTCCGATTATTCCCGCAGTGGCAATAAAACTAGGGATCTACGAGGGCAATTTAATCAAAAACATTATTGAAATCTAACTGTTACGAAGACGTTTTGTATACGCTTATCTGTAAACCGATTGATTTTTTAGCTTTTTTTTGATTAAAAACAGATTTCATTCGCTCTTTTTTAATTAAACTACCCCTACTTTTGTTTCGTATGGGATTAATTATGCCTTGTTTATTTATCGCAGGAACGGATACGGATGTCGGTAAAACGATTGTAACGCGAGCGTTACTCCAAACATTGTCGCAGTATGATATTCCGGTTGTCGGGTATAAACCGATTGCGTGTGGTGGCGATGATTCGCTACCGACAGAACCGAATCAGGATGATTATGCAAGTGAGGATAATAGTGATGTGTTAATCATTCAAAAAAGTTGTCCGACACCGGTTAACTACCGTGAAATCAATAGTTATACTTTTATCCATTCAAGTACACCAATCTTTGCCGCACTTGATGCGGTTCGTCATATTTCGGTAGATAAATTGCACCGAGATTTAAATCGCCTCAAAGAAACTTATCATAATGTGATTGTAGAAGGAACTTACGGTTGGCTAACGCCGATCAATAAAGAGTTGTGTTTTGCGGATTGGGTTTCTGAACACCGTATGCCGGTAGTGTTGGTTGTGGGAATCAAAGAGGGATGTGTAAACCATGCGTTATTAACGGCGAATGCGATTTTGCAGCAAGGCGTCGAATTAATCGGTTGGGTTGCAAACCGCGTTAATCCGGGGTTACGTCACTATGCCGGATTAATTGAATTGTTATCACAGAAAATTGCTGCGCCTTTATTGGGGCAAATCCCATATATCGGTCATCCGGATAAAAAAGAATTAGCGCAGTTTATCCAAAATCCTGAACCGTTATTGCACTATTTTAAAAAATAAAAGGGGAAAACTCCCCTTTTATTATAGCTAGACAAAGTCTAGCTATAAAAACCATACGCTATGCGTATGGAATCAAAGAGCTTAAGCGATGAACAGAATAAAAAAATCCTCCTATAATGAATAAGGCTGACAACCAAAATTCAGAATATAGGAGGA
>NZ_JBGYBX010000037.1:0-34313 GCF_041817755.1 Glaesserella sp. | reverse complement strand
ACAGACAGAAATTGAAGCATATTTGGTGTATTACAACCAAAAACGAATTAAACCCGACTTAAAAGGATTGAGCCCGGCACAATACCGAGCTCAATATTTACGTGAGTAACCTGTCCAACTTTTGGGGGGCAGATCATGTGTTATTTAAATAACTTTTCGACCTCAGATAAAAATTCATCAGACAACATTTGTTGCCCCATACGCCCACGAATGACATATAAATGCTTGTTAAACGTACCGTGGTTTTACAGTTACAAAGATTGAATTAACTGAATTAAACGCTGGGCATGGTCAAGGGCATTGGCTTGGACTTTGGCTAATTCATCCGCACCGCTTACCACTGCGATATAGTGCATACTTTGCGAATACACAGGCGTTTGAAAAGCCATACCACATAAATGAGCGGTTTGCGAAAATTGTGGGAAAAAGGCTGGCAATTCCATGCCTTCATGTCCGCCCACCGAATAATCCTGTGCCGAACCGCCCGTGGTAAACGAAATAATCAGCGGTTTTCCGTGCAATTTATCGCCCGTAGAACCATAGGCAAAACCATGTGTATGTACATCGTCAATCCATTTTTTTAGTAATGCAGGGGTGCTGTACCAATAAAACGGAAATTGCCACACAATCACATCGGCACGGCTTAATGCGTCTTGTTCGGCTGACACATCAATTTGATAATCAGGATACAATTTATCCAAAAAACGTACTTCTACATTAGGCAACTGCTTTTGAACTTCTTTGATAATTAACGCATTGGCGGTAGATTGTGCTAAATTGGGGTGTCCTGAAATGATTAAAACTTGTTTCATTGTATTTTCCTAAATAAAACGGTGTATTGGCAAAAAATCAGCACAAATACACCGCTTTTAATTCAGTATAAATTATTTCATATACTTATCTAAAAACGCCAACACGGTTTCAGGGTGTCTGCCAAAATGGTTGTAACCATCTTTAAAGCGACGAGTTGTACCTTCAATCCAGAATAATTCTTTTTCCGTTGCACCCAGTAAATCAAAGGTTTTTTGAGCATCTTCTGGGTTGCGTGTCCAAGCATCATCTAACACTTGCACAATCATGGTCGGCATTTTCACAGCGTGTGCCCACAAATGCGGTGTCATTTCAGACGCTACAAAACCGCCCATTTTCATCAATTCAAGGTCAATCAATTCTTGATATTGTTGTACGCCTTGCAATTCGGAAAATGCGTCAAAAATCGCCCCCATAGAAACCACCATTGGGCTAACCATACATTTCACATTTTCAAATAATTCAGGACGTTCCATAATGGCACGATATTGAGAATTACCGCCCATACATTGACTGTATAACGCCACTTTCATTTTGGATAATTCAGGGTGATTATCAACAAATTGTTTTACGCCCACACAATCACGCCATTCCCAATTACCAATACCGCTTAATCCGCCATTGGCTGACGCACTGTTGCCGTGGTTGCGAATATCGTAAGTTAAAACATTGTAGCCTGCATCGGTCAAATGTTTATATTGAATGACAAAATCAATTTCTACCGCATCAAAACCCGCCCAAGGCAAACCAAAATGCCCAGGGTAGCCACTACGACACATCGGTAAAGCATGGTTAAAAATCACCAATTTATCGCTTTTTTCTTTGGCGGGAATATACCATGCTTCCAATGCCGTGCCGTCCAAAGATTGAATAATCAAATCTTGGTATTGCATACCGTATTCATCAGGCGTTTTGAAAATAAAGCTACGCAACGGGCGAATAATATTGGCTAAACCTTTGACTTTTTCATAGTCTTCGGCAGAAATGGTTTTTTCTTGCTCTAATGCTTTGGCAAGGCGTTCTTTTGACATTCGGGCCATAATGCTTTCCTCTTAAAATATTTCTATAACGTGTTCGAACTGAACATGGATTATTATGTAATGAAATAATGAATAAAACCATTCCTGAATTTGAGATTTATTATTCGTAAACATGGAATAATTGCAAAATTTTGGCATAATCATACCGCTTGTTTATCACGTTAAAATAGAAACATTATGAATAGATTGGACGCTTTAAAAATCTTTTGTTCGGTCGCTGAAACCTTGCAATTTCGGGAATCGGCTTATCGGTTAGCGGTATCGCCCCAAGTGATTACCCGAACCATTAGCGAGTTGGAAAAGGAATTGGGCGAAGTGCTGTTTCAACGCAGTACACGGCAAGTCAAATTAACCGATTTCGGCAAACAATTTTTACCGCAAGCCCAACAATTATTGGCAGATAGCGAACGGCTTTTTTCTAAGGAAAGCCTTATCGCAGATCAGCATATCGCAGGCGTGGTGCGGATTGCCGTGCCGGATATGGCGTTAATGCGAGATGTGTTGGCGGAGTTATGGGACAAATTGGCGGACTATCCCGATTTGATGATTGATTGGCGATCGGATTTGGGGTTGGTGGATGTGGTTGATGAACAAATTGATGTCGGTATCCGCTTTGGTACACCCGAAGATAGCCGTTTGATTATCAAAAAAGTCGGCACAGCGGAAGATTGCATTGTTGCCAGCCCCAAGTTGATTGAAAAAGTCGGCAAGCCACAGGATTGGCACAGTTTGCAACGCCACTACCCGTTAAGTGCCTTAGTTAATCAAAATACAGGACGGGTGTGGAGTTGGTATTTGTCTAATCAACATCAATTCGCGCCAACCAAACCGAAATTTGTCAGCAATCACATGGAAAATGAATTGATTGGTGTATTAAAAGGACATGCCTTTGGCTGTTTACCGCGTTTAATGTGTCAGCCGCATTTATTAACGGGCGAATTGGTGGAATTGTTCCCCGAAATGGAACGCAAACAATGGATTGCCTATGTGTACCGTCCACAACGTACTGTTACGCACCCTCGGGTCAAATTAGTGTTTGATATATTGGCGGAAATCTTGGAACGGAAGTTGGTGATATAAACTTTTTCACTTTGACAAGCGGTCGGATAATGCGGAAAATTTGCAAAATGTTTACCAAATCCGACCGCTTGTTTATTGAGGAATTATCCCATTTCACGACTTTCGCTAATCATAAAATTAGCAATACGTTTGGCAATCAACCATTTGCCGTCCTGTTTAATATAGCTGTCCTGATAACGCACGCTGTGATCTTGCAACACCTGTTTGCCGTCTTGTTCGCCGACCAATTTCACTGCACAATAATTGATGGCTTCGGCGGTGGTTTCGCCGGTAAACGTCACCGTATGCTGACCGTTTAAATGATAAACCGTATGAAAATTGGCTAAAAAATCACTAAACACTTGCTCGATTTCTGTACGACCTTTCATATCGGCAAACAGTTGACCGCCGATATAAGTCGTCACTTGTGCATCTTCGGTAAACAACGGCATTTGTTCTGTAACCCGTTTTTCATCTGCTAAATTTGAGAACGTATCTACCAAATCTTTTAAGGCTTGGCGTTCAATTAGTTGTTGAATATTCATTGTGTTTTCTTTCTGTTAAAAATTAAACTTTGGCAATGCCGATACTTTGGCGAATGCCTAATTGTTCGTTTTGTACCAATTTATCAATAAAATCAGCAATGCTTTTGCGTGAAACGCTGTGTCCTCGAAAGGCTTCGCCTTTGTAAGTCAAGGCGTAATCTATTTCCGAACCATTGGTAAACCACGCGGGGCGTAACAGGGTAAAATCCAAATCGGATTGTTCAATCACTTGGGCGGATTGGCGATACGGCTCTAAAATTGCACCGTGATTTTCGCCTGTTTCGCCATAAATCCCCATTGAACTGATAAAAATCAGGCGTTTGACTTGATTTTCATTCATTGCTTGTACGATATTGTGTGCCATTACTTTCAAGTTGCCTGAAAGCCCTGCATAAACCACCTCTTGCCCTTTCATTACTGCATTTAATTGCGTGATATTCAACACATCGCCCGTTACAATCTCTACACGCTCGCCGGCAAATTGGCTGACCGATTGAACATTGCGAACAAACAGCGTTAAACGGTGTTCAGGGTTTGTCAATAAAGTGGGAATAACCTGTTTGGCAAGGCTACCGCTCGCCCCTAGAATTAAGATGTTTTTCATTTTGTTTTCCTATCGTTGTTTGATGTGGGGTATTATAGGGAAAGGAATTACATTTGATTAGATAGGTAATTTTGATTAAAGTAATGAGTAAAATTCATTAATTGATGGGGTGAAAATGAATATTGCCGAGTTTATTCAGCAAATCCAAGCGCGTTATCACATATCTGCGGATTACCCTTGGGCGCAATCGCCGGAAAGTGCCGTTTTTCGTCATTCGCATAATCAAAAATGGTTTGCCTTGGCGATCAACGTAAAGCCGATAAGTCTCGGGCGAAACGGAACAGAATTCGTTGAGATTGTGAATTTAAAAGCCAAACCGGAACAGATCGGTTCGCTACGGCAAATCCAGGGCATTTTGCCCGCTTATCACATGAACAAAGAACATTGGATCAGTGTGGTATTGGCTGAAATATCACCCAATTTGCTTTGGGAATTGGTGGAGGAGAGCTTTTATCTCACGCTGAAATTGCCTTCGCAAGCGAAGAAGAGGAATAAAGACGAGTTATGAAAGAAAATCTCAACGACTTACGTGCTTTTATTTTAGTGGCACGCACCGGCAGTTTTACCAAAGCGGCGGCGCAGATGGGCGTGTCGCAATCGGCGTTGAGCCATAGTATTCGAGGTATTGAAGAGCGGTTGAAAATCAAGCTGTTTCATCGCACCACACGCAGTATTTCCACCACCGAGGCAGGCGAACAGCTTTATCAACGTTTATCGCCGTTGTTTGACGATATTGATAAAGAAGTTAATGAGTTAAGTGCCTTTCGTAATGCGGTGAGCGGCAGTTTGCGGATTAACGGCAACGAACACGTTTTCCGTTATGTGTTGAATGAAAAACTGGCGCAATTTATGCAGGATTATCCCGAAGTGCATTTGGATTTAGTGGCGGAAGATCGTTTTATTGATATTGTGGCGGAACGCTTTGACGCAGGCATTCGGCTCGGACACAACGTTGCCAAAGATATGATTGCGGTGCGGATTTCAGCGGATTTACAAATGTGTACCGCCGCCAGTCCTGATTATTTAGCCAAGTATGGCACGCCCAAAACGCCTTATGATTTAACCGAACATCAATGTTTGCTACATTGTCTGCCTACTAGCGGCGGCAATATGGTGTGGGAGTTTCGTGATCCGAAAGCGAAAAAACATATCGTCAAAATCCAACCGCAAGGGCGGTTCAGAGCCAATCACGGCTTTCTGCATAAACGCTATGCGTTGAACGGTTTAGGGATTATCTGGACACCGCAAGATGTAATAATGCAAGAAATTGCAGACGGCAAATTGATCCCGATTTTAGCCGATTGGGATATGAGCTACGAAGGCTATCATCTTTATTACCCTAATCGCCGCCAGAATTCGCCGTTATTTCGGGCGTTGGTGGAGGCGTTGAGGGCATAAAAGTGCGGTGAGATTTTAGCGAGTTTTTACAAATTGCAAATTTCTTTCAAAATCAGACCGCTTGATTTTTGGCTATTTCCATAAAAATACTTAGATGTTTTTTAGTTTTTGTGGTTATAACCCAAAACAAATGATAAAATCATCTTCAAATTATGAATATAACCTAAAATAAATGAAGATGATCAACCGCCCAAACTATCTCCATCAGCTCAAACCATTTATCAATATGCCTTTAATCAAAGTGATTACGGGCATTCGCCGTTCGGGGAAATCAACGGTCATTAAACTGCTGCAAGCGGAATTGTTGGCACAAGGCATTGCGGAACAGCAAATTATTCATATCAACTTTGAAAGTTTTGCCTTTGCTGATTTTAAAACCGCCGACAAGCTCTATGCCTTAGTGAAAGAGAAAATCCAGACCACCGAAAAATACTACCTTCTGCTTGATGAAATTCAGGAAGTTGCCGAATGGGAAAAGGCGGTGAATGCATTTGTTGTGGATTTCAATCTTGACCTTTACATCACAGGCTCCAATTCGCATTTATTGTCGTCCGAACTGGCGACTTACCTTGCCGGGCGTTATGTAGAAATCCCGATTTTTACCTTATCGTACCAAGAGTTTTTAGATTTCAAAGCGGGCTACACACAGCAAATAATGCAAAATTCCACCGCACTTTTCACAGAATATTTGCGTAAAGGCGGTTTTCCAATGGTGCATACGGCGGATTATGAGCAGGAAACCGTCTATAAAATCGTGCAAGATATTTATGCGTCTGTGATTTTGCGAGACACGGTGCAACGCCACAAAATTCGTGATGTGGAGTTACTCGAACGTATCGTTAAATATGCCTTTGATAATATCGGCAACACGTTTTCAGGCAAAAGCGTAGCGGATTATTTCAAAAGCCAACAGCGAAAAGTGGATTTAAACACCGTTTATAACTACTTAAAAGCCTTAGAAAGTGCTTTCATTTTGCACCGTGTCGAGCGTTTTGATATCAAAGGCAAAGAGATTTTAAAAACCCAAGAAAAATTTTATTTGGGCGATGTGTCCTTGCTTTACGCCACGATGGGTTTTCGTACCAGCTTGATTTCGGGTATTTTGGAAAATTTGGTTTATTTAGAACTCAAACGTCGTGGCTATCAGGTTTATATCGGTAAATTCGGCACGCAAGAAATTGATTTCATTGCCCAAAAGCAGAACGAAAAAATCTATATCCAAGTGGCGTATAAATTGGAAAGTGAACAAACCGTTCAGCGTGAATTTTCACCACTACAAGCCATTGCGGATAATTACCCGAAATATGTGATAACCATGGACGATTTTTGGCAGGAGAATATTGATGGGATTGTGCATCAGCATATTGGGGCGTTTTTGTTGGGGGAATAATATATTATGGATTCAAAATTTTATCTTTCTAGAATTTTACGAACAACCGATAACCAAGAATTTAATGAACCTGAGCTACTTTCAGTTAAGAATAAGGTAATTATTGTTCTTGCAGAACCTGGTGCCGGGAAAAGTTATTTATTGGATAGCTTAGCAAAACAAGTAGGTGTTACTAAACATACTGCAAATATTTTCATTCATTCAAATGAAGAAAAATGTGCTTCGCTTGTTATTGATGGTTTTGATGAATTAGTAAAAATTGATTCATCAACGGTAACAAAAGCCCTTGTTATGGCTTTTAATACATCAGCAGGGAGAATAATTTTATCTAGTCGTTCTAGTGAATGGTCTGAGAGCTATACAACATATTGTATGGATATTTTTAATGAAGAACCTTTATTAGTTTATCTTAAACCATTTGATGACCAGGAACAGCAAGAGATCTTCAATTCATATTATCCCAAAGAAGATGCAAAACAATTTTTAAAAGATGCAGGAAAAATCGAATTAACTCCTTTATTATCGAACCCTTTATTTTTAAAGTTATTCTCTAAATCTTATATTGATAATAATCACCAATTTGAAAGTCGATATTCTGCTTTCAAATTTGCTATTGAAGGATTAGCAAAAGAAAGTAACCCAAAACACATTTCTTTATTACCCGCTATAAGAAAAATTGAATTAGCAGAAGATATTTTTACTAAATTAATGTTATCAGGTTCAGAAGGGGTAAGTTTAAGTGATTCGGCATCTAATCGTTTCTATCCGCATATTGCGACTTTAAATTCAGATATAAATATTACACAAATTTTATCTACGCAATTTTTTCTTCCCGCTGATGGGGTAGAACAACATCGCCCTATTCATAGAATAGTTGCAGAATATTGTGCTGGTAATTATCTTGCTAAGAAATTGACTGCAGAAGCTAATCCTTTATCATTGCATCGAATCTTATCTATTATTGCACCAAATAATATTGTACGTGATGAGTTACGTGGTTTGTTCGCTTGGATGGCGGTATTATCAGAAAATCAACGTATTCAGGATACGCTAATCGATTTAGATCCCTATGCGATTTTATCGAACGGAGATCCTGCATTACTATTACCAACATCAAAGATAAAGTTACTTTCTAAATTAAAAGAATTAAATCAAAAGGATCCATATTTCCGCCGTAGTGATAAATGGCGAGACTTTAGTGTTTCAGGTTTTTTCACTGATGAACTGGTTGATGAACTGAAAAATTTATTATCTTCAGATAATTCGGATGGAGATTTACAAGGACTTTTATTAGAGCTATTAACAGATTCTCCGATAGTTTCAAAATTAACTGATGAACTAAAAAGTATTGCTTGCAATACTAGTTTTAAAGATAAATATATACGCAGCTTAGCGGGTAAGTGCTTATCAAAAATTAAGAATTATAATTACCAAGATATTTGGAAAGACTTAATTAATGCTGGGGATAATACTTCGCTTACTATCGCAGCTGATGTGATGACATCGGCTGATACTGAATTTCAAGTACATGATTATGTTAATTTTCTAAGAGTTTGCGCAGAGTTATATCCGACAGATCATCGTATTGAAAGAGCTATTGGCGAGCGTTTCTTTATTAAACAATTTATTCAAAAATTACGTTTGGATTTGGTTATATATCTACTTAATGAGCTATCTGCTAATTTATCCTGCTCTTGCCAAGAAAAGTATGATTGCCACTGCCGAGTTGGTATCAGTAAAATTATCAGTATGCTATTAGATTGCTATTTTGAATTATCTGAAGAACCTTGGGAACCGGAACAAATTTGGAAATGGGTAAAAAATCTCTACTTTCAAAATGGGGTGAGAAAAGAAGATAGCCTATCAGTAAAGATCTTATCTGAAAATGATACTTTAAGACAAGCTATTATAAAAATTGCATTCGAGAATAAATTTGATAATAAATCTATTCATGAAACTAGATATTATAACTTTGAATGGCATACCCACTCTGGCTTATATTTTCAACCTCAAGATCTTAAATATATTATTGATTTAGCTTTTGATACTGATAATATCGAATTATGGTCTTATTTGATGGTTAGACATGATGTCCATAGTAAAGAAAAATTACCTAATCCACTACGCCAGTATATGCGGATGCAAGCATTGCAAAAAACTGAGTTTTTGCGTATTTGGTATAAAAATAATAGAGAGCATAAAGCGTATTATAAAAATAATATTTTAAGACTTAACCGTAAGAAGAGATATAGAAAATATAATAAGAAACAAAGAAAAAAGTTTAATAAAGATATTCAATACATTCAAGAAAATAGAAAATTAATAGAAAGCGGAAGGCATTGGAATGCTCTTTTAGTGTTCTCCCAAACTATCCTACAAGAGCCTGATAAAATTTTAGAAAAATTTGGTGATGAGAAACTAGTGAAAAATGCTATGTATAACTGTTTGGATTATATTGAACCAGATATACCAAGCCTTGCTCAACTAGCAGAGTTACGATGCGAATCTAAAATCTTAAATATTGAGCCTGTTTTATATGTTGCTTGCTTAGAAATATTAAAACGTGATGGTTCTCTAAATTCAGTATCAGTAGGTGCATTAATAGCGTTACGAGCTGGTTTTTCTACATATTGGCTAGGAATGGATTCTAGTGACAGAGAGGTGCTAAAACAAGAAGTGGATAGGTGTCTATTCTCTAATTCAGCAGATACTGAGAAATTTCTACGTGAATATATTGAACCTCAATTAGCTTGTGTGGAATGTAAAAGCACACCAGTAGATTGGCTAGCACATGATGAAACATTTAAATTTTTGCAGGAGACTCTTCCTTTGGAGTGGCTGAAAAAGTTTCCTGATATGAATTTTTCAGCACAGAAAGAGCTATTGCAGTTAGCTATTCAATTTGGTAATCGTGAAGGGCTAAAAGAGTTAGTTCACCAACATTGTAAAAAACTAGTTGATATGGAGCCAGCGTTAGAAGATACGGAGATAACATTTAAAAGAAATTTTTGGTTTGCTCATGCCTTTTATTTATTGAATGAAAATTATGAACCTTTTTGGCAAGAATTAATTAAAGATGCGGATAGTATTTTTATTTTAGAAGATCATTTTGGCTCTTTTGGAGATTATCCAAAATGGATAAGTCTTTCTTCTATAAAAATAGAGTTAATCCTGAATTCTTTTATTGATCAATGGCAAGAGGTTTATTTGCCTAGTATGCATGGTTCGGATAGTCCACCATCAGAAAAAGCTTATCGTTTTTTAAGTGGACTAATTTATAAATTAGAAGGAAATGATGAAGATAATCCAGTGCCAGTTATAGATCGCTTATTGCAGGATGTTCGCTATACAAAATTTTATACTAGTTTAAAGAGTATTAGATTTAATTATTTGCGTAAGACAGTAATTCAAAACTTCCAAACTCCAACCGCTGAGCAAATTGTACACTTATTAGATAGAGATGAAATTATCAGTGTTGAAAATTTACGTGCAATTGTATTGGAAGAACTTCAAGCCTATCAAAATGATTTGAATGGACATGATATTTCTACAAAATCAATTTTTTATCACGGAGAAATGAATATCACCAATCGAATTGATGAAAATACTGCGACCCAGCGTATTGCGGAACGTTTAAGATTACGTCTTGAAAATAAACAAGTAATTCCTATTCGTGAAGGTTATATGAAAGATGATAATCGTTGTGATATTGTTTTTTCTAAATTAATTAATGGAAGAAGAAAAATTCTCCCTGTCGAAGTAAAGGGACAATGGCATCCAGAACTTTATTCTGCATTTGACTCCCAATTAAATCGTTTGTATGCCATCCATCCTGATGCAGAAGGACAAGGTATTTATTTAGTATTATGGTTTGGTTCCGATGAAAAAGTTGCCAATCGAAAAAAACATGGCATAAATAGCGCAGAAGAATTATATCTAAACATTCAAAAACAAATACCTGAAGAATTAAAACATCTAATGGATATTTTTGTTTTAAATTTAGCTATATAACATCATGAATAAGGCATGCCGTCCGAAATTTTCAGACGGTATTTTTTCTCATTCTACCCCAAGCCACCCTTTCAGCTCCTTAATTTTCCCCAATACCGTACTTTTCGAGCGGTAAACCAAGTACCAAGCAGTCGATGTGGGGAATATCGCTTGGATCTCAACCACTGGCTGGCTCACAAGCTGATTCCGGCGTGTTGGCTGATTATCGCCGTTTGCGGCGCGTTCGCGTTTGTGCAACGGGATTTGCTGCCTTATTTGTTGATACAAGTCGACTTCGCCTATTTTAATCATGACGAATCGCAAGCGGTCTTTTATGTCGATTTTTTTGCAATATTGATCGCCGTTGCCTATACCACCCGCATTGCCGTGTGGGCGGTGTTTTTCAGAACAGGCTAAATTTTCCGTTACTCACGAGTTTCAATAGAAGCACAGAGAAATTCGCAAAAGATTGTACTTATCCGACCGCTTGTAAACGGCAGGTTTAACGCTGCCGTTGCCAAAAGGTCACAGCCTGTTTTTCCCAGCCTTCCGCCGTCGTTCCCGTCCCCAATGCGAAGCCATGTCCGAGGTTTTTATAGAGATGGAATTCAGTCGGCACGCCCATTGCGTTGAGTTGCTCAATACGGCGTTTCATCGTATTCGGAGAGGCAATGCCATCCTGCTCGCCGATGGCAACAAAGGTTGCCTGTTCACCTTGGCGATTGTAATCGCTATGTCCTGTGTAGAGCATAATGACACTGCTCGGTTTAGAATTTTCTTCGGTACCAAAAGCCTGTGTGCCGTAAGAGCCAATATACGCCGCCATTCTCGCTCCGGCGGAGGCGCCCCATACGGAAATAGCCGTTAGGGTCGACTTGTAACACTTTTGCATTTTTTCGCACGAATTCGACCGCTTGTGCCATATCTTCAGTGGCAATTTGTCCGCCCATGCCCGCCCGATATTTCACGACAAAGGCATTATAGCCTTGTTCGACACGTGCCAGCATTTTATTCAACGTCTCGGTTACCACCTGCGGTGAAATATGGCTATGGTAGGGCATTAACCGCTCGATCTGCTTTAGGCGTAAGTTCGGTTCATTGCGGTTATCATCCCAAGGCAATAGGCGTTCGGCAAAGCCTTGAAATACAGAGTGAGTCAGAATGTCGTTTACACGGCTGTCTGTGGTAAACGGTTGGGCGAAAAGGGGCGCCTGCACACATATCAGCGCACTGCCCAGTAAGCATAGTGGAATATTTTTCATGTTTCTTCCTTATTTACTCATTTGAATGATAACGACACCGCTCAATAACACCAGCAAGCTCAGCAAACGCCACAGGGTGAAATCATATTGCGGGGCTGAGAACCAACCGAATGTATCAATGAACGTTCCTGTAACGACTTGTCCTAAAATCGGCATAATCGCCGTTTGAACACTGCCCAAACGAGGGAAAATCAAGATATTGACCGTCAGTCCGAACATCGCCAACAAACCGCCCAACCAAATCCACCAAGGTGATTGGTTTAAGGTTTCAGCAGAAACCGCAAGCGGTTCGTTTTGTACGAAAATCAGCAAAATCAATAAGACAGAACCTACACCAAAAGAGATAAAAGATGATAGCAATGGCGATACCACGTTTTTGCGTAACACCGAGTTCATTCCCGTTTGAAAGGCTATTCCCATTCCTACTAGTACCCCAATAGGGGCAGCTAATAACGAAATCATTGTTTTTCTCCGATAAATTAATTTAGATGTATTATAGGTAGGTTAAATTATTTTGATTAGATAGGGAAAGTTGAAAGAGTTATTGAATAAAATTCAATAATTTGGATAGAGAGATAAAAAAAGTGCGGTGATTTTTACCGCACTTTGTAAACTACTCAAAATTTAAAATCCATTTGTAGGGGCGAATTACATTCGCCCTGATGTTCCTATGATTGTTTTGGGGCTAATGTGATTAGCCCCTGCACATTATTGCGCCTTAAACACGTCTTTCAACACACTATCCGTTTTATCCGCCGCCGTTGGATTTTGTTGGCGGATTTCATCAATCACACGCTTCAATTCCGTTTCATTTAAGCCTAGATTTTTCAAAATGCCTAAATGCGAGCGCAGTTGGTTTTGCACGGTTTCAAGGCCGGCTAAGGTGCTGACCGTAACCAATTCACGGTTTACGGGACTCAAATTATCACGGCTGAACAAATAGCCGAATAAATGGGCTTTTAGGGCGTAATCCACGCCGTCAAAATTCCACAACACGGCGGAATTATCCTGTCCGTTTAGGGTGTTGAGCGTATGCGTACCTAAGGCGTAGTAGTCGGTCGGTTCGGTTTGTGTTGGTAGATTGCCTTGCGGATCTTGAATACCTTTTTCGCTACGTTCTTTTAGCACATTTTGCAAGGTCAGCAAGCCGTTTAAGGCTCGCGGAAAACCTGCGTAGGCGTATTGATGAGCAAAAATTTCACGCAATTCATTGACCGTTAAACCGCTTGCCAAGCCTTGCTCAATGGCAGGTTTTAAATGCTCTAAATCGCCGCGAGCGGAGTAGAACGCAATCGGCACAATGGCAAGTTGCTTATTTGCAAGCGGTGTGTTTTGGCTGATTTTTTGCAAATCGGCTTTGGGGTCAGCTTTTGGCAATGCCACTTTTTCCAACCAAGTGGCTTTGTTTTCTTTGGCGTTCGGGCTGATGGCGATATGCGACATTTTGCTGTGTTCGCCCGCACCGTGCCAATGTTTCACGTTCGGCGGACACCAAATCACATCGCCTTTTTTGATGATTTGAACAGGCTTGCCCCATTCCTGTGTGCGACCTTCGCCTTCGGTCACAATCAGATATTGTCCGTGCGAATGGGTATGCCAATCGGTAATCGTGCCGGCTTGAAACTCTACAATCGCCGAACCGTCCGGGCTGTTCGGAATTTCAGGCAATCTGGTAAAACGAGCATCCCCCGAAAAATGATCGCTCGGTGCAGCCATCCATTGATGTTGCGTATAAGGCGTAATGATTTGTTCCGCCAAAGCAGACGAAGTAGCGAAAGCAAGTGCGGTAGAAAATAACAACGTTTTTTTCATTTGATTGTCTCCAAAATTTCAGGCAGCCTGAACGCTGCCTGAAAAAAGGGCTATAAGTTTTTACCAAAGAAACCGGTCAGTTTTTCGCTGATTTGTTTCACATATTCAGGTTTCCAGTAGGTTTCGATATGTTTTGCATTCGGCACGATAAACAGTTCTTTGTTTTGCGTGCCTTTGGCGTTGGCGAAGACTTCTTCGGTCATATACAAACTGTCCGCTTTTTCGCCTGCAATCATCAATAATGGTTGGTTAATCAATTCAACCTGCGTATTCACATCAAACGCCATTAAATCCAACAAACTGCTGACGGTAAAATTGGTTTGCGAATTTGGGTGGGCGTGGGTTTGGGCATAATATTCATAGCCTTGACGATATAAATCATAAGGCAACGCCGCCACTTGTTCCGGTGTCATTCCTGCGGCAAAGGCTGGTGTATAAAGAATTTCACCGCCGACCGCTTCTTGTGCACGGGCATCCGAAGCCTCTTTTAAACGCTCTTGAATGTTGTTGGTTTGTGAACGCATAAAACCGTTGCGGCGTGCGTCCCCACTGTTAAACATAGAAATAGTCGCTACTGATTTAAAACGTTTGTCCGTTTCCGCCGCTTTGATCGAGTAGCCGCCACCGCCGCAAATACCCAGCAAGCCGATACGGTTCGCATCTACGCCTTTAAATTGGCTGATAAAATCCGCCGCGCCGCGAATATCTTCAATACGGTTAGCCGGTTTATCCACATAACGCGGTTCACCGCCACTGCCGCCTTGATATGCCGCATCAAAGGCAATCGTTACATAACCTTGCTCCGCCAATTTTTGTGCATACAAGCCCGCCACTTGCTCTTTTACGCCACCGTTCGGGTGCGCCACCACGATTGCCGGGTATTTTTTATTCGGATCAAAATTTGCCGGCGTATAAACATTTGCCGCAATGGTCAAACCGTTGAGCTGGTATTTCACCGGTTGAATATTGACTTTGCCCTGCACGTTTTCGGTAATTGCTCCGTCATAGGTTAAAGTAAACGGATTTTGTTTGTAATCGGCTGCCATCGCGTTTGCTCCTAAAAATAAACTTGAGATGAATAAGGTTGAAAGTAGGGTTTGTTTAAATGACTTTTTCATCACGCTTTCCTCATATTGTGTGATTGAGTGCATTATAAAGAAAGTGGATTGTGTTGATTAGATAGGGGAAATTGAAAGGGGTTGTGAATAAAATTCAATAAAGCTGAAAAAATCATTGAAAAACGCACCGCACTTTTATTTTAGACGAGGGTATCTTTCTTCAGTGATTTAGTTCAATTTAACTGTAGTCTATAATTAACGCGTTGGTCATGCCGAATTTTATCTTTATCGAGGAGTACATAATGAAACCGTGGCTTTTGCTTTTAACATTCCCTTTTGGGTGTCTTGCTGCCTATGCGAACAGCAGTGATTTTTGTACCACGCAAGAAGTACAGCTATCAACCAAGCTGGATATGATGTATAAAATGGCGTGGAGCGACGATATTTTTGAACGCCGAGAGAAGGCTAATGCCGACTTTAAAGATAACCTTTCCCAAGCGCTGACCGACCCGCGCAGCAATACTTGCGATTGGAGCGGGCTGTCCGGATTAGTGCATATTCGTTACTCGCCCGATAAACGTTTATCCGCTTTTACATGGGATGCAACGGGAAGTGGCACGATGCACGTTTTTGACGGCGTATTTCGCTTTGTAGATGATGCAGGTAATCCGCAAGTGCTTTCTGATGATAGTGGCGGAGAGAATTTTAGAATTGAACAAATGAACATCAATCCCCAAAAAGGATGGTCGCCTGTTTATTTGGTGGTGGGGTATGGTATTGGCTCCTCATCAATACACGGTCAAAGACTCAATCTTTTACAATTCCAAAATAACCGCCTGACACCGGTTAAATTAATCCGCACCAAACAAGGCGATGCCGATAGCATTGTTTTTACCTATAGTCCGTTTTCTATGAGTGAAACGGATAATTTAAACGAGCTGATTAGCATTGACAGCCAACAAAACAGCTTTTCCATTCCTGTGATTATCGAAAATATGGAATTTCCGGGAGGTCAAATAACCAAGCGCCGGCTGAATTACCGCTATAACGGTAAAGTGTTTGTCTATACGGGAACAACAAATAGACAATAAGCCTCAAGGAATGTATAAAAAAACGCCTGTTAATTTAGTTAGCAGGCGATTTTTTATAACAAGTACGCGATTATAATTTAGCTTGACTATAAACACTGACTCGACATCCGTTTTGGGTAATACTGAGTTTTTGTGTATCGCTGACATCAATATAATGCGTGGTGTAATGCCCACCTTTACCCGTGATTAAATCCGGAGACGTAGGGATATTAAACGCCATCGCGTTATTGCCGCTCAAACGTTCAAAATCAGCAATACTCGGGCATTGACCGTCCTTAAATTCAAATTCTACGGCACTATTGACCTTGGAAAATCCGGAATCCATATCCAGCCAAATTTCATGGCGAATAGTCTTAAGCGGCGTTTTAGGGTTTTGGGGGCGATAGGTGTTGCCATAACTGTTGTTTTCACCCACAGAGGTAAAAACCGCCGTGTTATATAAATCCGGCTCGCCCAAAGCGCTACCGACGGCTTTTAGGTTCATTTGTTCGCCCGATTTGGTCAGGTCGATGATATGGCGGGCAATCTCTTGGGGCGATTGCGTTTGTGATGGTTGGGCAGTAGCTACCAAAGGCGTAAATACGCAGAGAGTAAAAAGGGCAAAAAAACGCATTTTCATCGTTAAATTCCTACAAGGTTAAACAAACTTATCGTTGTGAATTCATTAGGTCGGTATTTTGTGACGCCGATTCAAATTCAAAGTACAACGCACCGTAAATCGGATTTTACTTTAAGCAGTATTCGATAACCAAATATTTTTCTCGGGTGATTATTCAAGCGGTTTTCAATCGCCTTAATTTTGGCAAGTTTTGCAAATTGCAAAATATTAAGAAAATCGGACCGCTTGTTTAGCTTTAACGCATTCGCCACAGGCAGAGAAAATAAAAGGTTTCGAATCATCCTAAAATGCCAAATTTTTCATTGGAAAAAATGTTGAAATGCACGCTTTTTCATTGGAAAAAATGTATTTGCAAGATGATTTTTCGTTGATAAAAATGTTGTTTTTACCTAAAATAGAACAAAATTCAGCCGAGAGATAAATCATGAAACGAGATATTTTAGATAAACTCATACAATGGAAAACAAAGTCAAACCGCAAACCTTTGATTATTCAAGGTGCTAGACAAGTGGGCAAAACATGGGCGATGAAACATTTTGGCGAGCATTCATTTGAGCAGGTTGCTTATATCAATTTTGATAATAATCCGAGAATGAAAACCTTATTTTCAGGCGATTACGATATTAACCGTTTGATTTTAGGATTAAAAATTGAAAGCGGTGTGGATATTCAAGCGGACAATACGCTGTTAATTTTTGATGAAATTCAAGAAGTGCCGCAAGCTTTATCTTCGCTTAAATATTTTTATGAAAATGCACCGCACTTTTATATTGTCGCGGCAGGTTCACTGCTTGGCGTATCGCTTCATCATCAGGTTTCTTTTCCTGTAGGTAAGGTAGATTTTTTACCGCTTTATCCGATGAATTTTCATGAATTTTTAACCGCACTTGATAAAAAAGAGTTGGTGCAACTGCTGGAAATGCAAGATTGGGCATTGATTACCGCAATGAAGTCAAGTTACATTGATTTACTCCGTCAATATTATTTTGTCGGCGGTATGCCTGAGGTGGTGAAAACCTTTGTTGAAACTCAAAATTTAAATGACGTTCGCCAAGTGCAACGCAATCTGTTAATGGCATACGAGCAGGATTTTTCTAAACACATTCACGACGGGCAAACGGTGCAACGTGTAAGAGCCTTGTGGAACAGTATTCCTGAGCAACTTGCCAAAGAAAATAAAAAATTTGTCTATTCCCAATTACAAAAAGGCGCGAGAAGTAAAGATTATGAAATCGCTCTACAATGGCTGAAAGACAGCGGTTTAGTCCACGCTGTGCCACGCGTGAAAAAGCCGCATTTACCATTGTCCGCCTATCAAGATAATGCCTTTAAACTGTTTGGTTTGGATGTCGGTTTACTTGCCGCTCAAAGCTATTTGGACGCCACTACGCTGTTGGAAGGCAACCGTATTTTTACCGAATTTAAAGGTGCTTTAACCGAGCAATATGTGTTGCAACAACTGATTGCAACTCAAGAAAATCCCGTCTTTTATTGGGCAACGGAAAAAGGCACTGCAGAAGTAGATTTTGTGTTGCAACGCAGACAAGCGGTAATCCCGATTGAGGTCAAAGCCGAAGAAAATCTGAAAGCGAAAAGTTTAAAGGTATATGTAGAACAGTTCCAACCCGAACAGGCTTTTCGTTTCTCTATGGCGGATTATCGGGAACAGGATTGGTTGGTGAATGTGCCGTTGTATGGGTTAAATGGCTTGTTTTTTTAGCTCTTTATAGTCTTATTAAGTAATCTGAGAATTAGAAAAACTAACTATATTTGAACAAAGTTCTCACCATTTAATATAGGAATAATAGATGACTACTTTAGAAAAATTTTTAAGAAATGAAAACATTGGTTTCTTTCAATATATTGAATTATATGAAATTATAGGCTTTATCAAAGATAAACAACCTTTTAATATTTTTACCATTGCAATTGCTCAAGAATTATCACTCTCCTTAATCCAAGACCAACCAATTACCGATAAACTACAAGAGATAAAAAAGCAAAAAGGTTTAAAGTTTGGTATCTTTAAGAGTATTTTGTCTATTGATGATTTTCTAAAGAGAATAGACAATTTAAGCCATAATCATTGGGAAAATGGTAAAGGAAAGCCTCTCATTGTTGGTCAGTTTCGTGCTTTACCTGTGATTTATGTTCCACCATCAGAGAATTCTAAAAATGAATTTTCAGGATTGCTCAAAAATAATTTCTTTGGTGGTTCTCATGTTTTTGAATGGTTTGATGAAAGCAAAGAGCATGTCAAAATCTTCCTAGAAAATCATCATGCCTTGGAAGAATTATCTGAAAAACTACAAAAGTTTCTACCCATAAAAATAGCGAGCCATTCTGACCGGTTAGGTAATTTTATTCTTCAAATTCCTTGTTGTTCGGTTTCTTTTTCTATTAAACGTAAAGACAGAGAAACTAATCATATGATTAGTTATTTGGCAATTAATCCAAGTATTGAAAATAAACCTAATTTAACGGGAGTTTTTTGGAGAGAACAACATGGTTCAATCATTGATTTTCAAAAACAGACGCTTCAATTAGGTGAAAACAATATTCCGTTCCAATATATTCATGGAACTGGCTATTATACAATTTGGGATGAAGAAAATCAGATTATTTGTGCAGGAGGAGAATTGCGTTATTTAGAAAGTATGAATTTTTCCATGTCTATTGGAGAAGCGCAACCAAGAATTTTTACTATAAACAATCAAGAATATCGAATCCCTATTTCTGTACAAACATCTCAACAACATATTGGACATAAAAAATATTATCGTGAGTGGGTTGCTAATAAACTGATTAAAACAGAAAGGCAAGAGCTTCAAAAGAACTTGCAACTGACTCAATTCAAAGCAGGTATGAGACAAGAAGCTTTGGGACTGATTCGAGCGTTACTGAAAAAATATGGAGAAAATGGTGTATATTTATGGGATCCCTATTTAAGCGCAATAGATTTGTTAGAAACAGTCTTTTTTACCCCTTATGCCAATGTACCTATTAAAGCGTTTACCGGATTAAAAATACCACCAAATCAGAATCATCAAACATCAATATTTAATAGCTACTTAAATACACTTGAGCAAGCAGTTATAGAAAATAGTTGGTTAAATCTTACTTTTTTAAATGCTGATAAATCTTTATTAGGCGATTTTCATGATCGATTTTTAATTTTTCCAAAAACAGTAGATACTCCTGCAAAAGCATGGTCCTTAGGCACATCAGTCAATAGTTTAGGAACTAGTCATCATATTGTTCAAAAAGTGGCGGATGGTCAGATTATTGCAGATATTTTTGAAGAAATGTGGGATGCTTCCATTCTGAAAACGGAGAATATTATATGGCAATCCAAACAATAAGTGTTAAAGACATCATAATTTTGAGTCAATGCACAGAAATTACCGCCAAAATCCCTCAAGAAATTCAACAATTTTTTGATGATAATTTTGATTATCTACAATGGGAATGGTCAGAAAAACAAGAATTTTGGCTTTATCTTGATAATTTTTACCCTAAAAGTATGGATTATCAGAGCAATATCATTTATTTAGATGAAGATGCCTGTCAGAAAAAACAACAACTGATAGAAAGTTTGGCATGGATTATAAAAATATTACAATACGAAAATGCTGACCTTAAAGAGTTGCAAATTGCTTTTGAATTAGTATGTATTGTTCCTAATTTTTGGGAAATTACCGCTCAAGAAAATATTAGATTTTCTATTTTTGCTAAGAATACAGCTTTAAAATTTTTAAAAAATATAAATTTTGAAATAAGTTCATTATTAGACTCATCTCGATATGATATTGAATATATAGAAAAATTAAAGCAAGATTTAGAAAATCATCATTGGGTAGAATTAGAAAAGTCAAGTCATACACTAGAATCAATTTATAGTAATTTATCTCTTAATTTTCATCGGACATATTCTTTCTTATGTTGGTACCACTTGGAAGATGTTATAGCGTTAATTAATGAAGAAAAAAATTATTGGAAGCTACTCTGGCTTTTGGCTAATCTACCAGAAAAAAATCGTCTAAGAATTATTCTAGATACTTCTAATCAATTAGCCTGTTTTTTATTACTGATAAGAAGAATGTATCACTTATCAGAAGAAGAACAATTGAACTTAAGCGAGGTTTGGAAAAACTTATCTTCTCTAGAAGAAACGTTAAAAGAGTGGCTATCAGTAGTCAATCAATATCCAGTTAGATTTCCATGGCTACAATTAGGATTAGGTAAGTTTTTAACCATAGCTACCAATCAAGAAATAAATTATTATATTGAAAGTATTAATTTAGAAAGTAGTTCAACCGATATTAAAAAATGTGTAGATTATTTTTTTGAACATGCAAATGAAACAAAACAAATATATTTTTGTGAACAGGCATTTCAAAAATGGAATCAGTGGGATTTTAATCAGTATTTTGGTATTAGGAAAAGCTGTTTGGATAAAGCAATTGTTAAATACTTCCAATTTCAATCGTCAGATAAATTAGATGGGTTTATACAGGATCATTTAACAAAAATTAATACTTTTCAAAATAAGTGGTTTGATAATATAGTCAATTTAGATAAGTTTATCTATTATCATTTGTCTAAAATACAACCAGCTTGTATAGCGTGCGATTTAAATAATGACAACAATCTTAAATTTGAAGATTTGTATCAAAAAGAATATGTACCAATATGCTTTTCGGGAGATTTGCGATGGAAAAATTGGGTAAAATATCTTGACAAGACTTAATGATTAATTAGCAGTAGCTATAATAACGGTAAAATTTATCTATACTTATAGAAATATTTTACCGTTATATTTCATATGATCTAAATCAATCTAGCTTATTCCCCTTCAACCACCCCGCCAAATGCTCCGCCACTTGTACGTTGTTCGTATCCGACATTGGGAAATGAGTGTTTCCTTTAATCCCCACTTTCGGCAGTTCAATGACTTCCACTTTGCCGCCGTGTTTGTTCACCACGTCCGCCCATTGTTTGGCAAGGCTCAAGCGGATGCGCCATTGGTCTTCGCCTTGGTTGTCGGACGGTTTGTCGCTGATGAAATCGCCGAAGTAAATCACAATCGGCATTTGGGTCAGTTTTGCAAAGTCCGCTTTACTTGCGACCGCAGGTTTGATGTCACCGAATTTGCTGGTAATAGTCGGTGGCACTTCGCCTTCAGGGAATGGGAAATTGCCCGGTTCATATGCCACAATGCCTTTGACTTTATCGCTTTGCATACCGACCAACCAGCCGACAATGCCGCCTTGCGAGTGAGTAACCAAAACGCCGTTGCCAATGCGATCAAAAAGTTGATCTAAGCTGTCGCTAATCACTTTTGCGTCAAATGCGCCTGTATTTGGGGTCATTTGGCGGAAAAATTGGTTGAGCGATGCCTTGTCTTGTGGAAACGCGACGCCTTGGTTGAAATTCGGGTAAGTGCCGATACGGAATTGGGCGAACCAGAATTGATCGTCCGGTGTGGCTTTGACTTCAGCGTCCACCGTGCTACGTCCCGACCAGCCGCGGCGTGGTTGATCCACTAAATAAACAGGGTAGTTTTTGCGTAAAAAGATATTTTGGAAACCTTCGCGACCGTCCGGTGTGGTCTGCCAAGTGCGCATAGATTGCCCTGCGCCGTGTAAGAATACCAACGGATAAGGACGAGGGTTGGTCGGGATTTGGTAAAACACAGTCGCGTGGTCGCCGTGCAAGGTTTGTCCGCCTGCCTGAACGGACGCATTGAATACGTCCATAAAGTTATTGCTTTCTTTGCCTTTGGCAATTTCAGGCAGCGGTTGATACGTGCCGCTACTGGTTTTTACCGTACCGCCCACGGCAAAACTGCCTTGTTGTTCAATAGAAAGCGGGGCGGCGAAACTTTGCACCGCTAATGTACAAGCGGTCAAAATTAGGGATAATTTTGCAGATTTTTTCATTGGATTATTCCTTAAAAGTTGTAATTTGGGGCAAATATGATTTGCCCCTACGATGGATTAGCCACGATGCTCCGCCAACCATTTCACCATCTTCGGATCACGGTGATTGAAAATAATCTCATCACGATTCAACGTCGTAATTTGCGCTAAATCTTCGTTGTCTAAGGTAAAATCAAAAATCGCACGGTTTTCAATCATGCGCTCTACTTTGACCGATTTCGGAATAATCGCGACGCCCCGTTGATTAAGCCAACGCAAGACCACTTGAGCCACCGATTTGCCGTGTTTCTGAGCGATTTGGGTTAAAATCGGGTTGCTGAAAATCTCGAATTTACCTTCCGCAAGCGGTGCCCACGCTTGTTGCACCACGCCTAATTCTTGGTGGAAAGCGATTTCCGCATCACGCTGATAAAACGGGTGCGTTTCAATTTGATTGACCGCGGGCACAATTTCGTGGCAAGTGATTAAATCCATTAAGCGATCCATATGGAAGTTGCTCACGCCGATGGCACGGGCTTTGCCGGCTTTATACAAATCTTCCATTGCGCGCCATTGTTCGTGAACATCACCAAAAGGTTGGTGCATTAAATATAAATCTACATAATCCAAACCTAAGCGGTTTAATGAATCTTCCAACGCTTTTTTGGTATTTTCGTAGCCGTTTTCACGTTGAATCCATAATTTTGTGGTGACAAAAATCTCTTCACGCGGAATACCACTGGCTTTAATGGCTCGACCGACGCCGGCTTCGTTGCCATAAACAGCGGCGGTGTCTAATAAACGATAGCCTGCGTTTAACGCTGCTAATACCGCTTTTTCGGTGTCTTCATCGCTCACTTGGAACACACCAAAACCGACCATCGGCATGTTAATTCCGTTATTTAATTTTACTGATTTCATGTTGTGACTCCTGTGTGATTTGAATGAAAGCATTATAAAGCGTAAAGATTGTTTTGATTAGCCGGTATTTTTTTGATAGCCTCTTGAAAAATATTCAACAATCGGCGGGCTAAAACATGATGGAAAATATGAACGAATTGCGTAGTTTTATTGTGGTGGCACAAACAGGCAGCTTTACCAAAGCAGGGGCAAGGCTTGGTGTTTCCACCTCGGCGTTAAGCCATTCCATGCGCAAACTGGAAGAGCAGCTTAAAATTAAGTTATTTAACCGCACTACCCGAAGCGTTTCCACCACCGAGGCGGGCGAGCAGCTTTTCAGGCAACTTTTGCCGTTATTTGAGAGCATTGAAGATAATGTGAATGCGTTGAGCACTTTTCGCGATACGTTAAGCGGTACGCTGCGCATTAACGGAGCGGATCATTCGTTTTTATATGCGATTTGGGATAAGCTGTTAACGTTCATGCAAAAATACCCCGAGGTGCAATTGGAGCTGACCAGTGATATGAAACTGACCGATATTGTCGCCGGGCGCTTTGACGCAGGCATTCGCCTCGGGCAGAGCATTGAGCAGGATATGATTGCGGTGCGGATTTCGGACGATATGCAAATGGCGCTGGTGGCAACGCCGCAATATTTGGCAACATGCGGCACGCCTCAAACGATTAACGACTTAAAACAACACCAATGCATATGCGCCAGAATGGCAACGGCGGAAGGCATTTTTACCTGGGAGTTCCGCGCGCCGCACAGCAACGAGCTGATTAAATTCACCCCGTCGGGCAGACTGATTGTGAATAACAACTTTTTAGTGCATAAAGCCTGTTTGTCCCATTTGGGCATTGCTTGGATGCCTAAAGATCGTATGGCACAAGAACTGGCGCGGGGAGACGCGGTAGAAATTTTAGCCGACTATGCGATCAGCTACGAAGGCTATCATCTCTATTATCCCAACCGCCGCCAAAACTTGCCGTTGTTTAAGGCGTTGGTGGCGGAGCTGAAAGGTTGACAAGCGGTCGGATCTCCCCGAATTTTTACAAAATAAACGGAAAATCCCACCGCTTGTTAACAGAATTGATCGAACTTTTCTTTCAAAAAGGCTAAAAAAGTTTGAATTTTAGCCGGCAGTAAGCGCGTGGTGGTTAAGGCGTATACCGGAACCGGTTTGCTTTGCCATTCCGGCAATACCTGTTGGAGCCGGTTATTTTCCGCAATATGGGCGACTAAATGCGGCAAGAGTGCCAACCCCAAACCTTCGGAGGCCAAACGTTGCGTAATGTCCAAACTGTTGGAACGCAATTGACCTTTTACTTCAACGGTTTCTTCTTTTTTATCTTGATTGATTAAATGCCACGTGCCGTGCTGAAAGGGCAAACAATGGTGTTGTTTCAGATCGTCCAGTTTTTTCGGTGTGCCGAATTGCTTTAAATAATCGGGTGAGGCGTAAATCCCTCCCTGAAAGCTCGCCAAATAGCGTGAAATCAACTCGGTGTCACCCTGTTCGCCGGTGCGGATGGCTAAATCAAACGGTTCGCTGATAAGATCCACCTTGCGCGGCGTGATATTTAAATCCAACTGGATTTTCGGATATTTTTCGCAGAACTCCCGTAAAAGCGGCACAAAAAAAAGATTCGCCAAATCCATCGGAAGCGTTACTCTTAACACGCCGCTGGGGTCACGATAAAAATCGTCTAACTGTTGATGAATGAATTTGGCTTCATCCACCACCTTTGACGCCCGTTCATAATAAATCGCCCCGGCTTCCGTGAGGGCGATTTTTCGGGTCGTACGGTGAAGCAGGCGCAAACCAAGGTGTTTTTCCAGCTTGCTGATCCGTACCGATAATGTTGACTTCGGAATATCTAAAAACGCCGAAGCACGGGTAAAACTTTGCGCTTGTACAACCTCAACGAATAGCGCCATATCATCTAGCAACTTCATCTTCTTTCCTTATCCAATTGTTCCTGAAATAACGCTAGGTACCACTGACAGCTAAATAAACTATGTTTAGCCGTTCTTCCTGGTGGACGGTTAAGCTTAACGTGAAATGCCTGATTAATAAAGGTTTATCTGATCTTGTCTTACCTCATGAATAGTCAACTATCGCATAGGGGAACCCGTTTTTTTAGCAATATTGTCGAACGTTAAGTTTTTCTTAAGATTTATTGTGTTAAATGAACGCAACGAAAAGGGTGAACCCGCTTCGTGACACAGCCATGTGTTTGATCATTTAACAACAAAAAAGGAAACAGTATGATGGAAAAACAAGACGTAAAAGAAAACATTGCGCAACGTATGGATGAGCTGAGACAAACCGGTACGCTTAAAAACCAATTGTTGAAAGCCGAATTGGCGCAAAAATTGGTTGAAGTGCAGGCGTTTGCCGAACAGCTTCAACGTACGAAAATGACGTTGGATGTACTACTGAATCAGCACCAATCGTTATTGGCGGAATTGGACGAGCCGTTGGATCTCAGCCAAGAAGCGGAGGAGTTTGAACGGCAGATAGCACAAGACGACTTGGATTTGAACAAATTCAATGAAGAGTACCCGCACATTTTGCAAGAGGCGGTAAACGCCAAGATGAATGAGATTAAAGTGAAGGTGCTGACGGCTCAACAATCGGTAGAGGAAAAATTATCGGAAGCCAAGGCGGCGTTGTCGGGTAAACCGAGCAAGATGGCGCAATACAAAGCAAAACTGTTGTGCGGTTTCAACGCCAAGTTCGGTGACAAACTGCAAAAAGCCAAACACATTCTCGCCAATCAGTTGGAACAGTGCGCGGTGAAGTTAAAGGCGTAAGCAGTGAAGACAAGCGGTGCGATCTTGTCGATATTTTGCAAAATATCCGACGGATCGCACCGCTTGTTCATTGACTTAAGCATCCGGTATTTCGGGGAATAACATCCGAATCACGTTTCGGGTCAAGCGTCTGGATTTGCCTTGATACGGGAAGATGTGCATCATCATCATCGGATTGAAATTGGCTTCAATCACCCCCCATGATGCCAACTGCGGCTCCGCCGGTTGGTGGAGGTTCGGAATAATCAAATCGACACCGCAGACTTTGGCGCCCATGGCTTGCGCAATGCCGACCGCAAGGCGTTTATAGCTGTCGTGCATCTCATCGGTCATATCGATGGAATCGCCGCCGGTACTGATGTTGGAATTGGCGCGCAATTGTACGTATTGCCCCGCGGCGGGTATGCTGTCCGGCGTTAACCCCTGTTCTTTTAATTGTAGCCGTTCGATATCGCCGAGGGTGATTTTTTTCAGCGGGCTGCGGCTGCCGTCGCCGCGCAGCGGATCGGCATTTTTGGCATCGACCAATTCACGGACGGTATGTACACCGTCACCGGTAACATTGGCGGGCACGCGCAACAATACGGCTAAGGTCTCGTCGCCCAATACGAAAAAGCGGTATTCGGTGCCGACCAAATAATCTTCCACCATGATCTCCTTATCTTCACGAAACGCAATTTCCACCGCTTTGGCGAAGTCGTTCCGATCGGTGACACCTTGTTGGAAAATAGTGATTCCCAAACCGTAGTTGGTTGATTTCGGTTTGATCACCACGGCTTTGCCTTCGAACAACGGATAATCGGCGAGCGCTTCGTCGTATGAGGTAAATTCAGCACTTTTCGGTACATTGAATCCGGCTTTGGCAAGCACTTTTTTCGTGACGACTTTGTTTTCCATAATTAACGGAGAGATATATTGATCATGGCTGGTCATGTTACCGTTTTTGACATATTCGATATGATCGCCGAATGTCAGTGCGAGAAACTGATCGTTTTCGTCTAATATTTCAACGGAAATACCTTGTCGGATCAAATCGAACAGCAAGGCTTGAGTGGACAATTCCATATTATCGAATGCCGACAGTGCATAGAAGCGCTCAAACGCTCGGGCTTTAAATTGACGGGCGAGTTTGGCGCCGAGGGCTTGATAGCCGCCTTCCGCCCGAACGGCGTGTACCAATCGACCGCAGACAGTTTGTGTCGGGTCGGCAAATTGGCTTAATTTGTCATGAACGATCTCGATTGAGCGGGAACTTGCGCCGATCTGTTGCAGCATCTCGATCAGTTGGTGCAGGATTATTTCACCTTCGCTTCGATAAGCGGTGTGAGCCAGCGGATCTTCCCAAGCGACTTCGGTTAGTCGGGCTTTACCGAGTTCGACGGCGGTTTGATCGGCGGTGTCATCCAGCCAAATCATTAACAAAATGAAATGGTGGATAAATTCAGCATCGTCTAAGGCGATGCCGTACGGCTCAAATGGGTTCAGATCAAACAGGCGGAATTCCAAATATTGGATGCCGGTGTGTAAAAAGTCCCGTGCGCGTTTGGCGCCACGCAAACGGACATTCGAATAAAATTCTTTTTCGGCAATCAATTTTCCGCTGTTTACCCAATGTTCGAGCGTATCGACGTAGCGTTCCAACGTATCGTAAGAGACAACGATGTCCGGCGCATTCACATAACCGTATTGGCTCGAACGCAAACTGCGCACGAATTGCCCTTCTTTTAACGGGGATTGTCCGTGTTTAAAATATTGTTGATCGACCGTAGGCGTTGCGCTGAGTAAATAGAGCAAAATCCATTGATAACGCAGGAAATTTTTCGCCGTTTTAAGATACAGGGCGTTTTGAAAATCCGTCAGTTGCGAATAAGTCGTTTGAGCGTTAAACAGCGCTTGAATCAATTCGGCAGGCAGTTGAAAGTTGTAGTGAATGCCGCTGACCATCTGTTTATATGCACCGTACGATTCCACCAAATGTTCGCGGTAGGCGACATCGGTCGGATCGTCGAGTTGTGCCACTTTTATGGTATGTTCGGGTGGTAAACCGGCGGGCATACTCATCGGAAAAATATATTCGTTTTCCGGTATCGAACGTAAAACAACTTCATGAATGGCGGATAACCAACGGAATGCGTCTTCCAATTTGGCATTCGGCGGGGTAATCAATTCCAATTGGCTTTCGGCGAAATCGGTTTGAATATAAGGGTGATACGATCGGCTGCCGAACGCCTTCGGATGCGGTGTCGTTAAAATATTGCCTTGGCTGTCTACACGCTGGCTCTCTTTTTCGATGCCGAACGTACCTTGTTGAAACAGGCGTTCTAAATGGTGTTGACGGATAAACTGTCGGAGTTTCATCACGGCTCCTTTTAAAAAACGGGTTAAAAATGCGGAGAACCATAGCATATTTTTCCGGATAACGATCGGATTTATTTGCTTCGTGATAGGCATTTTGGTTATAAAACCGGGAAGACAAGCGGTCGGTTTAGCCCGACATTTTGCAAAAAAACGAGACGAACAGACCGCTTGTTAAACATGTTTTCGGCTCAGCGGTGGCATCTGCCTGCAAAAATTTATTAAAAGATCGTGGCAAGCCGGGGTGACAAATGCTAGAATTGCACGCTTTAGAAATTGAACGTTCACTTTTTTAATACATTTTAGGTTGTCTATGGCTAAAGAGATTGAAAATAAAAACCCTGAAAAAACGGAAAATAAAGGGTTAAAAAGTAAAGGCGTAAATAGCGTGTTATGGGCATTATCCGTTACGCTACTGATAGTTGCCGCCGTGGGTAATGTGTATTTTGCGACACATTTTTCATTCGTTGTCCGTATATTATTGTTGGTTGTATTGATTGTCGGTGCGGTCGGGTTGGCGGCAATAACCAATGAAGGTGCAAAAGCGATTGGTTTTATGAAAGATTCCCGCCAAGAATTACGTAAAATTATTTGGCCGACCCGTCAGGAATCGACGCAGACCACATTAATCGTTGTGGCGGTTTGTGTTGTCGTTGCGTTGGCATTATGGGGTATTGATTCGATTATCGTGTCAATTATTACGTTTTTAACCAATTTGAGATTCTAAAATGAGCGAAGTAAAAGAAGCAAGCAAAATGCGTTGGTACGTACTACAGGCATTTTCCGGTTTTGAAGCGCGAGTGGCGATGACTTTGCGTGAATACATCAAATTACACAATATGCAGGATCAATTCGGCGAAGTGCTTGTACCGACGGAAGAAGTCGTTGAAAACGTAGGCGGTCGCCGCCGTAAAACCGAGCGTAAATTCTTTCCGGGTTATGTATTGGTTCAAATGGAAATGAATGACGATACATGGCATTTAGTTAAAAGTGTACCGCGTGTGATGGGCTTTATCGGCGGTACGGCGGACAAACCTGCACCGATTTCCCAACGCGAAGCCGATCGCATTCTTAACCGCGTGCAAGAAACCGCAGATAAACCGCGTCACAGAACCGAGTTCCATCCGGGTGAGGAAATTCGTGTTAAAGAAGGTCCGTTTGCCGACTTTACCGGCACCGTTGAAGAAGTGGATTACGAAAAAGGACGCGTTAAAGTGTCTGTTTCAATCTTCGGTCGCGCTACACCGGTTGAACTTGAATTTAACCAAGTGGAAAAACAAAACGGTTAATTTGCAAATTGTTTATGGAATTGAACCGCTTACAAGCGGGTTGATTTTATCATTTTTGTGCGAATTTTCGCTTGAAAAACGAACGCGGGTTCAGTAAAATTCGCAACCTAATTTTGAGCTGGTGGAAACCGGCTCATATTTTTGTGCGGCATCCGTGCCTTGTAATATCGGGGAGCCAGTCAAGCTGGCGTTATTACCCATTCCAGAGGAAACTTTAAAATGGCAAAAAAAGTCCAAGCCTACGTTAAACTGCAAGTTGCAGCGGGTATGGCTAACCCATCACCACCAGTTGGTCCGGCATTAGGTCAACAAGGTGTTAACATTATGGAATTCTGTAAAGCATTCAATGCTCGTACTGAGAGCTTAGAAAAAGGTTTACCAATCCCTGTTGTTATCACAGTTTACGCAGACCGTTCATTCACTTTCGTCACGAAAACTCCACCGGCAGCAGTATTATTGAAAAAAGCTGTGGGTATCAAATCCGGTTCAGGTAAACCGAACAAAGATAAAGTGGGTACCGTAACTCAAGCACAATTACGTCAAATCGCTGAAACTAAAGCAGCAGATATGACCGGTGCAACTATCGAAACCAAAATGAAATCAATCGCTGGTACAGCTCGTTCAATGGGCTTAATCGTAGAGGAATAATACAATGGCTAAATTGACTAAAAAAATGAAAGCAATTAAAGCTGGTGTAGATTCTACAAAAGCTTATGAAATCAACGAAGCAATCGCAGTATTAAAACAATTTGCGACAGCTAAATTCGTTGAGAGCGTGGATGTTGCGGTAAACTTAGGTATCGACCCGCGTAAATCAGACCAAAACGTGCGTGGTGCAACCGTATTACCACACGGTACAGGTCGTACAGCTCGCGTAGCAGTATTTACACAAGGTGCAAACGCAGAAGCAGCGAAAGCAGCGGGTGCAGACTTAGTGGGTATGGAAGATCTTGCAGAGCAAATCAAGAAAGGCGAAATGAACTTTGACGTTGTTATCGCTTCTCCGGATGCAATGCGTGTTGTAGGTCAATTAGGTCAAGTATTAGGTCCACGCGGTTTAATGCCAAACCCAAAAGTGGGTACAGTAACGCCAAACGTAGCGGAAGCAGTTAAAAATGCTAAATCCGGTCAGATCCGTTACCGTAACGACAAAAATGGTATTATCCATACTACAATCGGTAAAGCAGACTTCGCTCCGGAACAATTAAAAGAAAACCTTCAAGCGTTATTAGCGGCATTAGTGAAAGCGAAACCGACAACAGCGAAAGGTATTTTTATCAAGAAAGTCAGCATCTCTACCACAATGGGTGCCGGTGTCGCGGTTGATCAGGCTTCACTTTAATTTGTTGATAAATTAAACTTTACAAGAGCGTAGGTTATTCCTATAATCTGCGCTTCTTTTTGGCTGAAAAGCCAATGATGGTGCTGAGCCTTATCTCAAGCCCCGTCCAAGACCGTAGGTGAACCTGTGTGAACAGTTTCTTAATGAAAGCAACCTACGTAGATGGTGAACAGACAGAATTATCTGCTTCTGTACACCTTAGCCTCAAAAACGTCGCTCAAGCGGTTACTTTTTTGAGATTTTTTGTAAATTCCACAGTATTTGTGTGGAGTGTATCAGGAGCTAAAACCAATGGCATTAAATCTTCAAGACAAACAAGCAATTGTTGCTGAAGTAAACGAAGCTGCCAAAGGTGCCCTTTCAGCTGTGGTTGCGGATTCTCGCGGCGTCACAGTAGAGAAAATGACTGAGTTACGTAAAGCGGCTCGTGAAGCAGGCGTTTCAATGCGCGTTGTTCGTAATACTTTATTACGTCGTGCGGTTGAAGGTACTGAATTCGAGTGCTTAAAAGATACGTTTACCGGTCCGACTCTTATTGCATTCTCTAACGAACACCCGGGTGCAGCAGCACGTTTGTTCAAAGATTTTGCAAAAGCAAACAAAGAGTTTGAAGTTAAAGGTGCAGCCTTTGAAGGTAAAATCCAAGATGTTGAATTCTTGGCAACATTACCGACTTACGAAGAAGCAATTGCACGTTTAATGGGCACAATGAAAGAAGCTGCGGCAGGCAAACTTGTTCGCACTCTTGCGGCATTACGCGACAAATTACAAGAAGTGGCATAATTTTCCGCCGACTTCTCAACTCGTTTAACTTATTTACTTTAGGAATTGATTGTTATGTCATTAACTAACGAACAAATCATTGAAGCGATTGCTTCTAAATCAGTATCAGAAATCGTTGAATTAATCACAGCGATGGAAGAAAAATTCGGTGTATCAGCAGCAGCGGCAGCAGTAGCAGTAGCAGCAGGCCCGGCAGAAGCGGCTGAAGAGAAAACTGAATTCGATGTTATCCTTGCTGAAGCAGGTGCTAACAAAGTAGCAGTAATCAAAGCAGTACGTGGTGCAACAGGCTTAGGCTTAAAAGAAGCGAAAGACTTAGTTGAATCTGCTCCGGCAGCATTAAAAGAAGGCATCTCTAAAGGTGAAGCTGAAGCACTTAAGAAAGAATTAGAAGAAGCCGGTGCGAAAGTAGAAATCAAATAATTTTTGATTTAACTTTTTGCCTGATTCTAGGTTCAGAAAACCCCGATAGCGATATTGGGGTTTTTGCTTTTTGGGGCTAATGAATATCGCTTTTTAATATTGATTGAATTGTTTATTTCTTATATAATTCGCAGTCCGAATTTCGCATATTGGCTAGATGAATTTTCGTCTAGCCTTTTGTGCTTGAATAACATTAGCTAAATTTGCGTCGTTTTAGTTTGGCTAATTAATTGATTTATAAGATGTTGTTATGAATTTATAGATCGCAAGCGGTCGCTTTCTTGCAAAATTGTGCAAAGACCGTTCCCCCCTGAGCTAACCTCTGCGGTAGTGATTTTTGACCCTTTGTGTGAACTCAGAAAACGACACCTCGTATCATTTTTTATAATGCCACTTCCTGCCGGTCTTTAGGCGGATTGTGAAAACTCAACCAAACAGAAAATCAGAGGCTATATTTAATGGCATACTCATATTCCGAGAAAAAGCGTATTCGTAAGAGCTTTGGCAAACGCTCACAAGTTCTGAACGTACCTTATCTATTAACAATTCAGCTCGATTCTTTTGATAAATTTATCCAAAGAGATCCTGAAGGACTTCAAGGTTTAGAAGCGGCATTCCGTTCAGTATTCCCGATTGTGAGCAGCAACGGTGCAACTGAATTACAATACGTTTCTTACGAATTAGGCGAACCCGTATTTGATGTGCGTGAATGCCAAATTCGCGGTACAACCTATGCAGCACCTTTACGTGTAAAACTTCGTCTTGTGACCTTTGATCGCGAAGCGGCAGCAGGCACAGTCAAAGACATCAAAGAGCAAAACGTCTATATGGGCGAAATCCCATTGATGACCGACAACGGTACTTTCGTGATCAACGGTACTGAGCGTGTTATCGTTTCTCAGTTACACCGTAGTCCGGGCGTATTCTTCGATTCTGACAAAGGTAAAACCCACGCTTCAGGTAAAGTGCTTTATAACGCACGCATTATTCCTTACCGTGGTTCTTGGTTAGATTTCGAGTTCGATCCGAAAGACAACCTTTATGCACGTATCGACCGTCGTCGTAAATTACCAGCAACCATTATTCTGCGTGCGTTAGGCTACACCACCGAAGAAATCTTAAATATGTTCTTCGAAACCGTGACTTTCCACATTGAAGACAACAGATTATTGATGACCTTAGTGCCTGAGCGTCTTCGTGGTGAAACCGCAGCCTTTGATATTGAAGCAAACGGCAAAGTTTATGTTGAAAGTGGTCGTCGTATTACCGCTCGTCACATTCGTGCATTAGAAAAAGACAACATCACGCAAATTCAAGTGCCGACCGAATATATCGTTGGCCGTGTGACAGCGAAAGATTATGTTGACTTGTCAACGGGCGAAATTATTTGTCCGGCGAACAGTGAAATCGGCTTGGAAACATTGGCAACATTGGCTCAAGCAGGTTACCGTGAAATTGAGGTGTTATTTACTAACGATCTTGATTACGGTCCGTACATTTCTGAAACCTTACGTATCGATCCGACTTACGACCGTTTGACGGCGTTAGTGGAAATCTACCGTATGATGCGTCCGGGCGAGCCACCGACAAAAGAAGCGGCGGAAGCCTTATTCGACAATATGTTCTTCTCAACCGACCGCTATGATCTTTCTGCGGTAGGTCGTATGAAGTTCAACCGTTCTTTAGATATTCCTGAAGGCGTAGGCTCAGGTATTTTAAGCAACGATGACATCATCGGTGTGATGAAAAAATTGATCGAAATCCGTAACGGTCGTGGAGAAGTGGACGATATCGACCACTT
>NZ_JBGYBX010000036.1:0-48202 GCF_041817755.1 Glaesserella sp. | reverse complement strand
GAGCCAACAGAAAAAACTGTTGATGCATTAATGCGTTTAGATTTGGCTGCCGGCGTTGACGTGCAGATCAGCCTAGGTTAATTAAGAGGTTATTACAATGATTGGTTTAGTCGGTCGTAAAGTTGGTATGACCCGTATCTTCAATGAAGATGGCGTGTCAATTCCAGTTACCGTTATCGAAATCGAAGCCAACCGTGTGACTCAAGTTAAAACTCTTGAAAACGATGGCTATACTGCAGTTCAAGTTACTACTGGCTCTAAAAAAGCAAGTCGTGTAACTAAGCCTGAAGCAGGTCATTTCGTTAAAGCAGGTGTTGAAGCTGGTCGCGGTTTATGGGAATTTCGTACTGAAGGTGAAGAATTCACTTTAGGTCAAGAAATCAACGTAGACATCTTCACAGATGTTAAAAAAGTCGATGTTACTGGTACATCAAAAGGTAAAGGTTTCCAAGGTGGTGTTAAACGTTGGAACTTCCGTACTCAAGATGCTACTCACGGTAACTCTTTATCACACCGTGTACTTGGTTCTATTGGTCAAAACCAAACTCCAGGTCGTGTGTTTAAAGGTAAAAAAATGGCTGGACACTTAGGTGCTGAGCGTGTAACCGTTCAATCACTTGAAGTTGTTCGTGTAGATGCTGAGCGTAAATTATTATTAGTGAAAGGTTCTGTACCTGGTGCAACTAATAGTGATGTTATTGTTAAACCAGCAGTTAAAGCATAAGTCTAGGAGATAGAGATGGAATTACAAGTTGTAGGTGCTAACGCACTAGCTGTTTCTGAAACTACCTTCGGACGTGAGTTTAACGAGGCGTTAATCCACCAAGTAGTTGTTGCTTATGCAGCGGGTGCTCGTCAAGGTACACGCGCACAAAAAACTCGTGCTGAAGTGTCTGGTTCAGGCAAAAAACCTTGGCGTCAAAAAGGTACAGGTCGCGCTCGTTCAGGTGATATCAAATCACCAATTTGGCGTTCAGGTGGTGTAACTTTCGCAGCGAAACCACAAGATCACAGCCAAAAAGTGAACAAGAAAATGTACCGTGGTGCAATCAAAAGCATTCTTTCCGAATTAGTTCGTCAAGACCGTTTAGTGGTTGTTGAGAAATTCGAAATCGATTCACCAAAAACTAAAGTTTTAGTACAAAAATTAAAAGATATGGCGTTAACTGACGCTCTTATCATCACTGCAAGCTTAGATGAAAACCTATTCTTAGCAGCACGTAACTTATACAAAGTTGATGTACGTGATGTACAAGGTATCGATCCGGTAAGCTTAATCGCTTTCGATAAAGTGGTTATCACTGTTGATGCAGTAAAACAAATTGAGGAGATGTTAGCATGATTCAACAAGAACGTTTGCTAAAAGTGCTTAAAGCACCACATATCTCTGAGAAAGCGACAAATAACGCAGAAAAAGGCAACACAATCGTATTCAAAGTCGCATTAGACGCTAATAAAGTGGAAATTGCGAACGCGGTTGAGCAACTTTTCGAAGTTAAAGTAGATTCTGTTCGTACAGTGGTTGTTAAAGGTAAAACTAAACGTCACGGTGCAAAATCAGGTCGTCGTAGTGACTGGAAAAAAGCTTATGTAACTCTTCAAGAAGGTCAATCACTTGACTTCGTTGAAGGTGCGGCAGAGTAATTTCGGAGGAATAGAAAACTATGGCTATCGTTAAATGTAAGCCGACCTCCGCTGGTCGTCGTCATGTAGTTAAAGTTGTTAATACTGAGCTTCACAAAGGTAAACCTTTTGCAGCACTTTTAGATACTAAATCTAAAACGGGTGGTCGTAACAACTTAGGTCGTATCACTACTCGTCACATCGGTGGCGGACACAAACAACACTACCGTTTAATTGACTTCAAACGTAACAAATTAGACATTCCGGCTGTTGTTGAGCGTTTAGAATACGATCCAAACCGTTCTGCGAATATCGCATTAGTACTTTATAAAGATGGTGAACGCCGTTACATCTTAGCACCAAAAGGCTTAGCTGCAGGTGATACGATCCAAGCGGGTGCTTCAGCGCCAATTAAAGTCGGTAACTCATTACCAATGCGCAATATTCCAGTTGGTTCTACTGTTCATAACGTAGAATTAAAACCAGGTAAAGGCGGTCAAATCGCTCGTTCTGCTGGTGCATATGTGCAAATTATCGCACGTGAAGGTAACTATGTCACTTTACGTCTTCGTTCAGGCGAAATGCGTAAAGTATTAGCTGAGTGTTCTGCAACCATCGGTGAAGTAGGTAACTCAGAGCATATGCTTCGCGTACTTGGTAAAGCAGGTGCAAACCGTTGGAGAGGTATTCGTCCAACCGTTCGTGGTACTGCGATGAACCCGGTAGACCACCCACACGGTGGTGGTGAAGGTCGTAACTTCGGTAAACACCCTGTTACACCTTGGGGCGTTCAAACCAAAGGTAAGAAAACTCGTCACAACAAACGTACTGATAAATTCATCGTACGTCGTCGTGGCAAATAATTTTTTAATTAATTAAAGAGGATAAGCCATGCCACGTTCTCTCAAGAAGGGTCCTTTCCTTGACCTACACTTGTTGAAGAAGGTAGAGAAGGCGGTGGAAAGCGGGGATAAAAAACCAATCAAAACTTGGTCCCGTCGTTCAATGATCATTCCATCAATGATCGGATTGACCATCGCAGTCCATAATGGTCGTCAGCATGTTCCAGTTTATGTTTCTGATGAAATGATCGGTCATAAATTAGGTGAATTTGCACCGACTCGTACATACCGCGGTCACGCCGCAGATAAGAAAGCTAAGAAATAAGAGGTAAAAGATGGAAACTATTGCAAAACATCGTTACGCTCGTACTTCTGCACAAAAAGCTCGCTTAGTTGCTGATTTAATCCGTGGTAAGAAAGTTGCGCAAGCATTAGAAATTTTAACTTTCACAAACAAAAAAGCGGCAGCTTTAGTGAAGAAAGTATTAGAATCGGCTATTGCGAACGCTGAGCACAACGACGGTGCAGATGTCGATGATCTTAAAGTTGCGAAGATTTTCGTTGATGAAGGTCCAAGCATGAAACGTGTTATGCCACGTGCTAAAGGTCGTGCAGATCGTATTTTAAAACGTACTAGCCACATTACTGTGGTAGTGTCAGATCGTTAATCAGTAGGAGAATAGCAATGGGTCAGAAAGTACATCCACATGGTATTCGCCTTGGTATTGTTAAGCCTTGGAACTCTACTTGGTTCGCGAATACACAAGATTTTGCCGATAATTTAGACGGCGATTTCAAAGTACGTCAATTTTTAAACAAAGAGTTAGCGAACGCGTCTGTCTCTCGTATTACTATCGAGCGTCCGGCAAAAAGTATTCGTGTAACGATTCACACAGCTCGCCCGGGTATCGTTATCGGTAAAAAAGGCGAAGATGTTGAGAAATTAAGAAACGCGGTATCTAAAATTGCCGGTGTTCCTGCACAAATCAATATCGCTGAAGTGAAAAAACCAGAGCTAGATGCAAAATTAGTTGCAGATAGCATCGCATCTCAACTTGAGCGTCGTGTTATGTTCCGTCGCGCAATGAAACGTGCAGTACAAAACGCCATGCGTTTAGGTGCTAAAGGTATCAAAGTTGAAGTTAGCGGTCGTTTAGGTGGTGCAGAAATCGCACGTTCAGAATGGTATCGTGAAGGTCGTGTACCTCTACATACACTTCGTGCTGACATCGACTATAACACAGCTGAAGCTCACACAACTTACGGCGTAATCGGCGTTAAAGTATGGGTCTTCAAAGGTGAGATTCTTGGTGGAATGGCTGCAGTGATTGAATCTGAGAAAGAACCAGCGGCACAGCCTAAAAAGCCAGCTCGCAAAGGTCGTAAATAAGGAGAATCACTGAATGTTACAACCAAAACGTACAAAATTCCGTAAAGTACACAAAGGCCGTAACCGTGGTATCGCGGGCGGTACAGAAGTGAGCTTCGGTTCATTCGGCTTAAAAGCAATTGGTCGTGGTCGTTTAACCGCTCGTCAAATCGAAGCAGCGCGTCGTGCGATGAGCCGTGCAGTAAAACGTCAAGGTAAAATCTGGATCCGTGTGTTCCCAGACAAACCAATTACTGAAAAACCATTAGAAGTCCGTATGGGTAAAGGTAAAGGTAACGTCGAGTACTGGGTAGCCTTAATCCAGCCGGGTAAAGTTCTCTATGAAATGGATGGTGTATCTGAAGAAGTTGCACGCAATGCATTCGCATTAGCCGCAGCTAAACTTCCGTTCAAAACCACATTTGTAACTAAGACGGTGATGTAATGAAAGCTCAAGAACTACGTAACAAAAGTGTTGAAGAGCTGAATGGTGAATTAGTGAACCTTTTAGGTGAACAGTTCAAATTGCGTATGCAAGCAGCCACCGGTCAGCTTCAACAAACCCACCAGTTAAAACAAGTGCGTCGTAGCATTGCACAAGTTAAAACTGTATTAACCGAAAAGGCGGGTGAGTAATGACTGATAAAATTCGTACAGTACAAGGTAAAGTTGTTAGCGACAAAATGGACAAATCATTTGTTGTAGCTATCGAACGCACGGTTAAACACCCGATTTACGGTAAGTTTATTCGTCGTACAACAAAATTACACGTACACGATGAAAACAACGAAGCTAAATTAGGCGATGTCGTTGAAGTAAGAGAGTGTCGTCCACTTTCTAAAACGAAATCTCATACTTTAGTTCGTGTTGTTGAAAAAGCTATCGAAGCTTAATCGACACAATATATCTTGATGAAAAGCCTTTGGTAGAAATGCCGGAGGCTTTTATTTTTTCGCCGAATGCGCAGGAATTGATCGTGAAGAGTATTTTCATCAGATTTGCAAAAAATAATGCGGATCTCACCGCTTGTTTTTTTGGAAAAATTTGGGATGCGTCACAGAATCCGATTTTGTGAATTCACTATAATAGCGTTAACAATTCAACTGGTTGAAGGAGAGAAAAAATGATTATAGGGTGTCCGAAAGAAATTAAGGTTCAGGAATACCGTGTCGGCTTAACGCCGGCGAATGTACAGTCTTATGTTGAGGCGGGACATACGGTTTATATTGAGCAAGATGCAGGCGCGGAAATCGGTTTTAGCGATGACGCTTATCGTGTGGCGGGGGCGATCATTAGTGATAAAGCGACGCTGTTTGCCAAAAGCGATATGATCATTAAAGTGAAGGAACCGATTGAATGCGAATATCACTACTTCCGTGAAAATCAAATTCTTTATACGTATTTGCACCTTGCAGCGGATAGGCCGCTCACCGAGATGTTACTTGAACGTAAAGTACAGTCTATTGCCTATGAAACGATTAAAACGCCGACTGGATTACCTTGCCTTGCACCGATGAGTGCGATAGCCGGGCGTCTGGCGACGTTAGAGGCAGCCAAATATATTCAAAAAACTTTTGGCGGTGCAGGGGTGTTGCTTAGCGGTACTGCCGGTACACCAAAAGCGAAAGTCGTTATTTTAGGCGCCGGTGTCGTCGGTTTAAATGCCGCTCAAATTGCAATGGGAATCGGGGCGGATGTGACTATTTTGGATATCAATGCAAGCCGATTGGCTTATATTGATCAAATTTTTGGTATGCGTATCAAAACGTTAAGCAGTTCGCGCGGTAATATCTTGAGCCTTTTACCTGATGCCGACGTTGTGATTGGGGCGGTATTAATTCCGGGGGCGAAAGCTCCGCATCTATTGCGTCATGATGATCTTCATTTGATGAAAAAAGGTGCGGTGTTGGTCGATGTCGCCATCGATCAGGGTGGTTGTTTTGAAACATCCCGCCCGACAACGCATAATGCACCGATTTATGAATTGAACGGCATTATTCATTACTGTGTCGCCAATATGCCGGGGTGTGTTGCCCGTACGTCGACTCTAGGTTTGACCGATTCCACACTTGAATACGGTTTGAAACTGGCGGATTTAGGTGTAAAAGCCGCATGCTTGTCCGATCCGGCATTATTGCAAGGACTCAATACGTACAATGGTAAATGTACGTTTAAAGGCGTTAGTGATGCGTTTGGGATTGAGTATACCGAACCCCAGGTCGCCTTAATTTAAATTACAGTATATTGATAAATATTCCTGAAATATCGGGAAGGGGCAGCTTTTGCTGTCTAAAAATGAGGTATAACCATGAGTGAAAATACAAGACCGGCTCGGCAATCGTGGTCTAATCAAATAACTTATATTTTAACGGTTGCGGGGGCGACGGTCGGTTTCGGCGCCACTTGGCGTTTCCCTTATCTTGTAGGTGAGAACGGTGGCGGCGCCTATGTGTTGCTGTTCTGTATTGCCATGATTGTTATCGGTATTCCGATGATTTTAGTTGAAAATGTTATTGGTCGTCGGATGCAGGTTAATTCAATCGATGCCTTCTCAGGACATGCGAACGGGAAGAAAATTCATCCGGTTTGGAAAATACTAGGTTATATGGGGCCACTTGGCTCTTTTGGTATTTTAGCTTATTACATGGTGTTAGGCGGATGGGTACTGACATATATAGGCAGCTTGATTTCAGGCGGACTTGATCTTTCTTCTCCGGTGACCATTGAAACGACGTCGGCATATTTCAAAGAGCATATCCAAAGCAGCCCTTCGACTGTACTTGGCTATACTGCGTTGTTTGTCGTGGTGAACTATTTTATTTTAATTAAAGGAATTAAAGAGGGAATAGAAAATTCAGTCAAATTGCTTATGCCTCTTTTGTTTGTGTTTTTAATCATCATGATTATCCGTAATGTAACTCTGCCGGGCGCGATGGAAGGTATTAAATTTTATCTTGTTCCGGATTTCTCTAAGATCACGAAAGAACTCTTCGTGTTTGTCTTAGGTCAGGTCTTTTTTGCCTTAAGTCTCGGCTTCGGGGTTTTGATTACCTTGTCGAGTTATCTGTCCAAACAAGAAAATTTGGTGAAAACGGCAACCATCACCGGGGTAATTAATACATTGATCGCATTGGCGGCGGGATTCATGATTTTTCCGTCATTATTTACGTTTAACGTCGCACCGGACTCAGGGCCGACACTTGTGTTTCAAAGCTTGCCGATCGTCTTCTCACATATGTGGGCGGGGACGTTCTTTGCGACTATCTTTTTCGGCTTATTGATCATTGCGGCGTTAACCACCTCCATTACCATTTATGAGGTGTTAATTACCGCCTTGCAAGAAAAAACGAATTTGAGCCGTAAGCAGGCGATCACATTAACCTTAATCGGTTCTTTTATTTTGGGCAATATTCCGTCGGTCTTAGGTGATAATGAATGGAGTCATATCCGGATTATCGGTCGTAGCATTTTTGATGCCTTTGATTATATCAGCGGAAATATTCTGTTTATTTTGACAGCCTTAGGTAGCGCCTTGTTCGTCGGCTATGTGTTAAAAGAAGATGCTATGAAAGAGCTGGGCGCCGGTGAAAAATTCACGAAGGTTTGGTTTAACTATGTTCGCTTTGTGATCCCGTTGCTGATTTTAGTGATTTTTATCAATTCGTTATAGAAACGGTTCAAAGATCGTCCCTATATGAAAAACACCCAATCCCCGATAGATATATCGGGGATTTTTATGAAGCTGTTTTGCAAAATTTTCATCAAATCATACCGCTTGTAAGCGAAAATTTCTTTCAATATGCCTCCATACTTACGCCGGCTGTGACTTTAAATACATTCCGGCTCAGAATCCTGTTGATCTTGCCAAGCCAACTGCTGTATAATCCGCATCCTGTTTGCGTTGGGCAAACAGGTTCGTCCCGAAAGGGTGTTTTTTATTTTAACGGAGCACTAATATGATCCAAGAACAGACTATGCTGGATGTTGCTGATAACTCAGGGGCTCGTAGCGTAATGTGTATCAAGGTTCTAGGTGGATCGCACCGTCGTTACGCTGCTATCGGCGATATCATCAAAGTTACTGTGAAAGAAGCAATTCCACGCGGTAAAGTTAAAAAAGGTGATGTGTTAAAAGCAGTTGTTGTGCGCACCAAGAAGGGTGTTCGTCGCCCAGATGGCGCAGTTATTCGTTTCGATGGCAATGCTTGTGTAATTTTAAACAATAACACTGAGCAACCAATCGGTACTCGTATTTTTGGACCTGTGACGCGTGAACTTCGTTCTGAGAAGTTTATGAAGATCATTTCTTTAGCTCCAGAAGTACTATAAGGAGAGAATGTAATGGCTGCAAAAATCCGTCAAAACGATGAAGTAATTGTTCTTGCTGGTAAAGACAAGGGCAAACGTGGTAAGGTAACTTCTGTGTTACCAAACGGTAAAGTGATTGTTGAGGGTATCAACATTATCACTAAACACGAAAAACCAGTTCCTGCGTTAGGCAAAGCTGGCGGTTTAGTGAAGAAAGAAGCTGCGATTGATGCGTCAAACGTCGCAATTTTCAACCCGGAAACAAACAAAGCTGACCGTGTAGGATTTAGATTCGAAGATGGCAAAAAAGTCCGTTTCTTCAAATCTAACGAGAAAACAATTTAATTAACTGGAGTAATGCGATGGCGAAACTGCATGATTACTACAGAGATACAGTAGTTAATGAATTAAAAGCGAAATTCAACTACTCATCTGTCATGCAAGTCCCACGAATCGAAAAGATAACCCTGAATATGGGTGTGGGTGAAGCATTGACCGACAAAAAACTGTTAGACAACGCAGTAGCGGATTTAACAGCAATCAGCGGTCAAAAACCTTTAATTACTAAAGCACGCAAATCTGTTGCAGGCTTTAAAATCCGTCAGGGATATCCAATCGGATGCAAAGTAACCCTACGTGGTGAACGTATGTGGGAATTCTTTGAAAGATTGATTACTATCGCTGTTCCACGTATCCGTGACTTCCGCGGTTTAAACGCGAAATCATTCGACGGTCGTGGTAATTACAGTATGGGTGTTCGTGAACAAATCATTTTCCCTGAAATCGACTACGATAAAGTAGATCGTGTACGTGGTTTGGATATTACTATCACTACAACGGCGAAAAGTGATGAAGAAGGCCAAGCTTTATTAGCGGCTTTCAATTTCCCATTCCGTAAATAAGGTAGGTTATCGTGGCAAAACAATCAATGATTGCACGTGACGTAAAACGTGCGAAATTAGCTGATAAATTCTACGCTAAACGTGAAGAATTAAAGAAAATCATCTCTGATGTGAATTCTTCAGACGAAGAACGTTGGGATGCAGTGTTAAAATTACAAACACTTCCACGCGATTCTAGTCCAATCCGTCAGCGTAACCGTTGCCGCCAAACTGGTCGTCCACACGGTGTGCTTCGTAAGTTTGGTTTAAGCCGTATTAAGGTGCGTGAAGCTGCAATGCGCGGTGAAATTCCGGGCCTTAAGAAAGCAAGCTGGTAATAACCTCTTTTAATTTGGAATCATGGGAGTAAATACATGAGCATGCAAGATCCAATCGCAGATATGCTGACCCGTATTCGTAACGGTCAAGCTGCGAATAAAGTTGCAATCAGTATGCCTTCATCTAAGTTAAAAGTTGCTATTGCAAGCGTTTTAGCTGAAGAAGGTTATGTTGAAAGCTTCAAAGTTGTTGAAGGTTCAAAACCTGAGTTGGAAATCACTTTAAAATATTTCCAAAACAAACCTGTTGTAGAAAGTATCCAACGCGTAAGCCGTCCGGGTCTTCGTATTTATAAACGTAAAGACGAATTACCAAAAGTAATGGGTGGTTTAGGTATCGCAGTAGTTTCTACATCTAAAGGTGTAATGACCGACCGTGCAGCGCGTCAAGCGGGCCTCGGCGGTGAAATTATCTGTTACGTAGCATAATAGTGAGGTAGGAAAAATGTCTCGTGTTGCAAAAGCACCTGTCGCTGTTCCTGCCGGCGTTCAAGTTACTTTGAATGGTCAGCTATTAACAGTAAAAGGTAAAAATGGCGAGTTATCTCGCGAAATTCACAATGCAGTTGAAGTAAAATACGAAGCTGATACTTTAACATTCGCTCCAAAAGCGGGTATCGTTAATGCAGATGCGCAAGCAGGTACAGCCCGTGCCCTCGTTAACGCAATGGTTATCGGTGTTACTGAAGGCTTTACTAAGAAATTGCAATTAGTGGGTGTTGGTTACAGAGCTCAAATGAAAGGCAACACTGTTGCATTAAGTTTAGGTTTCTCACACCCGGTTGAACATGAGTTGCCAAAAGGTGTAACTGGTGAATGTCCGTCACAAACTGAGATTATTCTTAAGTCTGCGGACAAACAGTTAATCGGTCAAGTGGCAGCTGATATTCGTGCATACCGCAAACCAGAGCCTTATAAAGGCAAAGGTGTACGTTACGCTGATGAAGTTGTACGTACTAAAGAAGCGAAGAAAAAGTAAAGTAAGGTAACACTATGGATAAGAAAGTAGCTCGTATCCGTCGTGCAAGCCGTGCACGTCATTTAATGAGAGAGCAAGGTGCAACACGTTTAGTTGTGCATCGCACACCTCGCCATATTTATGCGCAGGTAATTGCACCGAATGGCTCAGAGGTTTTAGCAGCAGCTTCAACTGTTGAGAAAGTAATTAAAGAGCAAGTTAAATATACTGGTAATAAAGAAGCGGCAGCAGTCGTTGGTAAAATTGTTGCTGAACGCGCTTTAGAAAAAGGTATTAAGGCAGTTGCATTTGACCGTTCTGGTTTTAAATACCATGGTCGTGTGCAATCATTAGCAGATGCTGCTCGTGAAGCTGGTCTTCAGTTCTAATAGAGGAATTTGAGATGTCAAACATCGAAAAACAAGCTGGTGAACTGCAGGAAAAGCTAATCGCGGTTAACCGTGTATCTAAAACCGTAAAAGGTGGTCGTATTATGAGTTTCACTGCTTTAACAGTAGTGGGCGATGGTAACGGTCGTGTAGGTTTTGGTTACGGTAAAGCTCGTGAAGTTCCGGCAGCAATCCAAAAAGCGATGGAAAAAGCTCGTCGCAATATGATCAATGTCGCTTTAAACGAAGGTACATTACAACACCCTGTTAAAGGTTCTCACACAGGATCACGCGTATTTATGCAACCGGCTAGCGAAGGTACAGGTATTATCGCAGGCGGTGCAATGCGTGCAGTATTAGAAGTTGCAGGTGTTCATAACGTACTATCTAAAGCGTACGGTTCAACTAACCCAATTAACGTTGTTCGTGCAACAATCGATGCACTAGCAAATATGAAATCACCGGAAATGGTTGCCGCTAAACGTGGTAAAACCGTTGAAGAAATTTTGGGGTAATTGGATATGGCAAAAATTAAAGTAACTCAAACTCGTAGCTCTATTGCTCGTTTACCGAAGCATAAAGCAACGTTGAAAGGCTTAGGTCTTCGTCATATTCGTCATACCGTAGAGTTGGAAGATACTCCGGCAGTTCGTGGTATGATTAATCAAGTTTCATATATGGTTAAAGTGGAGGAATAACAGAATGCGTTTAAATTCTCTTTCTCCAGCTGAAGGTGCTAAACACAGTGCAAAACGTTTAGGACGCGGTATTGGTTCTGGTTTAGGTAAAACCGGTGGTCGCGGTCATAAAGGTCAGAAATCTCGTACGGGTGGCGGTGTTCGCCGTGGTTTCGAGGGTGGTCAAATGCCTTTATACCGTCGTTTACCAAAATTCGGTTTTACTTCCCTTAAAGCATTACACGTAGCTGAAATCCGTTTAAGTGATTTAGCAAAAGTAGATGGTGATGTTGTAACTTTAGATGCACTTAAAGCTGCAAATGTAATCACAAAAGACATTTTATCCGCAAAAGTAATCCTTTCGGGTAAAGTTGAAAAAGCGGTTGTGGTAAAAGGCTTAGGTGTAACTAAGGGCGCAAAAGCTGCTATCGAAGCTGCTGGCGGTTCTATCGAGGAATAATAAATGGCTAAACAACCAGGATATCAAGGTAATACCCAAAGAGGGACTGGTGAATTAAAATCACGGTTATTGTTTGTTTTAGGTGCTTTAATCGTTTTCCGAATCGGTTCTTTTATTCCTGTTCCTGGTATTGATGCTTCTGTATTATCCGAATTGGTTCAGCAACAAAAAGGCACCATCATTGATATGTTTAATATGTTCTCTGGTGGTGCTTTAAGTCGAGCGTCGATATTTGCGTTAGGGATTATGCCCTATATTTCAGCATCAATTATTCTTCAATTATTGACTGCGGTACATCCTGCATTAGCTGAATTGAAAAAAGAAGGTGAAGCGGGACGTCGAAAAATTAGCAAATATACACGCTATGCAACATTGTTATTGGCATTCATTCAGTCTATTGGTATTTCGCTAGCATTACCGAATATGCTTTCCGGATTAGTTCCTAATCCAAGTATGCTGTTCTATGTAACTTCTGTAATTAGTTTAGTCACGGGAACGATGTTTCTGATGTGGCTAGGTGAACAAATCACTGAGCGGGGTATCGGAAATGGCATCTCGTTGATTATTTTTGCAGGGATAGTAGCAGATTTACCATCAGCAATCGGGCAAACGATCGAACAATCCCGTCAAGGGGAAATCTCATTGCTTGTATTGTTATTAATTGCAGTAATCGCATTTGCCGTAACATATTTTGTTGTCTTTGTTGAACGTGGACAAAGAAGAATCGTTGTGAATTATGCAAGTCGTCAGCAGGGAAGAATGATGTCTCCTGCGAGACAGTCCCATTTACCATTGAAAGTAAATATGGCGGGTGTTATTCCTGCAATTTTTGCATCCAGTATCATTTTGTTCCCGGCAACAATTACGCAGTGGTTTGGACAAAGTGAAGGGTTTGAATGGTTATTTGACTTGTCACAGTTACTACAACCGGGGCAGCCTTTATATATTGTTCTATTTGCAATGGCTGTAATCTTCTTTGCATTTTTCTATACGGGAATGCAATATAATCCTCGTGATACAGCGGATAATTTGAAAAAATCAGGTGCGTTTGTACCAGGTTATCGACCAGGCGAGCAAACATCTCGTTATATTGATAAAGTAATGACGCGTTTAACCTTAATCGGTGCGCTATATATTACTTTTGTTTGTTTGGTTCCTTATATCATAACGTCATTATGGAAAGTATCTTTTCAATTAGGTGGTACTTCATTATTGATTGTTGTGGTTGTTATTATGGATTTCATCGCACAAGTTCAGAGTCATTTAATGTCTCTACAATATGATTCTGTGTTGAAGAAAGCCAATTTGAAAGGCTTAGGGCAATAGAGCCCTTTGATAATGAAGGATAAGCAATGAAAGTTCGTGCTTCAGTTAAGAAAATGTGTCGTAACTGTAAAGTTGTAAAACGTGAAGGAGTTGTTCGCGTTATTTGTAGCGACCCTAAACATAAACAACGTCAAGGTTAATTGACATTATTTCTTGCAAAGAACCTGCTGGGCAGTTATACTGCTCAGCTCATTTCGTCCTGATATACTGTTTGAGTATCCTGAAACGGGCTTTTCAAGATCAGTATATCATTAACTTTAAGTAATAGGAGTGCATAGTGGCCCGTATTGCAGGCATTAACATTCCTGATCAAAAACACACCGTAATCGCACTAACTGCTATTTATGGCATCGGTAAAACTCGTGCAAAAGCAATTTGCGCTGCAACGGGTATTGCTGAAGATGTGAAGATCAGAGAATTGTCTGAAGAGCAGATTGAAAAACTGCGTGAAGAAGTTGGTAAATTTACTGTCGAAGGTGATTTGCGTCGTGAAGTGACTTTAAGCATCAAACGTCTTTTAGACCTAGGTTGCTATCGTGGTTTACGTCATCGTCGTAGTTTACCGGTACGTGGTCAACGTACTAAGACTAATGCGCGTACTCGTAAGGGTCCTCGCAAACCGATCAAAAAATAATCGGAGTAGATAAATAATGGCTAAAACACCAGTTCGTGCACGTAAACGTGTAAAAAAACAGATCGTAGATGGCGTAGCTCATATTCACGCATCTTTCAATAATACAATCGTAACCATTACTGACCGTCAAGGTAATGCCTTAGCTTGGGCTACTGCGGGTGGTTCAGGTTTCCGTGGTTCTCGTAAATCAACTCCATTTGCAGCTCAAGTTGCCGCTGAACGTTGTGCTGAAGTTGTAAAAGAGTTCGGTTTAAAGAATTTAGAAGTTATGGTTAAAGGACCGGGTCCAGGTCGTGAATCAACAATTCGCGCATTGAATGCAGCGGGTTTCCGTATCACGAACATTACTGATGTGACTCCGATTCCACATAACGGTTGTCGTCCACCGAAAAAACGTCGTGTGTAATTGACGTTAGGATAATTGGAGAAAGAAAATGGCAAGATATTTGGGTCCAAAACTCAAGCTAAGCCGTCGTGAAGGTACCGATTTATTCCTTAAATCAGGTGTTCGCGCGATCGAGTCAAAATGTAAAATTGATGTAGCACCCGGTCAACACGGTGCTCGTAAGCCTCGCTTATCTGACTACGGTAGTCAGTTACGTGAGAAACAAAAAGTTCGCCGTATCTATGGTATTTTAGAACGCCAGTTCCGTAATTACTATAAAGAAGCTAACCGCTTAAAAGGCAATACCGGTGAGAACTTATTAGTATTGTTAGAAGGTCGTTTAGATAACGTCGTTTATCGTATGGGGTTTGCGGCAACTCGTGCTGAAGCACGTCAGTTAGTCAGCCACAAATCTATCGTAGTAAACGGTCGTGTTGTAAATATCCCTTCATACCAAGTTTCTGTTGATGATGTGATTGCTGTTCGTGAGAAATCTAAAAAACAAGCACGTATCAAAGCATCCTTAGAGTTAGCAACCCAACGTGAAAAACCGACTTGGTTAGAAGTTGATGCAACTAAAATGGAAGGTGTATTTAAACGTACTCCTGAGCGTTCTGATCTATCAGCAGATATTAATGAACATCTGATCGTTGAGCTTTACTCTAAATAATAGTTAAAGCTTAAAAGCAAAGAGAGGATAAAATGCAGGGTTCTGTAACAGAATTTTTAAAGCCGCACTTAGTGAATATTGAACAAGTCAGTTCAACTCACGCCAAAGTGACCTTAGAACCGTTAGAGCGTGGTTTCGGCCATACTTTAGGTAACGCACTTCGTCGCATTTTACTTTCGTCTATGCCTGGTTGCGCAGTTACAGAAGTAGAAATTGATGGTGTATTACATGAATACAGCAGCAAGGAAGGTGTACAAGAGGATATCCTTGAGGTCTTATTAAATCTTAAGGGTCTAGCGGTAAAAGTGCAAAATAAAGATGATATTATTTTGACACTCACTAAATCTGGGATTGGCCCTGTAACTGCAGCCGACATTACGTACGATGGTGATGTTGAAATTGTGAATCCGAATCACGTGATTTGTCACTTAACGGATAAAAACGCATCAATTAACATGCGTATCCGTGTGCAACGTGGTCGTGGTTATGTACCGGCTTCTGCTCGTGTACATACACAAGATGATGATCGCCCAATCGGTCGCTTATTAGTTGATGCGCGTTTTAGCCCGGTTGATCGCATTGCTTACAATGTAGAAGCAGCCCGTGTAGAACAACGCACAGACTTAGATAAGCTCATTATTGAAATGGAAACTAACGGAACTTTAGATCCTGAGGAAGCCATTCGTCGTGCTGCAACGATCTTAGCAGAGCAACTCGCTGCATTCGTTGATTTGCGTGATGTTCGTCAGCCAGAAGTAAAAGAAGAAAAACCGGAGTTTGATCCGATTCTTCTCCGTCCTGTAGACGATTTAGAGCTGACAGTTCGTTCTGCTAACTGTTTGAAAGCAGAGACAATTCACTATATCGGTGATTTAGTACAACGTACAGAAGTTGAGTTATTAAAAACACCTAACCTTGGTAAGAAGTCACTTACTGAGATTAAGGATGTGCTCGCTTCTCGTGGTTTATCACTGGGTATGCGCCTTGAGAATTGGCCTCCGGCAAGTATTGCCGAAGACTAATTTTAGGTATAGATTTTCTTAAGAAGGAATAGGTTATGCGCCATCGTAAGAGTGGACGTCAACTCAACCGTAACAGCAGCCATCGTCAGGCGTTGTTCCGTAATTTAGCCAGTGCATTGGTAAGTCATGAAATTATCAAGACGACATTACCGAAAGCAAAAGAATTACGTCGTGTAGTTGAGCCGTTAATTACTTTAGCAAAAGAAGATAGCGTTGCTAATCGTCGTTTAGCTTTTGCTCGTACTCGCAACATCGAAACCGTTGCTAAATTATTCAATGAATTAGGTCCGCGTTTTGCACAACGTGCGGGTGGTTATACTCGTATTTTAAAATGTGGTTTCCGCGCAGGTGACAACGCGCCAATGGCATACATTGAGTTGGTTGATCGTCCTGAAGTTGCAGCTGAACAAGCGGCAGAATAATTTTAAAAAAGCCCGATATATTTCGGGCTTTATTTTTTTATAGTAGATAAAAGGTCTATTATGCTGAGAGAAACAGCCCGTTAGGCTAATCCGACGGGCTGTTTTTTATCACAAGTGGTCTGTTTGAACGGGAATTTTGCAAATTATTCCGTGACAAACGGACTGACACTGCTACCGGCGAAGGCTTCGTAGAAATTATCGTTACCGTCGTTAATTTTTCCGACCACTTCTTGTGCCGTTGGTCCCATGAATTTTCCAGTATAGCTACCGACAACATCTTTATTCGTTGTGTAATTTGCAACACCGGAGAAAACGGCTTGGCTATTTTCAGCGATAATATTGGTTTTTTGTAAGATGATATCGCCAAGGGTTGTACTCGTGCCGGTCAAGAATCTGTCGGTAACCGAACCGGATAAGGTTTTATCGGCGAAATTTGCGGTTAATTCAAGATTACCTTCTGATTTCACACCAAAGGATTTACCGAAATAATGGATTAAACCTGTTGACGGTAGGTTGGCATATTCGGTGCTTATCCCGACGGCACCATAGCCTAAGTTTTCCGTATCGTAAGCGGAGGTTAACTGACCGTAAACATCGCTGGTGATATTTTTCGGTAAAGCATAACCTGCAGCAGAATAAGCTAAGTTGTAGCCTTTCACTTGAGCATTTTCGGTATCTATAATGAAATAACCCAATGCCTTATCAGCTAAACTGATTTCTGTACCGTCCACTTTCACTGTCTTAACAGTGCGTAGCGTATTTGTATTTACTAAATCAGCAAAATTATAGGCTTTGGCTTCTTCAATTCTATTAAGATCTGCTTTAGCGTTTGTTACTGCATTGGCAGCATACGTAGCAGCTTGTGCTGCTTCATTAGCTTTAACTTCTGCGGCAGACGCTTCCGCTGTGAGTCTGCTTGATACAGCCAATGCTTCGGCTACTTTAGCATCAATTTCCGTTAATGTAAGTGTATTATAAGATGCCAGTAAGGCTTGTTGTTGTGTAGTTAAGTTTTGTGTTTGTGATATTGAATTCTGTAATGTCGCTGTTGCAGTTTTATTGCTACTTGCTATTTCAGCAGCAAGTCGAGCTGCTACATACGCTTTCGATGCTTCATTAGCTCGATATGCTGCAGTTTCACTTGCTCTTTGGGCAAGTTCTGCTTGTTTATTGGCTTCTGCTGCTTTTTCTGTAGCTAACTGAACTGCTTTTCTAGCGGCTCGGAGTGCTTCTGTTTCAGTTAAACTTGCTGCAGCTTGGCTTTTTATTTTGGATTCAATATTATCGGCATATTGTTTTGCCTCATTTCTTGCGGCTTCAGCTTCTTTCATTGCTTGGAGCGCACTTAGATTAGTCGATTTGGTTTCCGTTACAGAAGGTTCTATTTCTTTTCCTTTTGAAATGGCTTCATTGGCATAGCTTTGGGCTTGTTTAGCCGGATCGCTGCCGCCACCGCCTGAACAAGCTGCCAGTACAGATAAAGAAAGTAACGTTAATGATAGTTTTAATGTACGAGTCATGATGTTTTCCTTAAGTAGATTACAAAATACGCTATATTTTACATTTATATATATATATATATACAATCAATGTATTTTAAAAATTTTTGTAAATTTTAAGTGTTGTGCATATTCTCTTGCTTATAAATCTATTTGTTTTAACTTGATTTTTATATGACGAATTATATTTAGGTTTGTCAATGTTTAGCCGTTTGAGAGGTTTTTAGGCGGTTAATGTATTGATAAGTAATAGAAATTATCTATTTATTTGCTAAACCAATGTTAATTGGTCAGTAAATCGTAATCGGGTGGAGAAACAAGCGGTCTGATCTTGTCTGTTTTTTGCAAATCGGGAAGGGTAATGAAAAACGGGGCGATCGCCCCGTTATCGGTATCTCAATATGATGATTATCGGCGGTATTTTTGGTAATTGAGTTGCAGCCATTGTAAGCCGACAACGGCAATCACGTTGTCAATTTTGCCTTCAACGACCCATTGATACGCTTGCTCACGGCTCACAACGTGGACAAGGATATCTTCGTTCTCTTCTTCCAAGCCGTAAACACCGCCGACTTGGGTGCTGTCGACCAATCCCAAAAAGAGATGTAAGCGTTCCACTGCACCGCCAGGGCTGTCCCAAATGCTTAAGGCGTGTTCCACATTGCTGACGGTCAGCCCGGCTTCTTCGTAACTTTCACGGATGGCGACGTTTTCCGGGGTTTCCCCTTCATCTACCATACCGGCAATCAGTTCGACCAACCAAGGCGATTCGTTACTCGTCGGATCGTAAGCGCCGATACGCACTTGTTCCACCAAGACCACACTGTCTTTGACGGGATCATAAGCAATTAAGGCGGAAGCGGCGCCTTTAATCATCAACTCGCGAACCACTTCGCCGCTCACGCCGCCCTTAAACAGCTTATGGCGAAAGTACATTTTTTTCATGGTGAAGTGACCTTGATACACCACTTCTTCCCGAATGATTTCTAAATCGTTTTGCTGAAATTGACGAATTTGAGTCATAAAGTTTCCTTAGCTTTTATGCAAGCGGTCTGTGTGGACAACGTATAATGCAATGACCATGACTAAAATGGCTAACGCAAACAGTAAGGTGTGCATTGCATTGGAATGATCGACAATGATTAAACGTACCATGGCGGTAATGCCGATGTATAAGAAATAGCGCAGCGGAAAGTGATAGTTATATTTAAAATACTGTACGATCAAGGCAAGAAATTCAAAATATAAAAAGAAAATCACGATTTTTTCAACCAATTGGAATTTATCGCTGTGGCTGAAAAAGAGCTCCGTCAATGAATAGGCTTCATAGAAAAGGGAGTAGGCAAGAATTGTTCCGATAGTCAATAAGGAAATATTGAGGATCCATTGAAATCCTTCGGAAATCAGTTTACCGAAGCGGGAATGTTGGCTTTCGAGTTGTATTTTTGACGTCATAGTTAATTTACTTGATAAATGAGCGGTGCAGGGGATTGTAAGGTGATCCACTGTCCGTTTTGCCAGCGGCTGATTTGAGGCAATGATAGCACAGATGATGAATGTTCAAAGAAGTAAGCCAAATAAAAAGGCAGCCGATCATAAAAACAGAGTGTACCGGAAGGGCAATGGGCACTGGTGATCTTCCGCTCACTGAGTGAATGCGAGACCTCGGCGAGCTTGACAATCCCGACACCTTGCGATTTTAACACCGCTTCGCGCAGACACCAGCTGAGATAAAAACGGCTTTCGAAAGCAGCCAGCTCGGGCAATATTGCCGGATTATTGATCTCGGTGAGCTCTTGCTCACCGGCGTAATAGGTCAATAAATCACGAAAACGGCGCGTTTTGTGCGGATGTTCGAGATCAATACCGACGGCTTTTTTCGGTGAAGCGACGGAGACGATCACCGCCACCCACTCGCCCGAATGCGTAATGTTAAAATCAACCTCGGGATGATCGACATAAGGTCGACCGCTTTCGGTTTTTTTCATGTCAGTTAACAGTTTTTTATCCAACTGTGCTTTGTCAAAAATGTGATGCAACAGAAAATACGCCAAACGACGGCTTTTCCATTTTTTGATTTGGCGCTCAGACAATTCTTCCACTGATTTATGTGCCGGTTTGGCGTAGCTGAGAAATTCCGTCGGAATCGGCTCGTCGTAGTGGGCGAATAAAATATACAAGCGGTCGGTTTTCATTTATTTTTTGCAATTTGTTTTACAGAAGCAGTCGTTCACATGGTCATCGACCAACCCCATGGATTGCATAAAGGCATAGCAGGTGGTTTCACCGACAAAGACGAAGCCTTTTTTCTTCAATGCTTTTGACATGGCGGCGGATACGGCGGTTTTGGCGGGAACCGTCGTTAAATTTGGTACATCATTGATACGGGGCGAGCCGTCAACGAACGACCATATAAATTGGCTGAAGTCTTCACCGTTGGCCTGCATGGCAAGGTATGCCTTAGCATTTTGAATGATGGCGGCTAATTTTGCCCGATGGCGGATCAAGCCGGGATTTTGCATTAAACGATCAAGATCGGCATCCGTCATTCGCGCAATCTTATTCGGGTCGAAACGGTGAAAGGCTTCGCGGTAAGCATCGCGTTTTTTCAATACGGTGATCCAAGAAAGCCCCGCTTGCTGTCCTTCGAGACAAATCTTTTCAAACAATTTTTGACTGTCGTATTCCGGTTTTCCCCATTCGAGATCGTGGTAATTGACATAAATTTCACTGTCTCCAACCCAGCTGCAACGTGTCGCCATTGCCGTTCTCCTTGTAAAAAACGACCGCTTGCAATAACAAGCGGTCTGTTTTGGTTAATATTTTGCAAATGACTTGGTGATTTGCCATGCGCCTTTCGTTTTAGTCAGGCGGATTTTTTGATTAAGAATGATATTGTCAAAAAGATCTGCCGTCCACATGATTACCGGTAATAGTGCGGTGAGTTTTTGTAACATCACAATCAATCCTATTGTCTTGGTAAATAACGTGCAGGGTCAACGGACTTACCTTGATAACGGATTTCAAAGTGCAGTTTGTTGCTGTTTGTCCCGGTGCTGCCTAAGGTGGCGATTGTTTCGCCCGCTTTCACGTTATCTTGTTCATCGACGTTAATCGAATCGTTGTGAGCATAAGCACTGAGGAAATCGTCATTATGTTTAATGATGATTAAGTTACCGTAACCTTGAAGGGCGTTGCCCGCATACACGACGCGACCTGCCGCAGCGGCTTTAACCGGTTGCCCTTTGTTACCCGCAATATCCAAGCCCTTATTACCGCCTTCGGCAGAAGAGAAGCCTGAAATGACGCGCCCTTGGGTCGGCCATTGCCATTTAATCGAAGAAACCGCCGGAGCCGGTGTAGTCGTTGCACGTACATTTGGTGTTGTCGCAACCGTACCGGCACTTGCCGAAATGCCACCTGCCGTCGCTGTTGCCGTTCCTGCTTTAATCGGACCGGTTACCGTACCGTCAGAACCGAAAGCGGTACCGTGCGGTGCTTGGGTATATGTAACCGGCGGTTCGACCGGTTTGACCGGCTGTGTCGGTGCCACCGCAGTGGTGCGGGTCGGCTCTTTGCTTAATTTAAGGGTTTGCCCGATACGTAATTGATAGGGTTCGCTCATATTGTTAAGCGCCGCAATCTCTTTCACGTCTTTACCGGCAATATAGGCGATCAGAAACATGGTATCGCCTTTGCGCACGGTATAGGTGTCGCCGTTATAGAAACCTTTATCGATTTGGCTGTAGATCGGGGCGTTTTTTTCATCACGCGGAATGGTGAAATCCTGTGAAACCGGTTTTTTTGCCGGCGCTTTTTGCGTTACCGGTTGTTGAACCGACTGTGGAGCAGCAGGTCGCGGCGCTTCGTAAGTCGGTGTCGGTTGCGGTGCAGGTGCTTGATAGACCGGCTGTGGTGCAGGAGCTTGGTAAACCGGTTGAGGTGCCGAATAAGTCGGGGCACTCATGTTGCCCGGCATTTCGGCGGCCTGCACATCGGTTTGCCAACCGTAGCCGTTTTCGGTGGCACCCGTACCGGCAACCGGCTGCATTACACCCGGTGTTAAATCGGAGCCGTCGGCATTCACGACCGGTGCAGGTGTATTCGAACCACAAGCAGTTAAAATCAGTGCGGTGAATGGTAATACCAAAAAGGATTTTTTCATTTTTACGTCCTTCATAAAAGCATAGAGACGCCAAACGGGGCGTCTAAATTAAGTTAGTGACAGCAAAAGGGGGTGCTTACTCCCTTTTGCCGTTATCGTCATTATCTTACGCGAAGTACTTGTCCGACTTTAAGTTGGTAAGGTTGAACAAGATTATTTAATGCGGCAATTTCATCTACGGTTTTACCGGTTAAATAGCCGATCAAAAAGATTGTATCGCTTTTACCGACGGTATAGCTGTCACCCGTATAGCAGCCTTTTTGGATTTGGCTGTATATCGGGGTATTGTTACCGTCGCGTACAACGTGACAATTGCCGACGGTTTCGGCATTGCCCGAATAAGTCGGTTGGTTATAACCCGTTTGACCATAACTCGGCTGCGCTACCGGTGTGGTAGGTTGCGGGGCGGAATAAGTTTGTTGTTGAGGGTTGTTGTATACCGGCTGAGACATTGAGCTCGGCATATCGGCTTGTTGTACTTCGGTTTGCCAAGAACTGTTCGCATCGGTCACTTCAGCGTTGGTTGCTTCCGTTGATGAATTTGAACAAGCGACTAATGTCATTGCCACAAGCGGGAATAAAAGAAACGATTTTTTCATACAATTTCCTAGTTAAATAAGGTATAGAGAAGATAAGCGACTACAGCAAGTGCAACGGTGCCCCACCCAATAAGTTCGATAGAACGACGGATTTTATCTGCATATTTCTCACCGCCCCATGCCGACAGTTTTGCCACCAAAATAAAACGGGCAAAGCGGGAAACCGCAGCCGTAATCACGAACGGTAAAAATGCCATTTGCATCACACCGGCGCAAATTGTAAACACTTTAAACGGAATTGGCGAGAACCCGGCTAAAAAAACAATCGCAACACCCCAAGTTTCAAACCAAATCATGGCTTGATCGAAATTGGCTTGCATGCCCCAGTCCGAGATAATACCTTTGACCCAATCGAAAGCAAAATAGCCGATAAAGTAACCGATAATACCGCCTAGCACAGATGCTATTGTAGTATAGATTGCATAACGCGTCGCCATATGCGGTTTGCTCATCGACATCGGAATCAACATTACGTCGGGCGGAATAGGGAAGAAAATGGCTTCAATAAAACTGACGAAACTGAGCCAAAATGCGGCAAAACGGTGTTTTGACCATGCCATCGTTTTATCATAAATTGCACCGAATAATTTCATCGTTATAAAATGTCCTTTAAAGCTTGAATGGATTTGTGTGCCGTCATATCCGCCTGGATTGGCGTGACGGACACGTAATTATGATTAATGGCGTAAAAATCTGTCCCTTCGCTTTCATCGGTCGGTTTACCCGTTGTCCCGATCCAATATACATTGGAACCGCGGGGATCTTGTTGTTTAATGATCTCTGCTGCAGGTGAGCGATCACCCAAACGGGTAACCATCATGCCTTTTAATTCCGTATAAGGAATGTTAGGGACATTGACGTTTAACACTTGGTTTGCCGGAATCTTATCGGTGACCACTTTAGGTAATAAGTCCAACACAACCTGTGCGGCCGTTTCAAAATGGCATTGTCCGACCAAATAATTTGCGCCTTTGTGTCCGACAAGAGATACGGCGATAGACGGTAACGGTAAATGGCGTCCTTCTAGCGCGGCGGCGACCGTGCCGGAGTAAATGACATCATCGCCCAAGTTTGCGCCGTGATTAATACCGGAAACCACCAGTTCAAACGGGTCATCGAGCAAACCGTTTAACGCCAGGTGTACGCAATCTGCCGGTGTTCCCGCAATAATCGCACAATCGCCGTTTTCAAATTGGTGTACCCGTAACGGATCGACTAACGTTAAACAGCTTGATGCGGCACTGCGGTTGCGATCGGGCGCAACGATAGTCACTTTATGCCCCGCTTCTCTTAAGGTACGGGCTAATACTTGAATGCCGTGGGCGTGGAAGCCATCGTCATTACTTAATAAGATATTCATTTGATTCCTTTATTTATCTTCAATTTGAATTAATTCTCGTACCAATGCCGTCGCATAGCTGCCCGCATCTAAGAAAAAAGAGAGCCGTAAGCCATCCGACTCGAATTTCCATTGGAAGTTCTGCGGTTTACAAAACATTGCGCGCCGTGCCGCCTGCATTTTTTCTTGTGCCATTAAGTCGAGCAATGCGTGTTGTTCGGCAACAATATCTTGCTCGTATTCGGAAACCGTTTGGCTGAATGAGTTTGCGCCGATCAATGGTGCGGTTAGTAAAATATCGCCCGAATCCAACCGCTTGTTGAGTGCATCCAACTCATCTTTTTGGGCGACAAACCAGCTGTTTGTACCCGCCAGTTGAACAATATCATTCTCAATCACCTGCTGCGTTAAGCCTCGAGCGATCCGATCGGAGACCACCAAATTGAAGATCTCGCTGCGGGCGGCAGAGAGGTAAAATCCGCGCTTTTTGCGATCTTTGATGCTGATCTCACCACTTGCCCAACGCATCGCTTGGGTTAAATTATGCCCGTCACGCCCGAAGCGCTGTTCGGTAAAATAATTCGGAAAACCGAGCGCTTGTAGTTGCGTCAACCGAGCGGTTAGATCGTCGCTTTCTTTTACGTCTCTTAAGAACAACTCAAAATGATTGCCGGCTAAACTGCCGATACGGATTTTGCGATGATGGCGGGTAACCTCGAGCACTTCCACACCTTCCGCCTGAAATTGAGTAAAATCAGGCGTTTCTTTGCCGGCTAAGTGCAGGCAAAACCACTGTTCCGTCACGGCATGGCGATCTTTGAGTCCCGCATAGCTCATTTGTTTCGCAGAAAGATTTGCGAATTCTGCCAATTTTTCACCGACAAACAAGGTATTTGCATCAGTTTTACGGATCTTTACAGCGACAAATTCACCTTCACCGCTAAGTGGGTAGCCCAATTCTTCTTTCACGATAAAATCTGCAAATTCCGCTTTCAAACGACCCGCTTGTAACGGCTCTGCAAAAAGATAGTTAAGTTTGTTCATCAAAATCCCATTAAAAAAGGCACTGATGTAAGTGCCTTTTTATGTTTAGCCTAAATTGTTGGCAATTATAACGTAATTTTAGCTCGACGAAATGCTGTTTTTTCATTTCATTATTTTTGTTTACACGATGATTTTGCTAAAGATTTGTCGTTTAGCAAAGATTATCGCCATTTAGATGAGCAAATTCTGACGAAAATCATCAAATTCTTTTGCAAAATTTGCTATAGTTCGTACCGCTTGTATTTATTTTTAACTCACATAGGAGAAACACAATGGCACGTCGTCCGTTAGTAATGGGTAACTGGAAATTAAACGGTAGCAAAGCATTCACGAAAGAATTAGTGGAAGGCTTAAAAAGAGAACTTGATGGAGTAACGGGTTGTGATGTGGCAATCGCTCCGCCGGTAATGTATTTAGCGGAAGCGGAAGCGGCATTAGCCAGCTGCGGCTGTGATTGTTCAACCAAAAAAATCATTGCATTAGGCGCACAAAATGTCGATGTGAACGTGCAAGGTGCTTTCACCGGCGATATTTCAACCGCAATGTTAAAAGATTTCGGGGCGAAATATATCATTATCGGTCACTCTGAGCGTCGTACTTATCACAAAGAGAGCGATGAATTTATCGCGAAAAAATTTGCGGCATTAAAAGAAGCGGGTTTAGTGCCGGTGTTATGTATCGGTGAAACCGAAGCGGAAAACGAAGCAGGTCAAACCGAAGCAGTATGTGCGCGTCAATTGGACGCGGTCTTAAACACCTTAGGTGTCGAAGCGTTTAACGGTGCAGTGATTGCGTACGAACCGGTATGGGCGATCGGTACCGGTAAATCGGCAACTCCGGCACAAGCGCAGGCGGTTCACGCTTTCATTCGCGGTCACATTGCAAAACAGTCACAAGCAGTGGCAGATCAAGTGATTATCCAATACGGTGGTTCGGTAAATGATGCCAATGCGGCGGAATTATTTACTCAACCGGACATTGACGGTGCGTTAGTGGGCGGTGCGTCACTGAAAGCCCCTGCCTTTGCGGTCATCGTAAAAGCGGCTGAAAAAGCGAAAGCGTAATTCTATCCGTTGACAAGCGGTGCGATCTTGCAAATTTTTTGCAAGATCGCACCGCTTGCATTTTCTAAATCGTTTGCAAACTATGCAAATAATTTAAAAAAAGAAAAAAAAGGTTGATCGAACCTTTAAAATCCGTATGATATGCCTCCGTTACGCAAATTAAGGGTCGTTAGCTCAGTCGGTAGAGCAGCGGACTTTTAATCCGTTGGTCGAAGGTTCGAATCCTTCACGACCCACCACTTAATTCAGCGTCCTTTCTAAAGGGTCGTTAGCTCAGTCGGTAGAGCAGCGGACTTTTAATCCGTTGGTCGAAGGTTCGAATCCTTCACGACCCACCACTTTAGAATTCCATTCCCACACGGGTCGTTAGCTCAGTCGGTAGAGCAGCGGACTTTTAATCCGTTGGTCGAAGGTTCGAATCCTTCACGACCCACCATTTATTTCATTAATTTGCAAAAAATCGAGCGAATCTCACCGCTTGTCGTAGCTTTTTCTGTGGTGTTATAGTAAGGTTTATCTCCTTTTATTTTTGAGTGATTTAAAATAATGTTTAAAAAGTTTTTATTTATCATAGGGTTAGTTTTTATTGTCGCAGCGGGCGGGGCCGTTTATGTATGGCAAAAGCTGGATACGTTAGCTAACCAAGCGGTGACAACCACACCGGACCAATTATTTGTCCTTGAAAAAGGCACATCAAGCCAAAAGCTGGCGAATCTATTGAAAGAGCAGGGTATCATCAACAGTTCGGATATTGACTTATTGCCTTATTTGATCCGTTTACACCCTGAGCTCAGTAATTTCAAAGCGGGGGTTTATTCGTTGAACGGAATAAACTCGTTGCAAGAACTGTTACAGCATTTCAACAGTGGTAAAGAAGTTCAGCTAAACGTACAATTTATTGAAGGAAAAACATTTAATACTTGGCGGGAGCAGCTGACGAAAGCGCGTTATTTAGAGCAAACCTTAACGGGTAAAAGTGAAGCGGAAATTGCTAAATTGCTTGGTGTACCTCATGAAAAGTTAGAAGGCTGGTTTGCTCCGGATACTTATAGTTATGTCCCTTATTCAAAAGACATAGAGGTGTTGAAACGAGCCTATCAAAAACAGCAAAAAGCGTTAGAACAAGCTTGGCAAAATCGGGCGGAAAATCTACCGCTTAAAACGCCGTATGAAATGCTGATTTTAGCTTCGATTGTAGAGAAAGAAACCGGCGTGGCAAGCGAGCGCCCGCAAGTCGCTTCGGTCTTTATTAATCGTCTGCGTGACGGTTGGAAACTACAAACCGATCCGACCGTCATTTACGGTTTGGGTGATAAATATGATGGCAATATCCGTAAGAAAGATTTGCTTGAACCTACGCCTTATAATACTTATGTAATTGATGGCTTACCGCCGACACCGATTGCAATGCCGAGTGAAGCGTCGATCAAAGCGACGGCACAGCCTGACAGTACGCCTTATTTCTATTTTGTGGCGGACGGTTCGGGCGGACATAAATTCAGTCGTACCTTAGATGAACATAATAAAGCGGTGCGAGAGTGGATCCAAATTGAGCGAAATAAAAAGAGTGAGAACAAATAATGCGTGGAAAATTTATTGTCATTGAAGGATTGGAAGGGGCTGGCAAAAGCACTGCACAACGTGTCGTGAGCGAAACCTTAGCAGCTCACGGTATTCCATTTATCACGACGCGTGAACCTGGTGGAACGCCGATTGCTGAAGCGCTTCGCAATCTATGGAAAGAAGGCAAAGACGGCGAGCATACAACCGACAAAGCCGAAGTTTTAATGATTTTTGCAGCCCGCACCCAGTTGGTTGAAACCGTGATTCAGCCGGCATTGGCAACAGGAAAATGGGTGGTCGGCGATCGTCACAATATGTCCAGCCAAGCCTATCAAGGTGGTGGGCGTGGGTTGGCAGATCTGGTGGATAATGTGGGCTCGGTGATTTTAGGGGATTTTGAACCTGATTTTACGATCTACCTTGATATTGAACCGTCAATTGGTTTGGAGCGAGCAAGGGGACGTGGGGCGTTAGATCGTATTGAGCAACTCGACATCGACTTTTTCCACCGTACCCGTGAGCGTTATTTAGCCTTAGTCAAAGACAATCCGAAAGCGGTTGTTATTAACGCTGAACCTGCGATAGAGCAAGTGTCGGCAGATATTCAACAAGCGGTTGAAAATTTCCTAAAAGTAGTATTAAAGGATTAATGCGGGCGGACACGTCGGTCCGCCCCTACAAAAATATTGTTGATATGGATAAACCACAACGAAAAATTATTCGTTTACAACATTACGATTATTCTCAGGTAGGATTATATTTTATTACAATTTGTGTTCAAGACAGGTTATGTGTTTTGAGTAACATTAGAGATGAACAATATATTCTGACTTCAGCAGGTAGAATGGTTGAGTATTGGTATCTCGAAATAGCATCACATTTTTCAGGCGTTCGTTGTTTGGACTATATAATAATGCCAAACCACATACACTTTATATTATTTATTGAAAAAGGATTATCACATTCATTATTTAAGATAATTCAATGGTTTAAGACAATTACAACTAATCATTATATTAAAAATGTAAAAGAGAATAACTGGCAACCATTTAATAAGAAGTTGTGGCAACGAAGTTATTACGAGCATATCATTCGTAATGAGCAATCTTATTTGCAGATCTGCGACTATATGAGAAATAATCCGTATTCTTGGAAAAATGATGCGTTATTTACAGAATAATGGTTGCTAATAAATGTAGGGGCGGACCGACGTGTCCGCCCGAAATGAAGAACAAGACGAGAAATAATGAACCTTTACCCTTGGCATCAACAAACCCACCACCAAATCACTTCGACTTTTCTACAAGGTCGGGGGCATCACGCCTTATTGTTTAAAACAGAAAGCGGTTTAGGAACTGAGCAACTTATTCGCCATTTTGCCCATTGGTTGCTTTGCCATTCGCCACAGCAGAACCAACCTTGCGGACAATGCAAAAGCTGTTTGTTATGGCAGAGTGGCAATCACCCTGATTTTCACCTGTTAGCGCCGATTGATGATAAAGATATTGGGATCGATCAAGTGCGGGAGATCACTGCCAAATTACAACAGTTTTCTCAACAGGGCGGAAATGCCGTAGTTTATCTGGCGGGTACGGAACGTTTAACGGAAGCGGCGGCGAATGCGTTACTGAAAACCCTTGAAGAGCCGAACCAAAATGTCTATTTCTTATTGGAAGCTCCTTTGCAAGCCACAATGCTTGCCACCATTCAAAGCCGCTGCCAGACGTGGTTAATTCACACGCCTGAGCCGTCACAAGCCTTTGAATGGTTACAGGCGGAATGTCCGACCGCACAGCCAAGTGAGATTGAAACCGCACTTCGTTTATGTCACAACCGCCCATTGCTTTGCAAAAGGTTCCTTGAAACTGACCGCTTGCCAAGCCGTAAAACCTTTTTGCAGACCTTTTGGCGTTTTTACAAAAGCCGAGATGTTTTCTTGCTCTTTTCTGCTTTTGACAAAGAGCCTGAGCAAGTGCTACAACAGCTTGAATGGCTGGGTTCGTTTTTCAGCGATGCCCTGAAAGCCAAAATACAAATCGCAACAGGTTGGCTCAATCCTGATCTGCAAAACGGTATTCTGCCTTTTAGCGAACAGCTGACGGCTCAAAGTTTACTCAAAGGGCATCAAATTATCCAACAAACCCAACGGGATTTACGCGAAGTCAATGCGGTCAATCAAGAGTTGATGTTGTTGGACTGTTTGAGTAAGTTGGTGTTAGAGGTTTTTGAGAACTAACTTTCTCCTTGTAGTCGCTGTAATAAACGATCCATCGCCCGATAGCCCAAAGCTTCAGCCAAATGCGGTTGTTGAATTTGGGCTTCCCCAGCCAAGTCAGCAATGGTGCGAGAAACTTTGAGAATACGGTGATAAGCTCGCACTGACAAACCTAATTTTGTTAAGGCATTTTCTAAAAATAACGCATCTCGATCAGCCAGTTTGCAATCTTGTTCAATCTCTTTGGTCGTCAGTTGAGCGTTGATTTTCCCCCGACGGTTAAATTGCAAATGTCTTGCTTCAAGTACCCGCTTGCGAGCCTGTTCGGTGGTTTCGCCACGTTGATCGGTATTATTTTGCAACGCACCTTGTGGCAGTAGCGGAACTTCAATCGAGAGATCGAAGCGGTCGAGAAAAGGCCCTGATAAACGGTTGAGATAACGCATTAATTGCTGTGGCGATGTTCGGTTATGCGTACCTTGATAATGCCCTGTCGGGCTTGGGTTCATTGCAGCAATCAGTTGAAAACGAGCTGGGAACTGCACCTTAGCATTGGCTCTGGAAATAATGATTTCTCCCGACTCCAACGGCTGGCGTAATGCATCTAACACTTTCCGTTCAAATTCGGGCAATTCGTCTAAAAACAGCACGCCATTGTGTGCCAGTGAAATTTCCCCTGGTTTTGGGATCGAGCCACCACCGACCAACGCAACCATTGATGCACTGTGATGTGGGGAGCGGAAAGGGCGTTTTTTCCAGTTCTGAAAGTTGAGTTCATTTTGTACAAGGCTGGTGACAGATGCCGTTTCAATCGCTTCATCATCTTCCATTTCAGGCAACAGATCGGCAAGGCGGCTGGCGAGCATTGTTTTACCTGTACCGGGTGGACCTAAGAACAGCAGATTATGCTGACCGCTGGCGGCAATAATCAATGCCCGTTTGGCGTGCTGTTGCCCGATAATATCGGTTAAATCACGGCTGACAAGCGGTCTGTTTTCGGCAATATTTTGCGAAAGCTGTTGAGCAATCGGCAGTTGATCGCGATTGTTGAGAAAATTGACGACCTGTAACAAGGTTGAAGCACAGTAGGTTTGGGTATTGGAAACCAAGGAAACTTCATTGGCATTTTGTTGTGGTACGATAATTTCCCGTTTTGCTTTACTTGCCGCCAACACCGCAGGAATTGCACCGTGTACCCCACGCAAATGCCCCGTCAAAGACAGCTCGCCAAGCAATTCAATCCGTTTGAGTTTATCGCTGTCAATTTGCCCCGATGCCGCCAAAATCCCGATGGCAATCGGTAAGTCAAAACGTCCGCCTTCTTTGGGGAGATCGGCAGGGGCAAGGTTGATAGTAATACGTCTGGCAGGGTAATCAAAATTCGCATTCATTAAGGCACTTCGCACCCTATCCTGCGCTTCTTTGACGCTTTTTTCAGGTAATCCGACTAGGGTGAGTCCCGGGCTACCGTTGCTGATATGTACTTCAATGGTAACTAAAGGCGCTTCTACGCCAATAGAAGCTCGGCTATAAATAATGGCTAGTGACATACTTTTTCCTTTTTTATATTAGCCTAAAAAGTATGTGTATCTTTGAATAGCAAAAAATGTTGGTTTTTCGACGAGTGTCACAAAAATAGTGAAAAGATAAAGCTATTGGGTAGTTTTAACCTTTGGCACTAGCTCAATATTTAACGCTGAAAGAATTTTCACAATGGTTTCAAAACGTGGTTTTTTGCTTGAAAGTGTTTGATATAAACTTTCTCTGCCGATATTGGCTTTTTTGGCTAATTCATTCATTCCTTTTGCACGGGCAATGGTATTTAACGCTTGAATAAACTCGGCTTCATCACCGTCTTTTAGCACTTCCGATAGATAAAGTGCGATAAGTTCATCGTTATTGAGATACTCAGCAGCATCGAAGGTTGATATTTGTTCGTTAAACGATTTATCTTTCATCTTATTTTATTCCTGTTCAAGTTGATATTGTTGCCAAAACCTTTTTGCTATGGCGATATCTTGCTCTTGGCTGTCTTTGTGTCCGCCGTTGATAATGAGATAGATGATTTCCCCTTTTCTTGCATAGTAGATACGGTAGCCTTTGTTGATCATCAATCGCATTTCATAAATGCCGTCACCTAGCGATTTATGATCTCCAAAGTGTCCGTTTTTTGCTCGTTCTAGGCGACGGATAATGGTAATTTTGGCAATAGGATCTTTGAGTTCATTTAGCCATAATTTAAAGGTCTCAGTTTGTTCAATGATGTACATAATTGATTTTCTATGATTGTAATGTTTTCAATACAAAATGACAAGTGAACTTCAACGCTGTGAAGTAATCACTGGATTGTTAATCTTTATGGTTGAAACTCAAGTGAGAGAAAATCATTTTTCGACGAGTGTCACAAAAATTTTGCAAAAATCAATGCGGATCGCACCGCTTGTAGTAAACTTCCGCCTAACAAATTTGAGAGGAAAATGACGATGGCTCAACAAGATGTGATTGTAATGGGTGGCGGAATGGTCGGGGCGGCGACAGCGTTAGGGTTGGCAAAGCTGGGGCTAAAGGTTGTGCTGATTGAGAAAAATCCGTTGCCGACATTTGATCCAAGTGCACCTTATGATGTGCGAATTTCGGCGATTAGTGTGGCTTCCGTTGCGTTGTTGGAGAAACTAGGGGCGTGGCGGGCGATTGAAGCAATGCGGGTTTGCCCTTATGACAGCTTGGAAACTTGGGAAATTGATGGCTTTAACACCGCTTTTCACGCGAATGATCTTGGCTTAGATAAGTTGGGTTATATGGTGGAAAACAACCTCATTCAGCTTGGACTTTGGCAAGCGTTGGCACAATATCCGAACTGTCAGCAAGCGGTCGGTTTTGAGCAGATTTCTGCAAATCGTGATGAGAGCGGTATTTGGACGGTCGAGCTGGATCAGCAGGCGTTTTCCGCACCGCTATTAATCGCTTGTGATGGCGCAAATTCCCTTGTGCGTCGCTGGTCGGGTATAGGTTTGACGAGCTGGCAATATCGCCAACATTGTCTGCTTGCCGTAGTCAAAACCGCGTTACCGCAACAGAGTGTCACTTGGCAACAGTTTTTTGAAAGCGGCCCAAGAGCCTTTTTGCCGTTACTTGAGCATAACGGTTGTGTGGTTTGGTATGATTCGCCACAACGCATTGCTCAATTGCAACAGATGAGAAAAGAGAAATTGAGTGCAGAGATTCAGAGCTATTTTCCGAGTCGTTTAGGCAAGGTTGAAGTGACCGCTCACGGGAGTTTTCCGCTCACACGTCAGCACGCCCAAAGCTATGTGCGAAATGGGATTGTCTTAGTTGGGGACTCTGCTCACACGATTAATCCACTGGCAGGGCAGGGGGTTAATCTCGGTTTTAGAGATGTGAAAACCTTACTTGAGATCGTCGAACAAGCGGTCGGAAAAGGGCAGAATTTTGCAGATGAAGCGGTGTTAAAACGTTACGAACAAAAACGTAAGCCTGATAATCTGTTAATGCAAACAGGAATGGACGTATTCTATAAAACCTTTAAGACAGATTTATTACCTGTGAAAGTTGCGCGTAATGTTGCGTTAATTGTAGCAGAACGTGCAACGCCGTTGAAAAAACAAGCGTTGAAATATGCGCTAGGATTGTAAAAATAGGGCGAGTTTTCGCCCTTTTACAATTATGCCTCTTTCTCGTGCGGACCGATTTCCTTATTATGCCCTTCATCAAGATGAACAAAATTCACTAACTCATCAGCACTCACTTGGAACGCTTTACCAAACCCTTTTACAAATAACCCTTGTTGTGGTTTAAAGCAGAATAGTTTGAAGTCTTGTAAGGTTGCTAACTCATCGATTAAATCACCGTGGCGGGCTTTTAATTTGGCAATGCCGTCATTCCACTCTTCACTATGACGTTCAACAATGCGAGCGGTTGCATCAAAGGTCAAACGGCGGCGGGCAAAAATTTCACGGCTTTGACTTTCATCTTCCAGCAACATTAATGATACTTTTGGTACTTCCTGTAAGTTGCGAGCGTGGCGGGCAATGGTGGAAATCAGTACTTGATATTCGCCGTTGTTGATCACAAACGGCGCATAACTCACGTTAGGCGTTCCTTCTTTATCGACAGTGGCAAGTACCAATGTTTTCGTTTTGGCTTTAAATTCTTGGATTTCAGGACCCAAACGATTTTGTAAGACTTCTTGACGATTTGACATAATTTCTCCTTCTTATTGAAATGTTTTAAATTTTTCGACTTGTTCGGGTAAGAGCTGACGTTGTTCGTCCCTGCCGAGATAAATTTTAAACATCGTTTCACCGCTGTGAGCGACAAAAGCGATGTGATAGCTCTCTTTACCGCGGAACGGCAGGCTGACAAAGACAATGTGCGCAATGTTGTCGAGTTTTATATGCCCGTGTAACGTCCCTTCTTGCGCTTTCATATTTAAATTGTAATAACCGCGCCCGACGATGCCGCTCGGAAAGCGATCTTTGATTTCAAAAATCGACCCGGCTTTTTCAATGATGGTGGTGAAAGTTCCCCATCGGCTGACGGCTTGCAGGATTTCTTCCGCACGTTCTGCAGGGAACAAGCGGGCGGATTCGCGCGGTAAATTGCAAAGTACTTGCCCTTCCGGGATGTTCAGCTTTTCTGCAATTTCAAGGGTGATGATATTCGGATTTTCAGCTAAGAGCTGTGCGATTTGTTGTTGAAGTGCTGTCATTTTTATTATTGATAGTAATTCTCAATTTTTAGATTTTAAAATGAGAACGGTATAAAATCAAATTTTTTACAAAAGAGATTTATTCTCATTTGTGTGGAAAATGGCTAAAGCTACCGTTATAATTTATTCACAGTATAAAAATGATTGATATGAGGAAATATGAAAAAACGAACGGTGTTACCTTTAACCGGCATGATCGGCTTCGCATGTTGGAATATGGCTTATGCGGAAACGGCGGAATTGGACGAGGTGAAGGTTGTTGCAAAAGAGGAGAGTAAATCGACCGGGGAAATCAAGAAATCCCGGCGTATTATTCAAGATGAATTGATCATGACGACGAGGGATTTGGTGCGTTATACCACCGATGTCGGAATTAGCGATAACGGTCGGCATAATAAAGGCTTTGCCATGCGCGGGGTGGAGGGAAACCGTGTCGGTATCAGTATTGACGGGGTTGCACTACCGGATTTTGAAGAAAACAGTTTATACGCCCGTTACGGTAATTTTAACAGTTCCCGTATTCAAATAGACCCCGAATTGGTAACGGGGATCGATATTATGCGCGGTTCCGATTCCTTTAACCAAGGTAGCGGTTCGTTAGGCGGCGGCATCAGTTATCGTACGGTCATTGCCGATGATATTATCCCCGAAGGGGATAAGTTCGGCGTACTGCTACGTTCAGGTTATGCGAGCAAAAACCGTGAATGGACGTATACGGCGGGTACCGCCTATAAAGATGAAAAATGGGAAATCGTCGGGCTGTATTCTCAACGTCGCGGGCATGAATTAAGCAGTTTGGGGAACGGGGAGGATACTTACGGCTCCTCTCGTGGAATTCCGGATCCGTCACATCATAAAAATCATAATTATTTGGCTAAACTCGCCTATTTCTTTAACGATCACCATCGTCTCAGCGTGTCTTATTCCGGGCAGAATCATGAAAATAATACGGAAGAGAAATCATACACCTTTACGGCAAACGCTTGGCGTAATACCAAAGATATTACCGAGCGGGATAATCTCAATGTAGCTTATGAATATTTCCCGACGGAAAGCCGTTTGGCCTATGTGAAAGTTGACTATGATTGGCAGAAGACGACAACCGGAGCCATTAACTTTAAAGGTTCTCAGCCGGGCGATTTGGATGATGTGTATGATCGCAATATGAAAAACGATTTCCATCGGTTAAGTTTCCGCGCTGACGGTGTGCCGATAGAAACGGCGTTCGGTACGCATACGCTATCGTTGAAGAGTGCCTATTCGGAAAAAATGTTTAAAAATATCAATAGGGATATTGTCGGTTTCGGCGAAAATTACCAAGCGGTATATTCTTATATGATTCAAAAACCGATTAAAACCCGTCAGGCATATCTTGCTCTACAGGATAAGGTGATTTGGAACGATAAATGGTCAAGCGAGGTCGGGGTGCGTTATGATTTGACCAAAATCACGCCAAAATCCTCGGACGTTTATTGCCAATTTTGCGGGCAAGTATCTTCCAACAGCACGACATTCCAAAGCTTAAGCGGTAATGCGGGGATCGCATATCAGTTTAACCCGACATGGAAAGGCAGTTATTATTTATCCAGCGGCTACCGTGTACCTTCGGCATCCGAAATGTATTTCACGTTTTTGAATGCGTCGGGTAACTGGTTGGCTAATCCGAATCTGAAACCTGAGCAGAGTTTGAATCACACTCTCGCATTACAAGCGGACAGTTCTGCCGGGAATTTTGCAATTCAACTGTATCGAACCCAATATCGGGACTTTTTATACGAAAGGGAAACGTTGGGATGGCAACTCAATCCGAACTGTGATTTTCGCTGTTCTTCGCCTTACTATTCCACCTTGTTCCAACAAGCGGTCAATATTGATAAAGCGAAAATCGAAGGGGTGGAAATTAGCGGCAAAGCGAATTTGGAACAATGGATTTCGTCAATACCGGTAGGGTGGAACGTCATGGGGGCAATCGGTTATTCCAAAGGTAAGCTTTATAACACCGATGAAAGTTTGCTCTCCATTCAACCGGTAAAAGTGATTTTGGGGGCGGGCTATGATGATCCGCAGGACCGTTGGAGCATTCAAGCACGTTGGAGCTATTTAGGGGCGAAGAAAGCGAAAGACGCCCAAATTCTGACGTATTATTATGATCGAAACGGCGGAACGGAAACCTATCCGTTTTTAAACGGTTCGGCAACGCTATTTGACATATTCGGTTTTGTGAAGGTCGGAAAAAATGTCATCTTACGGGCGGGCGCCTATAATATTTTTAACCGTAAATATCATACGTGGGATGCCTTACGCGGTATTAATTTACAGAGTACGACAAACACGGTTGATCGGGAGGGCAAAGGGCTGGAGCGTTTTTATTCGCCGGGACGAAATTTTGCGTTGATGATGGAAGTGAAATTTTAGCCGCCAAGTCGATAAAAAATCTCCTCGTGCCGAGGAGATTTTTTATGGAGAACCGTTCGGACATATCCGTGTTATTATTGTGCATCCCGTCTTTTATCGGTAGCGCCGAAAACACCGTGATAACCCGCTTCTTCACCTTCCGTTCGATAAAACACGCCTGCAACTTGGTTTGCTTGGCTGCCGTAGAAAGCGCCCTTACTGTCTATACCGTTGTGGCTTGCGCTAAAGGTATTGCCGTCAATGCGGCTTGAAAACGCCAGTTTCTCGCTTTGGGTAGCGCTTTCTTTTAACGAAACCTGTAACTGCTTATTGGTAAAATCGGCGGTGACGTTCGCAATGAGTTGTTGGTAATTGCCGTCTTTACCGTAGAGTGCATCGCCTTTGTTATAGGTAAATTTACCGCTTTTAGGCATCGCATATAGTGTGGCATAGCCGTTTTCCAGCTCACTGACCGTGCCGCTGACGGGCGTTTGTAAGCCTTGAACGAATAACGTGTGTTGACTGTTCATATTGAGTACGCCGAAGCGGACGAATTGATAGTAACGCACATCACGGTATTCGCTTGTCGCTTTATTGGTATATCCGTGGATTAAACCGAGTTTGTCGATTGGCGAAATCGTTTTAAACCCTGCTTGATCATCTTCCGCACTGACCGGTAATAACGGGACTTCAACGTTGTTGACCATTAACACGTTCAGATCTTCGCCTAAATAACTTTTTAAATTTTGCCCTGTGGTTTCACCGCTATTCTTGATGGTGATAAGCGCCCCTACAAATTTATCACCGTGTTGACCTTGAAACAGATTGCCGTTGATCGGGCTTGCTGTGTTGAGTGGCGGGATTGTCGAATCGGACGGTATGGCGCTATCGTTGCCGGAATCGGTGGCGGATGTATTCGTGTCGGCGTTTGTGGTCGGTTTTTCGGTAAAATACACCGGAGCATTGCCGCCACCGCCTCCACTGCTGCTGGAACATGCCGTTAGCGTACCGATACAACCGGTTGCAATGAGAGAAAGCAGTAATTTGGTCATCATATGTTTTCCTATTTATTTTTATTGAATTTATTCCGCTTATTTTATCAATCAAAAAGACTATCATCAAATAATAATTATTATCAACAAGGTTGAGTTTGTTTTTGTTAGTTGTTAAACTTTCTTGCGTGTTAAACATATTTTTCACTATAAAGATATTCATTCTGTTTAGGAGGCAACGACTCATGAAAACCCATTCTTTATCTCTTCTCACTACGGCATGTATTTTGGCATTAACGGCTTGTTCAAACGGGAGTAAATCCGGTGTGAATGATTATTTAAGCAGTCAAGCCAATACCGAACTAAAAGAAGCGCATGCCAAATCGGAAGAGGCGCAACAGGCATTACAAGCTGCGGAACAAAAAACGAAGGAAGCCGTTGCCGCAAAAGAAGCTGCTGAGAAAGAGGCGACAAGTGCCAAGAGCACGTTAGAGGGTTTGGCGCAAAAATTACAAGCGGCGGAAGCGGCACAAGCGGAGGCTGAAAAAAAAGCCGAGGAAGCACTTTTAGCGAAAAAAGCGTTGGAAGATCACATTGAATCGGAAAAACGCGCAGAGGCTCAGCGTATTGAGCAAAATAAAACCGAGCTGAAAAAAGGGTTTTTGAACCAGCCTTTAGAGCTGGTCACAACCTCCAAAGTGGATGAATGGACAGGGCTTACCAAAACGGAAACAACGCACTTCAGTTATGTAAACGGGAAATTGTTGGCGGTGGAAGGGAAAAACCTGACGGATAATCCGCTGGTTAACGAGCATCGTGATCTGAATCAGTTAATTGTCGACGGTACGACCGTCACGCTGTTCTCAAAAGCAGAAATTGATGCCCGAAAAGCAGGTTCACACGAAACGTATAATATCAAGGCGTTAACGAATGCCGACTTGCCGGAGGGTAGTACACAGAATTTAACCGGTCACGTCGGCAGTTTACCTAAGGTGAGATATGACAGTGAATTTGCACAAATGCGTTACGGCTATGTGACCTTAGACGGTAAGACGACGCTGTTTGTCCAAGGGCATTTAACCCCGGAAGCCACCGTAGAAACATCTCGCTATGATCATATGTACTATGGTACCGAATTGGGGGCGAGGGGAACCGACTTGGATCCGATGCCGACGAAAGGTGTGTTTGAATATGTCGGTTCGGCATTCTATGGTAAGGACGGTGCTTATACGGAGCTAAGTTCCTCAGCCGTTGCGGACTTTAATGATAAAAAAGTCAAAGTGACCGTGTCCGATAGTCAGGGTGAAAAAGCGGTCTTCGGCGGTATGATTAGCGGTAATACCTTTACCGGAAATTATAATGATATTGTTACCAAAGGGGCATTCTATGGTGACGAAGCACAAGATATAGGCGGTATGTTCTACCGTACCGCAGGCAGCGAACAAGATTATCACGGTGTTTTCGGTGCAACAAAAGCAGGCTGCACATGGCGAGGTTGTCCGCAATTGGCGGAAAATACCTTGAAAGATTTCTCGGTGACGGAATAATTCGTGGAAATCACGAATACAAGCGGTGAGATTCGGTGGCATTTTTGCAAAGTTTCGCTAAAATCATACCGCTTGTTATTTTCGTGAATCTATTCAATGTCAAAACCACTCGCCATCTTTTTAATGGGCCCGACGGCATCGGGCAAAACGGACTTAGCCGTCAAACTGTGCCAAACGCTTCCGATGGAAGTGATCAGTGTCGATTCCGCATTGATTTATAAAGGCATGGATATAGGTACGGCAAAGCCGAGTAAAGCGGAACTTGCGCTTGCGCCTCATCGTTTGATTGATATCCTCGACCCGCGGGAAAGTTATTCGGTCATGAATTTCCGTGAAGACGCTTTACGTGAAATGGCGGATATTACCGCTCAAGGAAAAATTCCTCTGCTGGTCGGCGGCACCATGCTTTATTACAAAGGATTGTTGGAAGGACTATCGCCATTACCGTCTGCGGACGACGCGGTTCGGGCCGAAATTGAATCCAAGGCGACACAGCACGGTTGGGCGGCATTACACCGGGATTTACAGCAAATCGATCCGATTTCTGCTGCGCGAATCAACCCGAATGACAGCCAACGCATCAACCGAGCCTTGGAGGTCTTTTATATTTCGGGTAAGACGATGACCGAGTTGACGGCGCAACAAGGTGAAGCAATCCCTTACGATATTTTACAGTTTGCCATTGCGCCGCAAGAACGTGCGATCTTACATCAACGTATTGAACAGCGTTTTTATAAAATGATCGAACAGGGTTTCGAACAAGAGGTACGTGCGTTGTATGAGCGGGGGGATTTAACACCGGATTTACCGTCTATCCGGTGCGTTGGTTATCGTCAAATGTGGGAATACATTGCCGGTAATATCAGTTTGGACGAAGCGATTTTCAAAGGGATTTGTGCAACCCGACAGTTGGCAAAACGTCAAATAACCTGGTTAAGAGGTTGGAGCAGTGAATTGGAGTGGCTTGACAGCTTGGATCCGCATGGTTCCTATATGCAAATCATTGAAAATTTGGCGCCAAAATAAAATAACTGTGGTAATATCATTTTGCCTTTGGCGGTGGGATGATAAATATTTTATCTTCCTAAAATTTACATAGAAATATAATTATTAGAAGGAAAAGAAAATGGCAAAAGGTCAGTCTTTACAAGATCCATACTTAAATGCGCTTCGTCGTGAGCGTATTCCCGTTTCAATTTATCTTGTTAATGGTATTAAGTTACAAGGGCAGATCGAATCATTCGATCAGTTCGTTATTCTCTTAAAGAATACGGTCAGTCAAATGGTGTATAAACATGCTATTTCGACGGTTGTCCCTGCACGTGCAATTTCGCATAACAACAATAATAATTCAGGTCACACACCACAGCAAAGTGATGTGGCGGAGAAAGCGGAATAGTTGCAACTGAATACGACTTCTCACTCTCTACCGTCAAAACCAAACACGGAGAGATCGGTGTTTGGTTTTACTCTGTCTGAAAACGGGCAACATACGCCTGATAAAGAACGAGCCGTGTTGGTGCATCTTTACCTTTCTCAAACCAAAGATGTTGAAAATCTGATGGAATTTCAAACTCTTGCCGAATCCGCAGGGGTAGAAGTTGTCACCACATTGACAACCACACGTTCCGCTCCCCATATCAAATACTATGTTGGTCAAGGTAAAGCCCAAGAAATTGCTGATGCAGTCAAAGATTTTGATGCCACGGTAGTTTTGATTAACCACCAACTCAGCCCAGCGCAAACGCGTAATCTACAATCCCTTTGCGATTGTCGAATCGTCGATCGTACAGGTTTGATTTTGGATATTTTTGCTCAGAGAGCAAGATCTCACGAAGGCAAATTGCAAGTCGAATTAGCACAGCTTCGTCATTTATCCACACGTTTGGTTCGTCGTTTAGGCAATCAAGATCAGCAAACAGGCGGTGCGGTAGGCTTACGAGGCCCGGGGGAAACGCAGCTAGAAACGGATCGCCGTTTAATCAAGGTGCGGATCCAACAACTACAAAATCGTTTGGAAAAGGTGAGTAAACAGCGGGATCAGAACCGCAAAACCCGTCAAAAAGCCGATATTCCGACCATCTCCCTTGTGGGTTATACCAATGCAGGTAAATCCACACTGTTTAATGCGATTACAGATGCCGGCGTGTATGCCGCCGATCAACTGTTTGCTACCCTTGACCCGACATTAAGACGAATTCAAATTCAAGATGTCGGCACCGCGATTTTGGCGGATACCGTGGGTTTTATTCGCTTTTTACCCCACGACTTAGTTTCTGCATTTAAATCTACCCTGCAAGAAACCACGGAAGCAACCTTGTTACTCCACGTGATTGACGGAGCGGACGATCGTAAAAATGAGAATATTGATGCGGTCAACCAAGTGTTAGATGAGATTGAGGCGTTAGATATCCCAACCTTGCTCGTGTATAACAAAGTCGATCGTTTGGACGGCATTGAACCGCATATCGAATACAACGATGACGGTAAACCTGTGGCGGTTTACCTTTCGGCACAACAGAATCAAGGCATTGATCTGCTGTTTGAGGCAATGCGAATCCGTTTGAAAAATGAATTAGTGCGTGAAACGGTGCTGCTCCCCGCAACAAGCGGTCAGATTTACACAAAATTTTGCAATCAGCACTGTATTAAAGCCGAACATTTTAATGAATTCGGCGATCGCTTGGTCGACATTGAGATCGATAAAATTCAGTGGCAAAAGTGGCTCAAACAATATCCTGAATTAACGGAATTTGTTGAGTTTGCGAAGTGGGAATGTTAAGCCACAACGTACCAATATTTCTCATCTCCTGTAAATTAAGTATTGCAATTAGCTTTATAGATTCTTATTTTGAACTGTTTTCGCTATAATTCCTTCCCATAAGTTTGACTTATCGGAAGGAATTGCCTATGTTTAGTGCTCAAGAAAAAAAGAAGATGAGCGAACAAGATATTCGCACAAAATTCATTACCCCTGCGATTCAGAGAGCGGGATGGTCTGATCGTCAAATGCGAGAAGAATTTTCCTTTAAATCGGATAAGTATTTTACTGATGGGCAGATGATCGTTGATCCTAAAACCCAAAAAGCCCATCGATTAGATGCCAAACGGGCTGACTATCTACTTTACCATTCACCTAATCAAAAAATTGCTATTGTTGAAGCTAAAGATAATAAACATACCCCAAGGGATGGTTTGCAACAAGCGATGGATTATGCACGCTTACTTGATATTCCTTTTGCTTACAGTTCTAATGGCGATGAGTTTATTGAGCATGATTTCATAACAGGTGTTCAACGCATTTTAAATATGGATCAATTCCCCACTCCTGATGAACTTTATCAGCGTTGGTCAAAACAATATACGCCAGAAGAGCTGAAAATTATTCAACAACCTTATTACACAAGTGCAACGGAAACATTCAAAGAGCCCCGTTATTATCAAGAAATTGCAATTAACCGTACCGTTGAAGCTGTCGCAAAAGGACAGCCACGTATTTTATTGGTTATGGCAACGGGGACGGGAAAAACCTATACCGCTTTCCAAATTATTCATCGATTAAAAACAAGTGGAACAAAAAAGAAAATTCTGTTTTTGGCAGATCGCAATGTATTAGTTGATCAACCGATGACCCAGGACTTTAAACCATTTAAAGACAAAATGGTAAAAGTCACGAATAAAACGCTTGATAGTGCTTTTGAAGTCTATTTAGCGTTATATCAACAGCTTGATGGTTCTGCAGATAATGAACTCTTTAAGCAATTTCAGCCGTCTTTCTTTGATTTAATCATTATTGATGAATGTCATCGTGGTAGTGCGAAAGAAGACTCTAACTGGCGTGCGATTTTGGAATATTTTAATGAAGCAACGCATATCGGTTTAACTGCAACCCCAAAAGAAACAACGGATGCCAACAACATCACTTATTTTGGCGAACCAATTTATACTTATAGTTTAAAACAAGGTATTGAAGACGGCTTTTTAGCTCCTTATCGGGTAATTCGTGTAGATCTTGATTGTGACCGAGGCTGGCGACCAACTAAGGGAATGAAAGATAAAGAGGGTAATGAAATTGAAGATCGTGAATATACGGTAAAAGATTTTGATTACAACATTATTCTAGATGACCGTACTCGCTTGGTTGCAGAACGGATTAGCGAATTTTTGAAGAAAACCAACCGCTTGGATAAAACTATCGTTTTCTGTGCCAATATCAACCACGCACAGCGAATGGTGGCAGAGCTTTGCCGTTTAAATGCCGATATGTTACAGCAAAATTCCAAATATATTTGCCAAATCACAGGCGATCAATCAGGGAAAAGTGTTGATTTGGAAGAGTTTTGTGATGTACATAATGAAAGTAAAGACTATCCGGTTATTGCCGTTACATCTAAATTAATGACCACAGGTGTGGATAGTAAAACCTGTAAACTGGTTGTGCTGGATGCCAATATTCAGTCAATGACTGAATTTAAACAAATTATCGGGCGTGGTACACGTTTACGTCCAGACGCAGGCAAAGAGTTTTTTACTATTTTAGATTTTCGTGGCGTAACAAAATTATTTGCCGATCCTGATTTTGATGGTGAACCAGTCGTTATTCTTGACGTGCCAGCAGGTAAATCTTTTGATAATCAAAACGACGATGAAAATAGCTCCACTAAGAAGTCTAACGATGGAGTAGGCGAACCCGAACCGACTTATAAACCTATTATAGAAGTTGGCTTGCTCAAATTAAGAATTTTAGATGAGAAAGTACAATATCTTAATGAGAAAGGGGAATTAATTTCAGAAGACATTGATGTATTTTCAAAACGTGAAATTCAAAAAGATTTTGCTAGCTTTGAGCAATTACAACACCAATGGCTAACAAGCGGTGAAATTCCAGCAAAATTTTACACCGATTCCAAATGGCTCAACGCACTACGAAAAAAACAAGCCCTATCCGAAGAATTTGATGATCTAGACGTTATCGCTTCCGTTGGTTTTGGTAAAAAACCTTTAACCAAAAAGCAACGAGTCGAGAGAGTCAAACAAAGTCATTATCTCAATCAATACTCTGCTGAAAATCAGCAAGTCTTAGGTTTATTGCTTGATCAATATATGAAATCAGGCTCAAAAGATCTCTCCAAAACCGAATTATTACAAACACCACAATTTAGCCCTTTAGGTGGGCTCGTTTCTATTGTTAAAAAATTTGGCGGTAAGGAACTTTACCAAAAAGCTGTAAAAGGCTTAGAAAAGATGATTTATTCGGAATAACAAACGGAAATTTTTAATTAGCACTACACTATAAAAAGGAACAAAATGAGCCTAAATAATTTAGTAAAATGCCTGCAAGATGTGATGCGAAATGATGCGGGAATTAATGGTGATGCACAACGTATTGAACAAATTGTCTGGATATTATTTCTTAAAATTTATGATGCTAAAGAACAGGAATGGGAACTATTGAATGATGAATATCGTTCTATCATTCCAGAAAAGTTACGTTGGTCAAATTGGGCAAAAGATAACAAAGACGGAAAAGCAATGACAGGCGATGAGTTACTCTCTTTTGTCAACAATGATTTGTTTCCTACACTTAAAAATTTGTTAATTTCTTCAGATATGCCAATGAATAAGCGGATTATTCGAGCCGCTTTTGAAGATAATAACAATTATATGAAAAATGGTATTTTGCTTCGCCAAGTTATTAATATCATTGATGAAATCAACTTTGAGCAATACCAAGAACGTCACGCTTTTGGTGATATTTATGAAAATATCCTAAAAAGCTTACAAAGTGCAGGTAATGCCGGTGAGTTTTATACGCCACGAGCAGTCACCGATTTTATGGTTAAAATGATCAAACCAAAACTTGGCGAACGAATTGCTGACTTTGCTTGTGGAACGGGCGGATTTTTAACTTCCGCATTGAAAGTATTAGAAGCTCAAATTTCGTCTGTTTCCGACCGCACTTTATTTAACAATTCTGTGTATGGTATTGAGAAAAAAGCATTGCCACATTTGCTTTGTATTACAAACTTGTTGTTGCACGATATTGATAATCCCAATGTCCATCACGACAATGCTCTTGAAAAGCCCGTCAAAGATTATACAGAAAAAGATAAGTTTGATGTTATTTTAATGAACCCACCTTACGGCGGTGCGGAAATTGATCAAATTAAAACCAATTTCCCTGCTGCCTTGCGTTCTAGCGAAACAGCTGACCTATTTATGTCGGTTATTATGTACCGTTTGAAGAAAAATGGACGAGTAGCAATCGTATTGCCTGATGGCTTCTTATTTGGTACAGACAACGCAAAAATGGCAATTAAGAAAAAACTGATGACAGAAATGAATTTACATACTGTTATTCGTTTACCACACAGCGTGTTTGCCCCTTATACGTCTATCACGACTAATATTTTATTCTTTGATAACACCAAACCGACTGAAGAAACTTGGTTTTATCGTCTGGATATGCCACAGGGTTATAAAAATTTCTCTAAAACGAAGCCAATGAAATTAGAACATTTCAATGATGTTATGGAATGGTGGGATAACCGTCAGCCTATTGAAATTGATGGCTTTGACAAGGCTCGTTGTTACTGTTTCCAAGAAATTGCCGATCGTCAATTTAATATTGATCTTTGTGGTTTCCCACACGAGGAAGAAGAAATTCTACCGCCAGATGAACTTATTGCAAATTATCAGCAAAAACGAACCGCTTTAAATGCAGATATTGACCGCATTTTAGGGGAAATTACGGGGATTTTGGGGATTAAATTGTAGGGGAAAAGATGAGTGATTTAATCATTTATAACACCGAAGATGGAAAATCCAAAGTTTCACTTTTTACAAGTGATGACGATGTGTGGCTGTCGCAAAATCAACTAGCTGAACTTTTTGATACCTCTGTTCAAAATATAGGCTTACATATAAAAAATATCTTACAAGACAAAGAGTTAGATGAAGTTTTAGTTATAAAGAATTTCTTTATAACTGCTGATGATGGTAAAACTTATCAAGTAAAACATTATGCTTTATCAATGATTCTTGCTGTTGGATTTCGAGTTCGTAGCCCTAGAGGTATCCAATTCCGCCGTTGGGCAAATACTAGTTTACGGCATTATCTTGAAAAAGGTTTCTTAATTGATGATGAACGCTTAAAAAATCCAAAGGGGCGAGTAGATCACTTTGATGAATTACTTGAACGTATTCGAGATATTCGAGCTAGTGAAATGCGTTTTTATCAAAAGGTCCGCGAGCTTTTTAAATTATCTAGCGATTATGATAAGACAGATAAAGCTACGGAAATGTTTTTTGCAGAAGCACAAAACAAATTAATTTATGCTGTTACAAAACAGACTGCGGCGGAGCTTATTTGTCAGAGAGCTGATGCGGCTAAACCGAATATGGGGCTAACAAGTTGGAGCGGTGAACGAGTATTAAAAGCTGATATTATTGTTTCAAAAAATTATTTAAACGAAGATGAAATTGATACGCTCAATCGACTTACCGTAATTTTTCTAGAAAGTGCAGAATTAAGAGCTAAAAATCGTCAAGATTTAACGCTGAGTTTTTGGAGAAATCGTATCGACAGTATTATTGAAGATAATGGATTTACAGTTTTATCAGGGAGTGGCTCTCGTTCACGTCAGCAAATGATCGATTTTACGGATCAACAATATACTGTTTTTAAACAAAAACGGCGTGAAATGTTAGCGAAACAAGCAGATGAAGAAGATTTAATTGCTATTGAGCAATTAAGCAAACAGGTAAAAAATAAAAAATGAAAGCCCAACAATTAAAAAATGCTATTTTACAATTAGCCATTTCTGGAAAACTTGTACCACAAGATCCTAATGATGAACCTGCCAGTGAATTACTCTGCAAAATTCAGGCAGAAAAAGACCGCTTGATCGCAGAAGGAAAAATCAAAAAAAGCAAAAAATCTGCCGATAAAGCCCCTTATTCGAAGATCGAGCCACCGTTTGATATTCCTGAGAGTTGGGTTTGGGTGAAGCTTGGTGAATTAGGTGAAATTATTGGCGGTGGTACACCTAAAACCACCGATATTGATAATTGGCAAAACGGTACTATTCCTTGGGTTACCCCAGCAGATATGAAATATGTTATAGGAAAATATATAAAATCGGGTAATAGAAATATTACAGAAAAAGGATTGTCTTCATCATCAACAAGATTATTGTCCACTAATTCTATTATTTATTCTAGTAGAGCTCCTATTGGTTATATTGCTATAACAGAAAATACACTTTGTACAAATCAAGGTTTTAAATCTATTGATTTATATGTGAAAAGTTTAGTTGACTATATTTATTATTGTTTAATCCAATTAACACCTGAAATTCAAAGCCGAGCATCAGGAACAACATTTAAAGAAATATCAGGGACAGAGTTTGGAAATACAATAATTCCACTTCCCCCATTAAACGAACAACACCGCATTGTTGCAAAAATTGAAGAGCTATTGCCATTTATCGAACAATATGATCAAAAGGAACAACAACTTACTGCATTAAATAAAAATTTCCCTGAACAACTTAAAAAATCTATTTTACAAGCTGCAATTCAGGGCAAACTAACAGAGCAACTTCCAACGGATGAGCCCGCCAGTGAATTACTGAAACGTATTCAAGCGGAAAAAACACGCTTGATTTCAGAGAAAAAATTAAAGAAACCAAAGCACAGTTCTGAAATTATTATTCGTGATAATTTAGCGTATGAGATCAAAGACGGT
>NZ_JBGYBX010000035.1:0-2525 GCF_041817755.1 Glaesserella sp. | reverse complement strand
AACTGGTTTCGGTACAGGTGGTTGGCAATTGGCAGCAGTTAGCTGGTGTTCAAAAGCAGAACGCAAAACGTTGATTGCGGACGGCGGCGTTCGTACAAACGGTGATATTGCGAAATGTGTACGTTTCGGAGCATCTATGGTAATGATCGGATCATTATTCGCTGGACACGACGAATCACCAGGTGGAATTAAAGAAATTAACGGTCAAAAATATAAAGAATACTTCGGTAGCGCGTCTGAGTATCAAAAAGGCGAGCGTAAAAACGTCGAAGGCAAGAAAATTTTAACGCCTTACAGAGGTAAACTAAGCGATACATTGACGGAAATGCGACAAGACTTGCAATCTTCCATCTCATACGCAGGTGGAAATGATTTAGCATCTATCCGTAAATGTGATTACGTTTTAGTTAAAAACTCTATCTATAACGGAGACAGCTCCAATCAAGCAATCATCGAAGCAGGACGTTCAAGCTTTGGTGAAGGCGATACAATTCTATAGTACTTTCTGAAGCAGATTAGGTTATCTTTCCTAATCTGCTTTTTTCATATCCGTTTTTAGTATAAAATGAAAGTACATAAAAAGAAAAAGAGGCGAATCATGTGAAAAAGTATGTATATGCAGAGCTTTTTTATTGCGCAAATGGTGTTAAAGGTCCCGGATATCTAGCGATCGAAGATGGGAAGTTTGGAGGATTTCAAACGGAGAAGCCGGAAGGTGAAATCTTGGACTACAGTGGCAAGCAGGTAGCACCCGGATTTGTAGACACACATATTCATGGTTATAACGGCCATGATGTCATGGATAATAATGTTGAAGGTTTAAATATTATTTCCGAAGGTATTTTATCTTGTGGCGTAACATCTTATTTGCCTACAACGCTAACCGCTCCAACAGAAGATTTGGATGCGGTCTGTCAGACGATTGGGGAGAACGTCGATAAAATTAAAGGTGCAAAAATACAAGGTATTTTCCTTGAGGGACCTTTCTTTAATGAGAAATATAAAGGAGCACAAAACCCTAAATATATGAACGATCCGTCCATTACGACCTTGAAAAAATGGCAAGAATTAGCAAATGGATCAGTTCGTAAAATTGCTATTGCACCAGAACGAGAAGGGGCATTACCATTTATCGATTATGCGACTAAGAATGCCATTAACGTTGCAATCGCCCATACGGATGCGACCTATGAGCAATGTAAAGCGGCGGTTGATCAGGGCGCAAACATCTTTGTTCATACATTTAACGGTATGCGTGGACTTCACCACCGTGAACCGGGTGTGGTAGGTGCTGCAATGAGTCTGAAAGATGCCTTTTCAGAATTAATTTGTGATGGCCATCATGTTCATCCGGTATCAGCGGGTATTGTAATGGATGCGCATGGCCGTGACAAAACGATGTTTGTGACGGATTGTATGCGCGGTGGTGGAATTGGCGAGGGAGACTCCATGTTAGGGGAATTCGAAGTTACGATTAAAGACGGTGCAGCACGGTTGAAATCAGACGGTAACTTAGCCGGTAGCGTATTGGAAATGATTACCGCGGTTCAAAACGTTGTTGCTTGGGGAATTGCGACGCCAGAAGAAGCGATTAACATGGCAAGCATTGTTCCGGCTAAGAGTGTAGGCATTGATGATCGCTGTGGACAAATCAAGAAAGGGCATCCTGCTGATTTCTTGATACTTGACCAAGATTTAGGTCTGCTTGAAACCTATTTAGACGGTAAGTCTGTGTTTAGAAAATAATAAAATAAACAAATGTTTAAATTTAATCGTCAGTAGTCGTTTAATTAAACAATATCGTATCTTAATGTTGCTTAATTTTTAACTAAATTTAAAAATATATCGCTATTTAAAAAGAGATGAATTCTAACTTAATTTTAATCTTATCTAGGTTTTCGTCCATTGTTAGTGATATTTATAATAATATTCAGTAACATATTTTTAGTAAAATGCAAATTAAAACGTAAGATTGCTTAAAATTTTAATTTGTATTTATAGGTCATAAAAGATTATAATATAAGTGACGATGGCGTAATAAACTTTCGTCAAACATTAGTTTATACGCAAACAAAAAAGGAGGGCCAAAATTAGATTCGTTTCTTAGGCATTTGTTGTCAGATGTTTTAGTAAAAGCAAATCGTCGTTTCTTTTCGTTGGTCCCTCGAAATAAAATAATTGAATAAAAAAATCCTCGAATTAAAGGCTTTTTCGATTTATACTCACTTCAAAATGACTAACGAATGTCAGCCTGCTGAACTTGGATGTATTTTAAAATGAGAATCGCTCCTTATTTGGAACGATTCTTGTTGTATTTAAGAAGAGGGGTAGCGCTATTTGTAGGCATTTGTTATTATGAGAGTGTTAAATTTTTGAAGTACGATTCAATGTCAAATGAGGCGCTTTTTGGATACGTCATCTTGTAGAGGAGAGAGTAAAATATATAAAGTAATTCAAAAATTAATAGACAGGCCTGAGTTCCTCAAACGAAGTGTTTATTGGCTTCTATTTATTTGTATGCTTTT
>NZ_JBGYBX010000034.1:0-47677 GCF_041817755.1 Glaesserella sp. | reverse complement strand
CAGAAATTGAAGAATATTTGGTGTATTACAACCAAAAACGAATTAAACCCGACTTAAAAGGATTGAGCCCGGCACAATACCGAGCTCAATATTTACGTGAGTAACCTGTCCAACTTTTGGGGGGCAGATCAACAAGCGGTCGGTTTCGCTTAGTTTTTTGCAAATATGATGATGCAATCCGTTCGGTTTAAAAAAGCGTTTCGTCGAATAGGCTACGCCCTGTTATGCGGCTTCTGTTTTGCAGTCATAGTGCGCCTGTTGCCTCATCCGCCGTTAAAAGCGCGGTTCGATTACTCAACGGCGGTTTATGACGAACAAGATCAGCTAATCCGGTTAACCACTGCGGATGATCAGCGCTACCGTTTATGGACACCGCTCAGCGAGATTTCTCCGTATTTAGTCAATGCCGTCTTGTTTCAAGAGGATCAATGGTTTTATTGGCACTTGGGCGTAAACCCGTACGGCTTAGCGCGTGGTGCCGTACAGACCTATTTATTGGGGAATTCTCCGCAAGGCGGCTCAACGTTAACCATGCAACTGGCCCGTATTTTATGGCGGATTGACAGCCGTACTTTAACGGGAAAGATCGAGCAAATAGTCAGAGCGATACAATTAGAATTGCAATATTCCAAAGCCGAGATTTTGGAAGCCTATTTCAATTTTGCTCCGTATGGACGCAATATCGAAGGTGCCGGCACGGCGAGTTTGATTTATTTTAATAAAGCCAATTCACGACTGAATTTAGCCGAAGCGATGACGTTGGCAATTTTGCCCAAGAATCCGACCGCTTACATTCGTCAACATAATCACCAGCTTAACCCGGCATTATGGCAGGCGCGCAATCAGCTTTATCAACGTTGGTTGACGGCGCACCCGACAGATCGTCAATGGCAGAGTGATTTTCAACTCAATTATCCGTTACGCCCGTTAGAAAAACTGCCGTTTATCGCTCCGCATTTAACCGATCAGCTATTGCAGCAGTACCCGAGTGAAACGCAGCTTCATACGACGCTAAATACTCAATTGCAAGGTTTAATCGAACGTATCACACAGCGTTATTTGGCTCAGCAAAGCCGAAAAGGGGTAAATAATGCAGCGGTGTTACTGCTCAATCATCGCAATATGGAAGTGAAAGCGCTAATCGGCTCGGGAGATTATTTGAACCCGCAGATGTCAGGGCAGATTAACGGTACGGCAGTGAAGCGTTCTTACGGTTCGACGCTAAAGCCATTTATTTATGCATTGGCGTTTGATCAGGGATTAGCGCATCCGAAAACCGTATTGAAAGACTTACCGACCTCATTCAATGACTATACGCCGGAAAACTATGAAGGTAACTTTTTAGGCCCGGTTACCCTTGAACATGCCTTAATTCAAAGTCGTAATATCCCGGCAATCGACATGGCGAGCAAATTGACCTCGTTTGACCTTTACGATTTGTTGCAACAGGCGGATATGCCGTTGCCGAAAGCCAAATCACACTACGGTCTATCGCTCGTATTGGGCGGTGCGGAACTCACGGCGCAACAATTGGCGGAGTTGTATGCCGCTTTGGCGAATCAAGGCATGTGGCAACGGTTACGATGGCTGAAAAACAGCCCGCCGTCATTGGCGAAACTGTTGTTCAGTCGGGAAAGTGCCGTCATGGTTAGCGATATCTTGAGTAAGACGCCGAGAACGGATATACAGAATAAATCCGTTATCGCCTCTTTGCCGATTTATTGGAAAACCGGCACCTCCAACGGTTTGCGTGATGCTTGGACGGTCGGTTATTTCGGTGATTTCACTTTAGTCGTGTGGTTTGGAAATTTTAATAATAAAACGAACCCGCACTTTATCGGGCGAGAGTTGGCAACACCATTGTTTTTACAGTTAGCCGATAACATTATCGCGCGCTATCCGACGATGTCGGATATCCGCCGTGATAAAGATTTGAATTTAAAAACGCTGGAAGTATGCGCGGCGGACGGTAATTTGCCGAATCAATATTGCACACAGAGTATGAATACATTATTTATTCCCGGTAAATCACCGATTAAAGTTAGCCAAATTCACCAAGCGTTTCAAGTGGAACGCGGAACCGACTTATTGGCTTGTCCGCCGTTTCAAGCCGATAAAAGCGAACAAAAGATCTATGAGATATGGAGTAGTGAATTTGAAAAAATATTTGCTCAAGCGGGCATAGTGAAACGCAAGCCGATTATTAATCCGCAGTGCCCGTATTTACAGCATAATCAAAGCCTGCAATTACTGACGGATAACCACTTAAATATCACCTCGCCTCAAAAGCAACGAGAATATATTCTCACCCGCGGCGGTCACGATAAGATCCCATTGACGGCAAGTACGACAGGGGAAGTCAGCACCTTGTATTGGTTTGTGAACAACCGCTATTTAGGCGACAGCAGTCCGAATCAACCATTATTATGGCAACCCCAAAGCAGTGGTCAATACCAACTTTCCGTGGCGGATGAAAAGGGCCGAAGCCGTAGTATTCTCGTTCGGGTTAAGTTTTCGTAACAAGCGGTCGGTTGTCGGCATTATTTTGCAAAAAACGGCGCAGATCAGACCGCTTGTTACGCATAACGGATTGTCTGCATTGCGTTAAAGCGGATTTCACTTCATAATTTAAGCAAAATGATTTCGCTAGGATGATTATGTTAGATATTGTGTTATATGAACCTGAAATCCCGCAAAACAGTGGGAATATTATCCGCCTTTGCGCCAATTGTGGTTTCCGTTTGCATATGATCGAACCCCTCGGCTTTGCTTGGGACGATAAAAAATTACGCCGTTCGGGCTTGGATTATCATGAGTTCGTGGATATTCGGAAATATAAAAATTTTGATGATTTCTTAGAAAGAGCAAAACCGAAACGTCTGTTTGCCTTGACGACGAAAGGGGAGCCGAACCATAGCGACGTACAGTATGAGCGGGGGGATTTTCTGATGTTCGGGCCGGAAAGCCGTGGGATTCCCGGCGCCATTTTGGATACGCTACCGATGTCGCAAAAAATCCGCATACCGATGTGTAAAGACAGCCGTAGCATGAATTTATCCAATGCCGTAGCGGTAGTGGTTTACGAGGCTTGGCGGCAATTCGGTTATCCAAATGCCGTACCGAGACAAAATATTTAGTTAAAAAGAAAAGCCCTTAGCTGAAAACTAAGGGCTTTGCGTTTATTGAATCGAGAATTTGACCGGCACCGTTAAGGAGGTCGGGAATCCCGGCGGCGGTGGCGAATTCATTTTGGTGCTTTGCGCTGCTTTCGTTGCGGCGGCATCCAAGTTGCCGTTGCCCGATGAGTTAACCACTTGCACGCTCGTGACTTGTCCGGAAGGAGAAAGTCGGAACGATAACGTCACCACACCGGTTTTGCGCATCATTTTTTCACGCTGCGGATAAGCATTGTTGGCGCGTTGTTGCAACATGCGCTGCAATTGGGCTTTGTAGGCATTGATTTCTCCGCCGCTTGCCGAACCGCTGTTTAGCGTCCCGCTGCCTTTCGGAGAGCCGTTAGCCACTCCTTCTTGATTTTTTGTGCCCTGTACGGCATTCGGGATTGCTTTGGCGACAACGCCTTGTTTTGCCTCAGGACCTTTTTCCAGCGCTTTCACCGGCGGTTTCTCTTTCGGTTTTTCCTTTGGTTTCTCTTTCGGTTTTTCCTTTGGTTTCTCTTTAGGCTTTTCTTTCGGTTTTTCCTTTGGTTTTTCTTTCGGCTTCTCTTTCGGTTTAGGCGGCTCCGGTTTTGGTTCCGGAATTGGTTCGGCTTCCGGAACAGGCTCAGGTTTTTTTACCGGCTCAGGCTCTTTAACCTCTTCTTGAACAGGTTCTTCGGCGGCAACGGCAACTTGCTCCTGTTCCAAACGGGCGGCAAGCATTTCCATAGAAAGGCTGGTAACTTCTTCCGTCGGCGGCTGCGGCGTTGAGGTATAAACCATACCGAAGATCGCCGCAAATGCAGTACCGTGTAAAACAAGCGAACTAACCAAGCCGATACGGGAGTAACGTTTTTTCATTGACCCATCCTATTTGGCGTTCTCTTTTTTCGTTACGATCGCGACATTTTTAATATTATTGGTCGCAAGTAAATCGGTCAGTTCGACAAATTTTTCAAATGTCACCGCCGCATCCACTTTTAGCGTCACCTTTTGGGTTTTATCCCAAGTGGCAATTTCCGTATTCAGCGCCTCTTTCGTGATGGGCTTATCGTTATAGAAAAATTCGTTATTTTCGGTAAGTGTCAGTAGTTTCGCCAACTCATCGGCTTTCATCGCTTGAGTCGTCGAGGCTTTCGGTACATTGACCGGAATTTTTCCTTGCGAAATGAATGATGCTGTGACGAGGACAATGGCTAAAAGGACCAACATAATATCAATGAAGGGGATAATGTTGATTTCGTCAAATTTCTTCATGGCAATTTCTCCGAATCGATAAATAGGTTGTCGACACAGACCGCTTAGGCGTTTCGGCGGGCGGCATTGGCTTGCCATTTCAGTTTATTTTCTTCTACTTTACGCCCGAATCCGTTGTAAAACATCATTGCCGGAATGGCGACCAATATACCGACGGCGGTTGCTTTCAGCGCCAGCGATAAATGCACCATGATGGAGGCCGCATCAATTTCACCACCCGAATTGCCGAGTTGGTAAAAGGTTAACAAAATCCCGATTACGGTACCTAATAAGCCGATATAAGGAGCGTTAGAACCGATGGTTGAAATAGTAGTGAGATTATGGGTGAGATCAATTTCCAACTCTTGCAACGTGTCGTAATTATTCACATCGACTTTTTTATAAAACAGTACCCGTTCAATAACTTTAGCGAACAAAACGACGCTCATCAAGGCCAATAAACCGAGAATAATGTAATCAATATAACGTTGTAAAAAGTCAAAAAGTTGCGCCATAGCATGCTCCCCTAAATAAGACAAATCGGAATAAAAATGCGTGCAAAAGATAATATGCACGCATTTGAGAATTGTTCTTATTATATAGGATTGAATCGATATTTCAATATAAATTCTGAGCGGAATCGATGTACAATTCATAATTTAGTGCTATATTCGCGCCTTTCGAAATTCATTCGGACTCAAAATGGAAGAAACATTCATTGAAATAACCCCGCAACAAGCGTGGGACATGATGCAAAGCGAAGATGCCGTGTTGGTGGATATTCGGGATGCGATTCGATTTAGCTACAGCCGCCCTCAAGGCGCGTTTCACTTGACGAATCACAGCTACGGCGTTTTTCAGGACGAATATGATTTTGATCAACCGATTATTGTCAGTTGTTATCACGGTGTCAGCAGCCGCGGCACTGCGCAATTTTTGGTCGAGCAAGGTTATGAACGGGTATATAGCGTAAAGGGCGGATTTGAAGGCTGGGTGAGAGCCGAATTACCGATCGAAACGGGCTATTAATACAAGCGGTCTGATCTTTGCAAAATGTTGCAAAAAAGTGACCGCTTGTATAAACAAAAATAAAAGAGGAAATGTATATGTGGAAAGAAGTCTTACTGAATTACGGGATTTTTTTATTGGAATTACTGACGGTCTTCGGCATTATCGCTGTTGTCGTGATGCTCATTTTAGACAGTCGTAAACAACCGGAAAAAGGTGCAATTGAAATCACCAATTTGACCGAAAAATATCGTGATCAGCATAAAGCGCTTGCCGGTTTTTTTCTGAGCGAAGCGGAGCAAAAACATCAGGAAAAACTGGAAAAGAAAGCGGAAAAAGAAAAAGCGAAAGCCGAGAAAAAACGCTTGAAAGAAGGTGGTGAATCTGCTGCGGAAAAGAGTAAGCCTCGTTTATTCGTCATCGATTTCCACGGCGACATACAGGCTCACGGTGTTAGCGCATTACGCAAAGAAATTGATGCGATTTTGACCCTTGCCGACCCGGAAAAGGACGATGTGTTGCTGAAATTGGAAAGCCCGGGCGGCGTGGTACACGGTTACGGGCTTGCCGCTTCCCAACTGCAACGATTAAAGAATGCTCGGATTCCGCTGACGGTTGCCGTCGATAAAGTGGCGGCAAGCGGCGGATACATGATGGCGTGCGTGGCGAACCGCATTGTTTCGGCACCGTTTGCGGTGATCGGCTCCGTCGGTGTGGTGGCGCAAGTGCCGAACATCCACCGTTTGCTGAAAAAGCATGATATTGATGTGGACGTCATGACGGCGGGAGAATACAAACGTACCGTCACGTTGGTCGGTGAAAATACCGAAAAAGGTAAACAAAAATTCCAACAAGAATTGGAAGAAACGCATACCTTGTTCAAACAGTTTGTTGCGGAACACCGACCGCAGTTGGAGATTGACAAAATTGCCACGGGCGAACATTGGTTCGGTCAACAGGCGTTGGCGTTAAATTTGGTTGATGCGATTTCAACCAGTGACGATTTAATTCTACAAGCCGTTAAAGACAAAGACGTGGTAGAAGTCAAATATCATCAAAAGAAAAAGCTATCGCAAAGATTGGGTGAACAAGTGGAATCCAGCGTAGTCAACCTGATCGGGCATATTTTGAATAAAAATCGCTCTTCCTTGTTGTAAGAAAAGGCGATAATTTGATAATTTTTGAACTTTATCAAAATTGCTGAATAAATAGGCTTCCAAAAGCCGAAAAAAATGCGTATGATACGCCTCCTTCGTCAGGAGTTCTTTGATGAATAACTGACCATGGGACGGCAATAAAGTACGGTTTTCAGCCGTACTTTTTATTTGGAAATCACTCTCGTAAAAATTGTTTTAAATTTAACCAAACGGACGAATTAATGCGTATAGGACAATATGACATTCAAAACCGTATTTTCCTTGCTCCGATGGCGGGTATTACCGACCAGCCTTTTCGACGATTATGCAGTCAGCTTGGTGCAGGTTTGACTTTTTCGGAGATGATGTCCACGAACCCAGAGGTATGGCATACCGAAAAATCAAAATTGCGCTTGGCGCATCATGATGAAATCGGTATCAATGCCGTGCAAATTGCGGGATCTGATCCTACGGAAATGGCGATGGCGGCAAAAGTCAATGTCGAGTACGGTGCAGACATTATTGATATCAATATGGGCTGCCCGGCGAAGAAGGTAAACAAAAAAATGGCAGGTTCCGCCCTGCTACGTGAACCGGATTTGGTCGCTCGCATTTTGGATGCCGTGGTGAATGCCGTTGATGTACCAGTGACACTAAAAATTAGAACGGGTTGGGATCCTGAAAACCGAAATTGCCTTGACATCGCCCGAATAGCGGAGCAAGCGGGTATTTCTGCATTAACCATTCATGGTCGTACCAGAAGTTGCTTATTTGAAGGCGAAGCCGAATATGACAGCATCAAAGCGGTAAAGGAAGCGGTATCGTTACCGATTATTGCAAACGGTGACATTACCTCCGCCGAAAAAGCAAAACAGGTACTTGACTATACACGGGCTGATGCAGTGATGATTGGGCGGGGCTGCTTAGGTCGCCCTTGGTTATTTTCGGAAATAGGATATTTCTTAGAGAAAGGACTTCTCGTTTCGACTTCATCGCTTGATGAAAAATGCCGCATCATGCTTAGGCACATTGAAGATCTCCACCGATTCTACGGGGAAGAGAAAGGCTATCGAATTGCCCGCAAGCATGTTGGTTGGTATGTCGAGCAATTTAAACCAAATTCAAATTTTAGACGTACTTTTAATGCGCTGGATTCCACCACGGAGCAGCTCAGTGCATTGAGAGATTTTGTGAAATCGATTCATCAGGAATCTTAATAAGCCGGATAAAGGACATGTTAGAACAGCAATCTACACAAAACCCATTAACAGTAGCGATGCTTAACGCTCAAGCTCAACAAGTGAACAAACCACTTCGTGACAATGTAAAACAAGCATTAAAGAATTATTTATCTCAGTTACATGGTGAAGATCCAACAGAATTGTACGAGTTGGTGTTATCTGAAATTGAGCATCCGATGTTAGACATGGTGATGCAATATACCCGCGGTAACCAAACCCGTGCAGCAACGATGTTAGGCATCAACCGTGGCACGTTACGCAAAAAACTGAAAAAATACGGTATGGGTTAATCCCTTTATCTGAATGCAGTAGAGAAAAACCTCATAAGCCAAGCTTGTGGGGTTTTTTGTTTAAACGGAAAAGTATGCTTTCCGTTTTCTTACAAGCGGTCGTTTTTGCCGGATTTTTTGCAAATTATTCGGCGGAACCGACCGCTTGTCATTCAAACTTCTTTCCATTTAAGGTACAATTCCCGCCAATTTTTTCTTAAAAGAACAACACAATGAGTAAAAAACCAAAAGTAGCGTCCAATACGATCGCCTTAAATAAACGAGCCAGACACGAGTATTTTATCGAAGAAGAAATTGAAGCAGGCTTAGAATTACAAGGCTGGGAAGTGAAATCCCTACGAGCGGGTAAGGCGAACATCGGCGACAGTTATGTTACCTTTCGCAACGGTGAAGCCTTTTTATTCGGCGGTACGATTACGCCGTTAAATGTCGCTTCAACCCATATCGTATGCGATCCGACCCGCACGCGTAAGTTATTGTTAAATAAGCGTGAATTAGATTCTCTCTACGGTAAAGTCAGTCGTGACGGATTTACCGTCGTTGCCCTCTCTCTTTATTGGAAAAATGCGTGGGCGAAAATCAAAATCGGCTTGGCAAAAGGGAAAAAACTGCACGATAAACGTGAAGACATTAAAGACCGCGAATGGCAAGTGGCGAAACAGCGCATTATGAAGAATGCGAATCGAGGCTAAAACCGTTACAAGCGGTAAGATTTAACCAATATTTTGTAAAAAGAAAGGATACTAAAATGATCGACCAAAACCTGCTGCGTACGAATCTTGATGAAGTCGCACAAATTTTAAAACTCAAACGTAACTTCAACCTTGATGTTGCTCGTGTTACCGGCCTTGAAGAACAACGCAAAGCATTGCAAGTCAAAGCGGAAAATCTTCAAGCGGAACGCAATGCCCGTTCTAAAAGTATCGGCGCAGCAAAAGCACGTGGCGAAGATATTTCTGCGTTACTGGCAGAAGTAGATACGATGGGTAGTGAATTAGATGCAGCAAAAGTGGAATTAGATAAAGTCCAAGCGGAAATTCGTGAACTGTTATTAAACATTCCTAACTTACCTGCCGATGAAGTGCCTGTGGGTAAAGACGACAGCGAAAACCTTGAAGTATCTCGCTGGGGTACGCCACGTCAATTTGATTTTGACATCAAAGATCACGTTACCCTTGGCGAAGGCTTAGGCGGTTTGGATTTTCCTGCGGGTGTTAAATTAACGGGAAGCCGTTTCGTCGTAATGAAAAGCGGTATTGCACGTTTACACCGTGCTTTATCTCAATTTATGTTGGATTTACACACAGAACAACACGGCTATGTAGAAACCTATGTGCCTTATCTTGTCAACCACGATACCCTTTACGGCACAGGGCAATTACCAAAATTCGGCGAAGATCTGTTCCATACTCAACCGTTAGAAGGACAAGATCCAAATGCGGTACAAAAACCGTACGCTTTAATCCCAACGGCTGAAGTGCCGGTCACTAATCTTGTGCGTGATGAGATCTTAGACGAAGAAAGTTTACCACTGAAACTGACCGCTCACACCCCGTGCTTCCGCTCAGAAGCAGGCTCTTACGGTCGTGATACACGCGGTTTAATTCGTATGCACCAGTTCGACAAAGTGGAAATGGTACAAATCGTTGCCCCTGAAAAATCCATGGAAGCCCTTGAAGAATTAACCGGACACGCAGAAAAAGTATTGCAGTTGCTCAATCTTCCATACCGTAAAATGTTACTTTGCTCCGGTGATATGGGCTTTGGTTCCAGCAAAACCTACGATTTAGAAGTGTGGCTACCGGCACAAAACACCTACCGTGAGATTTCATCTTGCTCAAATATGTGGGATTTCCAAGCTCGCCGTATGCAAGCACGTTGCAAAGCGAAAGGGGATAAGAAAACTCGCTTAGTACACACCTTAAACGGTTCAGGTTTAGCGGTCGGACGCACGCTTGTTGCCGTACTTGAAAACTACCAAAATGCAGATGGCTCAATTACCGTACCTGAAGTGTTGAAACCGTATATGGGGGGTGTAGAAGTTATTAAATAATCTACAAGCGGTGACTTTGCGCAAATATTTTGCAATCTAAGGATATCATATTAAAAACACCCTAATAAGAGAGCATGTTACCACTCATTAGGGTGTTATTTTAGGAGACGCATTAACTCATTAGTGAATATCTATGAGTTAAATATAAGTATATTCGGTTCTTTTATTTGTTATTTGCCGAATATATTAATAATAAAAAGAGAATAACACATGAAACATATTTTAATTGATTTTGAAAATGTCCAGCCTGAACCTGCCCATTTTAATTCATTGGATGACCACTGCCATATTTGGTTGTTTCTCGGTAAGCTCCAGCAAAAAACGTTACCGGTAGAATTTTGTGAAGCATTATGTCGTTTCGGTAAAAATGTTCATTTTATTCGAATCGCCAAAATTGGAAGAAATGCACTGGATTTTTATTTGACTTATTATTTGGGAAAAATCACGGAAAAAGATCATCACGCAGAAATTTGTATTTTATCGCGAGACGGTGGATTTGATGTCGTTATTGATCATATCTCTGAAAATCAACTCTGTCAGAGTATTGTAAGATTAGAGCAATTATCGGAAGAAAATAAATCGGAAACGGGGAATCAGGCATTACTCAGTGTCGTTAAAGCTGAACCTGAACAAGAACAAGAACCAAAGTTATTAGAAGAGCCGAATGAAAATACATTGTTAGCCTTTGCCAATAAAGTCGGAAAGTGGATCGTTTTTTCTGAAGATGGTGGAAAGGTCGATAATTTGTATTTGAATAGTTTTATTACTCAACATATTTTAAGAGATGAACTTTCCGATTTTAGCCAATCTGTGGTAAATAGAATATTGGACAACATTCTCCAAAAACTATTGGGTAAAGGCGTATTAACAGAGTTGTCGGAGAAAGGTAATTATAAATTAATAACGTTTAATGAGTTTTTTTCTCTTATTAAAGAGCGTGTGCTTATCTCTAAGGCAAAAACATCAACGGCGTTGAAAAATGTAATTGTAAATAGTGCAAAGGGACGTTATGTGGTATTGGATAATGAAGAGACAAAATCGATTATTCAATTATTAAAACAGGATAATATTTTAAGAGAAAATGATTCGAAAATAGAGTATGCACCGTTTAAAACCGAGGAGAAGAATCAAACTGTATTAGTTAAAGAAGATAATGAAAAATTAAAGAAAATACTGGGTTTTATGAATAAATGGAAAAATAAACCGAGTAATAAAGTGAAATTATCGAATGCAATTAGCTCACATTTAAAGATAGATAATGCAGAAGGGATTATTCAATTACTGATTCAACATAAGAAAATAGGTATAAATACTTCCGGGAAAGTCACTTATTCGAAATAACGTTACAATGCGACCGAACGGTCGCATTTTTTATGATACAAGCGGTCAGTTCGTATCGGTTTTTTGCAAATAACCGGCTATTAAGTGTTTCCAGTCTTGCACTTCAAAATGAATGGAAAGGCGTTGTCGTTCTTTATGGAACGAACGCAGCAGGCGGTCTAAATTCGCCTGCTTCCAGCCGTCGCCTTGCTGAATTCGGCATTTATCAAAATCGATTAACCAAAATTTGCCTTGTTGATCGAGCAAGATATTGTGAATGTTGAGGTCGGAATGATGAACGTGATGATCGTGTAACTGCCGAATGAGGGCGCCGATTTGTTGATATTGCTCGCCGGTTAGGGATTGTGTTTGTAAGTATTGGCTGAGATCTTGCGTCTCGTCAATTTTTTCCAACAAAATATCCGCTTGATAAACGCAGCATTGCCGTGTGATTTTCACTGCAATCGGGCGGGGAACGGGCAAATTCCAACGGTGTAGTTGTTGTAATAAGGCAAACTCTTTCATTGCACGGGTATTTTCATTACCGTTAAACCAATAGCGGTCTTTGACGAATTTTCCGAACAATCCGCCACGATAATAATGACGCAATACGCTGTTTACACTGAATTCCGCTTGGGTATTGAGAAACCATGTGGTCCCTCTGCCTTTTGCGCAGCCCAACAAGCGGTCGGATCCGTTGAATGTTTTGCAATCCAATAATTGTTGTACAAACGACTGTTGTTCGTCGGAAACAAGCTTGTGATTAAAGTGGTAATAATTCATATGATTCTTCTTTTTTGCTGAAAGCCACATGATTTTACACGATTTTGGCTTGGTTCGTTGTATTTTTAGGGTAATTTGATAGAATCTTTCGCCTAAAATTTTAAAGGAACCCCCATGAGTAATATTTCCCCGGAAGCCCGAAGCGTAAGAGACGCACTCTTGTTAAAGGGTATCGAAACGCCAACCGTGGCACATCGTAAAGATAAAGACGTTCGTCGCGCAGAGATCCAACAGCATATGCGTTCGGTATTAGAGCTGTTAGGGTTGGATTTACGTGATGACAGCTTGGAAGAAACACCTCAGCGTCTGGCAAAAATGTATGTGGATGAAATTTTCAGCGGTTTGGATTATGAGACGTTTCCGAAAATCACTAAAATTAAGAATCGGATGAAAGTCAGCGAAATGGTGTTGGTAGACGAGATCACGTTAACCAGCACGTGTGAACACCATTTTGTGACGATTGACGGTACGGTTGCCGTGGCTTACTATCCGAAAGACTGGGTGATCGGCTTGTCTAAAATTAATCGCGTCGTGCAGTTTTTCGCTCAACGTCCTCAGGTTCAAGAACGGTTTACGGAACAAATTCTGACGGCGTTTCAAACCATTTTGGAAACGGATGATGTCGCGGTGTATGTCAAAGCAACCCATTTCTGCGTTAAATGCCGCGGTGTGAAAGACACAAACAGTAAAACCATTACCTCGGCATTTGGTGGTGTGTTTTTACAAGATCGTGATACGCGTAAAGAATTTTTATCTCTCATTCACAAATAATGAAAATCGCACTGGGCATTGAATATGACGGAAGCCGTTATTTCGGTTGGCAACGTCAACAGAACGTCGATTCCGTTCAACAAAAGTTGGAAGAGGCGCTTTCCGTTATCGCCAATACACCCGTTGAAGTGCTGTGTGCCGGTAGAACAGATGCAGGCGTACACGCGACCGGGCAGGTCGTGCATTTTGAAACGGAGACGAACCGCCCGCTACAAAGTTGGTGTTTCGGGACAAATACCCATTTGCCGGCGGATATTGCGGTCAAGTGGGCGGTGAATGTCAGTGACGATTTCCATGCCCGTTTCAGTGCAACGGCGCGCCGTTATCGTTATATCATTTATAACCATAAATTGCGTCCCGCCATTTTGCCTTACGGTGTATCGCATTATTATCATGAATTGGACCATGAAAAAATGCATCTTGCTGGGCAGTACTTGTTGGGTGAAAACGATTTCAGCAGTTTTCGCGCCGCACAATGCCAATCCCATACACCGTGGCGCAATGTGCATCATTTGACGGTAACGCGTTATCAGGATTATGTTGTCGTTGATATTCAGGCAAATGCCTTTGTTCATCATATGGTGCGTAATATTGTCGGCAGTTTGATTGACATCGGGCAGGGCAGACAACCGATCGAATGGATGAAATGGCTGCTTGAACAGAAAGACCGCACCTTGGCGGCGGCAACCGCCAAAGCGGAAGGATTGTATTTGGTGGATGTCAGCTATCCTGAGCATTTTGCCATTCCGAAAGGAAGATTAGGGCCTCTGTTTTTAGGTGACGAATAACAAAAAAGCCAAGCATGTTGCTTGGCTTGTGTATCAATAGACTGAATTAGTTATTTTCATTGAGCTTTTTGATACTTTCATCCGCTCTGCGGGCTTCTCCTTTATGTTTTTGTTTATTTAACTGCGTTTCCAATTTTGTTTCGACTTCGTTAATTGCCTTGTAAAGATCCGCGTCCTCCGCTTTCGCAAATAAATCTCCTACAGGGGTACCGATAGATGCCTCCACTTGATAAGTATTCGGTTGTTTATGGATCATAAAATGCGGGTTAATTAATTGGGTTTGCCATTTATTTAGTTTTGCCAAGCGTTCTTCAATGTGAGCACGAATTGCAGGTGTAACTTCCATTTGTTTGCTTGAAATATTGATTGTCATAGCATTTTCCTCTTTTTGTTATGGACCAATTCCGGTCGAATTAATCTTGACTTCAAATTATGCTTTTCACTCCAAAATATCAACCCCTAAAATGAAGTAAAACTCAAAAATTTGATCTACTTAACACTTTTATTGTGTTATTGATTATAATCTCACCTTCTCTTGTAACAGGCGAAAAGACGATGACAGAAATTAAGCAACTTCCCCCTTTCCAACGCGCATTTTTGCACCCGAAATATTGGGGATTATGGCTCGGATTGGGGATTTTTAAACTGATCTTGGCACTGCCTTATCCGATTTTAGTGAAAATAGGTAAAGGCTTAAGCAAACTGTTTCTCCGATTAGGTTTTGGTAAACGTCGTATGCGTATTGCCAAACGGAATTTGGAACTTTGCTTCCCGGATTATACCGCTGGTCAAATTGATGAAATTTTAGCTAAAAACGCCGAATCTGTCGGCATGGCGATTATTGAAACAGGGATGGCGTGGTTTTGGTCAGATGAACGCATTCTGAAATGGTCAAAAATAGAAGGGTTGGAACATCTGAAAAATCAGCCTGAAGGCACGGGGATTATTTTTGTCGGTGTGCATTTTTTAACCCTTGAACTGGGGGCAAGAATTGTCGGGCTTCATCATCAAGGTATCGGCGTGTATCGCCCGAATGATAATCCGCTGTTAGATTGGATTCAATTTCGTGGACGGGTACGTTCTAACAAAGCCATGCTAGATCGCAAAGATTTACGCGGTATGATTAAAGTACTTCGGGCAGGAGAAACTATCTGGTATGCTCCCGATCACGATTACGGACGTAAAAACAGCGTCTTTGTGCCGTTTTTTGCGGTGAAAGAGGCGTGTACAACAGCTGGAACAAGAATGTTATTACGTTCCGCCCCAAATAGTATCGTTGTGCCGTTCACCCCAATGCGAAATGAAGATTTTTCAGGCTATACCGTTAAAATCAGCCCTGCGGTGGATTTTAGTCAGTGTGAAAATGACGTTGATACCGCAACGTTGATGAATAAGGTGGTAGAAAGCGAGATTATGCAAGCTCAGAGCCAATATATGTGGCTACATCGTCGTTTTAAAACCCGACCGAATGAAAGTGATCCGAGTTTGTATTAAGACAAGCGGTCTGATTTGATAAAAATTTTGCAAAAACAGGAAAATAGAATGAACAAAACCAAAATTGTCCTTGCCACAGGCAATCAAGGCAAAGTGAAAGAAATGGCTGATGTGTTAGCCGAATTTGGCTTTGACGTGATTGCCCAAAGTGAATTTGGCATTCAAAGCCCGGAAGAAACAGGCTTAACCTTTGTGGAAAATGCATTGATTAAGGCTCGTTATGCCGCACAAATGACAGGTTTACCCGCAATCGCTGATGACTCTGGTTTAGCGGTTGAAGCACTGGGCGGTGAGCCGGGGCTTTATTCTGCTCGCTATGCAGGTGAAGAAGGGAACGATCAAGCCAATCGCCAAAAATTATTGGCTGAAATGGCAAATGTTGCCGATGAAGATCGCACGGCAAAATTTGTCAGTTGTATTGTGATGTTACAGCACCCGACCGATCCTACTCCGAAAATTGCCATAGGCGAATGTTACGGACAAATTTTACGCGAGGAACGTGGTTCAAACGGTTTTGGTTACGATCCACTATTTTTCTATCCGCCTAAAAACTGCACCTTTGCAGAACTTGAAACTGTCGAGAAGAAAAAAATCTCCCATAGAGCGATTGCGCTACAATCTCTTAAACAACAACTAAAATAGGAAAATTATGATTATTACCACAACCCCAAATATTGAAAATCACCAAATCGTTGAGTACAAAGGCTTAGTCTTTGGTGAAGTCGTGTCAGGTGCAAACTTTATCCGTGATTTTTTAGCGAGTATCACTGACGTGATTGGCGGACGTTCAGGTGCTTATGAAAGCAAATTAAATAGTGCGAGAAAAGAAGCCTTGCAAGAATTAGAGAAAGAAGCGAAAAAAGTCGGTGCAAATGCAGTTGTCGGGGTGTCTATGGAATATCAATCTATGGGCGGTGACAAAGGGATGTTTATTGTCGTTGCGACCGGCACAGCGGTTGTGATTCGCTAATGTTGCAAAAAAATCTTCAAATCACACCGCTTTTTTGGCAAACCAAAACACTGCTTGAGATGAATGAAGCAGAGTGGGAAGCCCTGTGCGACGGTTGCGGTAAATGTTGCTACCGCAAATATATTCAAGGCAGAGGCAAACGGGAACGGTTGTATTACACGTCCGTTGCCTGTAATTTGCTTGATGTGAATACAGGGCGTTGTACTAACTACGCTGAGCGTTTCAAAATTGAAAAAGATTGCACCAAGCTCACCAAAAAGAACTTGCCCGATTTTGGTTGGTTGCCGAAAACCTGTGCTTATCGACTGATTTATGAAGGCAAGCCGTTGTTTGATTGGCATCCGCTGATTTCACAAGATCCTAATTCAGTGAAAAGAGCAGGGGTGTTAATCCCCAACGGCATTCATGAAAAAGATGTGATTGATTGGTTTGAGTTTGTGATAGATGAAGTGTAACAAGCGGTCTGATTCTGCAAATTTTTTGCAAAATCAGACCGCTTGTGTTATCTAGTTTAAAAAGTATTAAGAGAACAGGAGAAAAAGATGAAAACAGCACTCGTAACCGGTGCAACATCGGGTTTTGGTTTGGCGACTTGTCGAAAATTAATTCAAGCAGGCTATAAAGTGATCGGCACAGGCAGACGTATTGAACGGTTGAATGCACTCAAAGCGGAATTCGGTGAGCATTTCTTACCGCTTGCATTTGATGTCAGCGATGTTGAGCAGACCACACAAGCACTGAACAATCGCCCTGAAGGTTGGCAACAAGTCGATTTATTGGTGAATAATGCAGGGTTAGCGTTGGGGTTAGAACCGGCACACAAAACCGATTTAAACGACTGGTATCAAATGATTGATACCAATATCAAAGGCTTAGTGACGGTCACTCGCTTGATTTTGCCTGAAATGGTTGAACGCAATGTTGGGCATATTATCAATTTAGGATCGATTGCAGGCACTTATGCTTATCCTGGTGGTAATGTATATGGTGGTACCAAAGCCTTTGTGAAACAGTTTAGTTTGAACTTGCGAGCGGATTTAGCGGGAACAGCGATTCGAGTCAGCAATGTTGAGCCGGGCTTATGCGGTGGTACGGAGTTCTCTAATGTGCGTTTTAAAGGTGATGATGATAAAGCGGCAAAAGTGTACGAAAACGTACAATATGTGAAGCCTGAGGATATTGCCGATATTGTGCTGTGGCTTAATCAACAACCGCCACATGTCAATATTAATCGTATTGAAGTCATGCCGGTGGCACAAAGCTTTGCACCGTTGCCGGTGGCTAAAAGAGGTTAAAACGAATGCAGATAAAAACCGTTCTATTAGGGTTTTTGATAGCCTTGGTGTCCATCAATAGCACTGCGAAAAATGCTTTTGACAAGGACAATAACGAATGGAAGTGGTTTCCTAAAAAAGATCGACCGTTAAATGATCAGGAAATTTTATTTATTCCCAGTGTGAGGTTTACGACGAAGAGCCATTTACGGATAACCATGATCGAAGCCGCTTATCGTAAGAAAAGCAAGGATGATAAGATCACTGCGGCGGCAATTTGTGAAACCTATTATTTGGTTTTGGAAAAACGCCCACCGATTCCGCAAGGTGTTGTTAACAAATCTTTCGGTTGTCGGGTTGGTGTCGGACATTCTCCGGATTCAGGGGAAAACACCGCAACGGGGGTAATGCATGTACATTATCCCGGAGGTAGCATCATCACTGAAAATATTTCGATGACATTTACGGTGTGTGAACCGAATCAAAGCTATGATTATGGAAAACATTTATGTGTGCCATAATTAGAGACACCAAAAAGACAGTCATTTAAATAGCTTTTGATTTTGCACTAGTTTAGTAGTACACTTGTGCCGTGTCTGTTTTTTTAAAGGATGCCATATGACTACACTTCTTAATCCCTACTTTGGCGAATTCGGCGGAATGTATGTACCCGAAATTCTTGTGCCGGTGTTGAAACAGCTTGAGCAAGCGTTTGTTGAAGCACAGCAAGATCCTGAATTTCAAAAAGAATTTACCGACTTACTCAAAAACTACGCAGGTCGTCCGACGGCATTAACGTTATGTCGTAACTTGACCAAAGGCTCAAAAACCAAACTCTATTTAAAGCGGGAAGATTTGCTACACGGTGGTGCACATAAAACTAACCAAGTGTTAGGACAAATTTTATTGGCAAAACGGATGGGCAAAACCCGCATCATTGCGGAAACAGGAGCAGGACAACACGGTGTGGCAACGGCGCTTGCCTGTGCCATGTTAGATATGCCTTGTGTGGTGTATATGGGGGCGAAAGATGTAGAACGCCAATCGCCGAATGTGTTTCGTATGCGTTTAATGGGGACGGAAGTGATTCCGGTCGAAAAAGGCTCGTGTTCCTTAAAAGATGCGTGTTGTGAAGCAATGCGGGATTGGGCGGCAAACTATGAAACCACTCATTATTTGCTTGGAACAGCCGCAGGACCACATCCGTTTCCGACCATTGTCCGTGAGTTTCAGAAGATGATTGGCGAAGAAACTAAACGTCAAATCTTGGAAAAAGAAGGGCGTTTGCCGGATGCTGTGATTGCGGCAGTGGGTGGCGGTTCAAATGCGATTGGTATGTTTACCGATTTTATTGCCGAAGAAACCGTGAAGCTGATTGGCGTGGAACCCGCAGGCAAAGGCATTGAAACAGGCGAACACGGAGCGCCGTTAAAACACGGTTCTGTCGGTATCTATTTCGGTATGAAATCCCCGATTATGCAAGATAAAGATGGGCAGATTGAAGAATCTTATTCGATTTCGGCAGGGTTGGATTTCCCTTCCGTTGGTCCGCAACACGCACATCTCAATGCGATTGGTCGAGCGGATTATGTGTCAATTACTGACCAAGAGGCGCTCGATGCTTTCCAATTATTAGCCCGTAACGAAGGGATTATTCCTGCGTTGGAATCTTCGCACGCCTTGGCTTATGCACTGAAATTAATTCGACAAAACCCTGACAAAGAGCAGTTGTTAGTCGTTAATTTGTCAGGCAGGGGCGATAAAGATATTTTCACAGTGGATAAAATTTTAAATGGGGGGCACAATGAGCCGTTTTGACACACTTTTTCCGCAATTAAAAGCGAAAAACGAAGGGGCGTTTGTGCCGTTTGTCACCTTGTGTGATCCCGATTTTGATCGTTCTTTTGAGATTATTGAAACCTTGATTGAAAACGGTGCAGATGCCTTAGAATTAGGTTTCCCGTTTTCCGATCCGTTATTAGACGGACCCGTTATTCAAGCGGCAAATAAACGAGCATTAGACGGCGGTTTTAGCACTGATGCTTGTTTTGAACTATTGGCAAAAGTAAGAGCAAAATATCCGACGATACCGATTGGGTTATTACTGTGTGCCAACTTAATTTATGTGCCGACGGCAGATGTTTTCTTTGCCCGTTGCCAAAAAGCAGGTGTCGATGCGGTGTTAGTCGCCGATGTACCGGTTGCCTATTCCGCTGAATTTGATGAAAGTGCTAAAAAATATGGGATTCAATTGGTCTTTATTTGTCCGCCAAATGCTGATGCAGATACAATTCAGCAGATAGCAACCAAAACCGAAGGCTATACCTATTTAGTATCCCGTGCGGGCGTGACCAGCGCAGAAAATCAAAGCCATGCAGTGAATCTTGATAATTTGATTGTTCAACTCAAACAGACGAATGCCGCACCGATTTTACAGGGCTTTGGCATTGCCGAACCGCAACAGGTTAAACAGGCGTTAGCCATGGGGGCGGATGGGGCTATTTCAGGTTCCGCCATCGTGAAAATCATTGAGCGGAATTTGGATAATCAAGAAAAGTTGTTAGCGGAACTAGGGGAATTTGTAAAAAATATGAAGAAAGCGACCGCTTGTTAGCGTTTTTCTCATTTTTATTCGATAAAAAAGGCGAACATTGTTCGCCTTTTTCGCATTTAAGATTAATTAAATGGCGTAGCCTAAAGCATAGAATGCAACAAGTGCAACGGCAATGACGATAGTGCCGACATTTAATTTGTTAAATTCGCCGGAGATAACTCGTCCAATCACTAACGTTGCGAAGCCTAACATAATACCTGTCACGATATTTGCCGTTAAGACGATAAATACCGCACACACTAAACCGGACATTGCACCGATAAAATCATCGAAGTCTAATTTAGACACGTTGCTTAACATTAATAAACCCACATACATTAACGCAGGTGCAGTTGCGTAACCCGGTACTAAGAAAGCTAATGGTTGGAAGAACAGCATAAATAGGAATAACACACCGACAACAATCGCTGTTAAACCTGTTTTTCCGCCTGCTGCTGTTCCTGCTGCGGATTCAATATATACTGCCGCCGGTGCAGTACCGAATAAACCAGAAAGTACGCTACTTAAAGAGTCAGACGTTAATGCTTTATCACCATTGATGATTTGTCCGTCTTTGTCTAATAAGTTTGCTTGACCTGCAACGGCACGAATCGTACCCGTTGCATCAAAGATCGCTGTCATAACAAGTGCAAATACCACCGGTAAAATCGCGGTATTCAATGCACCCATAATGTCTAAATTTAAGAATTGGGAGTTTTCGCCGAAGGTTGGTAATTTGAACACTTCACCGCCAAATTTTACATTCGGATCGAAGATTAAGCCGATAATTGTAATCGCGATAATTACCCAAAGGATAGAGCCTTTTATTTGTAAGCGTTCTAAACCAATGATTGCCGCTAAACCGATTAATGACATCATCACAGGGAATGAGGTAAATTCACCCATTTTTACTGGCAAGCCCGCTTGGTTACTTACCACTAATCCGACACCGTTTGCTGCAATTAATAATAGGAATAAACCGATACCGATACCCGCACCGTGCGCGATGCTTGACGGCAGATTACGTAAAATCCAAGCACGAATACCCGTGACGGACACAAGGGTAAAGACCACACCCATTAAGAAAATCGCACCTAATGCCACTGGGATACTGATGCCTTGACCTAATACTAAGCTAAATGCGGTGAAAGCAGTGAGTGAAATCGCACAGCCAATCGCCATTGGTGCGTTTGCCCATAAGCCGATTAAGATTGATCCTAAACCTGCGACTAAACAGGTGGCGATAAACACGGAATCTGCCGGAAAGCCGGCTGCACTCAACATATTCGGTACAACGATAACCGAATAAACCATCGCTAAAAAGGTGGTTAAACCTGCGATAACCTCTTGACGAACGTTTGAGCCACGTTCAGCCAGTTGGAAACGAGAAAGAAAAGACATAATAGTAAAACCTCACTGAAAAAAGATGGCGGATTTTACACAAAGATAAGGCGCAAGGCAAACGTTTGCATGATAAGCTTTATTGAAAGAACGGCGAGGGGGGAAGTTGACAAGCGGTCGGTTATCTCTGAAATTTTGCAAATTTTTATTGGAAACTGACCGCTTGTCTTTCGATGTCGTGGGGTGCCGGAAGGTTTGCGCTAAGCGGTGAGATGAAGCCGCCCGAATCCGGCTTCAAGATCGGCAATCAAATCTTCCACCGCTTCCAAACCGATGTGTACGCGAATCAGCGTGCCGCTTAATTTCCGTTCAATGGCAGGGCGAATCCGTTCAATCTCTTTAGGCTGATTGGCCAAGATTAACGATTCAAAACCGCCCCAAGAATACGCCATGGAGAAGATCTCAAAATGGTCAAGGAAATTCGCCAGTTCATTATCGGAAAGGGTTTTGCAAAGTTCAAACGAAAACAGACCGCTTGATCCTTTAAAATCACGTTTGAAGTTTTCATGACCGGGACAACTTGGCAAGGCAGGATGATACACCGCTTTTACTTCAGGGCGTTGCGCCAGCCAATTGGCGACTTGAAGGCTGTTTTCTTCATGTTGTTTCAACCGTATGCCTAGCGTTCTTAAGCCACGAGCAGTCACGTAAGCCGTATCGGCATCGACCATTTGCCCCATCAGATAAGAATTTTCACGCAACTGATCCCAACAGCGGGCGTTAGAAACCGCCGTGCCAATCATGGCATCGGAATGCCCGACCAAATATTTGGTTCCCGCTTGAATGGAAATATCAATGCCGTATTCCAAAGCAGGGAAGAGTACGCCTGCCGCCCAAGTATTATCGATCATAATCACGATGTCCGGATTCTTTGCTCTCGCAGCGTTAACCATTGTAGGAATATCCGGCACTTCCATAGTCAATGAACTCGGCGACTCTAAAAAAAGTACTTTGGTATTCGGCTGAATTAACGCCGCAATACCGTCGGCAATCAGCGGATCATAGTAGGTGGTTTCCACGCCCATCCGTTTGAGGATTTGGTTACAGAAGTCTTGTGTCGGCTCGTAGGCTGCACCGCTCATCAACACATGATCGCCTTGAGACACAAAGGCGAGAATACTATTACTGACAGCGGCGGCGCCACATGGGTAAAGATAGCAACCGGCTCCGCCTTCCAATTCGCTCATGGCATCTTGCAGGGCGAAATGGGTTAAGGTGCCACGCCTGCCATAAAACAATCCACCTTTATAGCGGTTGCGTGTCGCTTCTTTTTTATCGGCAACGGTTTCAAAAACAAGAGAAGAGGCTCGTTGAATCACGCTGTTTACCGAGCCTTGTGTATAGCGGGATTTGCGTCCTGCATGGACGAGTTTGGTGGCTAAGTTGTGTTTTGTCATTCTATTTCCTTTCTATTACAAGCGGTCAGATTCGTCAAAAATATTACAAATTAAGACCATTTTTTATTTTTATGTTGAACGAATTCAATACCTTTATCTTTATATTCAATTTTTTCAAGTTGCAGTAAAAAACGTTTGGCAGGCAGTCCGCCGCCAAACCCTGTGAGATTTTGCGTTTTTCCTAAAACGCGATGGCAGGGAATTAAAATCGAAATCGGGTTTCTGCCGACCGCTCCGCCCACGGCTCTGACCGCTTTCGGGTTATTAAGCGATAAGGCAATTTCTCCGTAGCTGGTGGTTTTGCCGTAAGGAATTGCCAGCAATTTTTTCCATACCGCTTGTTGAAAGGCGGTACCTTGTGGCGCTAAGAAATCTAATTGGCTGAAGTCTAAGGTTTCGCCGGCAAAATAGCGATTCAAGCTATCCGTCGTTTTGCAAAAAACGGCTTGGATCTCACCGCTTGCATGTTCGGCAGATTGCCAATCTTGAACCATATCGGCATTTTGTTCTTGTTCAAATTCAATGCCGAGTAGTCCTTTTGAGTTTGCTATCAGCAACAATTTACCGACAGGAGAAGGATAAAATTGATAAAAAATAGCGGATTTCATTGTGATCTCCATAGAAAAAGGCGTGCCACTTAGTGTACACGCCTTTGAAGTTACATCAAACGAAAATTAGAATTTGTAGTTGAGGTTTAAGCCGTAAAGGTTTGCCGTTGATTTGGATTTAAACGAGCCGCTAACCGAACCTAAGCGGGTGGTTTCGGTTTCGGTAAAACGGGTATTGCTGCCGCGTAAGTGGGCATAAGCAACGTCAACGGATAAATTCGGTGTAAAGCGATATGTTGCACCGAGTGCGTACCATGTACGATCGGTATCCGGGATAGAAATAGACGGTTTTTCGACACTGGCACTTTCATCGAATGCGATACCGGCGCGTAAGGTGAATGCGTCGTTTACATCATAAGATGCGCCGATTGCGATACGTGAAGCATCACTAAATTTTTCATCTTTATGCAGTAATATTACGCTGGCATTATTAGTGGCGTGAAGTTCTTGGAATTTACTCCAGTCGGTACGTTTATAGCTGTACTGTACGGCAAATTTGTCGGTCAATTTATGATAACCGGACACTTCCCAGTATGCCGGTAGTGTAAGATCTAAGCTTCCGTCAACGGTCGCACCACCCAAACCGCCCAATAAGACGGGTAATTCGTTGGAGTATTCACCGTCAAAACCGAGTTTCACTGATGAATGGTAAGCTACGCCCAAACGGTTTCTTTCGTTAATATCGTAGTTTAAGCCGACGTTCCAACCGAAGCCCCAGGTATCACCTTTTAGTTTACCCATAATTGTAGCGTTGTTTGTCACAGGAAGTCCGCCTGCGCGAGCATTGATGAGATTGCTGGTATAACCGGCGTAACGCTCTAATTGTGCTTTCGCATGGACGGCATTGAAACCGGCGCCGAAGCTGAAACCATAACCTAAATCATAGGCGGCACTGAAATTGTAGTTTGCAGCGGTCAGCTTGGTTTTACCGCCAAAAAGCCCGGCGCTGTATTCTTTCGTAAAATTGGATTTCAAACCGTAGTTCACATTGAGACCGCCACCAATCACTAAGCGATCATTAATCGGTGCCACAATATAGAGATTCGGAACAACGGCACTCGGAATAATATTTTTAGCATCTGCATTTTGACCGAGATAAGAGCCCTCAATATCCACATCGGCATCTACTAAGATACCGCCGGCTGAAATTTCAATCTGTTTGAATTTGGTCATTAAAGCAGGGTTAGTTGCTACAACGGAGGCATTATCCGCAACGGCAGCATTGCCCGCGTATGCCAAACCTAAACCGGAGGTCGATACTTCGGCTAATTGGAATGCGGCGGCGGAAGCCCCTGTGGCAGAAAATGTCAGAATGGATACAAGTGTAGTTTTTGTGAATTTAGTCATTAGGATATTCCTCATAAAAAAATGCTTATAATGCAGTTATTTTGTCTCACCATTTATGTAAATTTTGTTACAAAATGAAAGCGTGTGGGATTCTACGGCGCAACATTTATAAATCAATGAAATTTATGTGTAAATATCAGAGTTCCGACCAGTTAGGAGGAACTTTTTAGAAATATTGTTTTCTTACGTTTCAACTTGAGTCATAAGTGAGTAAAATACAAGCTCTGTTAGTTTGAATTCAATGGAGTAAAAGATGACTGAAAAAGAATCAACATGTTGCTGTGATGTCGGCACTATTATTGATAATAGTGATCGCGTAGCGGATTTTAACCAAGTTTACGCAACCGAAGCCGAAGCACAAGATGCATTAAATTATTTAATAAGTAAAGCCCGGGCTGCCGAATCGGAACCTTGTAAAATTCAAAGCGAAATCAAAGCAGTGAATAACGGTTATGAATTAACCGCACAATTTGAATTTGCTTATCAAGCGGAAACGTTAATTTTTCAACTTGCGATACGTTAGTATTTTAAAATATGGATTTTTTATAAAGGGATTATTCACATTTATAATCCCTTTTATTATTTTATTGCTGAGATTAAAAAGTATATATTCATCTTATTAAACAATTAAATGGTTATTAATCGAATTGTTGCTTTTTCGATATTCTTGGCTTTGTAAATATGGTTGGCGGTAGATCGTAGGTGTCTGTATGAAACTGAACATTTCTAGCTTAATTGTCTTTTTTTTGTAATTTTGTGTGTTTTTGTTTAAATCATATTAAGGCTAATGTTGGCTATGGTAATGTTAACAAGATATAATGTGATTTATATGGAAATAGTTAGAGCAATGTACTAATCTATACCATACTAATGCATCGCAAATTCTTTTCAGGGAATAAATCTTAATGAATAGGATTTTTTATAATTTATGTTATAACAAATAATGTTATGCTTAAATTTGAATCCTATAAATATGAATTATTTTATCAACGTATTATTTTTGTCTTTTTAAGGTAAGCATATTATGAAATTAAATGAAGTGAAATTAGGTATTATCGGTTTGGGTTACGTCGGTTTACCATTGGCAGTGGAGTTCGGAAAATCAAGACGGACTACTGGGTTTGATATCAGCCAAAAACGCGTAGATGAGTTAAATCAATATCAAGATCATACGCTCGAAGTGTATCCGGATGAATTGAGAAAGGCGGTGCACCTGACTTATACGACTCAGTTGTCGGATCTTCGTGAATGTAATTTCTTTATCGTGACCGTTCCGACACCTATCGATCAAGCAAATCGTCCCGATTTACTTCCTTTATTAAAAGCAAGTGAAACTATCGGTAAAGTCTTGAAAAAAGGGGATGTGGTGGTCTATGAATCTACAGTCTATCCGGGGGCAACGGAGGAAGTTTGTATTCCTGTATTAGAGAAAGTATCAGGTTTAACGTTTAACCAAGATTTCTTTGCCGGTTATAGCCCGGAACGTATTAACCCGGGTGATAAAGTGAACACCTTGACTAAAATCAAGAAAATTACCAGCGGTAGTACGCCTGAAGTAGCGAATTTAGTTGATGAACTTTATTCCAGCATTATTACAGCCGGAACGCATAAAGCAGCAAGTATTAAAGTCGCAGAAGCAGCAAAAGTCATTGAAAATACTCAACGTGACTTGAATATCGCTTTAGTGAATGAGCTATCCATCATTTTTGATCGTATCGGAATTGATACGCTTGATGTATTGGAAGCTGCCGGCAGTAAGTGGAATTTCCTTCCGTTCCGTCCGGGACTAGTCGGTGGACATTGTATTGGTGTAGATCCATACTACCTAACACATAAAGCCGAAGAAGTCGGTTACCATCCTCAAGTGATTCTTGCCGGTCGTCGTATTAATGACAGTATGGCACGATATACCGCTCAAAATACAATTAAATTGATGGTTCAAAATGGTATTGATGTGGCACGTGCTAAAGTTGGTATTTTAGGTATTACGTTCAAAGAAAATTGCCCGGATATTCGTAATAGTAAAGTTGTTGATATGATTCAGGAACTCCAACAATGGGGCGTTGATGTGGTGGTTGACGATCCTTGGGCGGATGCGAAAGAAGTCAAGGATGAATATGGTATTGAATTATCTAAAATTGATGAAAAACATCCGGTCGATGCCTTAGTTGTTGCCGTCGGTCATAGAGAATTCAGAGCATTAACAGGAGATCAATTATTAAGTTATATTTCTTGCGATAAACCTGTCTTAGTTGATGTAAAAAGTTTATTCCAACGTGAGCAAATGCAAGCAAAAGGCTTTACTGTATTCCGTTTATAAAATTTCTAAGAGATATTCATATGAAAAAAGCAGATTACAGAGTTCTTCTTGTGAGTGATATGGGAAAAGTTGGAGGAACAGAAATAGCGACAATGATTGCGGCTAAAGAGTTAAGTGCTGTAGCTGATAGAGTTTTTGTATTCGGTAAACAAGGACCTGTTTCAAAAATGATTGATGGTATGGGAGTAGGGCAGTTTGAGGCGGAGTGTCACACCCGTAATCCATTTAAATTACTTCAATATATTTTGAAAATGGTAAAAGTGATTAACCAATATGATATCAATATTATCCATTCGCAAATGGCAAGACCTGTTCCTTTCATTTGGTTGGCTAAATTGCTTTCTAAAAATCGCAATAAAATCAAAATATTATGGACTTGTCGTGGTATTGATCATCAAACATATCCGAAGGTTGTTCCTTTCTTCTCAAAACTAGGAGTAAGAGGAATCGGAAACTGTAAACGTGAACAGCAGAAGCTTATTCGATACGGATATCCTAAAGAGATCACTTCTTATGTTTATAACGCATATCGTTTGGTACCGACAGTGAATCCGATGAAGCCTCTAGATAAGCCGGAAATTGTGATTGGTACGTTATCGGCATTAAGAAGAAGTCGACGGGTAGATTTGTTTGTAAGATTAGCTGACTACCTTTTAAAAAACAATATATTAAATAAAAACGTTCGTTTCTTAGTCGGTGGAGACGGCGAACATCGTTTGGAATTAGAAGAATTGGCGGTAGAGCTAGGCATCAGTGATAAAATTACGTTTGCTGGTAATGTAAACGATATTTCTTCATTTATGAATAAAGTCGATATTTTCGTAAGCTCCTTAGTCATGGATGGAGATTCTGGTGCAGGGCTTTCAAATTCCGTCGTAGAAGCTATGGTTATGAAAGTACCGGTATGCTCGTTTGATGCTGTCGCAATAGGTGAAATTGTCATAAACCAGCAAACGGGATATTTAATTGAACCGGGAAATATTGATGCGATGGCAAATGCTATCAAAGATATGCTTGAGCATCCGGAACAAACAGCAGAATATGTAAATAATGCTTATAACCTTATATTGGCAGAGTGTGATCCACAGGATTATGCTCGTAAGTTGCTCACCTTATATAGAGATTTATAAAAATGCATATTCTATTCTTGCCGTCTTGGTATCCATTAAATGCGGGGGATCTAAACGGCTCCTTTTTTAGAGAACAGGCTAAAGCACTGGCTAAAGCGGGGATGACAGTTGGTATAGTTGTCCCGCAGTTACGTTCTATAACATTAGGGAAAAAAGCAATTTTAGGATCTTATCAAACGGAAGTATGGGAAGATGGCAATATTATTGCTTATATGAAACATGGGGTTCGCTGGTTTCCTAGGATTCCATATATTGACATGAATATGTGGGTAAAGGAAGGTTTAGTAGCTTTTGAAAAATATATCCAGGAACAAGGGAAACCAGATGTTATTCACGTACATAGTATAGTCTCGGCAGGTCCTTTAGCTCTGAAAATTTATAAGAAATATAAAATCCCATTTTGTATTACAGAGCATAGTACTGTATTTGGAAGGAACCTAGTTGAGAGTTGGAAATGGAAGATTTTGGAAGAGTCTGCGAGATTTGCGAAGGCAAAAATTGCAGTGAGTGCAAGTCTGGCAGATACTTTAAAACAGAAGTTAACACATGATGATTGGGACGTTATTCCTAATTTATTGGATGAATTTTTTGTTAGTAATTATCAGGTTAAAGATAAGAAAAATCAGATTTGTGCTGTCGGATTTTTACATGAGAAAAAAGGGTTTGATATATTAATCAGTGCATTTGCATTAATACATCAGGATTACCCTAATTTAAAACTATGCATTGGCGGAGATGGAGCCCAAAGACAGCGGTTAATGCAGTTAATTGAGCAATTAAATTTGCAGGAAAAAGTAATGTTATTAGGACGTTTATCACGTTCAGAGGTATGTTACTTAATGCAAGAAAGTCTTTTTTATGTTGTGTCTAGTCATATAGAAACCTTCGGCGTCGTTGCCATTGAAGCATTATCACAGGGACTCCCGGTAGTATCAACACGCTGTGGTGGTACAGAATCTATCTTGGTTGAAGGAGATGGAATATTTGTAGATGTGAATAGTGTGGAAGCATTGGCAAAAGGAATGATTGAATTATTGGAAAAATATGATGATTATGATGTGGAATCAATTAGAAGACGTTGTGTTGAACGATTTGCGGAAAAAGCTTTTGTAGAAAAAATGGAGCGAGTCTATCGAAATTGTATAAATGAGAATAAATAATTATGTTGAAATTGATATCTACAGTCTTTGTTAGGCAAATTTTTGTTGGGTTATTACAAGTAACTACTTTGGTTATTATTGCTCGTCATTTAGGTAATGAAGGAATGGGACAATACACGTTAGCAATACTCATTCCTTCTATGCTTTCACAGGTGATTACTTTTGGAATACAGAATGCAAATATTTTGGGGCTTGGTAGAAAAATGATTAATAGAAATCAAGCTTTTTATATAAATCTTTTATTTTTGTTTTTTGTGTCTATTATTGCGAGTGTATTAAGTTTATTATTTTTGTATTTTTGGGGAGAGTTTTTCTTCAAAGATATTCCGTTGGAGTTGTTTTATATATCAATAGCATCACTATTACCTTTGACTTTTTTTGCAGTATTGCCATCATTATTACAAGCGATACAGAAGTTTAATTTATTTAATCTTACTTGTATAGCTCAACCTGTAATAATGTTTATTGTTGTGATGGTGGCAATTTTAATAGGGGTAACGGTTAATTCTATTGTATATGCCTTTATTATCGCAAATTGGTTAGTATTATTTGTTGTGCTTGCTATTTTATTCAAAGAGTTTAAGGTGGAGAATTATTCTATAAAGGAATTTATTCATAAGTTTTTAGGGCATAGTTTTAGAGCTCATCTAAGCAATATAGTCACATTACTAAATTATAGAGCTTCTTTATTTGTATTAGGGTATTTTACTTCACCAGCATTAGTTGGAGTTTATACTGTAGGCTTACAGCTTGTTGAAAAATTATGGTTGCCATCTCAGGCAGTAAGTACGATCTTGTTGCCAAGATTGTCCAAGCAATTAGGTGATGGTGAAGACGAATCTGTTACAGCATATCGAACTTTAGATATTGCACGTTATACATTTATTGTAACAATATTAATTGGAATTGCTTTTATTATATGTCTTCCGAAAATTCTTGAATGGTTTTTTGGTGTAGAATATTTAAATTCTTTTTATATTGCGTTATATTTACTACCAGGTATATTGGCTTGGACGCCATCGAGGGTTCTTGCTAATGATTTAATTGTCCGAGGATTTGCTCATTTAAATCTCTCTAATTCTTATTGGATTTTTTCAATTAACTTCATTTTAAATTTATTATTTATTCCTCTATGGGGAATATATGGTGCAGCGATTGCAACATCAATAGCTTACACATTCGATCTTATTTTACGGGCTCATGCTTTTAGTAAAGTAACAAAAACTAATGCATTCAAAATGTTAGTACCCCAAAAAGATGATTTTATCAAAGTATTAAAATTGAAAAAAGGATTTGCAGATGTTAAGTAAAAAGCATATTTTACTTGTTGCTCCTTACCTTACATTCCCTAATGAGCCGGGAGCTAATCGCTTTATTACAATAGCTAAACTACTTTCAAGAGAGTTTGATGTGACATTAGTGACAAGCAGATTTTCTCATTTTTTGAAAAAGCAACGTGTTGAACTTATCAAATTAGATGGGATAAATGTTATTCTATTAGATGAACCAGGCTATAAAACAAATGTTAGCCTAGAGCGATTTATGAGTCATAGAATATTTTGTCAGAATTTTGAGAAGTTTCTACTGGATTATAATAAGAATATTGATCTAGTCTATTCAGCTTATCCATTGATTAAAACAAATTATATTCTAGGCAAATTGAAGGTCGTAAAAGACTATAAATTAATTATTGATGTTCAAGATATTTGGCCAGAAGCTATAGCCGGACCAATTCCTATATTGTCAACATTTATTGGAAAATTATTACTGTCACCTTTAACAGAATATGCAAATAAAACATATGCATATGCAGATGCTCTAGTAGCGGTCTCAAAAACTTACTTAGATAGAGCAAATGTACGGAATATCCCAGAATCATTGACTGAAGTGGTTTTTATTGGAGCAGATAAATTATATTCTAAGTCTATAGAGAAAAAAGTATCGCAAAAATTGCTTGTAACTTATATTGGAACTATGTCTGGCAGCTATGATTTGGAAACTGTTGTGAAAGCCGCACCACTATGTCAGAATCATGTTAATATTCAATTTATCGGAGGTGGACCAGAAGAAAATCGATTGAAGAAGTTAAATAAAGAATTAGGTGGACACGTTAGTTTTCTCGGAACTTATCCATATGAACAAGCGATGAAAATTCTAGTGGAGTCAGATGTAGCTATTAATCCAATAAAGAAAACAGCAGAACAAAGTGTGACTAATAAATTATCTGATTATTTTTGTTGTGGTTTACCGATTATTAGTTGTCAAGAGAATCAAGAAGTTAAGGCATTACTTGCTTTAGGTGGTGGTATTCAGTATAAATGTGGTGATTTTAAGGGACTGTCTAATATTTTATTAAAAATTTCTAATGATAGAGAAAAATTAAAATATATGCAAAGCATTAATAAAGTATTAGGGGAAGAGCGATTTTTTCGCCCAAGATCGTATTTGGCGATAAGTGAATTGATACATAAGGTAATAGATAATGGGGTTTAGTAAAAAATATTTTCAGAGCGGAGTTTTATGGATAAGTTTACTTTTATTGTTAATATCTCCGGCATTATCTACTCAAATTGGCTTGCCTCGTTTGGATACGGGGCTGGCGGGAGTTTATTTGTTTTTGGGGTTAATTACTTTATGTATAATGAAAATAGATAAAAAAATGCTTTTTTCTATAATGATATTTGTGTTTATTCTTTTTTTGGGAGTGCTATCTACATTACTGAATTTTTCTGTTCAGAAGATACTTGATGTGTTTTTCTTTGGATACCTTATATTTTTGTATTTATATTTGTATCTTTCTTTAGATAGCGATGAAATAGAAAAAAGAATTAAGATTTTTATTGTTATCCTAATTTCGTTAATTTTAGGGGCTTTTGCTATTGAGTTGTTATTCGGCTTTCAATTCGTTTATAGTTATGAAGAGTTCAGTGTTCTAGATGAAACGTATAAAGGATTGTTCTTTAATACAAATGATCAGGCGGTTGTTGTCATGGCCTTGTCTTCGATTGTGTCTTTCTTTTGTGTGTTGGGTGAAAAAAATAATAAAATAAAGTTGATTGGGTATTTATTATTATTGTTATCTGGATTTGTGATTTTTGTAAGTGGATCTAGGGTAGCTCTTTTAACCTATGTTATAATGTTCTTTTTAGTTATATTTTTGAATGCAAACTATTTCTTGAAAATTATATATGTTTTTTTAGCATTTACAATTTCATTATTTTTACTTAACTTAGAGTGGTTAGAACAGGTTATCTATTCATTAACTAAAATTAGTTGGTTGGAGAGACCTGCAGAAAGAGTGTTATTGGCTTTATTTTCTTTGGAACAGGATCATTCTGTTGGCTATAGGACAGAAATATATACAGCTTTTCTAGATAATTTTAAATTTCTTTGGCTTGGATATGGTCCAAGAGATTATTCTGCTTATTTTGACAAAATACCATTGAGCTACTCTTTAGGATATACAAATCCACATAGTTTATTTATTGATATGTATTTGGCATTTGGCTTCTTGGGTTTCTTTTTGTATATTTTGTTTATTTTTTCTTCTCTGTTTATTGTATTAATAAGCCCGGTATTAAGTTTATCGCAAAAAACATTTTCTGTATTTTTAATAGTTAATTTTTGTTGGTTGGTTTGGGTTCCTTCATCGGTATTTAGATTGCCGCTTGTTTGGCTTCCTGTATTTTTAATTGTGATTTTTTGTGTTGTGAAAGAGTATAACCAAAAGTTTAGAAATTTTAGTCAAGTGTCAAGTGAGTTGAGGTTAGTATGAAAATTGCAATGGTATCTAGAGTGATATTTCTCGGTGGGGTAACAACTTATTTAATTGATTTAACGGAAGAGTTAATAAAGGATGGGCATGATGTTTATTTACTCTCTTATGGACCAAGATACCAATCAAAAGAAAATATAGATCAGTATAATCAACTCTTGGCGACAGGAGTAAAATTTATTGAGGTTGATTTTCCCATTAATAAAACAAGTAAAATTGTTTATCTTTTTAATTTGATTAAATGTATTTTAAAGTGCAGAAAAATTTTTGAGAAATATAAGTTTGATGTTGTTCATTTACATACACCAGTACTCTCATTTATTTTAAAGTTTTTGAAAATAAAGTTTGTTAGAACTAGACATGGTATAGATAATAAATATCCAATATTAGATTATCCAGCTAATAAGGAAATTGCAATTAGTGAGGAAGTTTATGGTATGTTAAAAGAAAGATATAATTATGATGAGAAAGATCTATATTTAATTCATAATGGGGTTTCAAAAAATAAGTATTATCGGAATGTAAGTGAAGAAGAAAAAAGAGCTTTTAAAGTTAAACACGGTATCTCTACGGATAAGATTATTATAGGGTTAGTGGCTTCTTTTGAATATCCTAGAAAAGGACATGATATATTATTAGACGCAATAGCTGGTCTTTCTAAAGAAATAAAAGAAAAAATAGAAGTAGTATTCGTAGGATCTTCAGCTGAAAGTGGGTTAAAAATAATAAAGCAAAAAATGCAAGAGACGAACTTGGAGTCTATGGTAAAAATTATACCATTTCAACCATTAATGGAAATATATCCAATGATTGATATCAAGGTTCTTCCTGCACGTTCGGAGGGATTTGGATTAGTTGTTGCTGAAGCAATGTTGATGGGATGCTGTGTAATTAGAAGTAATACCGGGGGAGCGCATGAACAGATAGAGCATGGTAAAACAGGGTATATATTTGAAAATGAAAATATTGAGCAACTCAGCGGATATTTAAATGATCTGATATCGAATCCTCAAAAAAGAATTAGTTTTTCTAAATCTGGGCAGAAAAAAGCCTTAGAGTTGTTTACAAGTGAAATAATGGCGAAAAAAACACTAAGTGTATATAACGATTTATTGAATAACAAGTAAAAAACGGTGTAAAAATGCTTAAAAGAGTCATTGATATTATTGGTTCATTATGCGGTTTAATCTTACTTTCCCCGTTGTATGTTTTTATTGCATATAAAGTGAAAAAGAATTTAGGTTCCCCGGTCTTATTTCGTCAAATTAGACCTGGTTTGGATGGAAAGCCATTTGAAATGATTAAGTTCAGAACCATGAAAGATGCTGTAGATGCTCAAGGTAATCCTTTGCCGGATGCGGAGCGTTTAACTGATTTTGGTAAAATGTTACGAGCGACAAGTTTGGATGAATTACCTGAACTTTGGAATGTCTTAAAAGGTGATATGAGCTTAGTCGGCCCCCGCCCGTTATTAATGGAGTATATTCCACTTTATAACGAGGAACAACGTAAGCGTCAGAATGTCAGACCGGGTATTACAGGATATGCGCAAGTTAACGGTCGTAATGCAATTAGCTGGGAACAAAAATTTGAATTAGATACTTGGTATGTGGAAAACCAATCACTCTGCTTGGATATTCAGATTTTGTGGAAAACAGTTAAAAAGGTTGTAGCAAAAGATGATATTAATGCGGCTGGTGATGCAACCATGCCAAAATTTGAAGGAACGAAAAAGGAATAATATGAATATTCTCATTACCTCAGCAGGTCAGCGTGTCTCTTTAGTTCAAGCGTTTCAGAAAGAACTAAAGCAATATTTTCCGGAATCCAAAGTATTGAGTGTAGATCTCAACCCTGTTTTAGCACCGGCTTGCCATGTTTCGGACGGCTATTTTCAAGTTTCTCGAGTGACGGATGAAAATTATATTCCGGCATTATTAGAATTATGCATAGAACAGAATATAAAATTAGTTGTTCCGACAATAGATACGGAATTATTAGTATTAAGTCGTTATAAATCTGTTTTTGCGGAAAAAGGTATTACACTTCTTGTCAGTGACTTCTCTTTTATTGAAAAATGTAGAGATAAAAGATTAACTAATCATTTATTTGAAAATTATGGGATAAATATTCCAAGACAATATACAAAAGAGAATTTGCAATATCCTGTATTCGCAAAACCCTTCGATGGAAGTTTAAGTAAAGGTATTTTTATTGCTTATAGTTCTTCGGATATTAAGGCAGAACATTTAAACAATGAAAAACTGATGTTCATGCAATATATATCACCTGAAGCGTATGATGAATTTACCGTTGATTGCTATTTTGATCGCTTCTCTCAACTGAAATGTGTTGTTCCTCGGAAACGCATTTTTGTCCGTGCAGGTGAGATTAATAAAGGTGTTACGAAGAAAAATAGTATTGTTCGTGAATTTAAAAATAAACTTAATTTTGTTGAAGGGGCAATAGGGTGTTTAACGGTTCAAGTATTTTGCCATAAAAATACAGAGGAAATTTTAGGGATAGAAATTAATCCTCGTTTTGGTGGCGGATATCCTCTAAGTTACTTAGCCGGTGCAAATTATCCGCGTTGGTGTATCCAAGAATATTTGCTTAATGAAATCGTGACAGATTATGATGATTGGGAAAATAATCTCTTGATGTTGCGTTATGATGCAGAAGTCTTAGTACATGATTATGAAGAATAAAGCAATTGTTTTTGATTTAGATGATACATTGTATTCCGAATATGATTTTCTGAAATCAGGCTATCATTATATTTCACTTCAAATTTCAAAAGAAAATGCAGATGAATTATATAGGAATATGCTTTCAATATATAAATCTGGTAGGAATGTATTTGAATATATTCTTGTATTGCATCCGGAATTAACATTAGAACAATTATTAAATTGGTACCGTTATCATATGCCGGATATTAAATTGTATGATGGTGTCGAACGTTTTTTACAAGCGGTTGGTTCCTCATATAAATTTGCAATTATTACTGATGGAAGGTCGATCTCTCAACGAAATAAAATAAAGGCACTTGGTTTGCTGGATTATATGAGTGAGATTATTATTTCTGAGGAGATTGGCAGTGAGAAACCTAATGAATCTAATTTTTTAAAAGTTGAAAATGCATTAAACTGTAATGAATATACTTATATTGGCGATAATGTAAAAAAAGATTTTATTACTCCTAAGAAATTAGGTTGGAAAACAATATGTTTAAAGGACAGAGGTGTAAATATTCATAAACAGAATTTTGATTTGGACGAAATTTATTTACCACAACATGTCATCTTAAACTGGGATGAGATATATCAATTTATCAACGTATGATTTTTTTAAGGGAAGTTTATGTTAAATACAAATTTAGAACCATGGCCGTCTTTTACACAAGAAGAAGCGGATGCTGTATCCAAGACACTTCTTTCGAATAAAGTGAATTATTGGACTGGACAGGAATGCCGTGAATTTGAAAAAGAATTTGCAGAGTTTGCACAAACAAAATATGCCGTGTCACTAACCAATGGTACAGTAGCCTTGGATGTGGCATTGAAGGCGCTTAATATTGGTGCCGGAGACGATGTAATTGTGACTTCCCGTACTTTTTTGGCATCGGCAAGCTCTATTGTAACAGCCGGAGCGAATCCTATATTCGCGGATGTCGAGTTGGATTCTCAAAATATCTCACGTCGCACAATTGAAGCAGTATTAACACCGAATACTAAGGCTATTATTTGTGTCCATTTGGCAGGCTTAATGTGTGATATGGATCCGATTATGGCATTGGCGGAAGAAAAAGGTTTATATGTCATTGAAGATTGCGCTCAAGCTCATGGGGCAATGTATAAAGGACGATCTGCCGGTTCTATCGGTCATATTGCCGCATGGTCTTTCTGCCAGGATAAAATTATGACAACTGGTGGTGAAGGCGGAATGGTTACAACAAACGATAAAGATTTGTGGGATAAAATGTGGTCATATAAAGATCACGGTAAGAGCTATGATACCGTTTATAATAAGCAACACCCTCCAGGTTTCCGTTGGTTACACGATTCTTTCGGTACAAACTGGAGAATGATGGAAATTCAAGCGGTGATTGGACGTATTCAATTAAGAAAAATGTCGGAGTGGACGAAAAAGCGTAATGAGAATATGGTTCTCATTTTGGCTGCCTTTGAAAACTCACCGTACTTTACTGTTCATAAAACACCAGCAGAGTATGTGCATGCGGCTTATAAATGTTATGTGCAAGTGAATAGTGAGCAGCTACCATCCGGTTGGACCCGAGATCGTATTATGCATAGCATTAATGAATTGGGGATCCCATGTTATAGCGGATCTTGCTCGGAAGTCTATTTAGAAAAAGCGTTTGATAATACGCCTTGGCGACCGGAAAAACGTTTAGAAAATGCAAAACAGCTTGGCGAAACCAGTTTGATGTTCTTGGTGCATCCTACATTAAGCCAGGAAAGTTTGGAGAAAACCGTCGCGGCAATTTCAAAGGTTATTGAACAATTATCACAATAGTGGTTTTGCTATGTTACGTTCATTTTTTACTTCATTAATGTATTCCTCGAGGATCATTAAACAAATTGGGTTAGGAATTATGGATTTGATCGTTTTTCCTATCTTGATTTGGGCTAGTTATGCGTTGCGTTTATTTGATCTCAAGGCTGAGGTGGTTCCGGATTTGGCATATGGGGAAATTTGGGTATCGCTTTTAGCGGTTATTAGTCTTGCTTTTTGTGGTGTATATCATTTTGTCCTTAGAGGATTTACTGAGGCTCTCATTGCAAGACTCGGAATAGCAACGTTAATAACTATCTTGAGTTTATTCTCTTTAGGAAAATATTCGACTGCGTTTATTCCTACTTCAATCCCGTTAATGTTCGGCTTCTTTATGTTTGCTTGGGTGTGGGGAAGCCGTTCGGTTATTCGTTTCTTTGTCCGGTATGTTATGCACTCCGATATTCCTCGTAAACGTATTGCAATATATGGTGCAGGAGCTGCGGGGCAACAAATTGCACAGCTATTGTTCCGTTCTCAGGAACATATCCCCATATTTTTTATTGATGATAATCAAAATTTGCAGAATACGCGATTAGGTCGTTTAAAAGTGTACTCGGCAAATAAAGCGTTAGCAGCTATCAGGCGATATGAAATCGATCAGGTTTTAATCGCATTACCTTCGGTAGAAAGAAAAAGGCGGAATGAAATTATTCAATTTCTTTCGGGATCTTCTGCTAAAATTATGGAAATTCCGGGATTAGCCCAATTAGTAGATGAGAAAATTAATCTTTCCGATATGAAAGAGGTGAATATTATAGACTTACTAGGGCGAGATCCTGTTGAACCGATTCCTGAATTATTTAGTAAAAATATTAAAAATCAAATTGTGATGGTTACTGGTGCAGGAGGCTCTATTGGTTCTGAGTTATGTCGACAAATTGTCAAAAACAAACCTCGCAAGCTTTTGCTATTTGAAGTGTCTGAATTTTCTCTTTACTCAATAGAAAAAGAGCTACATGAAATTTGTGATAAACAGCAATTTGGTAAAATTGAAATTATCCCATTATTAGGTAGTGTACAGAATTTATCCAAATTATTGGAAATAATGAAAACGTTCAATGTAGAAACGGTATATCATGCAGCAGCGTATAAACATGTTCCGATGGTTGAGTATAATGTTGTAGAAGGAGTTCAGAATAATATTTTTGGTACTTTTTATGCAGCTAAAGCGGCGATTAAGGCACAAGTAAAATCTTTTGTATTGATTTCAACTGATAAAGCGGTTAGACCGACAAATGTGATGGGAACGACAAAACGTATCGCTGAACTTTGTTTACAGGCATTAGCCAAAGAAAAAGGAAATGTGATTGATGGTGTATTGAATCAAACTACATTTTCAATGGTAAGATTTGGGAATGTGTTGGGCTCATCTGGTTCAGTTATTCCGTTATTCAAAAAACAAATCGAGCAAGGCGGTCCTATCACTGTTACCGATCCTCGTATTATTCGTTATTTTATGACGATTCCTGAGGCAGCCCAATTAGTTATTCAAGCCGGAGCAATGGCAAAAGGCGGAGATGTTTTTATTTTAGATATGGGAGAGCCGGTAAAAATTGTGGATTTAGCCATAAATCTTGTTCGTTTGTCAGGATTGACTGTGAAAGATGATAAAAATCCTAGTGGCGATATTGAGATTAAATTTACGGGGTTGAGACCCGGTGAAAAACTGTATGAAGAATTGTTAATTGGTGATGATAATGTCGAGGGAACGGCTCATCAACGCATTATGACGGCTCAAGAAGGGTATTTACCACTTACTGAGTTATTAATATTACTTGATAAATTAAGTATTGCAAGTGTAGGAAATCAATGCGAACAAATACGTACCTTACTTTTAGAGGCTCCAGCCGGTTATAATCCGGTTAGTGACCTTGAAGATTTCGTTTGGAAAATGCAACAGGCTTAATTCCTCAACGTTATCAAAATTTTTATTATTAACCAAACCTTGAATGATTGATTATGAAAAAATTAACTAAAATTTTCTTGTGTACCGGAATTTCTCTGTCGTTAAGTGGATGCTCTATTTTCCTTCCTAGCTCTTATAACCCAGTGAGATCTAAAGATGTACAGGTTACAGGGGAAAAATTAGATACAGAAAAAGCGGTTGACGCTTATTTTATTACACCTCAGCTTCTGAAGACATTAGCGCCAATTAGAGCAACGGCTAAGGCTAATGCAGAGTTAGATCGACAAATAAACGCTTATCAATATGTTGTTGGTATTGGTGATGTTCTTAATGTAACGGTTTGGGATCATCCTGAGTTGACGACTCCTGCCGGCTCATATCGTTCTGCTGCAGAGTCAGGTAACCAAGTACATGCAAACGGAACAATTTTTTATCCTTATGTAGGCAATATTAAAGTGGCCGGGCTGACAGTCGGACAAATTCGTGAACGATTAACCAGTCGTTTAGCGAATTATATTGTGAGTCCTCAAGTTGAGGTTTCTGTAGTATCCTATAAATCACAAAAGACCTATATAACAGGAGAAGTAAAAACTCCAGGGCAGCAATTTATCAGTAATATTCCTTTGACACTATTGGATGCTATTAATAAAGCCGGTGGGTTAGCTGATAATGCAGATTGGCACAATGTGAAAATTACAAGAAACGGAAGAGATGAGGTTGTTTCTTTAGAAGCTCTCATTCAGCGTGGTGATTTAACTCAAAACCGTTTATTAACCGATGGTGATATTGTGCATGTTCCGAGTAATGATACGCAGAAAGTATTTGTTGTAGGCGAAGTTACTCAACCTCAATTTCTTACGATCAACCGAAATGGGATGACGTTAATGGAAGCGATTTCGGCAAGTGGTGGTATTGATAAGCTATCTGCAGATGCTACGGGTATTTTTGTTATTCGTGCTCACAGAGGTCAACCGAAATTTACACAATTGGATAATGGTCAATCTATTGAAACCATTGCAGATATTTATCAGCTAGACGTTACGAATCCAACATCTTATATTTTGGGAACCGATTTCTTCTTGAAACCTTATGATGTAGTCTATGTTACGACAGCGCCGGTTACTCGCTGGAATCGTGTAATTTCACAAGTAGTACCGACTATTGATGGGTTTAATGGTTTGACTGAGAGTATGTTAAGAGTTAAGAACTGGTAATGTTTAGGAATATATTGATTGTTTGTATGGGGAATATATGTCGTTCTCCCCTCGGAAAAGAGTTGTTTAAGAAAGCTTTTCCAAATAAACAAATAGAATCGGCAGGGATTGCCACAAAAAATAGTGGTTTAGAAGGATGTGCAGCAGATCCTACAATGATTGCAACGGCATCTAAAGCAAATTTAGATTTAACGCAGCATGTAGCGAAACAGCTTTCTGAAGAACTTTGTTTGAATGCGGATTTAATTTTAGTCATGGAAAATAAGCATATTGATGTTGTGGCTAATATTTCTCCGGCATCAAGAGGTAAAATCATGCTTTATGGGCATTGGTTACAAAAGGAAATCCCCGATCCTTATAGGCAGAGTCCAGAAATATTTGAAGCTGTCTGTAAACTTATGGAACAAGCAACTGAAGGTTGGAAATCTAAATTATAGTAACTTTTAAAGGTAAAAAGAATGTCTCAAGAAAAAGATAACGATCGTATTGATCTATCCAAACTGTTTGGTGCAGTGTTGGATTATAAATGGTTTATCATATCCAGTACTTTATTATTTACATTTTTAGGTGTGTGTTATGCTTTATTAGCTACACCGATTTATACCGCTAATGCCTTAATTCAAGTTGAAGAAAAAAATACTGGTGGGATTTTTCAAGAGTTTTCAAGTATTTCCGAACAAGATGCTTCAGCAAATACTGAAATTACAGTTATGAAATCTCGTATGATTTTGGAGAAAACAGTTGAAGAATTGAATTTGGATACAAAGATTAGCGCAGATTATGCAATACCTTTAATTGGTAAAGGATTAAGCCGTTTATCTGGAGAGATTGTGGAATTATCCATACCTCTTTTTGAGCCTATGGAAGGTTTTGAACGTGTTGTATTAGAAATCGGTCCAACAATTCAACAATACCGACTTTTTGATAAAAACAATAGTTTATTGTTAGAAGGAAACATTAATCAAAAATATGAAAATAATGATTTTGCTATCCAAGTTAGTATATTAAAAGGTAATGTTGGTCAACGTTTTAATATCACTAAGATTAATAAATTAGAAGCAATCGAAAGTCTACAACAAAAACTTTCAGTTATTGAAAGAGGTAAGCAAACAGGTGTTATTGATATCAGTTTAAATGGTGAAAATCAGCGACAAATTAAACAAATTATCAAAAATATTTCGGAGAATTATATTCTACAAAATATTGCAAGGAGCTCAGAAGAGGCCTCTAAAAGCTTAGCGTTTTTAGAAACACGTTTACCAGAAATTAGGGAAAAACTTGCCGAGTCTGAAAATAATTTAAACGAGTATCGTCAAAAAAATGGTTCGGTTGATTTAAATTTGGAAACAAAATCATTTCTTGATACATTGGTTCAGTTAGAAGCAGATTTAAATGAATTGACAATTAAAGAGAGCGATATTTCTCAAAAATATACTAAGCAACATCCAACATATATTTCTTTACTTGAACAACGTAAAGTATTATTAGATGAAAGGGAGCGTTTAGTAAAACAAATGGAAACTTTACCGGATACACAAAAGGAAATTGTTCGTTTAACTCGTGATTTAGAAGTAGATCAACAAATTTATGTTCAGCTTTTAAATAGAGCGCAGGAGTTTAATGTACTTAAAGCAGGGGTTGTCGGTAATGTTCGTATATTAGATGTTGCTCAGTCTTCAGTTAATCCAATAGCACCAAAGAAAGCGTTAGTTGTGATATTTGCTTTAATGCTAGGCGCTATTTTTTCTGTAACAGTTGTAGCTATTAAGGTGTTATTTAGTCGTGGTATTGAAAGTACCAGCGCAGCGGAATCTATAGGCTTACAAACGTATGCAACGATCCCATATTCGATTACTCAAGATAAAATCTCAACAAATATATCTATGTTCAAGAAAGGTAATCAAAGTAAACCGCAATTGTTATCTGAGTCTGAGCCGACAGATATGTCGATTGAAGCTCTTCGTAGCTTAAGAACGAGTTTACATTTTACAATGTTAGAGGCGAAGAATAATATTGTCATGTTATCAGGTACTTCTCCGGAAGTAGGCAAGAGCTTTATCGCATCTAATTTTGCTAATGTTGTAGCTAAAGCAGAGCAGAAAGTACTATTGATCGACGCTGACTTACGTAAGAGTTATATGGGAGCAATATTGGGCGTCAGTAGAAGTGTAGGATTATCAGAGGGGTTGTCGAAAGGTATTCCGTTTGAAGAGATTGTACAAAAAGTACCATTTGGCGATTTTGATGTTATTTTGAAAGGAAGTACTCCGTCAAATCCATCAGAGCTTTTGGCGAGCAGCCGTTTTGAATCGCTATTGGAGTGGGCTTCTAAAAAATACGATCTAGTACTTGTAGATACGCCACCGATCCTTGCGGTTACAGATGCTGCGATTATCGGTCGTCATGCTGGAACGACATTCCTCATAGGCTTCTTTGAGAAAACAACTCTGAAAGAGTTAGAAAAAGCTCGAGATGTATTTGCGCGAGCAGGTGTTCAAGTGAATGGGTTTATTCTCAATGGAGTGAGACATAAAGCATCAAATCAAGACGATTTCTATCAGTATCAATATAATTAATTGATACTAAATTAAATAAGGTCTAAATCACATTTGGTTTAGACCTTTTCTGTTATATGACACATGATTCACTAAAAATGGGCGCAAGCTTCTTTTCGTTTAAGGAAAAATAGTTTAGAATCCCAAATATTTTGCTTTTCATGTCCCAATCCATTTATAAAACCTTTCATTCTAATAAGTTAAAATACTTGACTAAATTAGTAGGATATATAAAATTCTTGTTATCAAATCTTAATCATTCTTAAATAAGGATGTAGTATGAAATTAACCTCAAGAGGTCGATATGCCGTAACGGCAATTTTGGATATTGCTTTACATGGCAAGTCCCTTCCGGTGAGTCTTGCAGATATCTCTGATCGTCAGGCAATCTCACTTTCCTATTTAGAACAACTTTTTGCCCAGCTTCGTCGAGAAGGAATTGTTCACAGTGTACGTGGACCGGGTGGTGGTTACCAATTGGGTAAAACGCCTGAAGAGATCAATGTCGGTATGATCATTGCTGCCGTCAATGAAAGTGTCGATGTTTCCAAATGTAAAGGAAGTGGAAATTGCAGCAAAAATAGTCGCTGTTTGACCCATTCTTTGTGGGAGCGTTTAGAGAACCAAATTGAGCAATATCTACATACCATTACTTTAGCCGAATTAGTTGAAGAAAATAGCGATCACGATTGTGAGACCTCTCACTGCCACGATCATCACCATTAATCTTATAAAAATCTCTTAGTTAGGAGTAACAATGAAATTACCAATTTATTTGGATTATGCCGCAACCACGCCTGTTGATGAGCGTGTTGCAAAAAAAATGATGGAATATATGACAAAGGACGGCGTGTTTGGTAACCCAGCATCTCGTTCTCACAAATTTGGTTGGGAAGCAGAAGAAGCGGTTGATGTAGCCCGTAATCAAATCGCGGATTTAATCGGTGCGGATGCGCGTGAAATCGTATTCACTTCAGGTGCAACCGAATCAGATAACCTTGCAATTAAAGGTGCGGCACATTTCTACCAAACCAAAGGTAAACATATCATCACGGTTAAAACTGAACATAAAGCCGTATTAGATACTTGCCGTCAGTTAGAGCGTGAAGGCTTTGAAGTGACCTATTTAGAGCCTGAAACAACAGGTTTAGTGGATATTGCTAAATTAGAAGCTGCAATTCGCCCGGATACGATTTTGGTATCAGTGATGCACGTGAATAATGAGATTGGTGTGATTCAACCAATCGAAGAGATCGGTAAAATCTGCCGTGCGAAAAAAATCATTTTCCACGTGGATGCAACGCAATCAGTGGGTAAAATCCCTGTGGACGTTCAAGCATTAAACGTAGATTTAATGTCTTTCTCAAGCCATAAACTTTACGGACCAAAAGGTATCGGCGGTTTATATGTTTGCCGTAAACCACGTGTGCGTTTAGAAGCGATCATTCACGGTGGTGGTCACGAGCGTGGTATGCGTTCAGGTACATTACCTGTTCACCAAATCGTCGGTATGGGTGAAGCATATCGTATCGCAAAAGAAGAAATGGCAACTGAAATGCCTCGTATCAAAGCACTTCGTGACCGTTTATACAACGGTTTCAAAGATATGGAAGAAGTGTATGTGAATGGTACAATGGAAGCAGGTAAACGTGTAGACAGCAACTTGAACATCAGCTTTAACTTCGTTGAAGGTGAGTCAATGATGATGTCATTAAAAGATATCGCCGTATCTTCAGGTTCTGCTTGTACTTCTGCAAGTTTAGAGCCATCTTATGTACTTCGTGCATTAGGCTTAAACGATGAATTAGCACATAGCTCAATCCGTTTCTCAATCGGTCGTTGGACAACGGAAGAAGAGATCGATCACACTATCGAAATCGTGAAAAAAGCAGTCACCAAATTACGTGAACTTTCACCACTTTGGGATATGTTCAAAGAAGGTATCGACTTAAACTCAATTGAGTGGTCGCATCATTAATAATAGGGGAATTTAAATATGGCATACAGCGATAAAGTTATTGATCACTATGAAAACCCACGTAACGTAGGTTCATTCGACAAAAAAGCAGCAGATATCGGTACAGGTATGGTGGGCGCACCGGCGTGTGGTGACGTAATGCAACTTCAAATTAAAGTAAACGAACAAGGTATCATTGAAGATGCACGTTTCAAAACGTACGGTTGTGGTTCAGCAATTGCATCAAGTTCATTAATCACTGAATGGGTAAAAGGCAAATCATTAGATGAAGCACAAGCAATCAAAAACAGCGACATCGCAGAAGAGCTTGAATTACCACCGGTAAAAGTACACTGCTCAATTCTTGCAGAAGACGCAATCAAAGCAGCGATTGCAGATTACAAAGAGAAAAACGGTAAGTAATATTTAACAAGCGGTTGGTTTTTGCAAAAAATTTGCAAAATCTGACCGCTTGCGTTTTCGTTTATTGTTAATTTTAAAAAGGTTTTATCGTATCAGGTGAATGAAATCTTTTTAAAATTAGCTATATTCACAAGGAGAAAAAATGAGTATCACCCTAACAGAAACCGCAGCAGATCGTGTTCGTACCTTCCTTGAAAACCGTGGCAAAGGCATTGGTTTAAGGCTTGGTGTCAAAACATCGGGCTGTTCAGGGTTAGCTTATGTCCTTGAATTTGTTGATGTATTAAATGAAGACGATCACGTTTTTGAACAACACGGTGTTAAAATTATCGTAGATGAAAAAAGCCTCGTTTACCTCAGTGGCACAGAGTTAGATTTTGTCAAAGAAGGATTAAACGAAGGATTTAAGTACAACAACCCAAATGTGAAAAACGAATGTGGTTGTGGTGAAAGTTTTAACGTCTAAGAGGTTCTGATGTCAAATCCATTTACGCTTTTTGATCTGCCAGTGCAATTCCAAGTAGATAACGCTCAACTCTCTGAGCGTTATTTAGCCTTACAAAAATCGCTTCACCCCGATAATTTTGCGGCAAGTTCTGCGACAGAACATCGTTTAGCAATGCAGAAATCGGCGGAAATTAATGATGCGTTGCATATTCTCAAAGATCCGATTTTGCGTGCGGAAGCGATCATCGCCATTCATACGGGTGAACAGCAAGATATTGAGCAAAAAAGTAACCGAGATATGGCGTTTTTAATGCAACAAATGGAATGGCGTGAAACCTTAGAAAGTATTGAAATCGCAAAAAACGAAGCGGATCTCACCGCTTTCACCCAAGAGATTGAGAAACAACAAAAAGCCATTTTGCAACAACTTGAGCAAGCTCTCAATGCACAACAATGGGCGGACGCATTAGCCATTAACGACAAACTTCGTTTTATTAAAAAATTATTGGTAGAAGTTGAACGAGTAGAAGAGAAGTTGTTTGAGTTTTAACCATTTCCAAAATGGAAATAGTTCAACTTTGATAGTTCTAAAAATCCGTAGGGTGGGGTTTATCCCCACCCACTAATATATTTAATGTTTTCGGGCGGGGATAAACCCCGCCCCTACATAGAAAAATAAGTTATATGAAAACCCTCGAAGAACTGAACGATAAACAAAAATCCGCTTGGACAATTATGCAAGATTGGTTCAAGCAAGCCAATAACCATTATGAAATTCTGCCGAGAGATGTGGAAAATGCAGGGGCGGAATTAGTTGGGATGCAGTTACCGACAAGTACGCCACTGGGTGCGGTGATTTATGAAACGGGCGGTATTTTAATCGATCACGGCTGGTTACGCATTTTAGGTTCGGGTAATGAGAAACTGCCGCGCGGTTTGTTTGAGTGGAATTTTGGTAAAACCTTTGAACAATCGGGCGAAAGACCGTTTCATTTATTAATTGCTGACGATGCCATTGGTGGTTATTTTGCGGTGAATGGTGGCGGATTAGGCGAAAAAGTCGGTTTAGTCCATTATTTTCATCCTAAAAAACAGAAGTGGGAAAGCATTGGCTTAAACTATTCACAATTTATTGGCTGGGCATTAACCGCAGATATTGCCAGCTTTTACCACGGCTTGCGTAGCGAAAATTGGCAAGCTGAGATTGCAGATTTAAACGGTAATCAAGTGATAAATTTAGAAACAAAACAAAAACAACCGATTGAACGCCATTATCAAGCGGCATTCCATTTGTTGCATTAAAAACGCCATATCTCGGTTACTTTTTTGCTCAATATCTTG
>NZ_JBGYBX010000033.1:0-39423 GCF_041817755.1 Glaesserella sp. | reverse complement strand
CATTATAGAGATTTTAGAATTCCGCGCAAGCGATTTTTGCAAATTTTTTGAAAAAAAAGGATCTTTTGCTGAAATTTGATCCAAAACGGCTATTTAAACGGCAAAAAGCGGCGATCTTTTTGAATTTGTAAATATCAAAAAGATCTGACCGCTTGTTTTTTATCTTGCAATTTGTCCAAACTTACCGCTTTGCACATCTCGCATGGCTTGGACAATTTCCGCTTCCGTATTCATGACGAACGGACCGTATCCGACAATCGGCTCATTGATCGGCTCGCCGGTAAGAATCAACAATTTTGATTCGTTGTTTGACTCGATTCGGACATCCGCCCCACCTCTTTCAAAAGTGACCAACTCACCACGGCGCGCAATTTCTTCACCATTGATTTGCACGGTACCGTCTAATACTAAAATCACGAGATTATGGCTTTCCGGCACGGCAAATGTGTGCGTTTTACCGGCATTCATTACGACATCCCACATATTAATCGGCGTGAACGTACTCGCTGCACCGGATGTACTTGCCAACTCTCCCGCAATGATGCGGGCAATACCGGCATTATCATCCAATTGCACAACCGGAATCTCTGTCGATTTAATCGCTTGATATTTCGGTGTCGTCATTTTATGTGCTTTCGGTAAATTATCCCAAAGTTGCACCATCTCAAACATTCCGCCTTCTTTAGAGAAACGTTCTGAATGAAACTCTTCATGCATCACACCGGAGCCTGCGGTCATCCATTGCACATCACCGGTACCGATAATACCGCCACCGCCGTAAGAATCAGCATGTGCTACTTCGCCTTGATATGCAATCGTAACGGTTTCAAAACCACGATGCGGGTGCTCGCCGACACCACGGAAATCCGATTTACGTCCACCGTCAAAATGACGAGGTGGGTTGTAGTCCATCATTAAAAACGGATCTAAATTTTTATCCGTATCGTTGTAAGTAAACATAGATTGTACGTGGAAACCATTACCGACCCAATGTTTTGCCGGTGCAGTATAAACATTTGCGACTTTTTTCATATCGTTATCCTTTTGTTCTTGGTTAAACATTGCGAGTTATTCATCACATCGCTCTTGATGGCGTGCATTATACTATCTTCACAAATTTGATAAATAATAATTTTATTGATTAACTATTTCATATTGGTGAATAATAAAAAGAAAAAAATCGCAAATTCAGTTAAAATCATTATAATGCCTTCCTTGCAAGCGGTACGATTCTGTAAACATTTTGCAAAATCGTACCGCTTGTTTATTCATCGTGGTTCGCAAACCTCCCACGCAAAAAAACTAAGGAACACATATGAACGCAAACAAAAAAGCCGTCGTCATTTTTTCAGGCGGACAAGACTCTACCACCTGCTTATTTCTTGCTATTCAGGAATTCGCCAAAGAGAATGTCGAAGTCGTGACCTTTCAATACGGACAACGGCACGCTATCGAGCTGGATAAAGCCCGCTGGATCGCTCAAGATGTCGGGGTAAAACAAACCGTTATCGATACTTCCGTGATCAAGGCGATTACGTCAAATGCCTTAATGGATGATCAAGCCACAATCGAACAAACGGGTTCGACGCCGAATACTTTTGTTGACGGGCGGAATGCTCTCTTTCTACTCTATACCGCTATTTATGCTAAAAGCCAAGGGATTCAGACTATCTATACCGGTGTATGCGAAACGGATTTCAGCGGGTATCCCGACTGTCGGGATATATTCATCAAGTCGATGAATGTGACACTCAATTTAGCGATGGATTATAATTTTAATATCCGTACGCCGCTGATGTATCTGACTAAAAAAGAAACGTGGGCGTTAGCCGATCAATTAGGGGTATTTGACTATATCCAAGCACATACTCACACCTGTTATCTCGGTGTGGAAGGCGGCTGCCATACTTGTCCGAGCTGCCTACTACGCGAAAAAGGGTTAAATGAATATTTAGAGGAAAAACACCGTGTTTAAAATTGCGAAAGAGTTTAGCTTTGATATGGCGCATATGTTGGACGGTCACGACGGCAAATGTCAAAATTTGCACGGTCATACCTACACCTTACAAGTCGAAATTTCAGGAGAGCTACATGCCGACGGAGCAAAATCGGGTATGGTGATGGATTACAGCGATCTGAAAGCGGTCGTGAAACAGCATATTCTTGACAAAATGGATCACGCTTTTATTTATGACACGACCAGTGAAAAAGAATGCAAAGTTGCCCGGCTGCTTGATTCTCTGGATTCCAAAACCCTTGGTATTCCTGTTCGGACAACGGCGGAGCAGATGGCGAAATATATTTTCGATACATTGACCGCCGAAGGACTCCCCGTCAGTTTGATTCGCTTATGGGAAACGCCGACGTCCTATTGTGAATATACGTCGGCGTAATACGGAAAGCTTAAACGTCTTGACGAATATGCTTTTCGGCAATGGCGACGACTTTATCCACACGGGTTGTGTAACGCGGATTATCCGATAAATAATCGGTCGTCATCCACGTATTGACAATCTCATGGGCGATGGCGGAGCCGATAATTTTTCCGCCAAGACACAACACATTCGTATTGGAATGCGAACGAGCCAATGCCGCACAGAACGGATCTTGGCAAATCGCCGCGTAAACCCCGTAAATTTTATTGGCGATCATGGCGCTGCCGTAACCGACACCGTCAATAAAAATCCCACGATCGACTTCACCTTTGCTCACGGCAAGGGAAGCAGGATAAATAAAATCGGGTAAATCGCAGGATGCTTCGCTGAAAGGACCGAAATCAACGACGTCATGCCCCTGCTTTTCAAGTAAGGCTTTGATTTCTTGTTTCATGGCAAATCCGGCGTGATCGCCTGCTACTGCTATTTTCATACGCGGTACTCCTATGATGTGTTGACTTGAAATGAACGATCTTCAGGATAGAACCAAACCTCAAAACTGTAAAGACAAGCGGTCGGTTTTAGCCTATTTTTTGCAAATTTTCACTCTCTTATGTTAACTACCGAATATCGAATCGTTGAAATCTTTGAAAGCCTACAAGGCGAAGGCTTCAACACAGGCATGCCGAGTATTTTTATCCGCTTCGGCAAATGCAATCTGGCTTGTCCTTGGTGCGACACCGATTACAACCGTTATGAAACGAAAACCCTTGGCGAAATTATGCAAATCGTCAATAACTTCACCGCTCGACATATCATCATTACGGGCGGCGAGCCGACTATTCAACCGAAATTGGAGCTGTTGTTGAGCGAACTGAAAGCACAAGGTTATTTTATTGCCATCGAAACCAATGGCTTAAAACCTGTACCGTTGCAAATTGATTATATCGCCACCAGCCCTAAACGCTTATACCGGAAGAAGTATTTGAAACATCACCTTCCGTTTGCCCATGAGGTGCGGATCGTCGTGGACGGCGATGTGTTGGATTTTTGTGAGCAGATTGAAAATACGATCAACGCGGATCGTTATTATCTTTCTCCCTGTGAAGAAAACGGCGTAATGAACATATTGGACACCATCACCCAGCTTGGCCTACTGAATCAGCGTCCGAACAAACCCCGTTGGCAGTTAAGCATTCAAACACATAAAATGGCGGGGATTGAATAGCAAAAACGGAGCTTACGCTCCGTTTTTTCGCTTAACGCATGGTCACGAATTCTTCCGAACCGGTCGGGTGAATGGCGACAGTGTTATCGAAATCCGCTTTGGTCGCACCCATTCTGATCGCAACGGCAAAGCCTTGAATCATTTCGTCCACCCCGAAACCAATGCCGTGTAAACCGACGATTTTTTCTTCTTTACCGACACACACCAGTTTCATTCGGCAAGGTTGACGATGTTGGGTGACCGCACTGTACATCGGTGTGAAAGAAGATTTATACACTTTCACGTTTTCTGTACCGTATTGCTCCACAGCCTGCGGCTCGGTTAAGCCGATCGTACCGATTGGCGGATGGCTGAAGACAACAGTCGGGACAAGGTTGTAATCCAAGTGTTCATTCGGTTTGTTATTGAACAGGCGTTCGGATAAACGACGCCCGGCCGCTACCGCAACCGGCGTTAATTCAATCCCGCCTTCAATAATATCCCCAACGGCGTAAATACCTTTTACATTGGTATTTTGGAATTTATCCACCTTAATAAAGCCACGCTCGTTTGTCGCTACACCGGTTGCCGCAAGGTTAATGACATCCGTTGCCGGTTCACGGCCGATTGCCCAAACCAAGCAATCCACAGTTTGTTCCGTACCGTTTTCCAATTTTAACGTTAACGAACCGTCCGCATTTTTCACCACTTCTTTTGGAATGGCATGGGTATGAAGCTGAATGCCGTCTTGATTCATGACTTCTAATAACGTTTCCACAATCAGCGGATCGAAATTACGTAACGGTGCATGTTGACGAACAAAGAGATGTGTTTCTGCGCCTAAGCTGTTTAGCACGCCCGCCAGTTCCACTGCAATGTAACCCGCCCCCGCGACTGCAACACGTTTTGGCACATCATTTAAGGCAAATACACCGTCGGAATCGATACCGTATTCCGCCCCTTTAATCGCCGGACGCGTCGGACGACCGCCGGTTGCAATCAAAATATGATCCGCCGTGACAAGCTCGCTACCACCGTCCGCCAAGGCGACTTCGACAGTGTTAGCATTGACGAATTTCGCAAAACCGCGAATGACATCCACATTGTTCTTTGCCAGCACATTATTGTAAGAGGTGTGAATGCGTCCGATATAGGCTTGGCGACTTTCAACCAATTTAGCGAAATCAAAGCGGTTTACGGTGACATCAAAGCCGTAATCCGGTGCGTAATGGTTGATGGCTTCTGCGATTTGTGCGCCGTAGAACATCACTTTTTTCGGTACGCAACCGACGTTAACGCAAGTACCGCCCAAATGTTTTGCTTCAATAATGGCACATTTTTTGCCATAACTTGCCGCTCGGTTGATGGAAGCGATACCGCCGCTACCGCCACCGATAGCGATATAGTCATAATGTTTGGTCATAATTTGTTCCTATTTAAAAATACAAGCGGTCAGATTCTACCGATTTTTTGTCATTGTGCCTAAATTATTGCAATAGGTTAATGTTTTGCATGGTGCACGTTACTGAGTAATTTATCGGTATAAGCCACACCGATTGCTGAAAAAATAAAACCGAGGTGAATTAACAATTGCCACATCATTGTTTCGGAACTCAATTTAGACGCGTTGATAAAAGTTTGCAACAAATGGATCGAGGAAATGCTGATAATCGCCATCGATAATTTCACTTTTAACACGGAAGCATTAACGTGATCCAACCATTCCGGTTGATCCGGATGGTTATCGACGTTCAAACGGGATACAAAGGTTTCATATCCGCCCACGATCACCATAATTAACAGGTTTGCAATCATCACCACATCAATTAAGCCTAATACGGTCAACATGATTGTGTTTTCATCCATCGACCCCAGATTCACCACCAAATTCCATAATGATTTCAAAAATTTATAGGCATAAATACCTTGTACCACAATCAGTCCCAAATAGATTGGTAACTGTAACCAACGGCTGGCGAAAATCACTTTACTGAAAATATTTTGTTTCAGTTTAATATCTGAATGAGACATTACTCCTCCTACTGTAATAACAAAAAAGCGGCAAATTCTAACAATTTTTTGCAAAAAATCTATTAGAACTTACCGCTTGATCTCGTTGTTGTTATGCTTTAAAGCCGTTTCCGTTATTCCACGACACGGTGTAATCCAATGCCAATCTTGCACTCGGAATCGGCGGAACCGCCGCTTTACCGATGGCAATCAACATGATCGGCACATAACGTTCGCTATCGATCGCAAATCGTTGCATGACGGCGCTTTTATCAAAAATGCCGATGGCATGGGTGTCATAACCTTTTTCTTTTGCAATTAACATCAATTGCATTGCCGCAAGGCTGGTATCGATACAGACCTGCTCTCGAATTTCCTGTGCGTTCAGCGCACTATGCATTTGGTTCATAAAATTCAAACCGGGTTGCTTAAAACCTTGATGTAAACAACCTTGTTCAATTGAGGTGTCAATAATCGCCTCAAATAAGCGATCATACTGTAAATCGGCAAGCACGATGATGACTGCGGAGGCACTTTCACAAGGCGGTCCGTTAAAGGCGACAATATCCGTTAATTGATTTTTTTGTTCCGCTTCGTCCACGACGACAAAACGCCACGGCTGAAGATTCGCCTTCGACGGTGCAAGCTGAGCCAGCGACAACATCTCGCTCAATGTTTCACGCGGAATACTGACGCCGCGCTGAAATAATTTAATGGTTTTACGTTGTGTGATCGCATCCAGTAATTCCATATTTTCTCCTTGATAAAAATTACGTTGCGGAATCCGATTTGCATTTTTTTGCCGCTAACGGACCGCCTGTAACGGCTTGTTAAATCAATATTTGTCCCGAATTAACTTGTCCAAGCCTCTTCAGTCAAACGTTTACCGAAGTGGCTTTCAATTAAGCGGGTAGTCAAAGCGGTTTGCGGATTTAATAAAACCTCTTTGGTATTGCCGTATTCGACGACTTTACCCTCATCCATCACCATCAATTTATCCGCCAAATGCTTAATCACCCCTAAATGTTGCCCGATATAAATATAAGACAGCCCTAGCCGCTCCTGCAAATTCAGCATTAAATTAATCAGTTGGCTTTTTACCGAAAAATCTAGCGAGTTTAACGTATCATCCACAATGATGATGTCAGGGTTGAGTATCAACGCTCGGGCTAACGCAATCCGTTGGCGCTGGCTGCTGGAGGTGTCTTTAATGTGAATCAACGCATGTTCCGGATACATACCGACCAATTTCAACGTTCGAAAAATCCGTTCATTACGTTTTTCTTCCGACAAAGGCGTCGCCAGTTTTAACGGAGAATCTAAAATCTGCCCGATGTTATAGTTCGGATCAAAGGCATCATTCGGATCCTGAAAAATCATCCGAATTTTTTTGGCGCGAAAAGCATAGTCGCCGAAGGTTAATTCGTGGTCTTTAAACAAAATCTTACCGGAAGTCGGTTCGGTAATACCGACCAACATTTTCGCCAACGTTGACTTACCCGCACCGTTTGCCCCAATGATAGCCAGGGTTTCTTGGTGGTTTAACGTAAAGGAAACATCCTGTACGGCATAAAAATTCTGTTTATGAAAAATATCAATGCGGTCAGTAAAACGTTTACTGAGCGACTGAACGTCAAGAAGAGGATGCGCCATAATATTATTTCAATCGGATTGGATTCTCTCTCCGCCTAATCAACACAGCGGTCACGGTGGGTTAAACCCCATCTCATATAAAACAAGACCGCTTATACAAGCGGTCTTTTTCGTCAGATAATTTGCGAATTACAATACATCGACACAGTTTAAGTCAACGAAAGATTGCTCTAAACGTTTAGACATGGATTCTTCCATTTTGCGTAACCAAACGCGCGGGTCGTAGTATTTTTTGTTCGGTGCGTCAGGACCGGTCGGGTTACCTAATTGACCTTGGAGATAGTCTTGGTTCGCTTTGTAGAATTGTAAAATACCATCCCATGCCGCCCATTGCGTATCGGTATCGATGTTCATTTTGATTGCACCGTAACCAATCGCTTCACGGATTTCTTCTTGTGAAGAACCTGAACCGCCGTGGAAGACGAAGTCTAATGATTTCGCCGGTAAACCGCGCTCTTTAGACACAAACTCTTGCGACGCACCTAAAATAGACGGTTTTAATTTTACGTTACCCGGTTTGTACACACCGTGTACGTTACCGAATGCCGCTGCGATAGTGAAACGTTTGCTGATCGGACTTAATTGGTCATAGACATAAAGTACTTCTGACGGCTGAGTATATAGTTTAGATTCATCCACGTCAGAATTATCTACGCCGTCTTCTTCACCGCCGGTTACACCGATTTCGATTTCAAGCGTCATGCCGAGTTTGTCCATACGGGCAAGATATTCACGGCAGATTTCCATATTTTCTTCAATCGGCTCTTCAGATAAGTCGATCATGTGTGAAGAGAATAACGGTGAACCGGTTTGTTTAAAGTGTTCTTCACCCGCCGCAAGTAAACCGTCGATCCAAGGTAATAAATTTTTCGCCGCATGGTCTGTATGAAGAATAACCGGCACGCCGTATTCTTTAGCCAATTGGTGAACGTGTTTTGCACCGGCAATGGCGCCTAATACGTCAGGGCGTGTACCGCTTGTCGGTTTGATACCTTTACCGGCATAAAATTGCGCACCGCCGTTTGAAAATTGAACGATAACCGGTGCTTTAACGCGTGCCGCGGTTTCCAATACTGCGTTGACGGAATCCGAACCGACGCAGTTCACTGCCGGAAGAGCGAAGTTGTGTGCTTTTGCATATGCAAATACTTTTTGAACGTCATCACCGGTTAATACGCCCGGTTTTACAATGTCTAATAATTTTGCCATGTTTTGTTTCCTTCTAGTTTGGGATTTCTATCTTCCCCCTTGTTCAAAGGGGGAAGTGAATAAAATTAGCTATTCGCACGTTTCTCTAAAATTTCAACCGCCGGTAATACTTTACCTTCGACGAACTCTAAGAACGCACCGCCACCGGTGGAGATGTAAGAGATTTTATCCGCAATGCCGAACATGTCGATTGCCGCTAAGGTATCACCGCCGCCTGCGATTGAGAATGCGCCGTTCGCGGTTGCATCAACGATGGCTTGAGCAACCACTTCGGTCCCTTTACGGAAGTTAGGGAACTCAAATACACCTACCGGACCGTTCCAAAGGATAGTTTTCGCACTACGAATAATAGCCGCTAATTCTTCAGCCGATTTATCGCCAATATCGAAAATAGACTCTTCTGCAGCCACTTCATTAACTGCTTTTTGTGTTGCCGCTGCCGTTTCAGAGAACTCCAAACCGACACGCACGTCTACCGGCACAGGAATGTTGGTTGCTTTTGATAAACGTTGGGCTTCAGGGATTAAATCCGCTTCGTATAACGATTTACCGACATTGTTGCCTTCCGCCGCAATGAACGTATTTGCGATACCACCACCGACAATTAATTGGTCAGCGATTTTTGACAAACTGTCTAATACCGTTAATTTGGTTGACACTTTTGAACCGCCTACGATTGCCAACATTGGACGTTGCGGCTCTTTTAACGCTTTACCTAATGCGTCTAATTCCGCTGCAAGCAGTGGACCCGCACAAGCAACCGGCGCATATTCCGCCACACCGTAAGTTGAACCTTCCGCACGGTGAGCGGTACCGAATGCATCCATCACGAACACATCACAAAGTGCCGCGTATTTTTTCGCTAACTCAGGATCGTTTTTCTTCTCACCTTTGTTGATACGCACGTTCTCAAGTACGACGATTTCGTTCTCTTTGACATCTACGCCATCTAAGTAATCACGTACTAAACGTACCGGCACGCCTAAATCGGCATTGTTTAAGTAATCCACTACAGGTTGTAAAGAGTTTGCTTCTTCAAACACACCTTCGGTCGGGCGACCTAAGTGTGACGTCACCATCACTTTAGCCCCTTTTTGAAGCGCTAATTTTAAGGTCGGGATTGTCGCACGAATACGGGCATCCGATGTTACTTTACCGTCTTTTACCGGTACATTTAGATCTGCACGAATGAAAAGACGTTTACCTGCAAGGTCAAGGTCAGCCATTTTTTTTACGGACATAGTAGGTTCCTCATTTGACGTTCAAAAAATAAAAAGCGGAGCGATTATAACAGTTTCAGATTGTTTTAGGCGAATGTAGATCAAATTATTACGATATTTTAAGAATTTCTTCATAAAATAAAATAAATGGAAGGCATGATAAAAACAAACAAGCGGTCTGTTTGACCGCTTGTTTTACGAATGTTATAACCAGAAGAAATAACCATAGGTTGCGATAACAAAGATACAGATGATGTTCAGCCAAAATCCGGCTTTGACCATTTCGCTTTGTCTGACTTTACCCGTTCCGAACACAATGGCATTCGGCGGTGTCGCCACCGGTAACATGAAGGCACAAGATGCACCTAATCCGATGATAAGCGCTAGACCGACCGGCGGAGCGCCCAAGGCTTCGGCTATAGAAATGAAGATCGGGACTAATAACGCGGCACTTGCCGTATTGGAAGTAAACTCGGTTAAGAAGATGATAAAGGTAGCGACAACCAAACCGATAATATAGAAGTGTCCGCCTTCAATCATGAAAACAATACCGTCCGCCATCACTTTACTCGCACCGGTTTTACCCAATACGGCACTTAAGGTTAGACCGCCGCCGAACAACATTAACACGCCCCATTCGGTGTTCTCCTGAATTTGATCCCAAGTGACGACACGGGTAACACATAATAAAACAGCTGCAAACAACGCGACGATACTATCAAAGCTACCGATACTTTTAATTCCGAATAAACCGGAGATAAATGGATTGAGATAGCTACTGAAAATCCAGCATAGCGCAATACCGATAAAGATAACCAACGTAATGACACGGCTACGGTTGAACTCGATTTTTTCAAAATTAAAATCAAATTGTTGACTTAAATTCGGTTTAAACACTACATAAAGTATGCCTAACATTAACGGCATAAGAATTAACATGATCGGCAAACCGTAACCTAACCAATCAGAAAAGGTCAAATTTAAATTAGACGCTACGATCGCATTCGGCGGGCTACCGACTAAAGTTCCCATGCCTCCGATACTCGCACTATAAGCAATTCCTAATAAAACGAACACGTACGTATTGTGGTGCGCATTTTCATCCAATTTGCTTAAGATCCCCATGGCTAAAGGCAACATCATCGCCGCTGTTGCCGTATTACTGATCCACATGGAAAGCAATGCGGTAACCGCCAATAAATAGACGACGGCAAGTGACAGTTTTCCGCCTGCCAATGCCATAATTTTATTGGCAATCATGCGGTCAATATTTTGAATGTGTAATGCCGTTGCCAATGCAAAACCACCGAAGAATAAGAAAATGGTCGGATCCGCAAAAGTGGATAATGCTTCTTTGGATGAAACCAGCCCTAAGGCAATCGATAAAATCGGTACCAACAATGCCGTAATAGTGACATGCAAGGCTTCCGTCAACCATAACACGGCGACAAACGCCAGTAATGCTAAGCCTTTATTGGCTTCAGGCGCAAAAGGTAACGTATTTAACAAAACAAAAAAGAGAATAATATCGACAAGCAAAATAATGCCGTTTCTCACAGCCTTATTATCCGTCACGGGTTGAGTATTTGTCATAGTGTGCCTCCACACAATGGAATAGAAACACAACCAATATAACAAAAAACGGAGTATGGAGAAGGGTGAAGATGTTAGAAATGTGAACTACATCATAAAATTTTAATAAAAAATCAATAATGTGCTTAATTTATGATAAAAATTTGTTAAAAAAAACAGACACGCAGTCTCCCTAAGCGCTCCATTTTTACCTCTAACAAGCGGTCACTTTTTACAAAACTTTTACCAAAACCGACCGCTTGTTTCGCCACTATTACTGTTGCTTTTTTAACTGTGACTGGCGGGTTTGCTCTTTTTTCACGCCAGCTAAAACTTGTTTGCCTTCCCGCTTACTTTGCCAAATAAGCAATCCGACGGAAACGAAAGTGATCGCATAAGCAAGCCAAACATAAAAGCCATAGCCGCCCATGGCAAAAAAATCGCTGATTGATGCAAATTGAAATGTCATTTTATTTACCTCTATTGACTAAGTTGCGCCAATTCGCGCACCCAAGGGCGTTTTCGTTCATCTTGTAATAATGCGCTCCGATAACGCACAATACTGAGCCAAATCATTAAGATCATTGAGCCGAAAATGGCTAACAATAGCGGAATCAACATCTCCGTCGCCATGGACGGTTTATCGAATTTGGTGATGGTAGCACCTTGATGCAAGGTGTTCCACCACTCTACCGAAAAGTGAATAATCGGTAAATTAATCACCCCGACCATGGATAAAATGCCCGCCGCTTTTGCTCCCGTATTGTGATCTTGGAAAGCGGAATACAGCGCCATCACGCCAAGGTATAAGAAAAACAGCACTAATGCGGAGGTTAAACGGGCATCCCACACCCACCACGTTCCCCACATCGGTTTACCCCAAATTGCCCCGGTGACCAGCGATAAAAAGGCAAAGACCGCCCCAATCGGCGCCATGGAAATCATGGCAAGATGGGCCTGACGAATTTGCCATACGGCAGCAATTAATGCCGCTACCGCCATTGAGCCGTATACGCCCATTGACCAAATTGCCGCCGGCACATGAATAAAAATAATCCGATAACTATCGCCCTGTTGATAATCTTTCGGCGCAAAAGCCAATCCCCAAATCAATGCAACGGTAAGCATCAACAGACTGAGCCCTCCCAGCCAAGGTTGGATTTTCCCCAGCAAATGATACTGTGTTTCAGACTTTGCGTAAGGGTGTAACCATTTCCACATAAAAACTCCAATAATTGCAAAAAATTCTCTGAATCCGACCGCTTGTTACTGCAAACTCACTCGCAATGCGCCTGCAATAGCAAAAGGAGAAAAGGTCAATGCGAGCGCCAGCATTGCGCCTAAAATCGCCAATTGCCCCGTATAGCCGACATTCAAGGTAGAAGCCTCTAACACCGCAGCGGCAAAAATTAATACCGGTAAGAATAGCGGTAAAATTAATAAACTCAATAAGGTTCCGCCCTTACGTAAACCAACCGTCAACGCCACACCAATCGCCCCAAGGCAGCTTAAAATCGGTGTACCTAACAGCAACGTTAACACCAACGCCCACCACACTTCTGTTTCGAGCGAAAGCAACACGGCGGTAATCGGTGAAAGTAAAATAAGCGGTAACCCCGTCAATAGCCAATGGGCAATCACTTTTGCCAGCGCCACCTGCGGTAAACCAATCGGCAGTAACATTAATTGCTCTAACGAGCCGTCTAAATAATCATCACGAAATAAACGCTCAAAAGAGAGCAGCGCAGAAAGCACTGCTGCCACCCACGCTGTACCGGAGGCAATTTTAGCAAGTAAATCGGGATTCGGCCCCATTAAAAGCGGGAACATTGTGATAATAATCAAGAAAAACCATAGCGGGTTTAAAATTTCCGCAGGTCTGCGAAAGGCAATGGTTAATTCTCGTTGAATAATGGTGAGTAAAATCATAAGACTACTTTTATACTTTAAATGGATCTAACGATAACACTTGGACTTTACCGCTTTCTGCCGTTTGATGGCTGGTGAAAATGACCATTCCGCCCTGTTCGCAATGCCGATCAATATGCTCGATTAATTCAACGACCCCTTTTTTATCAATCGCCGTAAAAGGTTCATCTAAAATCCATAAGGTTGCTCGGGTTAGCCACAATTTCGCCAATGCCACACGGCGTTGCTGCCCTGCTGAGAGGTGCGAACACGGCAAATCTTCCCGCCCGATTAACGACACTTTTGCCAATGCATTCCAAAGCGCTTCATCCTCTAACGGTAAACCTTGAATTTTCTGGTAAAAGCGCAAATTTTCCCATGCCGTTAGCTCCGGTTTAACGCCGGCGTGATGACCTAAATAAAATAGATGCTCGTAATACTGATCTCGTTGTTGCTGAATCTTCACCCCATTCCACAACACTTCGCCTTCGGCGGCAACAGCCAACCCGGCTAAAATACGCAATAAACTGGTTTTACCGATACCGTTATGCCCTTCGATCTGCCACCACTGCCCGCTTGAAACGGTCAGGGAGCAGCCTTCAAACAGCCGTGTTTCGCCGCGTTCGCAGGCGATGTTGATCAGCGTAAGTTGATTCATTTATAACCCTAAAATTTCTTTGACAAACGGTAACGTCAATTTGCGTTGCTCGCGTAATGAGGCATGATCCAACAGTTCTAATTGATTCATTAACACCTGTAGATCACGATCTAAGCGCTTAAGTAAAAAGTTAGCCACTTCATCCGATAATTCCAGCCCTTTATGGTGTGCATTACGCTGTAAAATGATCCGCTTTTGCTCATCACTCGGCTCGTCCAACCGATACACCTCACCCCAAGTTAAGCGTGAATGCAGATCAGGTAAGCGGATCGCTAACTGATACGGCGGGCAATCGGCACTAATCAACAACAACGTTTTCTTACCTTGACTAAACAAGCCTTGTTGTTCGCGAATTTGATTAAACAAATCAAAGATCGCCAATTCCCACTCATCATCGCCCGCCACCGCCTGTAAATCGTCCAAACAAACGACATCCAGTTGATCGGCGTTATCCAAGACCGTTGGGGCAAAATAGTGGGATTTTTCTAGCGGTATATAGGTCGCCGATTGTTGATTCAGCAAATAATGATTACTCACCGCTTTAAGCAAATGGCTTTTCCCGCTGCTTTTACCGCCCCAAATATAGAAAAAAGGTTGTTGAACGTCGTCAAAATTATGACGCAACGAATCCAACAGCAACAGGCTGTTTTCGCCATAAAAGTTATCAAGGGTTTCATCGTCAATTTGATGAATCGGTAATAATAATTGCAAGGGCTGAGTCAATCGTGAAAAAATTGGCGGTAGAATAACGGAAAAATCAAAGATTGAGAACCCTCAACCTTTGATTTATAAGTGATTTTTCTTTACGATTTTTGGAGTTTCGTCCAGTTGTAATAACCGTAAAGCGAATTTAATAAATAAGCCGAATACATAATATACATGGACGGATTTTCAGCCCATAACACGATAGACAAGATATTTAACGCAATCCAAAGCAACCATTGTTCGCGGTAACGTAACAACATTAACGTTTGCGCCGCAACAACGATAATTGTGGTTAACCCGTCAAGCCCCGTTGAACTGCCACCTGCGGCATTTAACGCTTGAACGAATAATAATGTGCCGATCACGATAAATGCGATCAAAAAAGCCCAACCTTTAGCCGTCAGTGATTTAGCAATAACCGCTTCAGCTACACCTTCCGTTTTTTGCATATTTTGCTTCCAAAGGAAGAAACCGATGAATTGTGCCGGGATATACACATAAAGTGTGGTATTCATTTCACCAAGGAAATTGGCGCCCCACGCCACATAAAAATACGTATAGGCAAAAATCAATCCGAACAAATAGTTACTGATTTTCCCTTTACTGACAAATACCACACAGATAATCCCCGCAATCCCCGAGATCATAGCCAACAAAGAATCCGGTGAATGAATATAAACACCGATTTGCGCGGCAATGAATAAGAAAAGCCAAACGACTTCAAACGGTTTCCAGCCGCTGACCAAATCTTGTTTGAGTTGCTGCAGTAATTCACGATAGTTCATATACGCCTCCAAATGTCACATAGAATCTGAAAAGATTATCGCACTACCCGCTAAAAATGTAAAATATAAATAACATTTATAGCCTAATAAGTCATAAAAAAGGATTGCAATGCAATCCTTTTTTATCATAGGTTATTCAAACGAATCTGAATCATCATTTGTTCTTCTGCCGGCACTAATGCTTTGGCTTGTTCGTAAGCACTTCTTGCGGCATCTTTGTCCCCTTTTGCCGCTAAAATATCACCGACTAAAAGCTGTTTACGCAAATCCCATGCTTTATCTTGTATTTTACCCGCTGTCGCCAGTGCGGCATCAAATTGCTTTAACTCATACTCCACTGCAGCCAAGCGAAATTGAATCACGTTTTGTAACGTTGCATCCGTCGTTGAACTTAATGCTTGGGTTAACAACGTCTTGGTGGTTGTGAAATCGCCTTTCCCCGCCGCTTGCTTGGCTTGTTCCAACTGCGCAAATACCGCATAACTTGAATCTTTATTTTCGGCGATAAATTTTTCAACAAGCGGTGCGTTTTTATCGGCATTTTGCAAATAGCTTTCCATCACGCTCTGATAGCTTGCCGACGTTTGCTGCGCCACTTCAATTTGATGTTTTTGCCAGTAATTCCAACCGAAAGTTGCAATGGAAGCAATCAACACCACCAGCACGATTGGCGTACCGTTTTGTTTAAACCAACTTTTTGCTTCTTCAAACTGCTGTTCTTCAGTTTTATTCAAATAATCACTCATTTATTCTCTCCTTTATGCAAAACGCATTGTTAATTCATTGATTAAATCAGCTTGAGCAATAGTCATCTGCTCCGCTTCGCCAAATAGGTCTTTCACTACGACCGTCTGTTCCGCCACTTCACTTTCACCTAACACTAGAGCGATTTTTGCCCCTGATTTATCGGCTCGTTTGAATTGTTTTTTGAAATTCCCGCCGCTTGTATGTAGCATTGTGCGAAGCTGTGGGAACGCATTACGCAAGGTTTCCGCCAAGCGGAATGCCACCGCCGTTGTACCTTCGCCTGAATGCACCACATAAATATCAACTGCTCTTGGTAATTGCACATTCGGGTTTACTTCTTGCACTAATAAGACTAAACGCTCCAGCCCCATTGCAAAACCAACACCTTCCGTTGCGTGTCCGCCGAGTTGTGCAACTAAGCCGTCATAACGACCACCACCACAAACTGTACCTTGAGCACCTAATGCTGTGGTGACCCACTCAAATACGGTTTTATTGTAGTAGTCCAAACCACGCACTAATTTTTGATTCACTTCGTAGGCAATTCCCATTTCATCCAGAATTGCACAAAGTCTTGCAAAATGTGCTTTCGATTCGTCATCTAAAAAATCGTGAAGTTTTGGTGCATCGTTTAATACCGCTTGCAACGCTTGATTTTTGGTATCCAAAATGCGTAATGGGTTGGTCGTTAAACGGCGTTCACTGTCAGGATCTTGCTTTAATACATCTAAATGATTTTGTAAGAACGCAACCAAGGCTTCACGGTATCGAGTACGTACTTCTAATCCACCGATTGAGTTAAGCTGTAAAGTCACGTGTTCACGGATACCTAATTTTTCCCATAAACGAGCGGTTAGCACAATCAATTCCGCATCCGCTTCAGCATTTGGGATCCCGAAAATTTCAACGCCTGCTTGGTGAAATTGACGGTAACGACCTTTTTGCGGACGCTCATAGCGGAACATTGGACCGATATACCACAGACGCTGTTCTTGGTTGTAAATCCAACCGTGTTCAATCGCCGCACGCACGCAACCTGCCGTACCTTCAGGGCGAAGAGTAAAACTTTCGCCTGCTTCTTCGCTACGGGTAAAGGTAAACATCTCTTTCTCGACAATATCTGTCGCTTCACCTACGCCACGTTTAAATAAGTCGGTAGATTCCATAATCGGACTACGCATTTCTGTATAGCCGTAACTTGCGAAAGTATCGCGGATATTGCTTTCAACCCACTGCCATAATGGTGTTTCAGTTGGGGAAAGATCATTCATTCCGCGTAAAGCTTGAATTGTTTTTGACACGTTATTATTCCTAATTATTTTTCAATATTTGCAAAATTTTCGCTAAAACTGACCGCTTGTCTATCGTCCGTATACACGCATTCATCGGCGTTTTATATAAAAACATCGGCGCGAGCGTTTCGCCCGTGCCGTCATTATTGTCGGATAAGCGCAAACGGCTTCATCCGAAAGTGTTTCGCTTAGTTTACCGCATTCTCACAAACGGTATTTGTTCGCAAACAATCAATGTTATGTAAAGTTACATCCGAAATATTCACCAACGCTTCTTCAGTAAGGAAAGCTTGGTGCCCGGTCAATAATACGTTGTGACAAGACGAAATACGACGGAATACGTCATCCAAAATGACCTCGTTGGATTTATCTTCAAAGAAGAGTTCGCGCTCGTTTTCATATACGTCCATGCCCAATGCGCCGATTTTTTGCTGTTTCAATGCCTCGATAGCGTCTTGCGTATTGATCAACGAGCCTCGGCTGGTATTGATGATCATCACACCGTTTTTCATTTTCGCAAAGGACGTTTTATTGAGTAGATGATAATTTTCCGGGGTTGCCGGGCAATGCAAGGTAATTACATCCGATTTGGCATACAATTCGTCCAAACTCACATAAGTTGCGCCGATCTCTTCCGCCGCCGGGTTTTTATACGGATCGAAAGCCAAAATATGCATACCGAAACCTTTTAAAATACGCATTGTAGCAATACCGATTTTCCCCGTACCGATCACACCGACGGTACGTCCGTGCATATTAAATCCGATTAAACCTTCAAGAGAAAAATTCGCTTCACGCGTACGTTGATAAGCACGGTGGATACGGCGGTTTAACGTCATCATCAATCCCACCGTATGTTCCGCCACCGCTTCCGGCGAATAAGCCGGCACACGTACGACTTGTAACCCGAGCTGTTTTGCCGCGTCAAGATCAACATTATTAAACCCCGCACAACGCAAAGCCACCATTTTTACGCCATATTGCGCTAATTTCTCCAGCACCTTTCGACAACCGTCGTCATTAACGAAAATACATACCGCTTCGCAACCTTCCGCCATTTTGGCGGTTTGTTCGTTCAGCATGAAATCGAAAAAGTGGAGTTCAAAACCGTATTGTTGATTCACCGATTCAAGATATTTACGGTCATAACTTTTGGTACTAAAAACAGCGACTTTCATTATGCTCTCCTAATAAGTATTAACAACATTAAACTTGTTCAACGGCAATACGTTGGTGCTGCTGCGCAACCTTTGCCCGAATTTTCGCCTCCAGTTGATCAATCAATTGATCATTGTCGAACCGCTCTTTTTGACGAACGCCGTCAAGATAGAAACCGCTCATTTTATTCGAGCCTGTCACACCAAGATCAGACACTAACGCTTCGCCCGGGCCGTTTACCACACAGCCGATAATCGACACGTCCATCGGCGTAATAATATCTTCCAAACGTTGTTCAAGGGCATTGACCGTACCTATTACATCGAATTCTTGGCGTGAACAGGTCGGGCAAGCGATAAAGTTAATACCGCGCGAGCGAATACGCAACGATTTTAAAATATCGAAACCGACTTTGATTTCTTCAACAGGATCTGCGGCTAATGAAACACGAAGCGTATCACCGATCCCTTCTGAAAGTAATAAACCTAAACCGATTGCGGATTTTACCGCACCCGCTCTCGCGCCGCCCGCTTCCGTAATGCCTAAATGGATCGGTTGTTTGATCGCTTTGGCTAACAAGCGGTAAGATTCCACCGCTAAAAAGACATCGGATGCTTTCACACTTACTTTAAACTGATCGAAATTAAGACGATCTAAGATCTCAACGTGGCGAAGTGCTGACTCTAACAAGGCTTCCGGTGTCGGCTCGCCGAATTTTTCTTGAATATCTTTTTCGAGAGAACCTGCATTCACCCCGATACGAATCGGAATATTTTTATCTCTCGCACAGTCCACCACGGCACGAATACGCTCTTCCTTGCCGATATTGCCCGGGTTGATACGCAAGCAATCCACGCCATATTCCGCCACTTTCAACGCAATACGGTAATCAAAGTGAATATCCGCCACAAGCGGTACGTTCACCTGCTGTTTTATCAATTTAAAGGCTTCAGCTGCGTCCATTGTCGGTACGGACACTCGCACAATATCCGCCCCGACACGCTCAAGGGCTTTGATTTGTGCCACAGTCGCTTCCACGTCGGTAGTACGGGTATTCGTCATGGATTGAACAGCAATCGGTGCATCGCCCCCCACAGGCACATTACCGACATAAATTTTGGTCGATTGACGACGTTTAATAGGTGGTTCTTTTAACATATTAGTTCGCTAAAGGTAATTTGAAACGTGCGACCCGTCCGTCAACTTTAAGCGGAACAAGCTGCCCTTTATAGTAAATTTTGACGTTTGCCGGCGCACCGACGGTTAAACGATATTGCTCATTATCGTTAAAGCTCAATACTTCGCCCGATTTATACAGTTTTTCCGCAAGACGTTTGTTTTGCGCTCCGCGTACGGTTATCCAACTTTCCGGTCCGGTAATTTCAATGCGAAGTTCTTCGGTAATCGTCGTTTGATCCGACTCCGTTACCGTTTCTTCCATTGTATTTGACTCGCTTTGTTGTAATACATTCACTTGCGCTTCAGGTTTGTTGACCACCGTCGTTTCTGCGATTGTCTCTGTTTGGGCGGGTTGTATCTCAGCAGGCTGTGTTACTTGCGGTGGTTCCACCGCTTGAGGTAATGCCGGCAAAGTCGGTTCTTGAACGGGGGGCACGGACGGAGCCGTAACATTCGCTGATTCCGTATTGACTGAATCGTTATTTGTCGCAACAGGCAAGTTCAACGCAACCGTATTTGCATTTTCCGATGAGGAAGTGACCGCTTGTAACGGTTTGGATTCCGCAGTGGTATTGACAATTAATTGTTCTCGGCTGGCTTGATCCTTTTTGTGCTCCTGCCACCACCATGCTAACGTCATGCCGACGGCACCCAATAACACTAACCAAGTCAATGTTTTTACCCAACGGGTTTGGGACTTATGGTTTTTGACTTTGATCGGCGCCACTTTTTTTACTTCTTTGGTAATTTTGGCTTCGCCGTAATCCACGCTGCCAATCAAAGCCTCCGGCAGACGTAAGAAGCGAATATAGTTGCGAACATAGCCCCGAATGAAAGCCGGCGGCACATTTGGTAAGATAAAAATATCTTTCTCAAAGGAATCAATATGGTTTTTTTTAAGATTTGTTTTTTGGGCAACTTCGTCAATGGATAAACCCAATGCTTCACGTCCTGTTCTAAGTTGCTGACCAAGAGAAAGGGATGGTTCAATTGTTTGCGTCATTGTCTTGAGTTCTTTGTATAAAATTGAGTAGGGAAGTTTAAAATGCAATAGTCCGTTTTGCAATCCAAACAATGTCAATCAGCGCAAATTTCCGGAAATAACGTCCATCACCTTGCGCTGATAATATCATCTTTATTTATGCGGATTTCGAGTATTCGCATCAACCAAATTACGCATTAATAAGGCATAATCTAGTTCTACATCGGCTGGTACATCTAAAAAGACAAAATGCCCGTCACCTAAACCTGCATCAACAGCTTCATTTTTGCGGTTTAACATTCGTTCGATTTTGAACACGATATTGCCTTTCGGGGTCATCATTTCGACTTCATCGCCAAGTAAGAATTTATTTTTCACGGCGACTTCCGCCATACCTTCTGTATTGCGTTTGCCGGTAAATTCACCGACAAACTGCTGGCGTTCTGAAATCGAATAGCCGTAATCGTAATTTTGGTATTCATCGTGGGTATGGCGACGTAAGAAACCTTCCGTATAACCACGGTGTGCCAAGGACTCTAAGGTATCCATTAAACTTTCATCAAAAGGCTTGCCTGCTGCCGCATCATCAATCGCCTTGCGGTAAACTTGAGCGGTTCTTGCACAATAGTAAAATGACTTAGTTCGACCTTCAATTTTTAAGGAATGTACGCCGATTTGGGTCAGTTTCTCAACGTGTTGCACCGCACGCAAATCTTTCGAGTTCATAATGTAAGTGCCGTGTTCATCTTCAAAAGCGGTCATTTGCTCATCTGGTTTTTGCGATTCAGCAAGAAGGAACACTTTGCTCGTGGTATCGCCTTCGCCTAAGGTTGGTGCGACATTTTTAATTTCAATCTGCTGTTCCGGATCGATTTTTGACACAATATTGCCAACATCATCTACCTTACCTTCTTCCACCTGATATTCCCAGCGACAAGCGTTGGTACAAGTGCCTTGGTTCGGATCACGTTTGTTGATATAGCCAGATAATAAGCAACGTCCTGAATATGCCATACATAACGCCCCGTGGACGAAAATTTCAATTTCCATATCAGGCACTTGCTCACGAATTTCTGCGATTTCTTCAATGGAAAGTTCACGGGAAAGAATGACACGGGTTAATCCCATCTGTTTCCAAAATTTTACCGTTGCCCAGTTTACCGCATTCGCTTGCACGGAAAGATGAATATCCATTTCCGGAAAGTGTTCACGCACCAACATAATCAAGCCCGGATCGGACATAATCAACGCATCGGGTTTCATATCCACAACGACTTGCAGATCTTTAATAAAGGTTTTGAGTTTGGAATTATGTGGAGCGATATTGACCACCACATAGAATTTTTTGCCGAGTGCGTGAGCTTCATCAATACCGATTTTCAAATTAGCGTGGTTAAATTCGTTATTGCGAACACGCAAGCTGTAACGTGGTTGCCCCGCATAAACGGCATCAGCCCCGTAAGCAAAGGCATAACGCATATTTTTCAGCGTGCCTGCCGGTGATAAAAGTTCGGGTTTATGTTGTAACATTTAGATTCTCTTTCTGATAACAAGTCAGGACCTTCCCGAAGGAAAGCGTAAAAAGGCGTTATTCTAACGGAATAACGCCTTTGGGTTAAGAATTATATGTTTGTTTAGTGAAAATTCTGCCATTACAAGCGGTCGGTTTCGACTCAAAATTTGCAAATTTTAGAGCCTAACTGACCGCTTGTATTTAGGAGGCAAACAGGTTAAACGCCCGCTTTATTAATCAAAAACTGACTCAACAAGGGCACCGGTCTGCCTGTCGCGCCTTTTGCTGCTCCTGACTTCCACGCTGTGCCTGCAATATCTAGATGCGCCCAAGTGTATTTTTTGGTGAAGTTAGACAGAAACACACCTGCGGTGATCGCACCGCCTAAGCGTCCGCCGATATTGGCGAGATCGGCAAAGTTGGATTTAAGCTGCTCTTGATACTCTTCGCCCATCGGTAAACGCCACGCTTTGTCGTCCGCTTGTTCTGCGGCATTTAATAAATCATTCGCAAGCGCGTTATTTGGTGAAATCAATCCGCTGTTGTGGTTGCCAAGTGCGATCATACACGCCCCTGTGAGTGTGGCGACATCAATCACTAACTCAGGATCGAAGCGTTCCACATAAGTTAAGGTGTCGCATAACACCAAACGCCCTTCTGCGTCAGTATTCAACACTTCAACGGTTAAGCCTGACATTGTGGTAAGTATATCACCAGGGCGATAAGCGTTGCCGTCGGGCATATTTTCACAACCTGCGAGTACGCCGATGACATTTAATGGCAATTTCATTTCTGCAATGGCTTTCATTGTGCCATAGACAGAGGCTGCTCCGCCCATATCGTATTTCATTTCGTCCATTGCATCGGCAGGCTTAATGGAAATACCGCCTGTGTCAAAGGTTAAGCCTTTGCCGACAAGGACGATCGGTTTGACAGTAGGATTTGGAGATCCTTTATATTCGATGATAGAAAGGTAAGCCTCATTTTCAGAACCACGGGAAACGGCAAGATAAGCGTTCATATTTAATTCCGCCATCTCTTTTTCATCTAATACGGTGGTTGTAATGCTGTTATAGTCTTTGTCTAACCCCTTCGCTAATTCGGATAAATATTTCGGGTTGCAGACATTTGGCGGACAGTTCGCCACATTTTTGGCGAAGATCACGCCTGATGCAATCGCTTTACCGTGTTCAACCGCTTGTTCCGCCACGGTTAAATCTTTACGGTTGGCAATATTAAACACAATTTTGCGGAGTTCACGGCGGATTTCAGGTTTAACGCTCTTAAATTCATTGTATTGATAGCCGTTGTCTTGAATCGCTTCAATCGCAAAACGGATATTCCAATAAACCGAACGGGCTTTGACGTGCAATTCGGTGAGGAAGCAGATCGCTTCCGTTGAGCCTGTGTCGTTAATCACTTGCACCATTTTTTGAATGGTTTGTTTGTATTGGCGTTCGGTCAGTTCACGCTCTTTGCCACAGCCGACTAACAACACCCGATCAGCCGGGACATTCGGTACATTGTGCAGCAATAAGGTTTGCCCGACACGCCCTTCCAAATCCCCTTTACGCAATAAATTGCTTAAATAGCCGTCACTTAATTTATCCAACTGTTCCGCCGCCGCAGATAAGCGACGAGGTTCGTACACTCCTACTACCAAACAACCTGTCCGCTGCTTTTCTACCGAACCGTTCTTTACGCTAAATTCCATACAATACTCCCGTGATTTTTTTTATTTAAAAGGGTATGATTACGCATTTTGCAAGCGGTCGGTTTTTTGCAAAATTTTACCAAAATCAGACCGCTTGAACTTGAAAGCAAAATACGGGTCGTAAAGCTACCCTCTTGCCGAAAAATTGCAAGCAATAATTTAAAAAAATGAGACCTTTATCGTGATTTTAAGCCGATATTTAACGAAAGAAATATTTAAAAGCCAAATTGCTATACTTTTCATACTGTTAGTGATTTTCTTCTGCCAACAATTAGTCCGCGTATTAAGTTCGGCGGTCAGCGGAAGAGTGCCGACCGATTTAGTCTTGAGCCTACTCGGACTGGGAATGCCGACCATGGCACAGTTAATGCTGCCGTTATCACTATTTATCGCACTTTTACTCACTTTAGGTCGTTTTTATGCCGAAAGTGAAATTACCGTGATGCGAGCCTGTGGTGTCGGACAAAGCCTACTGGTTAAAGTCGCATTATTTTTGTCCGTATTTACCACCGCCATTGCGGTTTATAATGTCTTTTGGCTGACACCTTGGGCGATCAATAAACAAAGTGAAATGTTGGCGGAAGCCAAGGCAAATCCGCGTTTTGCCGCGCTTTCGGCAGGGCAGTTTATGTCTGCCGGCGGTTATGTGCTTTTTATCGATAATATCGAAAATAACCGACTCAATGATATTTATGTTTTCCAACCGGATCAGCAGAAAAAAAACAAACCATCCGTTGTGGTGGCAGAATCCGGTGAATTACAAGGTTTGCCAAACGGTGATCAACTGCTTACATTGACGAATAGCGACCGTTACGAAGGCACGCCGCAGACGGCTGATTTCCGCATTTCTCACTTCGACAGCTATACCGCTTATTTAGGTTATCAACAAGTCGAAACCGATGAAAAATTAGTTCAGCGCGCTGATTTCCATAAACTTATCAACGATGAATCGCCTGAGGCAAAATCCGAGCTGCAATGGCGTTTTGCATTAATTTTCGCCACACCGCTAATGGCGTTACTTGCCGTACCGATGAGCAGCATTAACCCGCGCCAAGGGCGCTTTGCCAAACTGTTGCCGGCGTTATTAATGTATTTAATCTATTTCCTGCTACAAAGTTCATTAAAATCAGCGGGCGGCTCAGGTAAGGTTGATGCCTCTTTGTTGATGCCTCTGGTTTCTATCGGGTTCTTGATCCTCGGGATTGTATTAAACAGTTGGGATAGCAAATGGTTTTCTGCATTGCGCTATCGTCTCAGTGCAAAAAAGGTAACACACTGACATGAATGTATTAGAACGTTATATCGGAAAAACTATTCTTTCCTCCATTATGCTTACCCTTTTTATGTTGGTCGGGTTAGGAGCAATTATTAAATTCGTCGAAGAATTTCGGGCGGTCGGTCAAGGCTCTTACGACGGATTACACGCGGCATACTATACTTTCTTAACCATTCCCCGTGACGTTGAGACCTTTTTCCCGATAGCCGCTCTACTCGGTTCGTTAATGGGCTTGGGCAACCTTGCCAGCCGCAGTGAACTGGTTGTGATGCAGGCATCCGGGTTCTCCCGCTTCCGTATTGGTTTAGCGGTAATGAAAACGGCGATTCCGTTAGTGATTTTTACCATGCTTATCGGTGAATGGGGCGTACCGCAAACGGAACAATACGCCCGAAATATGCGATCAATCGCTCAAAGTGGTGGTTCCATGCTTGCCACACAAGGCGGATTTTGGGCGAAAGACGGTAAAGATTTTATTTATATCCGTCAAATCAGCAGCGAAACCCATTTAAACGGTTTATTAATTTATGAATTCGACAAACGTGAATTAAAATCCATTTTAAAGGCCGGTCAAGCCACTTACGCCGATCCACAAGGCTGGGTATTACAGCGCGTAGAAAAATCGACAATTCAGGGCGACAATATCATCCAATCCAAAGAAGCCGATCAAGTATGGAAGACCAGTATTACGCCAAGCAAACTCGGCATCGTTTCATTAAAACCGGAGTCGCTTTCTATCACCGGTTTGGCGGATTATGTCGGCTTTTTGAAAGAAACCGGGCAGGATCCGAAACGCTTTGAAATTACCTTTTGGCGCAAAGTGTTCCAACCGATCTCCATGGCGGTGATGATGCTACTCGCCATTTCGTTTATTTTCGGACCGCTGCGCAGTAGCACGATGGGCGCCAAAATCGTCATCGGGATCCTCGCCGGCTTCGTATTCTATGTCGCCAATATCGTCTTCGGTAATTTAAGCCTTGTCGTTTCATGGCTGCCCGTACCGATAGGCGCGTTAACTCCAAGTCTGCTCTGTCTCTGTGCGGTTTGGTGGCTATTGAATAAAAAACGTGATTAATGAAGGAACCTATGTCCCAACCTCGTTTTATTCACCTAAAAGTTCACAGTGATTTCTCCATGATTAACGGCTTGGCAAAAGTGAAGCCGTTAGTCAAAACCTGTGTTGCCAACAATATGGTTGCCATGGCGTTAACCGACTTCACCAATTTTTGCGGCTTGGTGCGTTTCTATGGTGAAGCGTTGGGATCCGGCGTAAAACCGATTGTCGGGGCGGATGTCGTTGTTCGCTCGGAGCCTGAGAGTGACGAGGTATACGAGCTCACTTTATTAGCCAAAAACAATACCGGCTATCACAACATTACTCTTTTACTTTCAAAGGCTTATCAAAAAGGCTACATAGAGTTCCCTATCGTGGAAAAAGCGTGGTTGGCGGAACATAACGAGGGTGTGATTTTACTTTCGGGCGGTCGGAACGGAGATGTCGGCAAAGCGTTGCTTAAGGAAAATTTCGCTGAAGCGGAACAACTACTGAACTTTTATCAACAATACTATCCGAATCATTACTATCTTTCCCTTTGCCGAACCGGGCGCTCGGACGAAGAACGTTACATTCAACAAGCGGTCAGTTTTGCGCAAAAATTTGCAATTCCGCTGGTTGCCGTGAATGATGTGATGTTCTTAAAACAGGACGATTTTGAAGCCCACGAAATCCGTGTTGCCATTCACGACAGTTTTACTTTAGACGACCCGAAACGTCCAAAGAAATACTCCGCACAACAATATTTCCGTAGTGAGCAGGAAATGTGCGATCTGTTTGCCGATATTCCACAAGCGATTGAAAATACGATACAAATCGCCCAACGCTGTAACGTGACCATTCGTTTGGGCGAATATTTCTTACCGAATTTCCCGACGGGCGATCTTTCCGTTGAAGACTTCTTAATCAAAAAATCACAGGAAGGGCTTGAAGAACGTTTGGAATTTCTCTTTCCGGATCCCGAAATCCGCAAAGACAAGCGGTCGGTTTATGACGAAAGATTGCAAGTTGAGCTGAATGTCATCAATCAAATGGGGTTCCCCGGCTATTTCTTAATTGTGATGGAATTTATTCAGTGGTCGAAAGATAATGATATTCCTGTCGGACCGGGGCGTGGTTCGGGGGCAGGCTCGTTGGTGGCTTATGCGTTGAAAATTACCGATTTGGATCCCCTTGAGTTCGATCTACTGTTTGAGCGTTTCTTAAACCCTGAACGCGTCTCAATGCCCGACTTTGACGTGGACTTCTGTATGGACGGTCGAGATCGGGTGATTGAACACGTTTCGGAAACCTACGGTCGCCAAGCGGTTTCACAGATCATTACCTTTGGTACCATGGCGGCAAAAGCGGTGATCCGCGATGTCGGGCGTGTACTCGGACACCCTTACAGCTTTGTCGATCGTATTTCCAAACTTATTCCGCCTGATCCGGGCATGACCTTGGCAAAAGCGTTTGAAGCCGAACCGAAACTGCCTGAGCTGTATGACGCCGATGAAGAAGTTAAAGCTTTGGTGGACATGGCGCGTAAGCTCGAAGGTGTAACCCGAAACGCCGGAAAACATGCCGGCGGTGTGGTGATTGCACCGACGGCGATTACCGATTTTTCCCCGCTCTATTGCGATTCGGAGGGTTTGCATCCCGTTACCCATTTCGATAAAAACGATGTGGAATACGCGGGCTTGGTGAAGTTTGACTTCTTAGGTTTGCGCACACTGACCATCATCAAATGGGCGTTGGAAATGATTAACCAACGTCTTGAACGTGAAGGCAAACCGCTTGTTCGGATTGAAAGTATTCCTCTTGATGATGAAAAAGCCTTTAAATTATTAAAAGCGGCAAAAACGACGGCGGTGTTCCAGCTGGAATCGCGCGGCATGAAAGATCTGATTTCACGCCTACAGCCGAGTAACTTTGAAGATATTATCGCGCTTGTAGCATTATTCCGTCCCGGCCCGTTAGAAGCCGGTATGGTGCAAAACTTTATCGATCGTAAACACGGCAATGAACCGATTTCATACCCTGATGCGCAATATCAGCATGAATGGCTACAACCTATTTTAGAACCGACCTACGGCATTATTGTTTATCAAGAGCAAGTTATGCAAATAGCACAGGTATTGGCAGGCTATACGTTGGGTGGTGCTGATTTACTCCGTCGTGCGATGGGTAAGAAAAAACCGGAAGAAATGGCGGCACAACGGGCGATTTTTGAGAAAGGCGCGATCGAAAAAGGCGTGGACGGCGAATTAGCGATGAAGATCTTCGACCTTGTAGAGAAATTCGCGGGCTATGGATTTAATAAATCGCACTCGGCGGCTTATGCATTAGTGTCTTACCAAACCTTGTGGCTCAAAACCCACTATCCTGCGGAATTCATGGCGGCGGTAATGACCTCCGAGATGGACAATACCGATAAAATTGTCGGCTTCTACGATGAATGTATCAATATGGGATTAACCGTCGTTCCGCCCGACATTAACAGTGGTAAACACCGTTTTAGCGTCAATGAAAAAGGTGAAATTGTCTATGGTTTAGGAGCGATTAAAGGCGTAGGCGAAGGCCCGATAGATGCAATTTTGGAGGCTCGCAACAAAGACGGGATTTTCAAAGATCTGTTCGATCTCACCGCGCGTGTCGATTTGCGAAAAGTAAACCGCCGCACCTTTGAAGGTTTAATAATGGCGGGAGCTTTCGATAAACTCGGGCCGCACCGTGCCGCGTTGATGAAAAATTTGGAAGACGCACTGAAAGCGTCCGATCAACATAATAAAATGGAAGCGCTTGGACAGAGTGATATGTTCGGCGTACTGACCGAAACCCCGGAAGAAGTCCAAAACGCTTATGCCAATACGCCGAAATGGGGGGAACAAACCGTTTTGGAAGGAGAAAAAGCTACTCTTGGTTTGTATTTAAGCGGTCATCCCGTAGGGCGTTTTTTAAAAGAGCTTTCCCATTATGCCCCGACCAGATTGAATGAATTACAACCGACTTACCGGGGGCAAACCACAACCGTCGCCGGTTTGATTATGGCTTCGCGTATTGCCGTCACAAAACGTGGTAGCCGTATCGGCATTGCCACAATTGAAGACCGCTCAGGCAAATTGGATATTACACTTTTTTCCGAAGCGTTGGAAAATTACGGTGATTTGCTTGAAAAAGACCAAATTATCATCGCCACGGGATCCATCCAGACCGACGATTTCAGCGGCGGGCTTAAAATGTCCGCTCGTGAATTGATTACTTTGGATGACGCGCGAAGCCGTTATGCCAAAAGCCTTGCTTTAGCCATTAACCAAGAACAGGTTACCCCGAATTTTATTAAAACATTAAAGACCATTATTGAGCCTTATAAAGAAGGTACGTTACCGCTACATTTTTATTATCAAAGCGTTGAAGGCAAGGTACTCCTGAAAGGAAGCGTCGAATGGCGCGTCACCCCAAAAGAAGACATGCTGACAAAACTCAAACATGTATTAGGTGAAAATGCGGTAGAATTAGAGTTTGAATAAATAAGCCGATCCGAGAAATAATATCATCATGCTAATCCGACTTTATACTGTACTGAGCTATCTGATTCAACCACTGATTTTGTTGATGATGTGGAAGCGCGGACTCAAGCTCCCCGAATACCGAAAACGGTTATGGGAGCGCTACGGCTGTTACGGGAAATTAGAAAAACCACAAACCCAGGGCGTTGTCGTGCATGCCGCGTCGGTAGGTGAAGTAATTGCTGCAACACCATTAATCAAAGCGATACAGAAAAAATATCCGTCGTTGCCAATTACCGTCACCACCGTAACGCCGACGGGTTCCGCTCGGGTTAAAGCCGCTTTTGGTGAAAGCGTTGCGCATTTTTATCTGCCTTACGACTTACCCGATGCCGTTAAACGTTTTCTACGTTTTGTCGAACCTAAATTATTTATCGTGATTGAAACGGAATTATGGCCGAATTTAATTCGTCAGATACATAAAAATCACATTCCTTTTGTGATTGCCAATGCCCGGCTATCACCACGTTCCGCCAAACGTTACGGTTGGATAAAATCACACTTACGTAATATGTTTAACGAAATCACCTTGATCTTGGCTCAAGATGAAGTCAGTGCGCAACGTTATATCCAATTAGGGTTTAACCCGCAACGCCTAATCAATACCGGCAATCTGAAATTTGACTTGGAAATTACCGATGAGCTTCGTCAAGAAGTCGCGCAAACAACACAGCATCTCAAGTTGACTGAACGCCCGGTATGGATTGCCGGCAGCACTCACGAAGGTGAAGAGAAAATCATCTTGGAAGCGCATCAGCAGTTGTTAGTGCATTATCCCAATTTGGTATTGATTCTGGTACCGCGTCACCCTGAACGCTTTCAGAGCGTCGAACAGTTACTGCAAAAAATGCAAATACCTTATGTCAAACGCTCGGAAAACCAAGTAGTTTCCGCCGATACCCAAGTGTTACTCGGCGATACCATGGGCGAAATGATGATCCTCTACGGTTTAGCGCAAATTGCATTTGTCGGCGGCAGTTTGGTCAAACACGGCGGACACAACCCGCTTGAACCGATCGCCTTTGAACTTCCGGTCATTTCCGGTGTACATACTTTTAATTTCCCTGAAATTTTTGCAAAATTACGCAGTGTGAACGGCGTAATAGAAATAGACAGTAACGTAACCGCATTGGTTGATGCGGTCACCTACTTCTTGGCTCACCCGGAGCTCGGTAAAAAAATCAGCCAAGCCGGCTTTGCCGTATTAAGTGAAAACCAAGGCGCACTGAAACGCCATCTCACACTATTGGCACCTTATTTAGAGAAATAATATGCAACATACGGTTATTTATGCGGGCACGTTTGACCCGATTACCAACGGACATTTAGACATTATCGAGCGGGCAAGCCGCCTTTTTACTAAAATTATCATCGCCGTGGCGCAAAACCACAGCAAACAACCGTTGTTCAGCTTAGAACAACGTGTAGAGCTGGTCCGCCAAAGCACTCTTCACCTTAACAATATCGAAGTGATCGGTTTTAGCGGGCTGTTGGTGGATTTGGCAAAACAGCATCACGCCGTCAGCCTGATTCGCGGAATTCGCGGTGCTGACGACATTGACTATGAAATCCAACTTGCCCAACTTAATAACGAATTGGCGGGTCGGCTTGAAACCGTTTTCTTCCCGCCGTCCGTACAATGGCGTTATATCTCCTCCACGATGATACGGGAGATTTATCGCCATCAAGGAGACATCGGACAATTCGTCCCGCCGGCGGTTTATGCTGCGATCAAGCGGCTAGATTAAGCCCGAATTTTGCAAAAAGAAGGAATACCATGACCTCACAACATAAACAGAATTTAATTTGGATTGACCTTGAAATGACCGGGCTTGATCCGGAAAAAGACCGTATTATCGAGATCGCTACCATCGTCACCGATAAAGATCTCAACATTCTTGCCGAAGGTCCGGTACTTGCCGTTCATCAATCGGAGGATTTGCTGAATGCAATGAACGAATGGTGCGTGAAAACCCACACGGCAAACGGCTTGGTTGAGCGCGTTAAACAAAGCAAGTTGACCGAACGGGCAGCCGAACTGCAAACCCTCGATTTTATCTCCCAATGGGTGCCGAAAGGTTGCTCACCGATTTGCGGTAACAGCATTGCGCAAGACAAACGTTTCCTGTATCGCTATATGCCCGAATTGGCGGACTATTTCCATTATCGCCATTTGGATGTAAGTACATTAAAGGAACTCGCCAGCCGCTGGAAACCGGATATATTGAAGCAATTCAACAAAAAAAATACCCATTTGGCGTTAGATGATATTCGCGAATCCATTGAAGAACTCAAATTTTATCGTCACCATTTTATTCAGTTAGATAATCCAGAATGACAACAACCCGTTTTTATTTTCCGGATGAAGCCGCCATGCTGCAATTCGGTGAGCATTTCGCCGACTTATTGCAACGTTATTTAACGGAAAATCCGACAGTCGCTTTAGTGATTTATTTAAACGGCGAACTCGGCGCCGGTAAAACGACGCTCACCCGCAGTATCGTCCGTGCTTTCGGACATACGGGTAATGTGAAAAGCCCGACCTATACCCTCGTGGAAGAATATCCTCTTCCGCCGTATACCGTTTATCATTTCGATTTATATCGTTTGGCGGATCCGGAAGAACTCGAATTTATGGGAATCCGCGACTACTTCCGTCCGCAAACCCTGTGCCTGATTGAATGGGCAAACCGCGGACAAGGCATGATTCCGCCGGCGGATATCGTCATTCAAATCGAGTATGCCGATCAAGGGCGACATCTGACCGTGTTGCCTCAACATCATGCGATAAACGCCTTTTTGCAAAAAATTTAAACAAACAGACCGCTTGAGATAAAAGATTTATGTACCAACTAATACACACTATTTTTCGCATCGGCTTGCTTAGCCTGCTACTCTGTAGCGCCACAATCGCCAAAACCATCATCGCGATCGATGCCGGTCACGGCGGCAAAGACCCGGGAGCCATCGGGAAAAATTTAGGACTGAAGGAAAAAGACGTCACCCTGTCTATTGCCAAAGAGTTAAAAGCCCTATTGGATAAAGATCCGAACTTTAAAGCCGTGATGACACGTCGAGGCGATTATTTCATTCAACTGCCGCAACGGACGGAAATTGCCCGTAAAAACAAGGCAAATTACTTGATTTCCATCCATGCGGATTCTTCTCCCAGCTCAAAAAACCTTAAAGGTGCATCCGTTTGGGTATTGTCGAACCGCCGTGCTAACGATGAATTGGGCAAATGGTTGGAAGACCATGAGAAACAATCGGAATTATTAGGCGGAGCAGGGTCCGTGTTATCAAATAATAACGAACGTTACCTGAATCAAACCGTACTGGATTTGCAGTTCTCCCATTCACAGCGTTCCGGCTATGAACTGGGTAAAACGGTACTGAGCAAAATGAGCAACGTGACCCAATTGGTTAAACCTGCGCCACAGCATGCCAGCTTGAGCGTGCTGCGTTCACCGGACATTCCGTCGATTTTGGTGGAAACCGGCTTTTTATCCAATGCCGTTGAGGAACAAAAACTTGCCAGCGCGGCGTATCGTCGTCAAATTGCTCGGGCAATTTACAACGGCTTAGTTGCTTATCGCAGTAAAAACCCGGGTTATACGCCGACCAAAACCACAGAAAAAGAGACCAAGTCCGACAAAGGCAGTCAGGTCAAAAAAGAGAGTACAAAAACCAAAAACAGCAAAACCGCAGAAACCCAAAACAGCAAAGGGAAAAAAAGCAAAGCAGACGTCGTTGAAAGTAAAGGAACGTCGACAAAGTCTACTAAACAAGAGAAGGCGAAATCCGCATCAAAAACCAATACCGACTACCACGTTGTACAAAAAAACGAAACGCTTTACTCGATTGCACGTATGTATAACACTACGCCGGAAAAATTAAGCAAACTCAATAATATTAAAAACAATCACATTTGGGTGGGTAAAAAACTCAAACTCAAATAACTCGAAACAGGCATACTTCGGTATGCCTTCTTTTTTGCAAAAAATCGATGACATCCGAGCGCTTGTAAAAAACATGTCAAGTGTGATCACTGTATCAAAATTCAAAAATCGCCGAATTTACACTATGCACGTTAATCGCATTTAAGGTATATTCGCGCTGTTCGTACTCAGCGGGTCTGCACGACGCTTCATAATAACATTATACTTATACACTCTTTAGGTCATTACTTAACCGAATATGTTGAGATAGGTGAATAATCACTCTAATAAACACCTTATCCGATTGTACTGATTCAAGTGTTGTTGCTTTACCGACAACGCCGTTCTTCAGGTATTAATGCAAAAATTTATCTGAGTAGTTCTATCATTTATCCACAACAAAGAGGTATCTGCTATGAAAAAATTGACGAAAGCAACTCTAGCGTTTTTGATCGGAATGGCAATCAGCCAAGGGGTCATTGCTGACAACACCGCCACACAATCGGGAAAAGCAAAAAATGTCATTTTATTAATCAGTGACGGGGCCAGCCCGAATACTTGGAAAGCCGCCAGCTACTTCCGCCACGGCGCATTAGGCCGTGAAGCGTATGACAGCTTTGATGTCAAACTGTATGCCTCAACCCACCCGTTGAATACCTCAAAAACACCGACGAACACTTTAGAAGGCTCGGTGGTATTTGATTCGTCAAAATTATGGAATGACGATAAATCCGATGTCGGTTTTACAGGCAAATTAGCCCACTACCCGGGATATTTCCAAGGATATGATTATGCCAGAACGGACTTTACCGACAGTGCTGCAGCGGCAACGGCGCTTGCCAGCGGACAGAAAACCTATAACAGTGCGGTTAACTGGTCAAATAACAATACCCCAATCAAAAATATCGGTGAATACGTCGTCGAAAACGGCAAGGCTTTAGGCGTTATTACCTCCGTGCAATGGAGCCATGCCACCCCGGCAGGTTTCCTTGCCCATACGCCTGAACGTAATAATTACGAGGATATTGCCAAAGAAGCGATTACATCCAGACGGGCTTCCGTCATTATGGGGGCAGGACATCCATATTACGATCAAAACGGTAAAGCGACCACACCGAAAGAAGACAAAGCCTTCCGCTATGTCGGCGGTAAAGAAAGTTGGGATAAATTGACCTCCGGTAAAACCGATTATGCGCTAATTGATAAAAAAGACGATTTTATTGCCTTAGCCGAAGGAAAATTAGACCTGAAAGGAAAGAAAAAATTGATTGGTACCGCACCGAATAACGCAACCCTACAATTTAGCCGAGACGGTGTGACCAGCGGTAATCTGTTAGCAAATCAACCTGACTTAACGACAATGGCAAAAGGGGCATTAAACATCATCAGTCAGGATCCGGACGGCTTCTTCTTAATGATTGAGGGCGGTGCGGTTGACTGGGCGGCTCACGCCAATAATTTACCGCGCCTGATTGAAGAACAAATCGCCTTTAACCTCACGGTTGAAGCCGTTGTCGATTGGGTCGAGAAAAACAGTTCATGGAATGAAACTTTAGTCATTGTTACCACCGATCACGGTAACGGTGTGCTACTCGGACCGGATTCCAACTCAAACTTCTATTCGGAAATTATCAACCAAGGCGCAGGTGCGTTACCGTTAGTCCGCTGGCATTCCGATAACCATACGCGCGAGCTAGTGCCGGTCTTTGCTAAAGGTGCCGGTGCGGGATACTTCTTGACCGTTGCTAAAGACGAACCGAATTTAGGACGCTATTATAACGCTCCGAAGGAAAGCCAACGTTTCGTCGATAATACGGATGTTTTCCGTGCTGCAATGAATGCGTTCGGTTTTAAAGAAGATAAATAATCCGCATACGCACGCCCCAATTCGGAGCATTCACTTGTGAAAAATGCGCTGACAAGCGGTCTGTTTGTCGCGCATTTTTGCAAATCCGTTTGGGTATCGCCTTATTCCGTCACCACCGTTATCTCGCTATCTACCCATAATCGTTGACTCTCACATTCATACAATTGAAAGGACTTATTTCGTTGCATTGTCGTTTCCGACTGCTTTTTACACACCGACGGTAACCTCAGTTGATGTCGCTTCAACCCTTGAATCCATATTGTGAGCGATTGTTTTTGTCCTGTATTCAACAAATAAACTGCTTGATTATAATTGTCCAATAGAATCGTCGTATTATCGTCAGCTTGAGCTAAGTCGATGTAGGTCGTTTGCAATAGCTTTTCAAAATGATTTTCCGCCAATGCGGATAAGGATTGGCTGCTTTCCGGATGTCTCTGCGAAGCGGCATTCGTTTTGCGAATCACTGTTTCCAATAATTCACTTGTATATTTTTGAATCGTTTCCGCTGATAACGTTCCGGCGTCTTCACCCCAAATAGACAAGGAAGCGCCTAAAACATTATCGGTATGCTTCACCATATTTTGCTTATTCTGGCCGTCCCAAACCCCAAGAGACCAATTTTCCAGCGCATCCCGCATGGCGTAATTGCTGTCGTGTGACGTCAACGAACCGGATTTCGGATTCAGATACAAATAATAAGAGTTGTAATTGAGCACCTTAAATCCTTTTGCCACCAATTCCGGCAGACCGACTCTGATCTGGCGCCGCTTATCCGCCTCTTGCTGATCTTGCGTATCGCCGTCATAACTCCAATAGGTGATTTCAATATGAGGATGCAGTTGATCCACCGTTGCGCGGATCACTCCGTCATTCCACATTCGGGTGATAAGCCCTTTTTGCCTTAAAAAATCATTTAACGTATTCGCATAAGTGACAAACTCATGATTGCTGTCCACGCTATAACCGAATTCATCGCCGCCAATATGAAAATGTTGACTGCTATCGCCGAAAATATCGATCACTTCCGTCATTAAACTTTGGATAAACGCCATACTTTTCGGATTCGTCATATCAATTTCATCTGCATTCCATTTGGATTTCAATGAGCCTGCATATTCTTGCCCATACTGTTTTTCCAACAACGTAAAAATGCCGTTCATATGATTCGGGCTGCCAAGCTCGGGGATCAATTCGATGTTTTTTGTTTTGGCGTACTTAGCGATCTCCGCCAATTGCGCATAACTTAAAAAAGGTTTGTTGGTCTGCGGATTAATATAAATCCCTTTTTGATCTTTTCTTGCATTTTCGGTGCGTTGATGAAGAATTGTGCTCTCTAATGCGTAATTTTCATGATCGGAAAAATGCAAATGCAAAAAAGTGCCGCCCGAACGGTGAATCACATCAATAAACGCTTTAATCACCTCAACAGGATAGAAATGTCGTGCAATATCTAAAGTCAAACCGCTTTCTTTATAAGCCGGCACATTTACCGAGTTAATTTGGCGAAGTTCGCTGATCGGCGGATTGGCATAAACCGAATGTGATAAGCACAATGCCGCACCAAGCAAAAACCAATGTGTCAAAAACCGCTTTATCTTTCTTTTAGCGGCACCGAATAATTCTATAGGCATATAAATCACTTCTTTTAAAACTAAAAAAATCCGCCCGTTCGGGCGGATTTTCTGACTACGGTGAAATGAAATCAATTACATCGTTTTGGTAAAGGTACGCGTAATCACATCCATTTGTTGTTCTTTAGTTAAAGAGTTGAAACGCACGGCATAACCTGAAACACGGATGGTTAACTGCGGATATTTACCCGGATTTTCCATCGCATCCAATAACATTTCACGGTTCATGACGTTCACATTCAAGTGTTGACCACCTTCGATGGTTGATTCGTGGTGGAAGTAACCGTCCATTAAACCTGCAAGGTTACGTTTTTGTGATTCAAGATCTTTACCTAACGCATTCGGCACGATTGAGAAGGTATAAGAGATACCGTCTTTCGCAAAGGCAAACGGTAGTTTTGCCACCGAGGTTAACGATGCAACCGCACCTTTTTGGTCACGACCGTGCATTGGGTTTGCGCCCGGTCCGAATGGTGCACCAGAACGACGACCGTCCGGGGTATTACCTGTTTTCTTACCGTAAACCACGTTTGAAGTAATGGTTAATACAGATTGTGTTGGTGTTGCATTACGGTATGTTTTGAGTTTCTGAATTTTCTTCATGAAACGTTCAACAAGATCAACGGCAATATCGTCTACACGGTTATCGTTGTTACCGAATTGTGGATATTCGCCCTCAATTTCAAAGTCAACCGCCACATTTTTCGCGACGCCAACGACTTCACCCGCTTTATTTTTGATTTCAATATCGCCACGGATTGGTTTGACTTTCGCATATTTGATTGCAGAAAGTGAATCCGCCGCCACGGAAAGACCGGCAATACCACACGCCATCGTGCGGAATACGTCACGATCATGCAACGCCATTAATGCCGCTTCATACGCATATTTATCGTGCATGAAGTGGATGATATTTAACGCGGTCACATACTGTGTTGCCAACCAATCCATAAAGCTGTCAAGACGAGCCATCACATCATCGAAATCCAAGTATTCGCTGGTAATCGGATCAGTTTTCGGACCGACTTGATCGCCGGATTTCTCATCGATACCGCCGTTGATTGCGTATAGTAAGGTTTTCGCTAAATTCGCACGCGCACCGAAGAACTGCATCATTTTACCGACAATCATCGGACTCACGCAGCACGCAATCGCATAGTCATCGTTTTGGAAATCAGGACGCATTAAGTCGTCGTTTTCGTACTGAACGGATGATGTCTCGATAGAGACTTTCGCCGCATAGCGTTTGAAACCGTCCGGTAAACTTTCAGACCAAAGAATCGTTAAGTTTGGCTCCGGAGATGGTCCCATCGTATAAAGCGTATGTAAAATACGGAAACTGTTTTTCGTCACCAATGTACGACCGTCTAAGCCCATACCAGCCAATGTTTCCGTTGCCCACATCGGGTCGCCGGAGAATAATTGATCGTATTCAGGTGTACGTAAGAAACGCACCATACGAAGTTTCATCACCAAATGGTCAATTAACTCTTGTGCTTCTTGCTCAGTGATTTTGCCTGCTTTTAAGTCACGTTCAATGAACACATCCAAGAAGGTTGAAACACGACCGAAAGACATTGCCGCACCGTTTTGGGATTTAACTGCCGCCAAATAAGCAAAGTATGTCCATTGCACCGCTTCTTGCGCATTCGTTGCCGGATTGGAAATATCATAACCGTAAGATGCCGCCATCTCTTTCATTTTACCTAAAGCACGGTGTTGTTCGGCAATTTCTTCGCGTAATTGGATAGTCGCTTGGATATCATCACCCGCTTCTAATTTTGCTTGTAATGAATTGAACTGCTTAACTTTGTCTTTCATTAAGAAGTCTGCGCCGTAAAGTGCCATGCGACGATAGTCACCGATGATACGACCACGACCGTACGCATCCGGAAGACCGGTAATTACGCCTGATTTACGACAACGTAAAATATCCGGAGTATACACGTCAAATACGCCTTGGTTGTGCGTTTTACGGTACTCGGTAAAGATATGTTCGACTTCAGGGTTAAGTTCACGACGGTAAACTTTACAAGAACCTTTTACCATGTTGATACCGCCAAACGGCATAATTGCACGTTTTAACGGTGCATCGGTTTGAAGACCAACGATTTTCTCTAAATCTTTGTTAATGTAACCCGGTTTGTGAGAAGTAATGGTTGACGGAGTATCCGTATCAATGTCATACGGTTCGTGGGTTTTGTTTTCCACTTTGATTTTTT
>NZ_JBGYBX010000032.1:0-66443 GCF_041817755.1 Glaesserella sp. | reverse complement strand
TTCTGACGGTTTACCGGGTAAAGCTGGTGAGGATGGCAAGTCCATCACTATCACCGGAGACCGATTAGACGAGTCAGGCAACCGCGTCCTTACGTTTTCGGACGGCAAATCCATTACGATTCCTAAAGGTCCTAAGGGCGATCCGGGAGCACCGGGAGGTGGCGGGCAAAGCCTTTACGACTTGGCAATCAATAGATCATTGTTTGCCGGGGATGTTGATGAGTTCATCAAGCAGATTCTTTTATTCCCAATGGGAATCAAAGATATGCAAGTAGGCAAAGTGGTGCGCTCAACGCTTGAGGTTGTAGAGGGGACGGGTAATGCTCGGGTTTGGCGGGTGCCTTTTGTTAGAGCCTTCAGTGAGCCACCAGCGGTGTTAATGATTGAAAATTCTACGGTATATCACGGCGGTAGTTTCCTCGTGTATAAAGTCACGGAGCGAGATTTTCTCATTCGGAGTAACTACCCCGCTGGTGATGGGATGAGTATTTATTATTTGGCCTTCGTACCAAGAAATTGATTTTTTTAAAAAAGGAGATTTTATGATTAACATAAAAAATACATCAACGGTTGCCGTGAGTGCGCCATCGATTCATCATTCTGAGCAAGCAAGTTACAAACAAGCTTCTTATTTTGATTTAGTAAAAATGAGTGAGGTGAAAATGAAGAACAAGCTAACCCTTGAAGACATTCAATCCGTGATTGTTAAGGCAGAGTATCATCGCTTAACAGACAAACTGACCACCTGCGTGCTGACACTACAAAACGGTTATACCGTAACTGGTGAAAGTGCTTGTATTGATGCGACTAACTATGTGCAGGAAATCGGTGAAAAAATTGCGTATGAGAATGCGATGAATAAAGTCTGGCAGCTTGAAGGCTATTTGCTACAACAAAAAATTTTTGAGGCACGCCAAGGGGGAACAATGACTTAAAAGAATATAGCGACAAGGGCGTGCAGGAACACTAACCCTTGTCAGCTCAACGCAGAGTGAGTGCATTGAACGGCTGCTATACCCCGTAAGCACACGAGGCGGTTGCAGATTAGCATAAATTTCACTTGTGGGAAGTTTCAATGCAACAAAAACAGTTCAGATGCCGATGTTGTAACAAATTATTGGCGAAAGGTTCAGCAATGCATTTACAAATCAAGTGCGTACGCTGCAAAACAATCAATCAATTTTAATGTTTGCGAGTACCAGAGCACCTTGAGTGTCCGAGTTCCAAGGAGTAACAAATATGGCACGCAAACCATTCAAACAAGCACCGCTCCCTTTTGTTGGGCAGAAGCGAATGTTTCTAAAACAGTTTACATAAATTCTCAATCAACATATCACTGGTGATGGAGAAGGTTGGACCATTGTTGATGTCTTCGGAGGAAGCGGTCTACTTGCCTATACAGCCAAACAAATTAAACCCAATGCACAGGTAATATACAATGATTTTGATAACTATACAGAGCGGTTACAACATATCCCTGACATAAATCGATTGCGTCAGCAACTAGCTGTTGTACTATCTGATAGCCCCAAAGGAAAACGACTAACCAAGTCAAAGAAATTACAAGTTATTGAAACTATTCAAGCCTTTAATGGATATAAAGATCCCCATATCTTATGCTCTTGGCTCTTATTCAGCGGTCAACAAATTCGCACCTTGAAGGAGCTTTATACAAAAGACTTGTGGAACTGTATCCGCCAAACTGATTATCCAAGTGCGAACAGCTATCTTGACGGGTTGAAAATAACACATGAATCGTTTCACAAGCTACTTCCTCAGTTTTCAGGTAAGAAGAAGGTTCTGCTCATTCTTGATCCACCATATCTATGCACAAGACAAGATAGCTACAAGCAGGCAACCTACTTTGACTTGATTGATTTCTTACGTCTAATCAATCTAACCAAACCACCTTATATCTTTTTTAGCTCTACTAAGTCCGAATTTATTCGATTCATTGAATATATGATTGAAGATAGAAAAGATAACTGGCAAGCATTTGATGGGGCGAACAGAATCACCGTAAATGCATCTGCAAGTTATAGTGGAAAGTATGAGGATAATTTAGTTTATAAATTTTAGGAAAGGGAAAGCGAGAAAATGTAATACTGTTTCAAATATAGCAACAAAAAGCCAATACATTTATCTCGCTTTTTTACGTGCGGTTATCTCGCGCGGCTTTATTATTTGTGGGGGCATTTTGTTATACCAAACATGATGATAAGTTGGATCATTCACTCTGCCGGCGCGAGCGTCCCGCTCGTGCCGTGGGTTGCATCCCGTTGGAATGCGACAAGCGGTGCGTTTTAGGGGAAAATTTGCAAAATTTTTTATAAATTGCACCGCTTGTAAAATGTATTTAATTATTTTTGCGTAATTCCTTCAACAGCGGAATAAACAACGCCTTCTGCGAAGCACTCAATTCTTGCCAATGGCGGTCTAACTCCATTTCATCATTATTCCAACCAAACTCTTCCATACAATCCGCAAAAAAGTAGCTAATTGGAGTTTTTAAAAACGTCGCAATCGCAACCAAATGAGCTATATTGATTTTATTTGTTCCACGTTCGTAGCGGGAAAGTTGTGGCTGAGTTAAATTCACATATTCCGATAATTTTTCTGCCGTAAAGCCTAATTCTCTTCGCTTCTTCTGAATACGCTGCCCTATTAATTTATCTATTTCAGAAGCCATTGGCTGAGCCATATCTACCTCAAAGGATTTATTCATTTATGGCATATTTTTAGGAAATTATTGCCTTGATTGAATAACGCACAAAGCATATAATAACTTCAATTATGCTTTATACGCATAATTAAAAAGGAGAACGTACGCTAATTGAATATAGGTAAAAAATATATGCATAAACAACTTATCCAATTATCTGCTTTAACAGGCATTTTGATATTACTAACAGGGTGTGTAATGGAGCCGAAGCCATTTATTCCAAAGGTATTAGATGACAATGCAAGAGGAATAACTACAGTAAACTCCCCTCCATATGGCTGTAAATTCTTAGGCGAAATAGAAGGGCATGATGGCGCTCCGCCTAAACCATTTCAGCAAGATGCTTCAACAATGTCTGCAGCTCGTAAAGGCGCATTAAATGATGTACGTAATCAAGCTGTTGATGTCACGGGGAGCAGAATCGTTTTGAGTATTGCTAGAGAGCAAGCAATATGTTTTGATGGATCCGATTGTTCCCATCTCAAAAATCAAGATATTTTTGTATCAAGCTATGTAGTGACTGCTCAAATTTTTGAATGTGGTGATAAAGATAAATAATGAATTCGGTATGATATGGCTTTGAACAAAATTTCTTTAGCCGTACAAGACAGCTCATGTAAACGATATTTGGGTTGTACCGGCTTCTGGGTTAAATTATTTTTGTAGTGCGATAGCCACATAATATTAAATAAGTTAATACAGCATGGAAAATTGCAACAAGCGGTCAGATTTATAAAAAAGTTTGCAAACCTTTCAACAGATACACTAACGTTTAAGTCAATGTAGGAGAGCTTAAACATCATCTCTCCTCTTTTTGCAAAATATCGACTCAATCTGACCGCTTGTCTGCTCGCCCTTTGACGGTAAGTCAATTCACATTTCTCCCCCGCAGGCGGGGGGGAGGGGGCAGAGTGAAATTAGGGGTGTTGGGTAGGTGCCGTTTGTTCGGTTAGCGCGTGCCGAATACCACAATGGTTTTGCCGTGGGCGGAAATTAAGCCGTCGTCTTCCAACATTTTTAATATTCTGCCGACGGTTTCACGGGAGCAACCGACCATTTGACCGATTTCTTGGCGGGTGATTTTGATCTGCATGCCTTGCGGGTGGGTCATGGCATCCGGCATTTTTGCCAAATTCATTAAGGTTTGCGCGATGCGTCCGGTTACGTCTAAAAACGCCAAGTTACTGACCTGGCGGGATGTCATGCGTAAACGGCGTGCCATTTGAGCGGACAAGTACATCAAAATATCCGGATTTAAATGCACAAGCTGTTTGAATTTTTTATAGGAGATTTCGGCAATCTCACAGTTTCCTTTTGTTCTGACCCATGCCGTGCGCGGTTGGATTTTTTCTTCAAACAGGCTGATTTCACCGACAAATTCGCCTTGCCCTAAATTGGTTAATAACATTTCTTTGCCTTCATCGTCTTTGATGAACACAGAGACGGAACCATTAATGATGTAAAAGAGCGATTCCGCATCCTCTCCGGCATGAATCAGCGTATATTTCGCCGGGTAGCGATGAATATGACAGTGAGTGAGGAACCATTCTACCGCCGGGTCATGAATAGATGGCGGTGGACTTACGTCTTCTAATTGTGCCGTTGAGATTGATACATCTTGCATAATAGCCTCGATAATGCTTAATAAAACGTCGGAATTCTAACACGGATTTACTTGTTCCCTAAGAAAGATTTTTTGTCTTTAATATCAATACTTTCGTGTAGTTCCGACCAAACAATCACGACCTTATCCGCTTGAAGTTGAGCCAGTAAACGCGCTCTTTTTTCCGCCAAGGTCAATTCTTTTTCACCGTAATCCGTGCCTTCCCGTAAAATAAACGAGTCGAGCAGGTTATTAAGGGTACTTTCTTCCAGTGTTTGCCAAGGAATAATCATGTGTTGCCTAATAAAACAGCGGTTTAATCAATGCCCATTGTTTTTCAAAATGTAAGTGTTGATTAAAACTGAAATTGGAACGCACCAAGCGTAAAAACTGCCCTTCACAAAAATTCACCAAATAGCCAGCAATCACGCGCTCATCGGCAAATGCTTTGCCTTCGCGCAGTTTGCGCATTTGTAAAATATTGGCAAATTGCAGTTCTAAACCGTCAAAGAATTTTGATACGCGGACTTTCAAAATATCGTCTTCAAACATCAGTGCATGACCGGTCAGAATACGGGTGACGCCCGGGTTTTTTTGGGCAAAATCCAAGACGGTTTGGAGAATGGATTTGACGGCGGATTCCGTGTCCGGTTTACGTTTGCTGGCGTTGATATAACTGGTTAAGGTCATTTCAATCCGCTCAATCAACGCTTCAAACATTTTGGTTTTACTCGGGAAATAGCGGTACAACGCCCCTTCCGAAACCCCGACGGCGGCGGCTAAACGTTCCGTGGTAATACGTTGCATTCCGTCTTCCGAATTCAACAGCCCGATTAAAACCTCCAAAACTTGTTGTTGGCGTTCTTTCACCGATTTTTTCGGCATTTTTACGATAGGTTTACTCATGGCGATTCCTATTGTTTTCCTGAATGCCCGAAACCGCCTGCACCACGGTTTGTGGCGGTAAACTCTTCAACAAGATTAAAATGTGCTTGCACGACAGGGACAAAAACCAGCTGTGCAATGCGATCGCCGATCTCAACGGTAAACGGTTTATCACTTCTGTTCCACAACGATACCATTAACGGACCTTGATAATCTGAGTCGATTAATCCGACCAAATTCCCTAATACAATCCCGTTTTTATGCCCAAGTCCGGAACGCGGTAGAATCACGGCAGCTAAATTCGGATCGGCAATATAAACCGAAATCCCCGTTGGAATTAACACTGTCTGCCCAGCTTCTACGGTTAAAGGTTGCTCAATCAATGCACGTAAATCTAACCCTGCTGAACCTGTTGTTGCATAGGTTGGCAAAGGAAATTCTGTGCCGATACGTTTATCTAAAATTTTTAAGTCGATTTGTTTCATTATTCTTCCTTTTACAAATTTCCAACTAAAGCTGACCGCTTGTTACCAAGATTTCACAAGGCAACCAACCGATTTCTTTGCCTTTACTCACTAATGCCCATTGATAATGAAGCTCCAGTAATTCAACAATATCTCCTTTCACTACCGCCAATTCCGTTGGGTTGTAATCGGTCACTAAATGATTCGCTCGGACAAAATGTTCAGGCACATAAGTGTGATAGCCCTCAATTTCACAAGCATACCAATTCGGATATTTCCGACAAGGTGTAAGCGCTTTGATTTCAGAGCCTTTCACAAAAGTAGGAAAAATACCTTCTTCAATGGTATAAGATGTAGTGACCTGTAGTTTCATATTCGTTCCTTAGAGATGGCGGTAATGTTCTACAATCTCATCCACCAGCTTTTCCGCCAATTTCCCTTTCTCTGCAAGCGGTAAGATCTTTTCACCATTTTGCCAAAAGAGATGAAGGGTATTTTGATCTTGTCCGAACACCTGTCCGCCGGATACGTCATTGGCACAGATTAAATCTAAATTTTTACGTTGTAGCTTATCTTTTGCATAGTCAGCCACATTTTGCGTTTCGGCGGCAAAGCCGACTACAAAGGGGCGGTTTTCGTTTAAGTGTGCCACAGTGGCGATAATATCGGGGTTTTTTACCAGTTTTAAAGTCAGTTCATCACTATCGCCGGTTTTCTTGATTTTTTGCTCCGCAATCTGTTCGACACGATAATCCGCCACCGCCGCACAGCCGATAAAAATCGCATTTTTTTGTGCCAAACCGACCGCTTGTTCCGCCATTTGTTGTGCCGAAATTACATCAATGCGGGTCACGTTTGGCGGCGTAGCCAAGTTGACCGGACCGGCGATCAAGGTCACTGTAGCTCCCCGTTTGGCGAAAGCCTCCGCTATCGCAAAGCCCATTTTACCCGAGCTGTGATTGCTGATATAACGTACCGGATCGATCGCTTCACGGGTCGGGCCGGCGGTGATCACCACGCTGAGATCGATAAGATCTTGTGAGGAGTTGAAATGATCTTCTATTGCGTGGAAGATCTCGACCGGCTCGGACATTCTGCCTTTACCTATATCACCGCAAGCTTGGAAGCCGGCGTTAGGTCCAATCATTAAAACACCTTGTTCGGCTAAAATTTGCAAATTGTCTTGTACAACAGACCGCTTGTACATCTGCTGATTCATTGCCGGTGCCAGTAAAATCGGCGAAGCCGTTGCAAGGCAAATGGTGGACAGTAAATCGTTGCCCATGCCGATACGCAGCCGGGCGATAAAGTCTGCCGTTGCCGGGGCAATGACCACCAAATCCGCCCACTTCGCCAGTTCAATATGCCCCATTGCCAATTCGGCTTGCGGATCGAGTAAGGAGGTGGATACGGCATTGCCTGAAATCGCTTGCAGTGTTAGCGGTGTGACAAAGGCTTCTGCTGCAGGGGTCATTGCTACACGCACCTCTGCGCCTGCCGTTTTCAGCAAGCGAATCAGTTCAATCGTTTTATAAGCCGCAATGCCGCCGGTAATGCCGATGAGGATTTTTTTGTCGGTTAACACGTTAAATCTCCCGTATCTTTTCCACGCAGGAAATTTGAATCATCAAATTCGGCTATTCTACGCAAATAGGCACTCACTCACAACGCCCTATTTTTGTGAACATCGTCGAAAAAACGGGAAAAGCCTTTTGCGTCAAGCGTTAGAGATTTTTTATGCTTAATCATCCCATGGATTAAGTGAGCAAAAAATATGAAATTGACGTCAGCCGAGTTGATGCCGAGAGAAAAATTATTACAGTTTGGGGCGGAGGCATTAAGCGATACCGAGTTATTGGCGATCTTTTTACGAACGGGGATCAAAGGATTGCCGGTCATGGAGCTGTCCGAAAATGTTTTAGCGGTTTTCGGTTCTTTACGAGGTTTGTTATCAGCGAAACTGGAAGATTTTTGTCAAATCAAAGGGTTGGGACAAACCCAATATATCCAACTGCAAGCAACAAAAGAGATGACCAAACGTTACCTTTCCCAACAAATGCAAGCAAATGAAACCATTGATCAACCTTATTTGGCGGTGATGTACTTTCAATCGGAGTTGGAATCTTGGGAAAGAGAAGTGTTTATGGTGATCTTTTTGGATAATCAAAATCGTGTGATTAAAACCGAAAAAATGTTCTACGGTACGATTAACCAAGCCTCCGTTCACCCGCGCGAAGTGATCAAAGAAGCCTTAAAATGTAATGCGGCGGCGATCTTGGTGGCTCATAACCATCCTTCGGGCAATTGCACGCCGAGTGAGGCGGATCGCTATTTAACAAGAAAGATCGAAATGGCGTGCGATTTGGTGGATATTCGCTTTGTCGATCACATTATCGTCGGTAAAGGTGATTATTTTTCATTCGAAGAAGAAAAGTTTGAACAGGAAAATAGCGAATTTTCCCCTTGTTTAGATGAATTAAAGTCAGTATAATCCGCAGTCTTTAAAATAGTCTATGGGTCGGGTGTATGTACCTGACGAGGTCGTCGGATGGAGTTGAGCCTTTCCGATCACCCGAACCATTTAGCTTAAGCTTAAGTAATATCGGAGAATTTCAAATGTCTAGAGTCTGTCAAGTAACAGGCAAGCGTCCGGCTGTTGGTAACAACCGTTCGCACGCAATGAATGCGACTAAACGTCGTTTTCTTCCAAATCTTCAAACTCACCGTTTCTGGGTTGAGAGCGAAAACCGTTTCGTAACTTTACGTTTAACCGCGAAAGGTATGCGTATTATTGATAAAAAAGGCATCGATGCAGTATTAGCTGAAATCCGTGCTCGTGGCGAAAAAATCTAAGGAGCTAACAAATGGCAGCTAAAGGTAATCGCGAAAAGATCAAATTAGTTTCTACCGCTGAAACTGGTCACTTCTACACCACAACGAAAAACAAACGTAATATGCCGGAAAAAATGGAAATCAAAAAATTTGATCCGGTTGTGCGTAAACACGTTGTTTATAAAGAAGCAAAAATCAAATAATTTGCTTTTGACGCTAAAACCCGGTAAATGCCGGGTTTTTTTATTTTCTTTTTTTATGTAAAGAGGCTTCCCTTTCTGAAAAAAAGGGGTAGTATGTGCCGTCCTTAAATATAGCTCTATGTTTAAGTCGTTGTTTCCAACCTATCCCTGTCCTTTGGGGAACGAATAGGGCAAAAACAAAAAAGCTGAAACGCTTTTTTTAATAAGTAGCGAGTCAAATGCCCCATGGCATCTTATCTCTCAGGATGAGAAAGCTTAGGCTTCCCGCAAGGCACCCGACTTATTTTTTTAACCTCTTATAGAAGGTCTATTTTCAAATGACAACAACTCCTGTAACTCCGATCAATCAAGCAACCAATGACTACTATTTAACCCGTCAAAATGAGATGGAATCCAATGTGCGTAGCTATCCGCGTAAATTACCGCTTGCGATTGCGAAAGCACAAGGTTGCTGGGTCACTGATGTTGAAGGTAACGAATATTTAGATTGCTTGGCCGGTGCAGGTACTTTAGCACTCGGACACAATCACCCTGCCGTTATTCAGGCTATTCAGGATGTATTAGCAAGTGGCTTACCGCTTCATACCCTTGATTTAACTACGCCGTTAAAAGATGCTTTTACCGAAGAACTACTCTCTTTCTTCCCGAAAGGTGAATACCGTTTACAATTCTGTGGTCCTTCTGGTGCGGACGGCACAGAAGCAGCAATCAAATTAGCGAAAACCTATACAGGTCGTGGTAATGTAATTGCATTCTCTGGTGGCTATCACGGTATGACCCACGGTTCACTCTCAATGACAGGTAACCTTAACGCGAAAAATGCCGTGCAAAACTTAATGGCAGGCGTACAGTTTATGCCATATCCGCACGAATACCGTTGCCCGTTGGGTATCGGTGGTGAAGCAGGTGTTGATGCCTTAACCTATTATTTTGAGAACTTTATCGAAGACGTTGAAAGCGGTGTGGTAAAACCGGCTGCCGTTATTCTTGAAGCAATTCAAGGTGAAGGCGGTGTGGTGACCGCACCAGTGAAATGGTTGCAAAAAATCCGTGAAGTAACGAAAAAACACGGGATTGTGTTGATTTTAGATGAAGTCCAAGCAGGGTTCTGTCGTTCAGGTAAAATGTTTGCCTTTGAACACGCAGGTATTGAGCCGGATGTTGTTGTGATGTCAAAAGCAGTAGGTGGTAGCTTACCGCTTGCTGTGCTTGCGATCAAAAAAGAGTTTGACGCTTGGCAACCAGCAGGACACACAGGTACATTCCGTGGCAACCAATTAGCAATGGCAACAGGTTATGCGTCACTTAAAATTATGCGTGAGCAAAATCTGGCGAAAAACGCAGAAGAGCGTGGTGCATTCTTAAAAGCAGAATTGCAAAAACTAGCACAACAATATCCGTGTATCGGTAACGTTCGTGGTAAAGGTTTGATGATGGGGATCGAAATTGTTGATGAGCGTCAGCCACAAGATCGTATCGGTTCTTACCCGGCTGACGGCGGACTTGCTGCGGAAATCCAAAAAGCCTGCTTTAAAAACAAATTATTGTTAGAGCGTGGCGGTCGTGGCGGTAACGTTGTGCGTATCCTTTGCCCATTAATCATCACTCAAGCAGAATGTGAAGAGATGATTAAACGTTTCAGTAAATCGGTTGCCGATGCATTGAACGCAGTGCGTGGATAACAATTAAAATCAAATTTAACAAAATCTGATTTTTTATGTAGGGGCGGGGTTTATCCCCGCCCGATATGTATCAACGGGTGGGGATAAACCCCACCCCTACGAAAATATGAGATATAAAATGGCTGATATTTCAAAACACAAACAAGCCCTATTCTGCAATGACACTCAATCCATTGCAGACTACCAAAGCTCAATGGAAACTGCCGTACAAGCGGTGAGTAACTGGCTACAAAATGAAAAAATGTACACGGGCGGTAGCATTAAACAGCTACGCTCAGAAATTGCCTTTACCCCATCAAAAGAAGGCTTAGGCGTTGCTAAATCCCTAGATCGCTTAATTGAATTATTCCTCAACAAAAGTTTAAAAGTACACCACCCACACTCTTTGGCTCACTTACATTGTCCAACAATGGTCACCAGCCAAATCGCCGAAGTATTAATCAATGCCACCAATCAATCAATGGACTCTTGGGATCAAAGCCCAGCAGGCTCATTAATGGAAGTACAACTCATCGAGTGGTTGCGTGAAAAAGTAGGCTACGGCAAAGGACAAGCGGGTGTTTTCACCTCTGGCGGTACGCAATCTAACCTAATGGGCGTATTACTTGCTCGTGATGCGTGCATTGCAAAACACTGGAAAAATGCCGACGGTACAGAATGGTCGGTGCAACGTGACGGTATTCCACCTGATGCAATGCAAAAAGTAAAAGTGGTTTGCTCAGAAAACGCACACTTCTCTGTGCAAAAAAATATGGCAATGATGGGAATGGGGTTCCAATCTGTTGTAACTGTACCGTGCAATGAAAATGCTCAAATGGACACCAATGTGTTGGAAGCGACCTTAGCCAAACTTTATTTAGAAGGCAAAGTTGTGGCTTGCGTTGTGGCAACAGCAGGCACAACGGACGCAGGGGCGATCGATCCACTCAAAGCCATTCGTGCGATTACCAACAAATTCGGTGTTTGGTTACACGTTGATGCGGCGTGGGGCGGTGCATTACTGCTATCCAATGAATATCGCCACTTCCTAGACGGTATCGAACTCACCGACTCAATCACCCTTGATTTCCACAAACACTTCTTCCAAAGTATCTCTTGTGGGGCGTTTTTATTAAAAGATGAAAACGAATACCGCTACATCGACTACAAAGCGGATTATCTCAACTCAGAGTACGATGAAGAACACGGCGTGCCAAACTTAGTGGCGAAATCACTACAAACCACCCGTCGTTTTGACGCATTAAAATTATGGTTTACCGTAGAAGCCCTTGGTGAAAATCTCTATGGTTCGATGATTGATCACGGCGTAAAATTGACCCGTGCCGTTGCAGACTACATCAAAGCGACCGATGGTTTAGAGCTATTAGTTGAACCTCAATTCGCTTCCGTGTTGTTCCGTGTTGTACCGCAAGGCTACCCGGCAGAGTTTGTCGATACCTTGAACCAAAATGTCGCAGACGAACTCTTTGCCCGTGGCGAAGCGAATATCGGCGTCACCAAAGTGAACAACGTACAATCACTAAAAATGACCACCTTAAGCCCGATTGCGACCTTAGAAAACGTTCAGGCTTTATTAGCTCAAGTCTTGAGTGAAGCAGAGCGTATCAAAGATGCGATTGCGAAAGGTGAATATACGCCGGCGATTGATTAATTCGGCTGAATTTACGGTTTACAAGCGGTCGGATTTGCGAAAAATTTTGCAAATCTTACCGCTTTTTGCATTAAAACATTGATTTATTCCCGATATTTGGATTTAATGCTTCCCCGATTTTGATTTTAAAATTTAGATAGCATAAGAGGCATATTATGGCAGAAAGTTTTAGCGTAACCCGTCGCTTTTTTGACGATAAAAATTACCCGCGCGGTTTCTCTCGTCACGGCGATTACACCATTCGTGAATCGCAAACGTTAGAACAGTTTGGTCAAGCATGTTCGGCGTTAGAAAACGGTGAACGTAAAGCGACAACGGCGGAAGAAAAACATTTCGTCGCCGTGGTAAAAGGCGAAAAAGAAGCGGAAACTTTCTTGGAAAAAACCTGGTTGAAATACCGTACGCTGACCAGCAAAACCAAACGTATTTATACGCTTTCGGGAGATGTCAGTGCGGATCTCGGCAGTAGTGACGATAGCGAATAATCAATCCGTTAATCCCCTCTCAGAGGGGAATTTCTTTTTGAACCACCATCGATTTCCATGACGTTACCCATCAATCAATACCCGGATTTACTTGCAAAAAAAGCCGATCGCTTGAGAGCGTTACTTGCGCCGTTTTTCACGCCTGAGCTTGAGGTATTTGCGTCAGAAACGAGTCATTTCCGTCTGCGGGCGGAATTTCGTGTTTGGCATGACAATGGCGATCTCTATCACATTATGTTCGATCCGACGAGTAAACAGCGTTATCGGGTCGATCAGTTTCCGATCGCCGCTCAATTGATAAACCGTATGATGACGGTGCTGTTGGCGGAAATTAAAGGTAATGAAGCGCTCACCCGTAAGCTGTTCCAAATCGATTATTTAAGTACGCTCAGCGGTCAGATTGCGGTGTCGATGTTGTATCATAAACCGCTGACGGACGAGTGGATTGAGCAAGCCGAACGGCTCAAACAGCGTTTAACCGGCTATGGTTTTGATGTTCGGCTAATCGGTCGCGCCGCCAAACAGAAAATCGCCTTAGATTGCGATTATGTCGAAGAAGTGTTGACGGTCGACGGCAAAGCCTATCATTATCATCAAACGGAAAACAGTTTCACCCAACCGAACGGCAAAATGAACATCAAGATGTTGGAATGGGCGAGAAGTTGCACGGCAAACAGCCGCGGTGATTTGTTGGAACTTTATTGCGGCAACGGTAACTTTTCGATTGCATTGGCAAGTCAGTTCCGCAAGGTGCTGGCGACGGAAATTTCAAAATCCTCCGTGGAATCGGCACAATATAATATTGAGGTGAACGGTGTGCAGAATGTGCAGATTATCCGTATGTCGGCGGAGGAGTTTACCGAAGCGATGAACGGCGTGCGTGAATTCTACCGTTTGCGCGGCATTGACTTAAAACAGTACGATTGTAATACGATTTTGGTCGATCCGCCGCGAGCGGGGCTGGATCAAGCGACCCTTGATATGGTGCAAGGTTACGAACGGATTCTCTATATCTCCTGTAATCCGCATACTTTAGCGGATAATTTGCGACAGTTAAGCCGTACACACCGCATTGCGCGGTGTGCGCTGTTTGATCAATTCCCCTATACCGATCATATCGAAAGCGGCGTGTGGTTGATTCGTAAAGTATAGATGACGAAAAATAGAGCATTTAGTACGTTTAGACTATTTTGTGCTTGACCGTATTCCCGCTTACCGATATTATTTCGCTCGTTTTCAATTGCGGAGGAATGGCAGAGCGGTTGAATGCACCGGTCTTGAAAACCGGCGAGGGTTAACGCCCTCCGTGAGTTCGAATCTCACTTCCTCCGCCACTTTATTCAGAACCTGTTGACAGCAATGCCAGCAGGTTTTCTCTCTCAAGCGTCGTTAAAAATGTGATAGCTTTCAACCCGGAGGAATGGCAGAGCGGTTGAATGCACCGGTCTTGAAAACCGGCGAGGGTTAACGCCCTCCGTGAGTTCGAATCTCACTTCCTCCGCCACTGTTTCTTACTTTTACTCAGCTTACAAGCGGTCAGATCCGTTGACTATTTTGCAAATTTTTGGGGAAAACCGACCGCTTGATCGGTTTTTTATGGAAATTATGGGATATGGCGGGCGAGTTGCTGTCTGACAATCTCAAACAAACACACGCCTGTCGCTACGGATACATTCAGTGACGATACCGAGCCTGCCATTGGAATACTCACCAGTTGATCACAATGTTCACGAGTAAGACGACGCATTCCGTCCCCTTCTGCTCCCATCACTAACGCAATCGATCCGGTTAATTTCACCTGATATAGACTTTCTGTCGCTTCGCCAGCTGTGCCGACGATCCAAATATTACGTTCTTGTAACTCACGCATAGTACGAGCAAGATTGGTTACGCGAATAAGTGGCACGGTTTCCGCTGCACCGCAAGCCACTTTGCGAGCCGTTGATGTTAGTTGTGCCGATTTATCTTTTGGCACAATCACCGCATCAACCCCTGCAGCATCGGCAGTACGCAAACAAGCTCCTAAGTTATGGGGATCGGTCACACCGTCTAAGATCAATAAGAACGGATTCGCTTTATTATCTAAGATTTGGTCAAGATCGCTTTCATTCAGCTCTTTGGCCGGAATGACTTTGGCAATAATTCCTTGATGCACTTCGCCTTGCGCTTTGTTATCCAGAGCTTGACGATTGACTTGTTGAACTCGAATACCCAAACGTTGCAGTTCGTTGAGTAATGGGGTTAATCGTTTATCTTCACGACCTTTTAGTACAAACACTTCGATTAATCGTTCGGGTGCGACATCTAAAAAGGATTTAACGGCGTGAATACCGTAGATTTGTTCGCTCATAATAGTATTTTGTTAAATTAGACTTTGATTGTTTTCTCTCACTTCGTGTTTTAAGGCTGCCAAATCTCCCCTAACCCCTCTTTGCTAAAGAGGGGAATTAAATCGAAGAAAATTATTCATTCATTTGACAAATTAATATCGTTTTGAAGTTCTTCGATATTTAAATTTCCTATGAAACAGTCCCCCTCTTTAGCAAAGAGGGGTTAGGGGAGATTTGGCAGAATAAATTCACGAAGAAAATAATTTTAATGCTCTCTCGTTTTAAAGAACTCCACATCCGGATAACGCTCTTGAGCCAAGTTGAGATTTACCATTGTTGGAGCGATATAGGTTAAGTTATCGCCACCGTCTAAGGCTAAATTCTGCTCGTTTTTGCGTTTAAATTCTTCAAACTTCTTCGCATCTTTGCATTCCACCCAACGGGCTGTCGCCACATTGACGGTTTCATAGATCGCTTCGACGTTATATTCGGTTTTCAGGCGTGAAACCACCACATCAAACTGAAGTACACCGACTGCACCGACGATTAAGTCGTTATTCATCAACGGACGGAACACTTGCACCGCACCTTCTTCCGATAGTTGTACCAAACCTTTAAGCAACTGTTTCTGCTTCAGCGGATCTTTTAAGCGGATACGGCGGAACAATTCAGGGGCGAAGTTCGGGATACCGGTAAACTTCAAGTTTTCCCCTTGGGTAAAGGTATCGCCGATTTGGATCGTGCCGTGATTGTGTAAGCCGATAATATCGCCTGCATAGGCTTCTTCAGCGTGGGAGCGGTCGCCAGCCATAAAGGTTAAGGCATCTGAAATGATCACATCTTTGCCGATACGAACGTGCTTGAGCTTCATGCCTTTTTCATATTTGCCCGATACCACACGCATAAAGGCAACACGGTCGCGGTGTTTTGGGTCCATATTTGCTTGGATCTTGAACACAAAGCCGCTGAATTTTTCTTCGCTTGCTTCCACTTTGCGTAAATCAGCTTCACGGGCTTGCGGCGCTGGTGCCCATTCGGTTAAGCCGTCTAGGAAGTGATCGACCCCAAAGTTACCTAATGCCGTACCGAAGAAAACAGGGGTTAATTCGCCGTTTAAGAAAGCGTCCAGTTCAAATTCGTGGCTTGCCCCTTGTACAAGCTCTAATTCATCACGCAGTTGCTGAGCCAAATCATCGCCTACGGCTTGGTCTAACTCGGGGTTATTTAGCCCTTTGACGATACGCACTTCCTGAATAGTATGCCCTTGCCCTGTTTGGTAGAGATAGGTTTCGTCTTTATAGAGATGATACACCCCTTTGAACAACTTACCGCAACCAATCGGCCACGTGATCGGCGCACAGTTGATCTTCAACACGTTCTCGACTTCGTCTAACAGTTCCATCGGATCACGAATATCACGGTCGAGCTTGTTCATAAAGGTCAAAATCGGCGTATCACGCAAGCGGGTGACTTCCATCAATTTAATGGTACGTTCTTCAACCCCTTTGGCACTGTCGATCACCATCAAACAGCTGTCCACCGCCGTTAAGGTGCGATAGGTATCTTCCGAGAAGTCTTCGTGTCCTGGGGTGTCAAGGAGGTTCACCAAGCAATCATTGTAAGGGAACTGCATTACGGAGGTGGTAATCGAAATCCCACGTTGCTTTTCCATTTCCATCCAGTCGGATTTGGCGTGAGCTTGTGAGCCTTTGCCTTTTACCGAACCTGCGGTTTGAATGGCGTTTCCGTAAAGTAACACTTTTTCGGTGATGGTGGTTTTACCGGCATCGGGGTGAGAAATAATCGCAAAGGTTCTGCGTTTATTCACTTCTTGAGGGTAGTTATTTAATGACATTCTATTCTCGTTTTCTGTTTCAAAAATGGCGGGTATTTTCCCCGAAAATACGGGTTATCACAACTATGAAAACCGATTTATACGGGGATTTGCAAAATATTTCACGAAACTGACCGCTTGTTGTGAAAGCGAGTGAAAGAGCGTTATCGAGAAGCGCACCAAAACGGATTTTATGAAGCAAAATAATGTGATCTTTTACGCATTTTGAAGCATTACTTCTTTTTTATTCAACGGAACTGTGTAACTATAGGCGCAACCATGAGACAAAATTCGTGTTTTCGTCTCGGAAAACACGTATAATCATGCAGATTTTTTTATTTTATTTATTCTAAGAGGTAACACTATGGGTGGTATTAGTATTTGGCAACTGCTGATTGTCGTGGCAATTATCGTTTTATTGTTCGGTACGAAAAAATTGCGTACCCTCGGTTCGGATTTGGGGGAATCGGTGAAAGGTTTCAAAAAAGCGATGAGCGACGATAAACCGAAAGATGCCGAATTTGAAAAAGTAGAACAAAAGCAAGCGGAATCGGGCGAACAAAAAGCAAAAGACAAAGAGCAGGCATAATCCGTGTTTGATATTGGTTTTTCCGAATTAGTCCTCGTGTTTATCGTGGGCTTGGTGGTGTTAGGGCCGAAACGCTTGCCGATCGCCATTCGTACGGTGATGGGCTGGGTTCGTACTATTCGAGGATTGGCGGCAAACGTACAAAACGAATTGGCGCAAGAGCTGAAATTGCAGGAATTGCAGGAAAGTATCAAAAAAGCCGAAGCGTTGAACTTAAGCAAACTTTCACCGGAATTAAGTAAAACCGTGGAAGAACTCAAACAATCGGCGCAAAAAATGCAAGCGGATTTGACCTCGGCCAAAAGTGATATTCAGCACCTTACGGAAGAACAAGTTGCCGAAATTCAAAACAAAATAGAGCAGGAAAGCCAAACGTTAGCGTCGGGAAATTTGCAAAATTCCGAGTCAAACGCACCGCTTGTTGATGTAGAAACGACAGAACCTCAACTTTCGGAGGCTGAAATCGCTGAACTTGCCGAAGCAGATGAAGAAAAACTGATGGCATACTATCCGCCTGACGATGATCTTGCTTCTGTTGACCCTCAACCAAAACAGGATAAACAGAATGTCAGTTGAAGAGTCTCAACCCCTTATCACGCATTTGGTCGAATTGCGTAACCGTTTGTTGAAAGCCGTGATTTGTGTTTTGGTGGTTTTTTGTGCGTTGGTCTATTGGGCAAACGATATTTATACCTTATTGGCATCACCGTTAACGGAGCGTTTGCCGTCCGGTGCCACTATGATTGCGACCAATGTCGTCACACCGTTTTTTACGCCGATTAAATTAACGGCAGTGGTTGCCGTATTTTTGTCCGTTCCCTATATTCTTTATCAAATATGGGCGTTTGTCGCGCCGGCGTTGTATAAAAGCGAAAAGCGTTTGGTGTATCCGTTATTGATCTCCAGTACGTTGCTATTTTATTTAGGGGTATTTTTTGCCTATTACATCGTCTTTCCGCTGATATTCGGTTTCCTGACGACAACAGCACCGCAAGGCGTGGTGATGGCGACGGACATTAACAGCTACTTGGATTTCGTACTGACCATTTTCTTGGCGTTCGGTGTGTGCTTTGAAGTGCCGGTTGCGATTATTCTGCTTTGTTGGGCAGGCGTGACGACGCCGGACGATCTCCGCGCCAAACGTCCTTACATTATTGTGGCGGCGTTTATTATCGGCATGTTGCTGACACCGCCGGATGTGTTCTCGCAAACCTTGTTGGCGGTGCCGATGTGCTTGTTATTCGAGGTCGGCGTGATTGTGTCTCGATTCTACACACCGAAAGACGATGAAAACGAATCGGAAACACGAACATAACGCATAGCATACCCTGTCAACCCGCTTACAAGCGGGTTGATTATTTACATATTTTGCAAAATAGGAATTGAATATGACCCAATATCTTTTATCACCTTTTCCGACACGACGCATGCGTCGTTTACGTAAACATGATTTCAGCCGTCGTTTGGTGGCGGAAAATACATTAACGGCGGCGGATCTGATTTATCCGGTCTTTGTCATTGAAGGGGAAAATCAGCGGATTGCCGTACCGTCGATGCCCGGTGTCGAACGTTTAACCCTTGATCAACTATTGATCGATGCGGCGCTGTTAGTTAAATACGGCGTACCGGCGATCGCCCTGTTTCCGGTGGTCGGCGACGCGAAAAAATCGCTGACGGCGGAAGAAGCGTATAATCCGAACGGATTAGCACAACGCGCGGTGCGGGCGTTGAAACAAGCTTTCGGTGACAAACTTGGAGTGATTACCGATGTGGCGTTGGATCCGTTCACCACTCACGGACAAGACGGCATCATTGATGATGAGGGGTATGTGGTCAATGATATTACTACCGACGTGTTGGTTAAACAGGCATTATCGCATGCCCAAGCCGGTGCGGATATCGTTGCACCGAGCGATATGATGGACGGACGTATCGGCGCCATTCGCACCGCCTTGGAAGCCAACGGCTTTATTCATACGCAAATCATGGCGTATTCGGCAAAATATGCTTCGAATTATTACGGTCCGTTCCGTGATGCCGTCGGTTCTGCGGGCAATCTCAAAGGCGGAAATAAGAAAACCTACCAACTCGATCCGGCGAACGGTGACGAAGGGTTGCAGGAAGTGGCTCTCGATATTCAAGAGGGCGCGGACATGGTGATGGTGAAGCCGGGTATGCCTTATTTGGATTTGGTTTATCGGGTGAAAGAAACCTTCAGTGTGCCGACGTTTGCTTACCAAGTATCGGGCGAATATGCCATGCATATGGCGGCGATTCAAAACGGCTGGCTGAAAGAGAAAGAGTGCATTATGGAATCACTGCTTTGCTTTAAACGTGCCGGCGCCGACGGTATTCTGACCTATTTTGCCAAACAAGTTGCCGAATGGCTTTATGCGGAGCGCCACGCCGATTAGCCTACAAGCGGTGTGATATTGTAAAATTTTTGCAACATCACACCGCTTGTATTGTGTAGAATCAGAAAAAGCCCGGCTTTTTCTTGACGATTCGGTGCGAAATCTGTACCATTCGCCCGTTTTTTTACTTGAGGATACGCATTTTGGACAGTCACAGTCGATACTTATCAGTTTTAGTTTAACCTTACTTGTCCGCCCGTCTCTTTTGGTTGCCGACAAGTTTCGGTAACCCCTGTCAGTATCTTATTCTTTGTTCATTTTTGTTCATCGCCTCATACCATTGTTTAGGAGTATGACATGATCAGAGCTTTTTCGTTAAATAACGATCGCTTAATCAGTGTGGATGAAACGATTCAAGACCAATTAAATGACGCCATCTGGATTGATTTGGTCGATCCGACCGATGAAGAACGTACCGTATTGGAACATCGTTTAGACCAAACGTTGGCCGAAGAGCATGAATTGGAAGATTTGGAAGCCTCGGCGCGTTTTTTTGAAGATGAAGACGGCTTGCACCTGCATTCTTTCTTTTATTGTTTGGACGATGACGATTATGCCGACATTGCCACCGTCGGTTTTACCATTCGTGACGGACGCTTGTTTACGCTGCGGGATCGGGATTTACCGGCGTTTCGTTTGTATCGCATGCGTTCGCGTCGGGCAAAATTGATTGACGGTAATGCTTACGAATTGTTGTTGGATTTGTTTGAAACCAAAATCGAGCAACTTGCCGATGTCATTGAAAATATCTACGCTGATTTGGAAAAACTCAGCCGGGTTGTGTTGAGCGGTCAGGAAGAGCAACACAAAGGTACGCATAATTTCGATGATGCGTTGTCCGACTTAACCGAATTGGAAGATGCCAGTTCAAAAGTCCGTTTATGTTTGATGGATACTCAACGGGCGCTGAGTTTTTTACTGCGTAAAACCCGCTTGCCGAATAATCAGCTGGAACAAGCGCGCGATATTATGCGCGATATTGAGTCGCTTCAGCCGCATAATGAATCGCTGTTCCAAAAAGTCAATTTCCTCATGCAGGCGGCGATGGGTTTTATCAATATCGAGCAGAACCGCATTATGAAATTTTTCTCGGTCGTATCGGTGATGTTCTTACCGGCAACACTGGTTGCCTCGACGTACGGGATGAACTTTGAGGTGATGCCGGAATTGAAATTTGAATACGGCTATCCGATGGCGATCGGTTTAATGATTTGTGCCGCCGCTACGCCGTATATTTATTTTAAACGCAAAGGTTGGTTGTAAATCACAGCCAATAAAAAAGCACCGCAAGGTGCTTTTTTATTGGCGTTAAGCGTAATACATTTCAAATTCTACCGGGTGCGGTGTCATATTCAAACGTTCCACTTCTTTACGGCGGATTGTAATGTAAGCCTCGATAAACTCTTTACTGAATACGCCGCCTTGGGTTAAGAATTCATAATCTTTTTCCAAGTTATCCAACGCTTCTTCTAATGAACTTGAAACCGCCGGGATATCTTTTAACTCTTCAGGCGGTAGGTCATAGAGGTTTTTATCCATCGCATCGCCCGGGTGGATTTTATTGATCACACCGTCTAAGCCCGCCATTAATAAGGCGGCGAAACATAAATACGGGTTGGCGAGCGGATCCGGGAAGCGCGCTTCAACACGGGTGGCTTTCGGACTGGTTACCGCAGGAATGCGGATGGATGCAGAGCGGTTACTTGCCGAATAGGCTAACAAGACCGGTGCTTCAAAACCCGGCACCAAACGTTTATAGGAGTTTGTGCTTGGGTTGGTAAAGGCGTTTAAGGCTTTGGCATGTTTGATGATACCGCCGATATAATAAAGTGCGGTTTCCGATAAGCCGGCGTATTTATCGCCCATAAACACGTTTTTTCCGTCTTTGCTTAACGACATGTTACAGTGCATACCCGAGCCGTTATCGCCGGCGAATGGTTTCGGCATAAAGCAGGCGGTTTTGCCGTGCTCAAGCGCTACGTTTTGTACTACATATTTGTAAATTTGGGTCTCGTCGGCTTTTAAGGTTAAACTATTGAATTTCGTAGCGATTTCGTTTTGTCCGGCGGTGGCGACTTCATGGTGGTGCGCTTCAATGACCAGGCCCATTTCTTCTAAAATTAAGCACATTTCAGAGCGGATGTCGTGTGCGGTGTCAATCGGCGCAACGGCGCAGTAACCGCCTTTTTTCAACGGACGATAGGCGGTATTGCCGTCTTCGTATTTGCGGTTGGTATTCCACGCCGCTTCAATGTCATCGATATGGTAGGAAACATTATTCATTTCGGTGCTGAAACGTACGTCGTCAAATAAGAAAAACTCCGGTTCAGGACCAAACATCACGCTGTCCGCAATGCCGGTGGATTTCAGATAGTTTTCGGCACGAATGGCAATCGAGCGTGGATCGCGATCATAGCTTTGCATGGTGTTCGGGTCGAAGATACTGCAGCGGAGGGTGAGGGTCGGGATACGGGCGAAGGGGTCTACAACGGCGGTTTCGGGGATGGGCATTAACAGCATATCGGCTTTATTAATTGCCCGCCAACCTTCGACGGAGGAGCCGTCGAACATTTTGCCGTCTTCGAATAAATCTTCCAAATCATCGGCGACAAGAGAGACCGGTAGTGACACACCGTGTTCTTTGCCTTTAATATCGGTAAATTTTAACAAGACGAATTTGATATCGTTATCACGAATCAGCTTTGCCACATTGGCGATCGCATTGGTGTTTGACATAAATAGGATCCTTGAATCAGAAATAAGATGCACTTTCGCAATACCTATTTGCGAAACAAGAAAGATACTTGATTTCCGAAAAATGAAATATAGCCGATGGGAAAATTTACATAAATTTGCCAAAATCACGCAAATATTTCAAACAAGCGGTCGGTTTAGGCGATTATTTTACCAAATGCATTGCCCGAAGCTTAATAACCCTTTGCTTTAAAATTCGGTAAAAAATCGTGGCAATCTAACCGCTTGACGGTAGTTTCAATCGAACCGTCCGGTAATAAAAGGAGTTCGCGCCAGCCGGGCGGCACATCGTCTAAGGTAAATTCATTATGGTTCGGTTTAAACTGAATGCAGGTAGAGGGCGTGGCCAAGATGCGATAGTCGTACCACATACGATCCACTTCCTGATGAATATGCCCGTGTAAAACGGCTTTGACATGCTTAAAGCGGGTCAGTACTTTCGCCAATTCATGCGTATTCGATAAGCTGTGCTGATCCAACCAAGCGGAGTTGGTCGGTAACACATTATGGTGAAAGACAATGAGTGCGTAACGATCGGGATGTGCGGATAATGCCGAATAGAGAAACGTCAATTGCGCATAGCTGAGCGCACCGCGTGGCACGCCGTAAACTTGCGTGTCCAATAAAATCAGCTGCCATTTTTCACCGGCGAGAATCTGTTTGGCGGGTTGAATTTGCGAATACATCGCCAAGGCATTACGCATTTGCGGTTGAATGTCATGGTTTCCTTCTACCCAAAAGATCGGCTTTTGCAGCGGTTTCACCATTTGAGCGAAACGATGATACGCTTCCCGATTATGATCTTGGACTAAATCGCCGGTTGCGAGCACAATATCATAATTGAAATCCGTTTGACCGATAGCATCCAGTACGGCTTGAAAGCTCTGTGTGGTATTGATGCCGAGCAATTGACCGCCGTCTGAGGCAAATAAATGCGGATCGGTAATGTGGAGAATCCGAACGGTAGACGTTTCAGGGGTTAATGTATAAGCTTCTTCCATAGATGTTGCTCAGAAAAATTGTAAAACGGATGATACTCTACCGATTTAGTCAATATTGTCAGCAAGCAAAATGAAAAAATGCGGAGTACTCCACATTTTTATGCGAAATTTACGTTTATGAAATCGTTTTACACAGCAAGATTGTCGATATATTGTGCAAAATCGACCTCGATCCTGAATTTTTCCAACATGTGTTTTCCTTTCGGCAATTGTTCGACTTCCGCCAATAACGCTACTGCTTCGCTCAAACTGCAAGCGGTAGGATAAGTCGTATTTTTTGCAAAAAATTCGGCACAATCGACCGCTTGTTGATTGAATAGACTAAACAGCAGTTGTTGCAGATTTTGTTCACGTAAACAAGTTGGGACTTTTTGAATGGTAAGGCGAGTTTGCCCTTGCCACTGTTTTGTTTGAATATCAAAACCCAAGTCTGGCAAAGCGGTTTGTAGTTGTTGCCAAGACGCTGTTTGCTGTTCATCAAGGGTTAAACTCAACGGGATCAACAGAGCTTGATTTTCCCTTTTAGCTAACTCAGCGTGTAGTTTTAATTGAGCCAATTTTTCAAGGGAAAGCAGATAAAAGGTTTCGCCCTGTTTCATCAACAAGGCTTTCTGTTTCACTACCGCTAAGGCTTGAGCATAGGGTGTGACCGGCTCGGCTATCGCTTCAACAAGCGGTGTGATCTTGGTTGTTTTTGGCAAATTTTGAACGGGTTCTGACCGCTTATAGTCTTGTATAGGCGATGTGGAAAGCAACTCGCCATACCACTTCTGTTCGCTTTTGCTTACCCCTGATGAACGAGAGTGGTTGTAATTCGGACGTTCGCTGTAAGTTGATGAAGTCGAACTTGGCTCACGATAGTGGTGAGCAAAAATATTCTGCCCCGAAGCCACACGGTTGGTGTCGGCAATATAATTCGGCAATGCTTCACTGACATTCGTTGTCAGCGGTAAATGATGTTGATCTTCAAGGGCGTTTAGGACACCTTGGTAGATGAAATCGTGGACTAAGCGACTTTGATGAAAACGCACTTCGTGTTTTGCCGGGTGAACATTGACATCAACGTGGCTCGGGTCAAGATCTAAAAATAGCACAAAGGCAGGGTAATGATCCTTCGGCAACCGTTCCCCATAGGCTTGGCGAATAGCGTGGTTGATCGTTTTATCTCGCATCATTCGCCCATTGACATAGCTGTAACAGAGATCGTTTTGCACTCTCGCTAAACTTGGCGAGCCGACCCAGCCGTAAATATGTAGATCGTCGTGTTGCCAATCAATATGTACCGATTGCTGAATAAACTCATCACCGCAAATCGTTGCAACCCGTTTTTGTTGCTGTTCAAGCTGTTGTGTCGCCACCGCTTTGTAGTAACGCACTTTTTTCTCATTATGGGTCAGCGTAAAAGTCACATTCGGTTTTGCCAATGCAATACGGCGAACCACTTCATCAATATGGGCAAATTCCGTTTTATCGGTACGCAAAAATTTACGACGGGCAGGGGTATTGAAGAACAAGTTAGCCACTTCAATAGTCGTGCCGACAGGGTGAGAAGCAGGCTTGATTTCAACCTCCATTTCACGCCCTTGTGCATAGGCTTGCCACGCTTCTGCCTGATATTCGGGGCGAGAAGTGAGCGTTAAACGGGACACCGAGCTGATACTGGCTAAGGCTTCGCCACGAAAGCCAAGACTCAAAATACTTTCCAGATCTTCAAGCGTTGCAATTTTACTGGTGGCGTGACGAGCCAAAGCTAAGGCAAGATCTTGTTTGCCTATTCCACAGCCGTTATCCCGAATACGGATCAACTGCGATCCGCCTTTCTCAATATCGATCTGAATTTGTGTCGCCCCTGCGTCCAAACTATTCTCCACCAACTCTTTAACCACAGACGCAGGACGCTCTACCACTTCACCTGCGGCAATTTGGTTGGCGAGTTGGGGGGGTAGGATTTGGATTAAAGGCTTCATTGGCTCATCATTCATAGGTTAAAAATCAATAATATTACTTTAGCACATTTCACCCCCTAAAAAAATTTCAAGCTGTGCTACAATCGCCATTATTTTTTTGATGAGAATTTCTTATGACAATGATTGAAATTGCAAAACTAGCCAAACAAGCGAGCGTTGAGTTAGCACAGTTTGGCAATGTTCAAAAGAGCCAAGCCCTATTCGCCATTGCCGATGCGTTGGAACAGTGTACCGAGGAGATTTTAGCGGTCAATGCGAAGGATATTGATTATGCCAAGTCGCAAGGGATTTCAGAGGCGATAATCGACCGCTTGTTGCTAACACCTGAGCGTATTCGTGGGATTGCAAATGATGTGCGGAATGTGGCAAGCCTTGCCGATCCTGTCGGGCAGGTAATTGACGGCGGTGTGTTGGATAGCGGGTTGAAAATCGAACGCCAACGAGTGCCGTTAGGGGTGATTTTGACCATTTACGAAGCTCGTCCGAATGTGACCATTGATGTTGCTTCGCTCTGTTTGAAAACAGGCAATGCGGTGATTTTAAGAGGCGGTAAAGAAACGAAATTTACCAATGCGATTTTGGTTGAAGTCGTACAATCTGCCCTAGAGCAGGCTGGCTTACCGAAATTAGCCGTGCAAGCCGTCACCGATCCTGACCGTGCTTTATTGCTCGAATTGCTCAAGTTGGATCAATACATTGATATGGTTATTCCGCGTGGTGGAGCGGGTTTACATCAGTTCTGCAAAGAAAACTCGACTATCCCTGTGATTGTCGGTGGTATCGGAGTGTGTCACCTGTATGTGGAAGCCAGTGCGGATTTAGAGCGTTCGCTGAATGTGATTGCCAATGCGAAAACCCAACGCCCAAGTACTTGTAACACCCTAGAAACCTTGTTGGTCGATAAGGCGATTGCAGATCAGTTTTTACCGAAACTTGCGGAACATCTTTGCCAATTGAAAGTGACATTGCATAGCGATGATTTTTCTGAAGATCTGCAAAAAAATCCGCAAATCAGACCGCTTGATCAAGCGAAATTACACCAAGAGTGGCTGTCGTTAGACTTAAGTGTGGTGGTTGTAGATGGTATTCAGCAAGCGATTGAGCATATTCGTACCTATGGTAGCCAACACTCCGAAGGGATCTTAACCGGTAACTATGCTCTGGCTCGCCAGTTCGTTCAACAAGTCGATGCGGCGGCGGTATATATCAACGCCAGCACTCGTTTTACCGACGGGGCACAATTTGGTTTAGGGGCAGAAGTGGCGGTCAGCACCCAAAAACTACACGCCCGTGGACCTATGGGGCTAGAAGCACTCACGACCTATAAATGGGTGTGTGAAGGGGATTATTTGACGAGAGAATAGCCTCTTGAAATGCAAAATTAGGGAGGCTAAGCGTGGCGTCCCTACCATTTTCTATTAAAAAATTGACTACTGGTTAAAATCAAACTCACACCCAATTAGCTAAACGTAGCCCTTCGACACGCTCAAATTCTCGCAAATTATTTGTGACAAGTATTAGCCCTTCACTTCTTGAATGTGCGGCAATATGAAGATCATTTTCACCAATCATTTTGCCTTGTTTCGTTAGATTTGCTTTGATATTGCCAAAATGGGCGGCGGCTTTATTCGTGTAATCTAAAATCGTTAATCGAGATAAAAAGTCTTCAATGACTGCAAGGTTTTGTTCAGGAAATTGGCTTTTCTCTGCCCCATAATACAGTTCTGCCACAGTGATGCTACTAACACAAAGCCGAGCTGCATTTTGGTTAAATTTCTCTAGTATCTCAAGCGGTCTACGTTTGATGACATAAATCACGATATTGGTATCAAGCATATAAGTGAGCATTAAAATTCCTCACGTTCTGGCTGAACACTGATTTCTCTCTCTGCCATAAAATCATCACTAACCTTAGCTCCTCCCAAGAAAAAACTATCCCAGTGATGATTAATAGGCGTTAGGATACGTTCATTGCCTATAGCTCGCACAGATACTCTTTTCACATCATTTGCAAAACGCATTTCTGCTGGCAATCTCACCGCTTGGGTGCGATTTGTGATAAATACAGATGCTTCCATATTAATTCTCCATAAATTGTAGTGTATAGCACAAGTGTATACTTTGAACAATAAAAATACAAGCAGACAAAACCCCAACTGAATGTGCCACAAGCCATTAAGCTATGCTAAACTTCTCCACTTCAAGGGGAAATCATATGACAAATCTTCTCTTCTTTTTTAAACTCTTTATCCACCGCTTTCAGCAAAACCGAATTTCGGTTTATGCCGGTTATCTGACGTATACCTCGTTATTGTCTATTGTCCCACTGATTATGGTAGTGTTTTCGGTGTTTACGCTATTACCGGTTTTCGAGCAGGCGACCGCACAGTTAAAAGAACTGGTCTACGACAACTTTGCACCGAGCGCCAGCGATATGGTACAGCAGTATCTTGATCTGTTTGTGGAAAACTCGAAAAAAATGGGGATGATCAGCATCGCGGGGTTAGTGGTGGTTGCCGTATTGTTGATTTCCAGTATTGACAATGCCTTGAATGAAATTTGGCATAATACCAAACAACGCTCTATGGTATGGTCATTCGGCATTTACTTGATTGTGCTTATTTTAGGACCGATTTTAGCCGGTGCCAGTATTGCAGTGAGTTCTTATATTTTTTCATTACAACTGTTTAACCGTGAAAGCGTGTTTTCGCTGGGCTACCATTTATTGAAATTCGTACCGTTTTTGCTGACATGGCTGATGTTTGCTTTGGTCTATTGGATCGTACCGAATACGAGAGTGAATTTTAAACATGCCGCCATCGGTGCGCTGTTTGCCGGATTATTTTTTACCCTCGGTAAACAAGCGTTTGTGTGGTATATCACGACGTTTCCGTCGTATCAGGCGATTTACGGGGCGCTGGCAACGATTCCGATCATGATGGTGTGGATTCATTTAAGTTGGAATGTGGTGTTACTTGGCGGGCAATTTGCCTCGGTATTGAAAGATATGGGGATGATTAAACGCGGTGAACTTGCCAACCCCCTAGAGGAAAGTACAACATGATCGGATTAATTCAACGAGTAAAATGGGCGAAAGTGGAAGTGGATAACCAAACGGTCGGCGAAATTTCAACGGGACTATTAGTATTATTAGGTGTTGAGCAAGGTGACGATCAGGCTAAGGCAGATCGCTTACTGGAAAAAGTCTTGAACTATCGTATCTTTGCCGATGAACAAGGCAAAATGAACCTAAACGTTCAGCAAGCAGGGGGAAGTTTATTAGTCGTGTCCCAATTTACCCTTGCCGCCGATACCCAAAAAGGCTTACGCCCGAGTTTCTCTCGTGGGGCAACTCCAGTACTCGCTCAAACACTTTACGACTATTTTCATCAACAAGCGGCACTCAAAATCCATACCCAAACGGGACAGTTTGCCGCCGATATGCAGGTCAGCTTACAGAACGATGGGCCTGTCACCTTTTGGCTACAAGTATAGGCACGGCAATGCACCAACAGCTCCAGCAACAACTTGCAAAACATTGCCCTAATCAGACCGCTTTCTTCATCGGTTTAAGCGGTGGGGTGGACTCGGTAGTCTTACTGCATCTGTTCGCACAAGCTCGCCAAGCCCTTAGCCTTAAGCTCAGGGCAATCCATATCCATCACGGCTTAAGCCCAAATGCAGATAGCTGGGCAACATTCTGTGAACAGCTTTGCGAACAGTGGGCAATCCCTTTGACTGTCTGCAAGGTTCAAGTACAAGGCAAGCAAGGGCTGGAAGCCAATGCTCGAACAGCGCGCTATCAAGCCATTCAACAGCATATTCAACGGAATGAAATGTTGGCAACTGCACATCATCTTGACGATCAAGTTGAAACCTTTTTCCTTGCATTAAAAAGAGGAAGCGGTATTCAAGGACTAGGGGCAATGCAAGCGGTCAGTTTTTGGCAAAATATTGCGATTTTCCGACCGCTTCTCAGCTTCAATAAAACCGACATTCTCGCTTATGCTGAACAACATCAACTGGAATGGATTGAAGATGAAAGCAACTTCAACACCGATTTTGACCGCAATTTCCTACGTCAAACAGCGTTACCTTTGCTCAATCAACGTTGGCAACAGTTTAATCAAATGGTGGCACGCTCAAGCCAACATTGTGCCGAGCAACAACAACTGATTGAAGAATTGCTACACCCCGAACTGGCTAGTCGGCTACAAAATGGCGGTTTAGACATCACCGGCTTTGAGCATTTTTCTTTGTTAAAGCAACAACAGCTTGTCCGTTTGTGGCTGGCACAGGCTCACCTTGCAATGCCAAGCGTGGCTCAACTAGAACAGATTATCCAACATCTCATTTTGGCAAAAGCCGATAAAAATCCGCAGGTCAAACTTGAACAACATCTTATTCGCCGTTACCAACAGCAGATCTTCATTACCCCTATTCAAGCAGAGATAGATGATTTTGAGTTGGAACTGCCACCGCAAAGTGAAGAAATTCAACTGCCCGCTTCGCTTGGCATTGTTCAACGCAACGGCACAGAGATTATTTACAAAATATCAGGCAAATCTCACCGCTTGTTATTGCCAGAAGCGTTACAACAAACCCCACTTCGCCTAACCAACCGCTATCCAAGCAAGGTAGAGTGTTACGGCAAAACCCATCGAGAAGAGATGAAAAAAATTTGGCAGGAGAACCGCATTCCGGTTTGGCAAAGAGGGCGGGTTCCGCTGCTCTTTTCGGCAGAACGGCTGGTTGCTTTACTTTTAATTTAGCGGTTTATATGAATGCCTAGCGTTGAAGGAGTAGGCGAACGCTGATTCTCGCCACGGCACATAAATTTTGTGCGTCATCTCGAATTTCCACCTGCCACACTTGGCTCTCTTTGCCTAAATGTAACGGGGTAGCTGTGCCGGTTGCCTTTCCGCTTTTTATCGCTTTTAAATGGCTGATATTCAACTCTGTACCGACAGGAGTTTGATTTTCTTCACAACAAAGTAATGCAGCTGCAGATCCTAAAGTTTCCGCTAAAGTCGCAGAAATACCGCCGTGTAATAAGCCGAATGGCTGTGTTGTGCGGTGATCGACAGGCACGGTCGCTTCTAGACTATCGTTTTGTTGAGCGGTAAATTCAATGCCTAAATGCGAAATAGCAGAGTGTTGGCAGAGTTGATTAAGTTGCTCAATTGTTGTGTTTTTTTTCCAAATCATTTTGTGTTTTCCGTATATAGATAAAACAAAAGCCTGTTCAAATAAACAGGCTTTGTGTATAATTTTTCCCCAATGTTTTATTATTTGAACATAATAAAACAGAGGCGGATCTGCTAGACAGTCCGCCAGTTCGCACCTGACGGGCTGTTAATGTAGATCCTAAGTTTATTCAACATAGGATAAAAACTATGAAGAAGTTATTTTTATTTCTCGTCGTTATTCTACTGTGCTTGTTGATCAAAGGTGACACAACTGGAATAATGTAGCAGATAACGCTGGCAAGGGGCGACGGCAATCGTTCCTTGTTTCTATTTTATGCCTATTTTTTATCTAGGTCAAATCACTTCCAACAACGCTTGTACAGGGTGTTTGAGTAGCTGATGTTCCATTCGTTTCACTTGGCTACGGCAAGAGTAGCCAGTAGCAAGGCAACGGGATAAGGTTTTGCCTTGTAACTTAACTTGCCACGATTGTGCGTAAATCCCTTTTGACATCGCAAGGTGCTTGGTTTCGTGTCCGAATGTGCCTGCCATTCCGCAACAACCGATATTTTCCGCCGTTAAGGTTTCGCCGAAATGGGCGAAAATCTGTTGCCACTCTTTCAAGCTGTTTGGAAGCGAGGTGCTTTCGGTACAGTGTACAAATAAGTGCCACGGCAAGCGGTCGGTTTCGGCTGATTTTTTGCAATGGTCGAGAGTGCCGTTTTTCAGTTGAGCCGACAGCCATTCGTGAGCCAGCAACACCTTAAATTCACCACGGGTTTCTTTTAGAATTTGTTGATATTCTTCACGATAAATCAAGGTTAATGCGGGATCGACACCGACCATCGTTATCCCTAATTTTGCTACCCGATTTAATAAATCCGCTTGGTTTTGTGCGGTTTTGGCAAATTTCTGTAGAAAGCCTTTAATATGTTGGGCTTTCCCTGTCGGATTAAACGGCAATACCATCGGTTTGAAGCCGAGCTTTTGGGTGAGCTGAACAAAATCGGCGACGACTTTCGCATCGTAATAAGAGGTAAACGGATCTTGTACGATAATCACGTATTTGCAAATTTCCGCCGGATTTGCCCCGGCTGTTTCTTGCTCCAGTTGTGCTAAGGTTTTGCCTTGATAGCCGATTTCAACTAACTGTTGCTGTAAGGTCGGCACGGATAACGCCGGCAGATTGACCATTCCAATTGTTTTACCTGCAACCGCTTCAGCCAGTTTATTGGCACTGAAAAAGTTAAACAACTTCGGCTGTTTTGCCATTAGCGGTGCGACAAATTCGAGGTTTGCCACCACATAATCTTTCAGTGGTCGCAGATAACGGCGGTGATAGAGTTCGTTAAATTGTGAGCGGAATGTCGGCACATCAATTTTTATCGGGCATTGGCTGGCACAGGCTTTACAAGCAAGGCAAGTATCCATTGCTGATTTCACTTCGTGGGAAAAATCATACTCTTGCGATTTTCGCCACTGATTGCGGATTTTCTTCGCAAAATCGACTAATTTCGCCGAGGTTTGCTGTTTTTCAAAGATCAATTCATCAGGGGAAACATTTTGTTCCGCCAGTAAACGTAGCCATTCACGCACTAACGCTGCTCGCCCTTTCGGTGAAAACAGGCGGTTGCCCGACACTTTCATTGACGGACACATTGTACTGTGTACATCAAAATTGAAGCACAAACCGTTGCCGTTGCAATTCATTGCCCCTTTAAAGGCTTCTCGCACTTGAATAGGAATTTGTCTGTCCAGATCGGCACGCATTTGCGAGTCAATCGGATAAAGGCTGGCTTGGCTGTCTAACGGTGTGCAGATTTTGCCTGGGTTTAAGCGGTTTTGCGGATCGAAAAGCTGTTTGATGTAACGCAACTCTTTCCATAATGTTTCGCCGAAGAACCGCTCGCCATAGGCAGAACGCATACCTTTGCCGTGTTCGCCCCAAATCAAACCGCCGTATTTCGCCGTCAATTCAACGACTTGGTCGGAAATCGCTTTAAATTTGGCAACCTGTTCTTTGTCGCATAAATCAAGGGCTGGGCGAACGTGCAACACCCCTGCATCAACGTGTCCGAACATACCATAGTCTAAGCCGTGATCATCGAGCAGTCGGCGAAATTCCACAATATAATCTGCCAGATGCTCAGGCGGTACGCAGGTATCTTCCACGAAAGCGATAGGTTTTGCCCAACCTTTTGCATTGCCCAGCAAACCGACCGCTTTTTTCCGCATTGCATAAATTTTTTCAATCGAAGCCAAATCGTTGCAAAGTTGGTAGCCGATGATACCGCTTGTGCCGTCTTGGATTTTTTCATCTAAGGCTTGGCATAGCTTGGCAATCCGTTCTTCATTCTGAGCCTTATCATTGGAAGCATACTCAACAATGTTAATTCCCAAAATCGGATTGTGTTCATCTTCGGTGAGCAAATCCGACACCGAATGCCACACAATATCTTGTTTGGCAAGGTTCAGCACTTTTGAGTCCACCGTTTCAACCGATAAGGCTTGGGCTTGCAACATAAAAGGGGCGGAACGTAACGCCGCATCAAAGGAATTGTATTTAATGTTAATCAGCGTGCGGTATTCAGGAAGAGGAAGAAGATTGAGTTTGGCTTCACAAATAAAGGCAAGCGAGCCTTCGGAACCGGTGAGAATACGGGTTAAATTAAATTCGGAGAGATCGTCGTTAAACACATTTTTCAGATCATAGCCCGTCAAAAAGCGGTTCAGTTGCGGTAGCTCTTTTAGCACCGTCGGGCGTAATGCTTGGCAACGTTGGAAAATCTCGCTATGTAATTTTTTGCCATTCGCCGTGAGATTAAGCTGATCAAGATTTGCAAAAAAATCATCGGATCTGACCGCTTGTGTTTCTAAAATATCGCCGTTCATCAACACCGCTTTAACCGCCAAGATATGATCGGACGTTTTGCCGTATTGCAACGAACCTTGCCCCGACGCGTCCGTGTTGATCATTCCGCCTAAGGTGGCTCGGTTACTGGTCGAAAGTTCAGGCGAAAAGAATAGCCCGTGCGGTTTGAGAAATTGATTAAGCTGATCTTTCACCACGCCGGCTTGCACTCGCACCCAACGCTCTTGCACATTCAGCTCCAAAATTTGAGTTAAATTGCGAGAGAGATCAACAATAATATTGTTGTTCAGCGACTGCCCGTTCGTACCGGTACCTGCACCACGGGGTGTGAAGGTTAAGGCTTGGAATGCGGTTTTCTGTGCCAGTTTGGTTAAAATCACCACATCGGCAACGGATTTCGGAAACAAAATCGCTTGGGGCAGTTGCTGATAGACACTGTTATCGGTGGCGAGAGAAAGGCGATCAGCATAATTGGAAGCAATATCACCGCTAAAATGTTGCTGTTTGAGTTCAGTCAAATATTGCTGAACGAGCGGCTTAAGTTGGGGTATGTTTGCAAGGCGTGGGATCATAATTCTATCAATGTTAAAAAAGCTGGTGAGATATTAGCAAGATTTTCAATTGATGAAAAATAATAAGGCATAATTGACGTAAGCTTTCAATTGAGAAGCAAAAGAAGTTATTTTTACACTTTATTACATTATAATTTGCCTAATAAATTGATTTTACAAAGATTAATGGTAATAATGAAGCCGTTCTTGCCTTTTAGGAGTTAACCGATAAAGACGGGAATAATGTAGTGATTCTGAGTAGACAAGTTGGTGTATTGGTTTGCTTGTTAGTCATTTATAAAAGACGAATGCGCTCGGAATTTCGACTTTCTTTTCATCTTTGCGAAATAGAAAGGGCATTAAAGTCTTAATGCTATAGGTAAGATTTTAGTATTAAGTATTTTGTCAAATCTGGATGACGATTAGATAGAGGATCATCAAAATGAAAAAATCTTTAATTGCATTAGCTGTATCTGGTTTAGCCGTTGCATCAGTAGCGAACGCAGCGCCGCAAGCGAATACTTTCTATGTGGGTGCGAAAGCGGGTTGGGCGACATTCCACAATGGGGTTAACCAATTCAACTCTAAATATGTAAATGATTCACGCTACACTGTAGTGGGTAACGAAGATACTAGTGGTAATGCTCAGGGGTACGGAATTAACCGTAACTCAGTAACTTACGGTGTATTCGGCGGTTACCAAATTATTGATAACTTGGCGGTGGAATTAGGTTATGACTACTTCGGTCGTGTACGTGGCAACGCACAAGTAGACGGTAACGAAAAACAACTTTTCAAACATTCAGCTCACGGCACGCACTTAAGCTTAAAACCAAGCTATGAAGTATTAAACGGCTTAGATATTTACGGTAAAGTGGGTGCAGCGCTAATTCGTAACGACTATAAAGAAGTCGATGCAGAAACCGGTGTTCGTTCTAAAGTACACAATTTAAAAACTTCTTTATTATTAGGTGCGGGTGTTGAGTACGCAATTCTCCCTGAATTAGCATTCCGTTTAGAGTATCAATGGTTAAGCCGTGTCGGTAACTTAGACAAAGCATTACGTAAAGCAGGTGATGATGACAATGCAGTAGCCGGAGGCTATCGCTATAGCCCGGATATCCACTCTGTATCTGCGGGTTTAACATACCGTTTCGGTCAAGGTGCAGCACCGGTAGCAGCGCCTGAAGTGGTGACTAAAAACTTCGCATTCAGTTCAGACGTATTATTTGACTTCGGTAAAGCAAACTTAAAACCGGCTGCAGCTCAATCATTAGATGCAGCATACACTGAAATCTCCGGTTTAGGTTTAGATAATCCGGCAGTACAAGTAAACGGCTATACAGACCGTATCGGTAAAGAAGCGTCTAACTTAAAACTTTCACAACGTCGTGCGGAAACCGTTGCGAACTATATCGTTTCTAAAGGTGTTAACCCGGCCGGCGTAACGGCAGTCGGTTACGGTGAAGCGAACCCGGTAACAGGTAACACTTGTGATGCGGTTAAAGGTCGTAAAGCATTAATCGCGTGCTTAGCACCGGATCGTCGCGTTGAAATCCAAGTCCAAGGTTCAAAACAAGTTACTATGTAAGTGAACCGTTTGAAAAATTGAAAAATGCCCGTTTATACGGGCATTTTTGTTTATATTAATTTACTAAAAAAAATAATTGTGTTTTTTTATTTTTTTATTGATATAATAAAGGCGACTATAAAAAGCCCCTTTAGTACATTATGTTCTAAAGGTTAAGTTAGCGTTAAAATCTTTAACGCTGTTTATTTATTCCGATGACGATTAAATAGAGGATCATCAAAATGAAAAAATCTTTAATTGCATTAGCTGTATCTGGTTTAGCCGTTACCTCAGTAAACGCAGCGCCACAAGCAAATACTTTCTATGTGGGTGCGAAAGCGGGTTGGGCGACATTCCACAACGACGTAAATCAACTTGATTCTAAGTACGCTAACGATTCACGTTACCAGCCATTTGAGACTAACAATGGCAGAGGTTTTGGTATTAACCGTAACTCAGTAACTTACGGTGTATTCGGCGGTTATCAAATTATTGATAACTTAGCTATTGAGTTAGGTTATGACTACTTTGGTCGTGTTCGTGGTAACGAGCAAGAAACTCGAGTATTCAAACATACTGCGCACGGTACACACTTAAGCTTAAAACCAAGCTATGAAGTATTAAACGGTTTAGACGTTTACGGTAAAGTCGGTGCTGCATTAGTACGTAATGACTATAAATTCTATGACACTGAAGACAAAGCGCATAATTTAAAAACTTCTTTATTATTAGGTGCAGGTGTGGAGTATGCAATTCTTCCGGAATTAGCGTTCCGTGTTGAATACCAATGGTTAAGCCGTATCGGTAACTACACAAAAGCAGCTGCAAAAGCAGGTTGGAATGATGATACAACATATAGCCCGGATTCACATTCTGTATCTGCGGGTTTAACATACCGTTTCGGTCAAGGTGCAGCACCGGTAGCAGCACCTGAAGTGGTGACTAAAAACTTCGCATTCAGCTCAGACGTATTATTTGACTTCGGTAAAGCAAACTTAAAACCGGCTGCAGCACAAGCGTTAGATGCGGCATATACTGAAATTTCCGGTTTAGGTTTAGCGAACCCGGCAGTGCAAGTAAACGGCTACACAGACCGTATCGGTAAAGATGCAGCTAACTTAAAACTTTCACAACGTCGTGCGGAAACCGTTGCGAACTACATCGTTTCTAAAGGTGTTAACCCGGCTGGCGTAACTGCAGTAGGTTACGGTGAAGCGAATCCGGTAACAGGTAACACTTGTGATGCGGTTAAAGGTCGTAAAGCGTTAATCGCTTGTTTAGCACCGGATCGTCGTGTTGAAATCCAAGTTCAAGGTTCAAAAGAAGTTTCTATGTAATAACTTCTTAAGCTGAAAAGCTTAACCTATTTTTCTAATAGTTAGAGTTAGAAAATGAGTTTAAAGGCTGAATTCGATTATCGGATTCAGCCTTTTTGATTGAAAGAAATAACAAATTCAGCTTATTGTATTGAGCGCTTATCGCATTATTTTAGAAACCGTTACAAATGGATTATTTTGATTTAAAAAGGAATTGAGCTATTTGAGCGGGGAAGGATGAATTGGCGGAGGCGTATGGGAGTCGAACCCACCCGAGAACGCTGGCGTCCTCAACAGGATTTGAAGTCCTGCCACATCACCGGATATGACACACCTCCGAAAAAGTGGCGCTATTGTACTGAATTTATTAGAATTGTGCAAAATATCTCAATGGATTTCTTATATGCAGAATTTATTTCGCGTTATTCCTTCAATAGACAAATTACTTCAAACGCCCCAAGGTAAAAGCCTGGTTACACGTTTTGGTCGCAACGCCGTTGTGGCACAAGCCCGTCATCTTATCGAGCAAATTCGTCAACAAATCCAGCAAACGCATTCACTGCCTGATTTTATTGATTCGGATACCTCTATTTTTTCCGTGATCGAAACACGCCTAAATCAGCTTCAACAAGTTGAAATCAAAAAGGTTTTTAATCTTACAGGTACCGTATTGCATACCAATCTCGGTCGAGGTTTGTGGTCGGAGCAAGCGATTTCAGCCGCCACCGGCGCAATGCGAAATAACGTGGCGTTGGAGTTTGATATTGACGCGGGTAAACGCAGTCATCGTGATCTCTATATTTCCGAGCTGTTGCAGCAACTGACAGGAGCGGAAGCCGCTTGTATAGTAAATAACAATGCCGCCGCCGTATTGTTAATGTTAGCCACGTTTGCTCAAGGCAAAGAAGTGATTATTTCTCGTGGTGAATTGATTGAGATCGGCGGAGCTTTCCGAATCCCCGATATTATGGCTCAGGCGGGTTGCAAACTGGTTGAAGTCGGCACGACAAATCGCACCCATTTAAAAGATTATCGCCACGCCATCAACGAAAATACCGCCTTTTTAATGAAAGTTCACACCAGTAATTATCAAATTCAAGGATTTACTTCGAGCGTGAGTGAAGAAGAATTGGTTGAATTAGGCAAAGAGTTTAATCTGCCTGTGATCAGCGATTTAGGCAGTGGCTCGCTCACTGATATGCAAGCCCTGAATTTGCCTGCTGAACCAATGGTGCAACAAAAAGTGGCTTCAGGTGTGGATTTAGTCTCGTTTTCAGGGGATAAGCTACTTGGCGGACCACAAGCCGGGATTATCGTCGGGAAAAAAGCCTTGATCGATCAGCTTCAACAACACCCGCTCAAACGGGTTTTACGTTGTGATAAAGTGATTTTGTCAGGCTTAGAAGCTACCTTACGCCACTATCTTTTCCCCGATCGTTTAGCGAACGATTTACCGACCTTACACTTGCTGACGCAATCTCTCGATACCTTGCAACACAAGGCTGAACGTTTAAAAGAGGCGCTCTACAAGCGGTTAGATTCGCACTATATTTTGCAAATCGAACCGAGTGAAGCTCAAATCGGCAGTGGGGCGTTACCGACAGAAAAAATCTCATCATTTGCCGTGACTATTTCGTCAGACAAACAGAGCGATTTACTTGAATTAGAAAAACAGTTTAAAGCTTATCCAAACCCGATCATTGCTCGTTTTGCACAACAAAAAATGTGGCTGGATGTTCGAAGTGTGGCGGAGTTTGAGGCACTTATTTTTATGTTGGAGGAACTATGATCATCGTCACCGCAGGACACGTCGATCACGGCAAAACATCACTTTTACACGCCTTAACAGGCACTCACACTGCTCACTTGCCTGAAGAGAAAAAACGGGGGCTGACGATTGATCTTGGCTATGCATATTTGTCGATTGAAAATGATATTTTGGGTTTTATTGATGTACCGGGTCACCAAAAATTTCTGTCTAATATGTTGGCAGGGCTTGGCGGTATCCAACACGCTTTGTTGGTAGTATCGGCAGACGAGGGGATTAAACCGCAGACGGAAGAACATCTTGCCATTCTTCGCCTGTTGAATTTTAAGCAGATTATTGTCGTACTCACCAAGGCGGACAGAGTAGAAGCGACTCGCACTACCCAGCTGATCGAACAATTAAAACAGCGTTATCCATTTTTAGCTTCAGCACATTTCTTTGTGACTTCGGCTCAGACAGGCGAGGGAATTGAGCCGTTAAAGCGCTATCTGATCAGCCTTAATCACCAAAGCACACAAATAGATAAACCGTTCCGCTATGCGATTGACCGTGTATTTAATGTGAAAGGTGCAGGTTTGGTAGTTACGGGGACTGCGGTCGCAGGGAAAGTGGCTATCGGTGATGAATTTTATCTCTCAAGCGGTCCGAAAGTTCGGATAAAAAACATTCACGCTCAAAATAACGAAGCGTCAATCGGGGTTGCAGGGCAACGTTTAGCCTTAAATATTGCCAATGTAGAAAAAGAGCAGATTGAGCGTGGCGACTGGATTACACAGCAAGATCCCCAATTTGCTTGCGACCGCATGACCGTTCGTCTAACGGCGGCACAAGCCTTAAAAGAAAACAGCGTTGTGCATCTCTACCACTTTGCCAGCCACACTACCGCCAAGTTAAATTTACTGGATAGAAGCCAATGTCTTGCCAATGACACCGCGATAGCCGAGCTGATTCTAGACGTGCCGTTGCATATCGCTTTAGAAGATAAACTTATTCTGCGTAGCGGCGATGATAGTCAAACGCTTGCCGGTGCGGAAGTAATCGAAATTCACTCGCCGAAACGTCATAAACGCAGTGAAGCGCGTTTGAGCTATCTTTCACAGCTAGCTGACTGCACGACCTATCCGGAACGCATTGAACTGTATTTACAACATAAAGCCGTGAATTTAACCCAACTATTATGGGCGGAACAGATTTTTGCTACCGATTTAGAAAAGCTGGCAGAGAAATCGGATTACTACCTCGATGCGAATCATCTGTTTAACGGTGCATTTAAAACCCGTATCCAGCAACATATTGTGGCGAAGCTCGAAGAGTATCATCAACAGCATAGCGATCAGCTTGGAGTCACCAAAGCCCGCTTACATCGTATGGCTGCGTTAGAGCAACCTGAACTGCTTACTTTTGCGTTGATTGATGATCTAATTGCGAATAAAACCTTGGCACAAACCCGCGGTTGGATTCATACGCCGACACACCGCATTGAGTTCACCGATGCCGAATTACAAATTTGGGCGGAAATCCGACCGCTCTTTGAACGAACTAATCAAGCCTTATGGGTGAGAGATATTGCTTCCGAACTGTCCATAGACGAAACAGAAATGCGTAACTTGCTATATAAAGCAGGGAAGTTGGGCTATTTGGTGCCGATTGTCAAAGACCGTTTCTTATTACACGAACAGATCAGTGCATTTGCTCAGATCATCAAAAATTTCATTGAACAACACGGCGAAATTTCGGTAAATCAGCTTAGAGATGAAATTCAATACGGACGTAAACTGACCGTACAGCTCATTGAGTATTTTGACCGTTCGGGCTTTTTACGCCGTAAAGGAAATGCACATTTATTGAGGGATAAGGAGACGTATTAAGCGTTTTCCGTACAACAGTCTGAAACTACGGCAATATTTACGGGTCAAAGATCCAATGGTGTGAGCGTATTGAGATGGCTGCTTATTTTTTCAGCGACAAGCGGTGTGATCCGCGCAGTATTTTGCAAAAACGCCGTATAGTACCAAGATGTTTTCGGCGAACGTTGTCCGATTATATTTTTCTTCAGATTTTTTTAATATCTCTTTATTAAGATGTATTTATTGATAGAGATAGATTTATAAATAGGAAAGCAAACGATGAACCATTCTTCACTTTTTTCAGATGATTGCCCGCTGAGCGTAGTAGTTATCACCTTAAATGAATCTCAAAATATCGGGAATATTCTTAATGATTTAGCTACACAAAGTTACAAAAACTTTGAAGTTTTGGTGGTAGACAGCAATAGTGACGATAACACTGTGGATATTGCCCGCTCTTACCAAGATCGGTTGGACTTGCGCACCGTCGTGATGCAAAACCGCGGACACAGTCTTGGACGCAATACCGGGGCGGAACATGCCAAATATGAGCGGATTGTCTTTTTCGACGCCGATGTGCGTATTGCTCCCGACTTTTTAGAAAAAGCCTTGCAAGCCTTAATCAAACGCCGTTTACTCGTTGGCGCCGGCAGAATGACAAGTACCGAACCGCATTTACTCAACCGTATCGGCGTACGTTTATTTGATTTAGGCATGGTGGCAACCCAATACACCTTCCCGACGTGTACGGGGGCTTGTATTTTCTCTACCAAATCCGTTCATCAAATGCTCGGCGGCTTCGATACGCAAATTACCCTGTGTGAAGACTGCGATTACGTCAATCGCGCGTCTAAAACGGTCAAATTCCGCATGTTGCCGGTCTTTTTTGAATTCAACACCCGCCGTTTGAATCAAGACGGCTTGTTCAAAATGGGCTATGTCTATTTAAAAGCCAACACCCTGCGGATGTGGCGCGGTGAGCTGCGCAATAACGAAATTCACTATCCGTTCGGTCATTACGATAAAGTGTAATGGACGCATTACCGGATTGGCTTACCGCCTTGCTCGCCTCGCCTTGGATGCCCGTCGTCTTATTCGCCGGCGCCTTTGCCGATGCGTTTATCGGTACCAGCCTGTTTGTATTGGGCGAATTGTTTTTTATCGCCGGCGGCTATGTGGTGGCAAAAAGCGGTGAATGGTGGTTGATTCCGCTGATTTGGGCGGGAGCATTAATCGGCGACATCGTGAGCTATGTGATCGGACGCTTTTATGGCAAGCAGATCGTAACCCGTTTTGTCCGTAAAAGTGCCAAACGCCGTTTGCATTACCGTCGGGCTTACCGTTTAATGCTCAAGCGCGGCGGCACGGCGATTTTTATTGCCCGCATTACCGGCCCGCTCTCCAAATTCATGCCGTTACTTGCCGGTTCGATGAAACTCTCGTTTCACACCGTACTGTTCGCCAGCATTTGGGGGATTATTCTCGGGACGGCACAATTCTTTGTGATCGGGTGGTGTTTGTTAAAGGGCTTGGATTATTGGGATACCCTGCGAAGTTTGTGGTAAAAACAAGCGGTCTGTTTGGCGCCGAAATTTGCAAATGTCTGCCCGAATCCGACCGCTTGTCGAGCCGAATCGATTATTGCTTCAGCGGGATCAGCTCAATCGGTTGCGCCGAATCGACGCATTGGGCAATCGTGTAGCGGTTCAGCGATTGATAAAACTGCTCAAGGGCTTCGTCCAACAATGATTTTAAGCGGCAGCCGGATTTTAAAATACACACGGGCGCATCACAGCTGACTAACTGCGGATTGCCCTGTAAAGTTCGAATCACTTCCCCCACCGGCATTGCCAACGCCGCGGCAGACACCTTAATACCGCCCCCTTTTCCGCGCATCGTAATCAGCCAATGTTGCTTTGCCATAAAATGCACGACTTTCACTAAGTGGTTTTGCGACACGTTCAATTTTTCCGCCAAACCGGCAATGGTATGCAATTCATCTTGATGACGGGAAACGTACATTAACACGCGAAAGGCATAATCGGTAAATTTACTTAATTGCATCAGTCATTCTCGTTTTAATCTATTACTTACTATAGTGTAAATGATTTTTCCCGTTTAGTATTTTAAATTATGGTTGCGCAATTGTGATTAAAAGATATATTATAAATACATCTTTTTAACAATATTCACCAAAAGGAAAGAAAATGGCATTAACCGCTCAACAAATCGAATTAATTAAAGCGACTGTTCCCGTGTTAAAAGAAAACGGCGTGGCGCTTACCGGTTATTTTTATAATCGTATGCTCGGCAATCACCCTGAATTAAAAGAAGTGTTCAACCTCGGGCATCAACGTAGCGGCGCTCAAGCCCGCTCACTTGCCGGGGCGGTATTAGCCTATGCGGAAAATATTGAAAACCCGTCGGTGTTGGCACCGGCGATCGAATTAATGGCGCACAAACACGTCAGCTTGGAAATTCAGGCGCCCGATTACAATATTGTCGGCACGAATTTGCTGCACTCCATCAGTGAAGTGCTCAATATTTCGATGGACGACCCGTTGATCGAGGCGTGGGCGGCGGCGTACGGGCAGCTTGCCGACATATTGATCGGTGCGGAAAAAGCCATTTACGACGAACATGCCCGAACCCAAGGCAGCTGGTTGGGCTGGCGCAAGTTTAAAATCGCCAAAAAAGTACAAGAGAGCGATGAAATCACCTCCTTTTATTTAACACCGTCGGACAACGGCGCATTACCGCCATACAAAGCGGGGCAATATGTGTCGGTCAGGGTGTTCGTTGAAGAGCTCGGTTTAAGACAGCCACGCCAGTATACGTTATCGGATAGCCCGAAAGCCGATCACCTCCGCATTTCGGTTAAACGTGAAGAGGCGAAAGGGGACTTTGCCGCAGGTTGGGTTTCAAATACCTTGCACAATCTAAAAGAAGGCGATGAAATTGACGTTACCGCACCGACCGGCAATTTCTTTTTAATCAATCAAGACAAGAAAAACGTCTTTATCAGCGGCGGTGTCGGTTTAACGCCGATGATTGCCATGCTAAATCAGCTGGTTGAAGCGGGCATTCCGCAAGCGACGAGTTTTATTCACGCTTGCCGTAATGCCAAGGTACACGCCATGAAAGGGCATCTTGAACAGATCAAAGCGCAGTACCCGAATGTCCGCAGTTTCGTCGCCTACGAAGAAGCAAATGAGGGAGAAGCGGATATGATTGGTCGTTTAGATTTAACCCAAGTCCCGCGCGAGATATTACCGCCCGATGCCGATTATTACCTGTGCGGTCCGACGTTCTTTATGCAAGCGCAGCATAATGCGTTAGTCGAATTGGGCATTTCCCCCGAACAAATTCATATGGAAGCCTTCGGCACCGGCGGCGTTAAGCTAAACTAAGCGAGAGCCTCTTTACAAGCGGTCGGAAACAGCGTGAAATTTGCAAATTTTTGCTCGGATCCGACCGCTTGTTGCACGTTCCCACAGCCGAACTCGGCGAATCATGCCGTTAAGGATTACACTTGGTTGTCACCGACGGCGTGCTGTCTCATCAGGCAACCCCCTTGCCACCGTAAAACATTTACACACCTCTCTGTTCCCTTGATGAAGATTGCCAAATCGGCTGATGTGGCGTACTATATGCATATAACTTACTTTTAGAAAGTACTTATCAAAACGTAAGCTTGAAGTGTTTTTTAGCTGATTGAAATTAAAGGAAATAAAAATGGAAAAATTTTCTGATTTAGCTGGACGAGGCTATGTGTTAGCGGCAAATTGCCCTTCCAGACAGATTTTGCAGCATCTGACCAACCGCTGGGGCGTGTTGGTGATGATCGTATTGATGAAAGGCACCAGACGTTTCAGCGAAATCCGTAAAGAGATTGAAGGCGTGAGCGAACGGATGCTGACCCAAACGCTACAACAGTTGGAACAAGACGGCATGCTGATTCGCAAATCCTATAACACCGTCCCGCCGCACGTGGAATATTCGCTGACCGATTATGGCAGAGAAGCGGGAACAAAACTGGCAGATTTAGTCGATTGGTTGGAAGAGAATTTAGCGGGGATTTTGCAAAGTAAAGACTAACAGCCGAGGGCGTTTCATTGAAATGTTACGCCCTTTCATTAAATTGCTTATCCAAAATCTCTTTTAACAATTCAAACACTTTTAATACCCGTGGAGCCGTGGATGTTTGATAAGGTCGATATAAATATAGTAGCCACGTCTGTTTTTCTACTTCAGGAAAAAGCTCCACAAGTTGGCCTGATTTAAGATAAGGTTCACATAAAATATTCAGCAATTGAGAACAGGTTCTCCCTGACAAGGCGGATTGTAACTCACTGAACATATCGCTACTGATAAAAACAGGATTAGTAGGTTGAAGATATTGCAATGAATTAATTTGCCATTTCCACGCACGTTTTAGTTTAGGGTTGAATAACACGCTTAATGGATACTGTTTTTCAAGATCTTGCAAAGTTTTCGGTAAATCTAACCGCTTGATCAAGGCAGGTGATGCCACAATTTTTTCATGTAACTGACAAATAGGTAGACCAATCCAATCTTCTTCGGGAGCAAGACAAATACGTAAGCCAATATCAATTTGATCATCCACAGCTTTTAGCTTATCTAAGTTTACTTGCCAATCAATGACCAAATTAGGATACGGTTCCAACGCTTGTAGCAATGCAAATAAAATTTGATCGTTCTGTGGCAAAGGCGGTAAGGTAATCCGAACCAAACCTTGTAATTGTTTTTCGCTAATTTGAGATGAAGCAAATAGGCGCTCCCCCTCTTGCAGAAATTGTAAGGCTTTTGGTAAAAATTGCTGACCAAATTCGGTTAATTTCACTTGTCTGGTATTACGTTTAAATAGAGGTTCTCCTAGTACAGCTTCCAATTCTGCGATTGTTCGGCTCACAACTTGTGGCGAAACGGCAAGGCGCTGAGCAGTTTCACGAAAATTTAAGGTTTCACTCGCAATACAAAAACAATGTAAGGCATCCAGTTTTGTGCATTCTATTTAGATAAAAACTGAATTACAATACGTCTACATTAACATTTTACGTATTTTATTTACGGATCAATTTATGACTGAACTAAACAAACAACCCGTTCCGGACCGTGCAGAACACAATGCGTTTTTTCCATCGGATTATTCGTTAAGCCTTTATACCACCAAAGTATCAGACTTTGACGGTTTTAAATTTGAAAAAGCCTATCAAGGTAAGAAACATAAAGTCTTGATGATCGCCTCTGACGAACGTTATTTAGAAATGAAAAACGGCAAACTGTTCTCAACAGGTAACCACCCAATAGAAACTTTATTGCCAATGTTGCATATTCATCACGCTGGTTTTGAAATTGATGTGGCGACTTTATCGGGCAATGCGGTGAAATTAGAAATGTGGGCAATGCCAACGGAAGATAAAGCGGTGATGGATTTGTATCACACTTATCTACCGAAATTACAAAAGCCAAGCAAACTGGCGGATATTTTGGCTGATGTAACGGCAGAAAACTCGCCGTATTTAGCGGTATTTATTCCGGGCGGACACGCGGCTTTACACGCTATTCCATTCAGCCGTGAGGTAAAATCGGTACTAAATTGGGCATTGGCGCAAGATAAACATATCATCACGCTTTGCCACGGACCAGCGGCATTATTAGCGGCTACTGTGGACGAAAAAGCGGAAAATTATCCGTTCAAAGATTATGAAATTTGTGTTTTCCCTGATGCCTTAGACGAAGGGGCGAATATTGAAATTGGCTATATGCCGGGCAAATTGCAATGGCTCTTAGCGGAAAGACTGACACAATTAGGCGTAAAAGTGATGAACGAGGGCATTAGCGGTCAAGTTCATCAAGATCGCAAGCTCTTAACCGGTGACAGCCCTTTAGCCTCAAATGCGTTAGGTATTTTAGCGGCTAATGAGCTGTTACAAGCTGTCAGTAAATAATAAATAACGGGGCATTTGCCCCGTTTTATCATTTTGCTAGACTCCAAATCTCCACACTTTCAAAAATAAAAGTACCGAACGGTTTCTGTTTAACCGCTTGAATTAACGCGCTAGCCAATACAGCGGTCGGCATCGGTTTCATGTTTTGCAACAAGCCGATTTTATTCAACCCGTTTAACACCCTAATCGCCCAACGTTCGCCGGCTCGGTCGGTATTCGGGCGAATCAGCGACGGCGGTCGGAAGATCAGCAATTGCGGAAAGCCCAGTTGCATGATGTCTTGCTCGAGTTGCCCTTTCATTTGCGTATAGAAGAAACGAGAGCGACTGTCCGCATAGCCCGATGACACCAGCACACAACGTGGCACGCCGTTTTGGCGTGCAATCTTGGCAACATCATATTGGTACTGATAGTCGATTTTCCATTGCGCGGCTTTGCTGCCTGCAGCTTTAAGCGTGGTGCCCAAACAAGAAAACAGCACATCGCCACGCACTTTATCTTGCCACGTTTGCGGTTGGTCAAAATCAATCACTTCCACCGTCAATTTAGGGTGTTGCAACGACATTGCTCTGCGCACAAACACGATCACTTGCGAATAATCGGGATTGTCCAGTAACTGCTGAACGAGAGCCTGCCCCGTTGCGCCTGTAGCACCGATGATCATCGCCTGCATATAGCCTCCTTATTGGCTTTTTTCCATCGCTTTACGAGAAAGTTTAAGTGCCATTTTACGTGGTAAAAATGGAAATACCCAATCAATAGCAAATTTTAATTTACCTTCATTAAATGCCACCAACTGCCCATCTAACATTGCTTGATAGCCACATTCGGCAACAGATTTTGCGGATTTTGCATTCTCCAACGTTTTTACACCTTGTAAATCGCCAGCAATCATAAAGCCTGTATCCACAGCTCCCGGACAAAGTGCGGTGACAGTCACGCCGAATTTCGCCACTTCTTCGGCAATCGCTTGACTGAAGGACGTCACATAGGCTTTCGTTGCATAATAGACCGCTTGCAACGGTCCCGGTAAGAAGCTGGCGGTTGACGACACATTTAAAATTTTACCGCGACGGCGTTCCACCATGCCTTTCAGATAAAAATGGCTGAGTTCGGTTAAAGCGGTGATATTTACTTGGATCATTTGTTGCTCTTTTATCAATTCACGTTCAAAAAAAAGACCGTGCCCGCCAAAACCGGCATTATTGATTAAAATATCCACCGTAATGCCTTAGGGCTTCCGTCATTTCAAAAATCGTTTGAGCGGCATTCGGCTGTGCGAGATCCTGCGCAATCACCCACGCCTTTATACCGTATTGGCTTTCCAATTCATAAGCCAGTTGCGCTAATTTGTCTTCAGAACGCGCCACCAATACCACGTTGCCGCCTTTTTGTGCGTGAATTTTTGCCAGTTCCAACCCGATACCGTTTGATGCGCCGGTAATTAATGCTGTTTGTGTCATATGTAACCCTTATAAATAAATGATTGGTCAGTCAATTAAATTGGTAAAAAATAAGCGGAATCTGACCGCTTGTTTGCCTGTTAGTGATGAGAAATCGCTTTCCACATCATGGTAAAACCGAGCGTTTTATAAATATCACGCTTGGTCGGTTCTTGTAAAATCTGCTGAATCGTCGCTTCAACCATCGCTTCCATCATTTTGATTGCAAACTCCAGCGGTGGGAAAAAAAGCTTATCCGCTTCCGCTGTACTGAACATCTGTTGCATCGGCAAAAAGATCTGCTTCGCTTCTTGTCGAGATTCTTCCGTAAGAATGGTTGAAACCTCTAACTGTTGCAAGGTTTGGCGTGCTTCTCGGTGCTCAATACCCCAATCGATATAGTGATTCCATAAATGTAACAACTGCGATGCAAATTCCGATTGCGGAAAATTCGGCATTACCGCTTGGGCGATGTGGCGTTTAATCTCCAAATAAGTGGCATTGAGCAACGTTTCTTTACTCTCAAAATAGGTAAATAACGATCCTGTTGCCACGCCGGCATTTTTTGCAATCAACGCCGTGGTTGCCGATAATCCTTGCGTCGCAATCGTCTGAATTGCCGCTTGAATTAAAGTATTGCGTTTATCCGAACTTAACGGACGAGCCATATCGATCTCCATTAAATGATTAATTAGTCATTTATTATAGAGCGGAAAAATGAAAACGCAAGAGGGAAAAATAAAATAAAAACAAGCGGTCGGATTTTCGTGAAAATTTGCAAATGGCAGTACGGCTGAATTGTCTCTTCAGTTTTACTAAATTCTCTTTCGGTCGAAATATGTTTATCCTATTTTCACCTTCAATTTATCAGGAATAATACAATGAAAAAATCGCCCGCACTTTTTGTCGGACACGGCAATCCGATGAATGCGTTGGATCCGCAAAATATCTTTAACCAAGGTTTTCAACAGATTACCTCAACCTTTGAGAAACCGAAGTTGATTTTATGTATTTCCGCTCATTGGTATAGCGCAAAATTGCAAGTGATGGGGGCGGAGAATCCGCCGATGATTTACGATTTCCACGGCTTTCCGCCTGAATTAAGCGAGATTGTTTACCCGGCGAAAGGCGATCCTGAATTTGCTCGACATATTCAAGCGTTACTGGCGCCCGAACAGGTGGAAATTAATCCGACTCGAGGCTTCGATCACGGCGCTTGGGCGGTGTTAAAATATCTTTATCCGGAGGCGGATATTCCCGTGGTTCAGCTCAGTTTGGATCGCACTAAATCGCCGCAATGGCATTATGAATTGGCGAAAAAATTACGTCCGTTACGCGAACAAGGCGTGTTGATTTTAGGCAGCGGCGATATTGTGCATAATTTAAGGGCGATCAGTTGGGAACATATCGATCAAGTGGGCGCCGGTTACGATTGGGCGTATCAGTTCAGAGATGAAATCAATCAAGCCATGCACGAACATAATGATGAGGCGTTAATCCATTTTGAGCAGTTTGGCGAAAGCGCTGCGCTTTCCGTCCCAACTCCCGATCATTATTTGCCGTTGCTTTATGTGATGGCGCAGCGTGATGAAAACGACGACATCACTTTGTTTAATGATGAATTGATCGCAGGATCGCTCAGTATGACATCGGTGTTGGTTCGGGCGAAAAGTTAGTGGCGAACCGATAAAGTGCGGTCAAATTTTAAGACGTTTTTGCCAATGAAAAAACTCGCTGAAATTTGACCGCACTTTTAGCTTTCAGTCAGCCTGAAACCGTTTTTGCCACTGTTTCGGGCTGATGTGATGTTTCGCTTTAAAGTGCTGGCGGAAGGCGGTGGCGGAATGAAAACCGATTTGATGGGCGATTTCTTCAATGCCGAGTTTGGTGCTTTCTAATAATTCTCGCCCTTTTTGTAACCGCACTTCAATCAGCCATTCGGTCAATGCCATTCCCGTTGCTTTGCGGAAATGGCGGGTAAAGGTGCTACGGCTCATCATTAACTTTTCGGCGAGTGTGTCAATGGAATAATCTACGTTTAGGTTGGCTCGCATCATGTCTAGCCATTCGTTGATGTTTTCATTGGCGGTTTTACGAGTGATGGGCTGTTCAATAAATTGTGCTTGTCCGCCTTCCCGATGGGGCGAGATGACCAACAAACGCGCCAGTTGATTGGCAATTTTTACCCCATATTGGCGGCGAACAATCGCTAGGCAACAATCCAACCCTGCCGCTGTGCCTGCGGAGGTAATGATGTTTTCATCTTCAATATAAATGGCGCTGCAATCTAATTTCACTTGCGGAAAACGTTGCTTGAAATCCGCTTCGCCCAGCCAGTGCGTAGTGGCTTTTTTGCCGTTCAACAAACCTGCATAGGCAAGGGGATAAGCGCCGTAACACAATCCTACAACGGTTGCACCACCCAGTGCCGCTTGCTGCAATGCCTGCGTTAAGGCGGCAGACGGCATTTGTTCCAACTTGTCCCAACCGATCATCACAACCAAATCCGCTTGTTCCAACAAACTCAAATCGCCGTCTGCCTGAATAATGGCTGGCTTGGATTGAGTAACTGTTGGGTTTTCTGCGACCACTTTCACGTTAAATAGCGGCTTGCCGTCAATTTCGGTAGAAAACACCATATAAGGCACGGAAAAATGAAAAGGGCTAAATTGGGGATAAAGCACTAAGGCAACGGTTGGAATAGACATTTTTTACTCGCTGAATAAATTTGACCTGATTTTTACGATTTTTGAATTATAAGTCAATGTTTTTCATTTCTCATTGGTTTCATAATACCCCCATCGTAAACAAGCGGTTTAATTTATCTTATTTTTTACAAAAGGAAACACAATGAAACTGAAATCTCTTATTTTTGCTTTAATAGCAACCACCGTTGCAACCACGACTCATGCTGAAATTAGCTATCAACATATCCGTAACGCCACCGCTAAAATTGAAATGGCAGGCAGTACATTTTTGGTCGATCCTTATCTTGCACCGAAAGGCAGTTACGCAGGCTTTGAAGGCACCATCAACAGCCAAAAACGTAATCCGTTGATTGATATGAAAGAACCTGTAGAAAAAGTGCTTGAAGGCGTAGATGCCGTGATTGTTACCCACACCCACGCCGACCACTGGGACGAATACGCACAAAAAGTGTTACCGAAAACCTTACCGATTTTCGTACAAAATGCAGGCGATGCACAAATTATCCGTTCACAAGGTTTTAAAGATGTGCGTGTAGTCGGCAAAAATACCGAATTTAACCAGGTGAAATTAAGCAAAACAGGCGGACAACACGGCACGGATCAAATGTATGCTATTCCGCAGCTAGCTGAATTAGCAGGCGAGGCAATGGGCGTGGTGATGCAAGCAGACGGCGAAAAAACGCTGTATATCGTAGGCGACACCATTTGGAATGAAGATGTGGATTTTGCACTCAACCGCTATAAACCTGAAGTCATCGTAATGAATACAGGCTACGCTCAACTACAAGGTTTTTCAGACAGCATTATTATGGGTAAAGCCGATGTCGCCAAAGCTCGCCAAGCCGCCCCGAAAGCTGACATCATTACCGTGCATATGGATGCCGTCAATCACGCTGCCGTTACTTCTGATGAAATGCGAAAATTTGTGAAAGAACATAAATTAAGCAAGGTTGCTGTGCCGAAAGAAGGCGAAGTGTTGAAATACTAAAAATCAGAAAAAGTGCGGTCAAATTTTAAGAAGTTTTTGCCAATGAAAAAACTCGCTGAAATCTGACCGCACTTTTCACGTTAATGTTCAAAGATCAAGGTGCAAAAGTCATTTTTACCTTTCCTGTTCCCACCGCATTTTTTAGTTTGTCCGCGTTTTGAATTTTGCCTAAACGGGTATAACGATAGGACGAATGGAAACTTTCGTAAAACACCACTAAGGTATCGCCGCCCCAAAGCATAATATCGCCGGCCTCAATCCGACCGACCGCTTGGTCTTGGCGGCTTAAGGATTTTGGTAGTTCGGCAAATTTTTCATTGTGCAAATGATCTTGCATATTGAGCGTTAAAGGCAAAAGTGCAGTCAATTCTTTTGCTGCTTGTGTGTCGGCTAATTCTGCGTTGAACGTAGATTGTCCAATGGTGATATTCATTGTATTTCCTTGATATTTAACGGTATTTTCGGCTGCTATGGCAGCGTTCTGGGTCATAAAGATCGAAAGCAATAAGCCGAGTAGTCCTGTTCGCATTGGTTGTTACCTTAAAAAGACGTTAATCATACTTACGGCACACCCACCGCTTTTGAACCAAACACCACAGGATTGGTTTCAATCATTTTACGTGACACAATCATCTCTTTTGCGCCATTGAGCCACGCTTGAAAATGGGGTGAAGCACGGTGTGCTTGATAGGCGGTTTCATCGGCATAGGCTTCCACGATATAAAATTTGTTTGGGTCGGTTTTGTCGGTCATCACATACATTCCCAATACGCCTTGCTCGGTATTGACCGATTGGCGAATATTGTGTTTGCCTAATTCGGTAAATTTTTCCACGCTTTCGGGGCGGATTTGCATTTCAAAAATACGGATAATCGGCTCGGCTTGGGTTGATAAACTCATTGTTAGTCCTAATAGAAAAGCCAGTTTTTTCATTGTGTTACACCTATAACGAAATCATTTGTAGGGGCAAATCATATTTGCCCGGATGTCCTCACGATTGTTTTGGGGCAAATGTAATTTGCCCCCACAATAGAAATTTACCAAGGTTGAGTAGTCGGACCCAGTGTAAATTCAGAAATATTGGTATCTTCGGGTTGGTTTAACGCAAATGCCACCACGTTTGTCACACGTTCGGCGGGGATTTCGTAAGTATCATATAAACCGCGCATCGCTTCAGCCATTTCAGGATTAGTAATACTTGCCACTAATTCCGATTGCACTGCCGCTGGATAAATGGTTGCGGTACGAATGTTCGTGCCTGCTTGTGCGCTTTCCATTCGCAGTCCTTCCATAATCGCTTTAACCGCCCATTTCGTGCCGCAATAGACGGCACAGCCAGGATACACTTTTAAACCTGCAACGGAAGAGGTTGCTAAAATATGTCCTGATTTTTGTGCTTCAAACGTTGGTAACACAGCGGCAATTCCGTTGAGTACGCCTTTAATATTCACATCAACCATCGCATTCCAATTATCCGTTTCAAGCGCGGAAAGCATAGAGTTTGGCATTAGCCCTGCATTCAAGAAAATCGCATCCACTTTGCCGAAGGCGGATTTGGCTAACGCCACTAAGGCTTGATTGTCTTCCGGTTTAACCACATCGGTCACACGATACACCGCTTCGCCACCGTTAGCTTTAATGTTGTTTACGATGGTTTGAAGTTTATCTTCACGGCGTGCGCCCAGCACCAATTTTGCACCTGCTTGCGCCAGTTTATAAGCGGTCGCTTCACCAATACCACTACTTGCACCCGTAATAATCACGACTTTGTTTTCAATGTTGTTCATTTTGCTCTCCTGTTTGGTTTTGATGGGGGTATTGTAGTGGGCGGGTGATTGCACTACAATCAATAAAAATAGAATTGTCTATTGTCAAAAAGAGAATAATAAAATGAACAAACTCGATGCGATTAAATATTTTTGCCTTGCTAGCGAAACACTGAATTTTCGGGAAACGGCAATGCAGTTGGCGGTTTCGCCTTCGGTAGTTACTCGTGTGATTGCGGAATTGGAACAGGAATTGGGCGAGCAGTTGTTTAAGCGGAATACGCGCCAAATTCGGCTGACCAATTTTGGTGAGCAATTCTTGATTAAGGCAAAACAGTTGCTGGCGGACACCGATAATCTGTTCAAACTCGGCAAGCAACAGACAGACGAAATGGCAGGCGTGGTGCGGATTACTTTTCCCCGTTGGCGTGAGAATGACAAGATTTTGGACGAACTGTTGACCGCACTTGCGCCCTATCCGCAGTTGGTGATTGATTGGCGTGAGGATATGACCAAATTTGATGCGGTGGAACATCGCATTGATATTGGCTTGCGTATCGGACCTGAACCGAACCCGAATTTTATCGTGCGAAAAATTGCTGATTTGCAAGACTGGATTGTGGCGTCCCCGAAATTACTGGAGCGATTGGGTACGCCGAAAGATTTAGACGATTTACAGCGAAATTTCCCGTTTTCCTTGCCGATTAACGTAGAAACAGGGCGTGCGTGGGATTTAACAATGAATGACGAGCAAAAATTGCTACCGAGAGAAGTGCTTTTTTATAGCTCCGATCCCGAGTGCGAGCTAAAAGCTGTATTGCGTGGCAATTTGGTGGGCTTTATCAGCGAGCTGTTCTGCAAGCCTTACTTTGCCAGTGGCGAGTTAGTCAAACTCTTCCCCGAAATTCCCATTGATAAATGGCAGCTGTACCTATACCGCCCCTATCAAACCATTACCTCGCCAAGAGTGCTGTTTGTATTTGACCGCTTGACGGAAATCTTGAAAAAGCGTTATACATAAAAGTGCGGTGGGATTTTCACGAGATTTTGCCATTTGCAAATTTCTCTCAAAATCTTACCGCTTGTAAGGTGCGTATGAACGCACCTTTTTATCGCAAATTGCAAAAGGTGCGTTAGCAAACGCACCCTACTAGAAAATTTTTCAAAATTCATTTCCTTAACTTTCAATAAGTTAGAATTAAACCCCAAACCTTACATTTTTGTAAGTACTTCCATAAAATAAGTTAAGCATCTATACTGCTCTCAAATTACTTACTTTTAGGAAGTAAAACAAAATGCTGTTTATCTTATTACTCATTTTGAGTGCTATCTTTATTTTTGCGGTTCGGCAGAAACCGCGTTTACTGCATTTCGGCACCTTCCGTTTTGCTAAAACGATTACCCACAATCAACAGCGTTTTTATTTGGAAGAAGTGGCGTTTGACAATCGGCAGCAAGCTATTCACGGTTATTTTCAGCTTGCGCCCGCTTTGCAAAATTATGGCAAGGTGCAAGAAACGGCGTACGATTTTTTTGATTTTTATTCGGTGGTGTTGCGGTTTGACGACTGTACGATGAAACTGGTGCGGCGGCTGGACAATGTGTGTTTAATCAAAAGCGAAACGCCGATGTCTATTGCCGAATTTGAACAACAGATTGCCGACATTGCTTATCGGGAGGTTTAAGATGTTACAACAAGCCAAACAACATATTGAAAATGCAGATTTTATTTTAATTGGTGCGGGAGCAGGTTTTTCTGCGGCGGCAGGTTTAACGTACAGCGGCGAGCGGTTTACCCAACGTTTTCAGCCGTTTATCCAGCGTTACGGTATGCAGGATATGTATTCGGCGGCGTTCTATCCCTTTGAAACAGAAGAAGAAAAATGGGCGTATTGGGCGGAGCATATTTGGGCGAACCGTTTTGAGCCGCCGGCGTTGCCCTTGTATCAACAGCTGCTTGCCTTGGTGAAAGACAAAAATTATTTTGTGATTACCACTAACGTGGATAGCCAGTTTGCCAAAGCAGGCTTTGACCTTGATAAACTCTTTGAAGTGCAAGGCAATTACGGCGAATTGCAATGTGCCAAGCCTTACCATTCGCAGGTTTACGACAACGAAACGCTGGTGCAAAAATGGCGTTCGCAGCAAAAAAATTGCCAAATTCCCACCGCACTTGTGCCGAAATGCCCTGTGTGTGGCGGCAAAATGGCGATGCACTTACGTGTCGATCACCGTTTTGTGGAAACGGAACAATGGCACGCCGCCCAACAGCGTTATGCCGCATTTGCCGAGCAAGCAATGCAGGGCAACACGGTGTATTTGGAGCTGGGGATTGGCTTTAACACGCCGACCATTATTCGTTACCCTTTTGAACAGATGACCTACCGCAATCCGCAGGCAACGCTGATTCGGTTAAATCGGGATCACCCCGAAGGCTTTGCGGAAACGGCGAAACAGACGATTTCTCTTACGGAAGATTGTGCCTATATTTTGCAACATTGGCTAACAACGTCAGGCTGATTATTTGTTTTCTTCGTAAATTTATTCTGCCACAAACGCTTGCGTTTGAACGTTGCTTTAGCAACGGCACGAAGTGTGAGCGTAAGCGAATAAATCTCCCCTACCCCCTCTTTGCTAAAGAGGGGAATTAGAGCAAGCAGCAATTTAATATTAAAGTTCTTCAAAACAATTTTTGATTTTCAGATGAACCTATAATCTTCTTCGATCTGATCCCCCTCTTTAGCAAAGAGGGGTTAGGGGAGATTTGTTTACAAAGGAAAATCTTATGGAAAATAAAGTAACACAACTTATCAAATTCCTTGATCCCGATATCAATATTCCCACATCAACAACGGAAAAACGCCAACTGTTGCGAGCCTTGATGAACATTCGTCCGCCGCAAGCGGAAACAGCGGAATTTTTGGCGTTGCAAGATAAGCTGTTACAGCAAGAAGTGGCGGAAAAAGGCGTGGTGTCGCTGGCGGATTTAACGCCTATTCAACCGCAGATTTACCTATGGAAAGGCGACATCACAAGGCTCAAAGTGGGGGCGATTGTGAATGCGGCAAACAGCCAACTGCTCGGCTGTTTTCACCCCTTGCACGCCTGTATCGACAACGCCATTCACTCGCAAGCAGGCGTGCAACTTCGCCTTGCTTGTGCCGAATTGATGGCGAAACAAGGGCATTTAGAACCCACAGGGCAGGCAAAAATCACCCCAGCGTTTAACTTGCCGTCCGATTACGTTTTGCATACGGTCGGACCGATTATCATCGGTGCGTTATCGGCAAAAGATGGCGAACTGCTCGCCGGTTGCTACCGCTCTTGCCTAGAACTCGCCAAGCAACACGGTATTGAGAGCGTTGCCTTTTGTTGTATCAGCACAGGCGAATTTCGTTTCCCTAATCGAGAGGCGGCAGAAATTGCGGTGAAAACCGTCAAAGCCTTTTTAGCCGACAACCCACAAATGAACGTGGTGTTTAATGTGTTTAAAGATGTGGATTGGGAGATTTATCGGGGGTTGTTGGGGTAGATGGATGGAAAAGGGCGGTGGGATTTTAGCGAGATTTTGCAATTAGCAAATTTCTCCCCAAATCCCACCGTTTATCTTTTATTCAATCTTAAACAGCATCACAAATCAAAAGTCTGAACTACATTCACATGCAAACGCACATCTACATTTCCGCGTGTAGCATTAGAATAAGGGCAGACGGCATGGGCTTTTTCAATCAACTGTTTTGCTTCTTCTACGCTTAAACCTGCAACAGTAATCGTAATATCCAAATCCAAACTAAATGCACCGTCTGCTTTTTGACCGATGCCTACGCCCACGGTGGTGCTGGATGAAGTGGGTTTTAAACCCAAACTCGGGGCAACATGGTTCATTGCACTGTCAAAGCAGGCAGCGTAGCCCATGGCAAAAAGTTGCTCAGGATTGGTGCCAGCTTTGCCGCTTTCGTTTTGAAAACTCACCAAATCAAAGCCGATGGAGCCGTCATCTACTTGAGTGCGTCCGTCCCGCCCGCCGGTTGCGGTTGCTGATGTTTTGTAAAAAATTTTCATATTTTTTCCTTTTGTTTTATTGGGTTAAAGGTTTAGGCTGGTGTGCTGTCTTAACTTATTTGCAAAGCGATAGCAACACTCGTCCTCCTGAATAAATGTTGAACTCTATTCTATTGATTTTCTATTAATGGGCGTATATGATTTCTGCAAAATGCTTGCCTAATTCTCTAAATGATGATGTTTTCAGAAAACACTTTACAGCGACTGCTTCATATCATTCCGCATAATCAGACCTATCATTCTCCGATTAAAGGACTGGTTATTCATCATAGCGATCAGCCGTTTTCCTATGAAAATGTGATACAAGAGCCGAGTATTTGCATTGTGATAAACGGCGAGCGTGAAGTGCGGTTGGGAGAGCAGTCTTTTTTGTTTGATCCGCGACATTTTATGTTTTGCCCTGTGGATATTCCGATGTGCGGTAAGATTGTTAAGGCAACACCCGATGAACCTTTTGTGGTGTTATCAATGAAAATTGATTTGCAGACAGTCAATCAAATTCTGTTTGAACAACAGTTACCCATTGCAAAATCTGAGATAAATCCGACCGCTTTCACGCAATGGCATTTGAATAACGAATTGGAAAACGCTTTTGAGCGCTTATTACTCTTGCACGAAAATCCAAGCGACATCGCTTTTCTTGCACCGCTGATTCAACAGGAAATCTATTATCGGCTACTTAAAGGCGAGCAAGGCAACAAACTGAAGCAGATGGTCAGTTTTGGGTCTAATACGCAAAAAATCGCCAAAGCCACTCGGTATTTGCAACGGCATTTTCGTGAAACGGTGCGCATAGAAACGCTGGCGGAATTATGCGGAATGTCCATTTCGGGATTTCATCATCATTTTAAAGAAATCACCACACTGTCGCCGTTGCAATATCAAAAATCACTGCGTTTAATGGAGTCTAAGCGATTGATTTGTCAAGAAAATCCACCTATCGCCGAGGCGGCATATCAAGTCGGCTATGAAAGCCCCAGCCAGTTTAGCCGAGAGTACAAACGCTATTTTGGCGTTGCCCCGAGTGTGCAGGCGGGGGGATAAGAAAGTGCGGTCGGTTTGCAAAACGTTTTGTGAAAACGATCGCTTGTCGGGGGCGTTTAAATGCCTTTTTTACAACAAATCGCAAATGGTGCGTTGGCAAATGCGCTCCAAACCACTGACAAACCCCATACGAACCGTATAGGGTTATTTAATCTGAGTCGCTCTGCGGCTCTTCCATTCAGCCCCGGCGGGGCTGGGTTTAATGAACCTAGCACGGCTTGTGCTAGGTTATTTATTAAAATTAACTTTGTCAGCAATCCGTGATGCGTTAGCAAACATGCCCTACGAAAAATTTTTCAAATCTATTCCTTTTAGTTTCAATCGGTTAAAAATTATTTTCAAGCTTACATTTTTGTAAGTACTTTTAAAAAGTAAGTTATGGATATATACTGCATCACATCAGCCAATCGGCAATCTTAATCAACTTAACAGAAGGAAAACAACATGAAAAAAATCGCAGTTATCGGTGCAACAGGTTATGTAGGTAGTGCAGTCGTAGCAGAATTAGCTCGTCGCGGTCATCAAGTCACCGCGTTTGCGCGCAATGCCGACAAAGTGGCAAAAGCGGACAACGTGCAAGCGGTCAGTTTTGATGTAAATTCTGCGGATTTTGCACAGCAGTTAAAAGGGTTTGATGCGGTAGTGAGTGCGTTTAACCCAGGTTGGACAAATCCAAATATCGCCGAAGATTTTACTCGTGGAGCGAATGCGATTACCGAAGCAGCAAAAGCGGCACAAGTGCCGTATTTATTAGTGATTGGCGGAGCGGGTAGCTTATATGTTGCACCGAATGTGCAACTGATTGACACAGACGCTTTCCCGAAAGAGATTTTTGCCGGGGCTAATGCGGCGCGTAATTTGCTCAGCGACTTGCGTGATCGCCGTGATGTCAACTGGGCGTTTATCTCTCCACCGGCGTTATTAGGCGCCGATGCCGGTTTCAGCGAAGATCGCACGGGCGAATACCGTTTGGGCGGCGACGATTTACTGATGGTTGGCGACGCGCCGGCAGGCATCAGCGTAGCAGATTTAGCCATTGCCATTGCCGATGACGCGGAAAAACAGGCGCACTTGTTTAAACGTTTTACGGTGGCAAAAAAGTAGTTTGAAATAACGTAAAGTGCGGTCGAATTTGCAACAGTTTTTGCAAAGGCGACCGCCTGTATCACGCCACTTCCACCCTTTTCCCAATATCCTTCAACTTCGACAATTCTTCCACCAATCTTGGTGCGTCATCAAGGCTGATGGCGAAGGTCCAGAGATAAGTAATCACCGCATAAATATGCCCTGCGGTGACGCCTTGTTTGAGGGTTAAAACCGTGAGCGTCACGCCGAACAGCACGCACATTGCCACACCGATACACAAAAAGCTCAGGGCTTCTCGGTTGGAAATCAGGATACGGAAACGCTCCACCAAGCGATAATGTTTAATCAGCTCGCTGTTTTTGGCACGTTCCACTCTATCCACTTCTTTTTCAAGGCGGTTGTTGAGTTTGAAGTACAGGCGGTCATTGACCTTCACATAATGGGGCAACAGCAAGCCAAAGCCCACCACAATCAACAATGCCACCACGCCCGACCAAAACTCAATCAACAGCAACATTACCACCGCCCCGATAATCGAAAACGCAGAAGTAATCAAGGTCGGCAAATGGTGTTCAAAGAAATTGACGAACTCACGGGACAACGCCACACGAGCGGTGGTGGTTGAAGTGTCCATGCCTTTAATCCGCTGGTTTAAAATCACCGGCACGGCAAGTTCCGTGTAAATACGAGTGAAGGCACGAGTGTCCACCGCACGGCGAGCCGCCCCCACGCCCCAAATAATCAGCACCATCAAGGCGTAAGCGAGCGCGGAAACCAGTTGCCCGTTTAGCACCGCATTCACCGCAAAACTGCCCACCAAAGGATAAATCAACAACAGCAAATTTTCCGCCGCTACCAAGCCGAATGTGGCGAACAGCCGTTTTTTATGTTGCAAAGCAAGGTTTTTGAGCGAACGGAACATTGTTGGTTCAAGGGTGGTTTCAAGATTTTCTAAGGACATCAAGCCACCGTATCCGTTTTGTCGATTTGCTCACGGCAAACCGTGCAAAATTCCGCCAATAAAGCAAACAGTTGAGCGGTCTTTTTCTCGCCTAATTTTGCAAAAGTTTTATCCGCCAACTGCTGTGTCGCCTGCCAAACCGGTTCCGCCTTCGCCTTGCCGTCTGCGGTTAAACGCATCATTTTTTCCCGTTTATCCACCGCACTTTCGCTAAACTCAATCCAGCCTTTTTCCTTATATTCCTTGCATACGTTAAACACCGTCTGTTTCGGCAACAGCCACTCATCGCAAATCTGCTTTTGCGTACACTGCCCACTTTCCGCCGCCGCCAACGAATACAGCACCGCAAAATGGTTATAACCTAAGCCTAATTTAGCAATCCAAGCGTCCATTGTGGCATCTACTTCACTGATTCGTTTGCCTAGTTTGTCGAAGTTACTCATATTAATAGTCTTAAAAATTACTAAATAAAATGCTATTTTAGGTGTGAGAAAGAGAAAAGACAAGGAAAAAATAGTCTTAAAATTTACTGGATTTAGAGGTGAAGTGCGGTAGAATTTTGCGAAGTTTTTTCAGTTTGCAAATTTCTTTTCAAATCCCACCGCTTTTCTTTATGAGATGAACTGTGTAGTTAAAAGATTTTAGCGACACAATGACCTACAAACATTTTCCATTTGAATCAACTTATTTTTAGGTATAGAATTTTGTTCATTAGTATTGAACGGTTTTGTTCATTATTATTGAATAGTTTTATTCGTTTGCATTAAACGATTTGTTGGGGGATAAAATGTTATTAAAAACAGAGATAAAACAAGCCATTCAAACTCAGCAGAGTAAGTTGTTGGAACAAAAAACATATCCACGTCAAATGCTTAGCAGTATTAAAGTGCTACCTGATTTTGCTTTGGTTGTGTCGGGTATTCGCCGTAGCGGAAAGAGTACGTTATTAGCTCAACTCATTGAAAAACAAACGGAAAACAGCTATCTCTTTCTCAATTTTGATACACCGCAATTATTTAATTTTGAATTTAGCGATTTTGCATTGTTAGATGAAATTATTGCGGAGAATGCCCAAATCCAAACGCTTTATTTTGATGAAATTCAGATTATTGAGGGTTGGGAAGTTTACGTGCGGGGCAAGCTCGATCAGGGCTATCAAGTGGTGGTAACAGGTTCAAATGCCTCTTTATTAAGTCGTGAACTCGGTACAAAACTTACGGGGCGGCACATTAGTCGTGAGCTTTTCCCTTTCTCTTTTTTGGAGTTTTGCGAGTTTCTTGGCAAAGAAAAAAATGCCGATACCGTGGCGGATTATCTTCATCTAGGCGGCTTTCCGCAATATTTGCAATTCAATGAAGACGAGATTTTGAATGTACTTATCAACGACATTTTGTATCGCGATATTATCGTGCGTTTCGGTATTCGTGATGAGCGTTCAATGAAGCGTTTGCTGCTTTTCTTAGCTGGCAACGTGGGCAATTTGATTACCGCCAGCAAACTCAAACAGAGCCTTGAAGTCAAAAGCACCGCCACTGTGCAGGAATATCTCTCGCATTTAGAGCAAGCCTATGTGATCAGCTTGCTACCGAAGTTTTCCTATTCTTACAAAACACAACTGGCTAATCCGCGCAAAGCCTATTTCATAGACAATGGATTGCAGCGTGTCATCAGCCCGTCTTTCACTCAAGATCAAGGAAGAAAGCTAGAAAATGCAGTATTTTGGGCGCTAAGAAGACAATTTTCAGAGCTGTATTATTACAACGAAAACAACAAAGAATGTGATTTTGTGGTATGTAAAAACAGCTCGCCCGTACAACTTATCCAAGTTTGCTGGCAATTAAGTGCAGAAAATATCGCTCGTGAACGTGATGGATTGATTGACGCAATGAATTTCTTCCATTTTGAACAAGGCATAATCATCACTTTTGATCAGGAAGATAAGATGATTGTAGAGAACAAAACCATTGAAGTCGTGCCGTTTTGGAAGATGTTTGGGCAATAACATTCCTACGATTGACTATGTGAAAAGTATGCAGGAATTGATTGATGAAATAAGGAAAATGCTGTTTGAGTTTACATTCAAACGGCATTTACTTTCGGGCTTTTTATAAAGAGCGGTCGGATTTTGCGAAGTTTTTTCAGTTTGCAAATTTCTTTTCAAATCCTACTGCTTGCATTTCCATTTCTTAAACCACTCGATCCAGCCTCATCTTCACTTCCTTCCACTGCGGCATCACTTGCCCCATTAATCGATAAAAACGTTCGCTGTGGTTGTGTTCGGCGAAGTGGCAGAGTTCGTGCAAGATCACATAATCAATGCATTCTTTCGGGGCTTTGATTAGGTGGGGGTTAAGGCATAGTGAGCCTTGAACGGAGCAACTTCCCCAACGGGTTTCCATTGTGCGTAAGCGAATGTGAGGGATTGTCGTAACCCAAAAGGTTTGCGGTAGCAGCCAATTTAAACGTTCGGCAAAAATCTGTTTGGCTTTTTGTCGATACCATTTATCCAAACATTGTTGGACTTGTCGTGCTGTTTTTCCTCGCACAGACACCTCCAACTGCCCACGCCATAAGCGGACTTGGTTGGGTTTATTTGGCGTTTCATATACTTTTAACAGATATTGTCGCCCTAGATAACGATGGCTTTCGCCGCTGATATATTGCCGTTCAACAAGCGGTGGGGTTTGTTGAAAAAATTGCAACTGGTCGGCAATCCATTGACTTTGTTTGCTAATGGCAAAAATTAGCTTATTTCTGACCGCTTGTGGCGGCACATAAGCAATAATGTCGCCCGTGGGCTGCACGGTTAGGCGTAGCCGTTTATATTTGGCATTCTTGATTAAGCGAACGGTAAAATGCTGGTCGCCATAAGGAATGATAACCCGATCAAACTTATCCATTTGAACGCCCAACTCGCACAATTTGTACTATCCGTTCGACAATCTCTTTGGCTTGTAACATACCGCTGCCGTTGGCTTGGCAGATTTTAAATATCATCGGCAGTAACTGTTTACGAATGTCTTTTTCCACTTGTTCAAGGTTGATGGAATGTTCGCTTAAACAGCGTAAAACCGCCTGATCGATCTCAAATGCCAAATCTACCCAAAAGCCTTCACCTTGCGATAGGGTTTCAGGTAAAACTGTTTTAAATACACCGAAATAGGCTTGTGCCGCATAGTTGCCGCCAAAACGGTCGGGAATATCGGGCAATTTACGTTCTGCCATTTGTTCTTCAAATTCTTTAAACAGCAGATATTGTTTTATCGGGTGGTCGAACAAGGCTTCGGCTTCTTCAATGGCTTGTTGCAATAATTCGGAAAAACGGGCTTTGGCATAAGGATCGTTGTCAAAATCAATCTCAAGGCTACGAGCAATACGAGAGCGAATTTTATCGGCTTCGTTGCGTGTTTTGGTGTCGTTCCACGTTTGATATTCCGTTTTGCCCATTTTATTGACCGCATAAATGCCGTCTGCTTCTTTTACGCCTAAGGCAACAACGTGCTTATCGATTAATTGCTCAACTTGATGGGCATATTCGCGATAATCCACTTGCTCGCCGGCGTCCTGTTGTGCCAAACGGCGTAGTTGGGCAAAAAAGGCGGCGGTGTTTTTATATAAAGTGCGGTCGGCATCGGTAAAGTTTTTGTCTTGATAAAAGGTTTCCGACTGCAATGCCACCTGTAAACAGCGGTTAAAGGCAGTTAAAGCTCGGTAAAAATCATCGCGTATTTTGCTGTTTTTATCGAAAAACAGACCGCTTGTTGGGTCGAGTTGCATAGTTGGAATGAGCTGGCGGCGAAGTTGTTCAAGATCCATTGTATTTTCAACCTCGGCAAACATTGCCCAAAGTGCTTGATACAAACTCGGCAAACGCAGATATTCGCTTTGCATTGAGCAATAAAGCCCAGCTAAATCCTCAATGGCATAACCGCCTTGTGTTCGGTTGGCTAAATCTTGGTATTTGGCAATCGTTGTGTCCAGCTCTTTTAAAATGCCCCGATAATCCACCAACAGCCCGTACTCTTTTTGTTTATGCAAGCGGTTTACCCGTGCAATTGCTTGAATAAGGTTATGTTGTTTTAACGGCTTATCAATATACAACACTGCATTGCTCGGCTCATCAAAGCCCGTGAGCAACTTATCCACCACAATTAGTAAACGCAACGGACTGTCAGGATCGGCAAAACGACTTAACACTTGTTGCGTGTAACGTTCTTCATCGCCCTGCACGTTGGCTGCCCACCAACGCACCACTTCATCACTTGCCTGTTCGTCAAGCTGCGTATTTCCTTCACGGCTGTCAGGCGGACTGATCACCACCGCACTTTCAAACAGCCCAATCTCGTCCAAATACCGCTGATAACGAATTGCTGTCGCTTTGCTTTCGCACGCCAGCTGACCTTTTAAGCCTTGCGGAATTTTATTCGCCAAATGTTCCGCAATATCTAAAGCGATTAAATGAATACGGTCATCAGCTTGATAAATCTGCCCTTTACGCGAGAATTTACGTTTTAAATCCGTTTTTTGCTCTTCGTTTAACGACTTGGTGATCCGCTCAAACCAGTTATCAATCGCCTGTTCATTCACCGACAATTCAGGGATCCGCTCTTCATAAAGCAGTGGCGTTACCGCTTTATCTTCCACCGCACGTTGCATCGTATAAGCGTGAATGATGTTGCCAAATTTTTGTGTGGTTTCATCGTCTTTTAACAACGGCGTGCCGGTAAAAGCAACAAAAGCCGCATTAGGCAAGGCTCGCCGCATTGCCATATGATTTTCTCCGCCTTGGGTGCGATGTCCTTCATCAATCAACACAATAATATTCGCACTCGGATTAAAACATTCCGCTTGATTAATCGCCGTGTTAAATTTCTGCATTAACGAAAAAATAATGCGTTCATTGCCGGAACCGATTTGCTCGGCTAGTCGCTTGCCGGTAGTTGCCATTGCATTCTTACGATCTCGCTTGGTTGCCAGTTCACCGCTGTTATAAAAAGTGCTGCTCAACTGATGTTCTAAATCCACCCGATCCGTTACCACGATAATTCGGCACTGTTTTAGGGCTGGGTGGAGCAATAAGGCTTTCGAGAAAAAGACCATCGTAAACGATTTGCCCGAACCTGTGGTGTGCCAAATCACGCCGCCGTTTCTCGCCCCTTTTTCGCTTTGCGACATTACCCGATCGATTAAGCGTTTCACCCCAAACACTTGCGGATAACGGGCGATAATGCGGCTGTGCGATTTGCGATCAAACAAACTGAAATAGCGGATCACCTCAAACAAACGATCTTTGCGTAACAGGCTAATCAGCAAGCTGTCTTGCCCTGTTACGGCTAATTTTCCCTGAGCGGTGAGCTGTTGATACCAAGCCTGATCGTCAGATTTTGGTAAAAGAGCGGTCAGATTTTCGGCAGAAATAGCAAGGTTTTTGAGTTGGCTCATTTCCAACTCGGATTGTTCTTCTTCACGCCACGCCGCCCAAAATTTGGCAGGGGTCGCACAAGTGGCGTAACGCCCGTCATAACCATTAACGGCTAACAATAGTTGGGCATAGGCAAAAAGGTGGGGAATTTCGGCAGGGCGTTGATTGCGTAAATGTTGAGAAATGCCTTCTTCAATGGTACTTTTCGGTTTGCCGTCCGGGCGTTTGGCTTCAATCACCACCAGCGGCAAGCCATTGACAAAACAGACTAAATCAGGCGTACGCACCGATGAACCGTTAGCGTTCGCTACGCTAAATTCTTCAGTAAAATGAAACCGATTGTTTTCAGGGTTTTCCCAGTCAATAATCGGCACAGTGCAACTGATTTTCTTACCGTCAATAAATTCGGTAACGGTAATGCCGTATAACAGATGATTATAAAAATGCTCATTCGCCCCCACCA
>NZ_JBGYBX010000031.1:0-15678 GCF_041817755.1 Glaesserella sp. | reverse complement strand
TTGCTGCGGTTAAGGTTGTTTTACCGTGGTCAACGTGACCGATAGTACCTACGTTTACGTGGACTTTATCGCCACGATTAAATTGTTCTTTAGCCATTGTAAAGTTTCCTTTGTTGATGAAATCCCGTAGCACGATATGTGCTACGGAGTTTGTAAGTTAAAAATTATTTTTTACGCGCTTCGATAACTGCAGCAGCAACACTTGTTGGAGCTTCAGCATATTTTAACGGTTCCATTGAGTATGATGCACGACCTTGAGTTTGTGAACGTAAGTCCGTTGCATAACCAAACATCTCTGAAAGTGGAACTTCAGCATTGATTTTAACAACGAACTCGTTCGCTTCTTGACCGTTTACCATAGCACGACGACGGCTTAAGTCACCAATTACGTCACCAACATAATCTGGTGGAGTTTCAACTTCTACCTTCATAATTGGCTCAAGTAGAACCGGGTTTGCTTTAGCGAACGCTGCTTTAAACGCTAATGACGCTGCTAATTTGAACGCTAATTCTGATGAGTCAACATCGTGGTATGAACCGAAGTGTAAACGTACACCTAAATCCACTACTGGGTAGCCAGCTAATGGACCAGATTTAAGTTGTTCTTGGATACCTTTATCAACTGCAGGGATATATTCACCAGGGATTACACCACCTTTGATTTCGTTCACGAACTCGTATCCTGGACCTTCTGGATCTAATGGATATAAGTCGATAACAACGTGACCGTACTGACCACGACCACCTGATTGTTTCGCGTGTTTACCTTCAACATCATTAACACGAGTACGGATAGTTTCACGGTAAGATACTTGTGGTTTACCAATGTTTGCTTCCACTTTGAACTCACGTTTCATACGGTCAACGATGATGTCTAAGTGTAACTCACCCATACCTGAAATGATGGTTTCACCTGACTCTTCATCGGTGTGAACACGGAATGAAGGGTCTTCTTGCGCTAAACGACCTAACGCTAAGCCCATTTTTTCTTGGTCGGCTTTTGTTTTCGGCTCTACCGCTACAGAGATTACCGGTTCCGGGAATTCCATACGCTCAAGGATGATTGGCGCTTCGATTGCACATAATGTATCACCCGTACCGACATCTTTTAAGCCGATTGCCGCTGCGATATCGCCCGCACGAACTTCTTTGATTTCGTCACGTTTGTTAGCGTGCATCTGAACGATACGACCTAAACGTTCACGTTTTTGTTTGACTGAGTTGTAAACGGTGTCCCCGGAATTCACCACACCTGAGTACACACGGAAGAAGGTTAAGTTACCTACGAACGGGTCAGTCGCGATTTTAAATGCTAATGAAGAGAATGGTTCATCATCGCTTGCATGACGTTCACCTTCAGTTTCATCTTCATTAATACCTTTGATTGCCGGAATATCCGTTGGTGCCGGTAAGTAGTCAATTACCGCATCAAGCATTGCTTGAACACCTTTATTTTTAAATGCAGAACCACAGCAAACAGGAATTACTTCACCTGCTAATACGCGTTGACGTAATGCGGTTTTGATCTCTTCTTCAGTTAACTCTTCACCTGCAAAGAATTTTTCCATTAATTCTTCTGAAGCTTCCGCAGCCGCTTCAACTAAGTTGCCGCGCCATTCTTCACACGCCGCTAACATATCAGCCGGAACATCTTCATATGTAAATGTCATACCTTGGTCAGCTTCATTCCAGTTGATTGCTTTCATTTTGATAAGATCAACCACACCTTTGAAATTTTCTTCTGAGCCGATTGGAAGTTGGAGCGGAACAGAGTTACCGCCTAAACGGGTTTTGATTTGTTCAACTACGCGTAGGAAGTTTGCACCGGTACGGTCCATTTTGTTAACAAACGCAATACGCGGAACTTCATATTTGTTAGCCTGACGCCATACAGTTTCAGATTGTGGTTGAACGCCACCAACCGCACAGTAAACCATTACCGCACCGTCAAGAACACGCATGGAACGTTCTACTTCGATAGTAAAGTCAACGTGTCCCGGAGTATCGATAACGTTGATACGGTGTTGCGGGTACTGTTTAGACATACCGGACCAAAACGCTGTTGTTGCAGCAGAGGTGATGGTGATACCACGCTCTTGTTCTTGTTCCATCCAGTCCATCGTCGCTGCACCATCGTGTACTTCACCTAATTTGTGACTTACACCTGTATAGAAAAGGATACGCTCTGAGGTAGTTGTTTTACCTGCGTCGATGTGAGCGCTGATACCGATATTACGATAGCGCTCAATGGGAGTTGTACGAGCCATTATTATTACCTTGTTTGAATTCTAATGTAAATTATACGTAATAGGCTTCATCACAAATTTTGAGATGAAGCCTACCAAAATCAAAAGCTTATTACCAACGATAGTGAGCAAACGCTTTGTTAGCTTCAGCCATACGGTGAACGTCTTCACGTTTTTTCACTGCTGAGCCTTTGTTGTCTGCTGCATCTGATAATTCGTTAGCTAAACGAAGCGCCATTGATTTGTCACCGCGCTTACGTGCTGCTTCAACGATCCAGCGCATTGCTAATGCATTACGACGGGTCGGACGGACTTCAACCGGCACTTGGTAAGTCGATCCACCAACACGACGGGATTTCACCTCAACGGTTGGACGCACGTTTTCAAGTGCGATTTCGAATGCTTCCAACGCATCTTTACCGGAACGTTGGGACAATGTTTCTAACGCACCATAAACAATTGATTCTGCGATAGATTTTTTACCATCAACCATTAAAACGTTGATGAATTTTGCAAGTAATTCTGAACCGAACTTCGGATCTGGAAGAATTTTGCGTGGTTCAATACTACGACGACGTGGCATTGCGATTTCTCCGTATTATAAATCTTCAGGATATCCAAAACTCATCTTTTGCGACAAAGCGCCTTTGACTGGAGTTTATGGTTTAAATATTAATTTAGACGTTTGGCCTTACTTAACGGAGATCCATTAAGACTTAGGACGTTTAACGCCGTATTTAGAACGACCTTGTTTACGGTCTTTAACGCCTGCACAGTCAAGTGCACCACGTACAGTGTGATAACGCACACCTGGTAAGTCTTTAACACGACCGCCACGGATTAATACGACACTGTGTTCTTGAAGGTTGTGGCCTTCACCACCGATATAAGAAGTTACTTCAAAACCGTTAGTCAAGCGGATACGACAGACTTTACGTAACGCTGAGTTCGGTTTTTTAGGAGTTGTAGTATATACACGAGTACATACACCACGTTTCTGCGGGCAAGCCTCTAATGCAGGAACGTTGCTTTTTACAACCTTTTTCACACGCGGTTTGCGTACTAGCTGGTTGATAGTTGCCATTAATAAAGCTCCAGTTAAAATAAAAACAATAAAAAAGCCTTTCTATAGACGAAAGGACGGCAAATTCTAGTGTGTTACACATGTAATGTCAAGCCGATTTAAGGTACGACCGCTCGGTTCGATAAATAGCATCATCACAGTGAATTTACTATAATAGGATTTAAAACCGAAACCATCACCCAAAGGAATCGACATGACTCAAACTAAAACCGGCGTATTACTGGCCAATCTCGGCACGCCCGATGAGCCGACGCCTCGAGCCGTCAAACGTTATTTGAAACAATTTTTAAGTGATCCGCGCGTTATCGATCTCCCCAAATGGAAATGGCAATTTATTTTAAATTTTATGGTGTTACCAAAACGGGCACCTAAAGTCGCGGATGCCTATAAAGGGATTTGGACGACAGAAGGCTCGCCGTTACTGTCCATTTCCCGCCGGCAACAAAACGCAGTACAAGCTTATTTTAGCGCACAAGGCGCTAACGTAGCGGTAGAACTCGGTATGAGCTACGGCAATCCGAGTATCGAAAATGCCGTTAACAACCTCATTCAACAAGACGTGAAGAAAATCATCGTACTGCCACTCTATCCGCAATACAGCTCAACCACTACCGCCTCCGTTTTTGATGCCTTTGCCCGCAGCCTGACAGCACATAAAAAGATCGTCCCCTTTGAATTTATTCATAGTTATTATCATGAACCGTTATACATCAAAGCATTGGCTAATTCGATCCACCTGGATAAAGACGAATTGCTGCTTTTCTCTTTTCACGGTATTCCTCAACGTTATGAGGTCGAAGGAGATTTTTATGCGGAACACTGCCGTAAAACGGCACACTTGGTTGCGGAGCAACTGAATCTCAAGGAAACACAATGGCATATCGCTTTCCAATCCCGTTTCGGAAAAGAAGAATGGTTAAAACCGTATACCGATGAAACCTTAATGAATTTACCGAATAAAGGCATTCGAAAAGTTGCCGTCATTTGCCCCGGATTTGCGGCAGATTGCTTGGAAACTTTGGAAGAAATTGCCGAAGAAAACCGTGAAATTTTTGAGCATGCCGGTGGTATCAGCTATCGTTATATACCGGCACTCAATGCACATCCCGATCATATTGCGTTACTCGCTCATCTCATTACACAAAGGCTGTAACCTCGCAAAATCAATTTAACAAGCGCTCGGATCAGCCGATTATTTTGCAAAATATTCGCATGATCCGGCCGCTTGTATCATATTAAGCCATTGATTTTACGACCTCAGTTTCTCCCACAAAAAACGTCCACACAAACATCAAACGTTTGAAAATGTTTCGGATAACGCTTTTTTACCTTTATACTTTGCCGTAAATTGTTATTTCAATCAAACAGGCCGATTCATGAAAAAATCACTGACACTCTTCACCCTCGCGTTATTAAGCGCATGCGCCCGCCCGCCGCAATACCAAAGCACCTTGACGGAAGGTATGGACAACAGTGTTGCACCGCAACACGACTTCTATCGTTATGTCAACGGCAAGTGGATGGAGACGGCGCAAATCCCCGCCGACCGAACATCTTGGGGAACCTTGGCGGAACTCAACGAGTTAAATGAAAAACGCTCGCTGGAATTATTACAAGCGGTCATTTCCGACCCGAAATTTGCAAAAGATGCCAAAGCCCAACGTTTGAAAGCATTGTATGAAAGTTATACCGATCTCGAGTCGCGGGAAAAATTCGGCTTAAGCCCGATTCAAGGCGATTTAGCCAACATCGATCGCATTCAATCCCTTGCCGATTTAACGCAATATTTGATTGATGAAACCAAACAAGGCAACGAAATGTTATTCGGTTGGTCAGTGTTTGCCCACTTGAAAAACTCGCGCCAAAATGCGGTCTATTTCAGTAACGACGAGCTCGGCTTAAGCAACGATTACTATCAAAAAGACACCCCTGAAAACCGTAAAACGTTGCGGCTTTATCAAGGCTATGTGGCACAAATGCTCACGTTTGCCGGCGTGAAAAATCCGACGCGGAAAGCCAAAGCCATTGTCGATTACGAAAAAGCGATTGCCGCCACGCTCTTTACCAATGAACAACGCCGAGATATCCAAAAACGTTATAATCCTTTTTCCATCAATGAATTAGCGCAAGCGAGCAAACACATCAATCTGGCGGATTATCTCCGCGCGGTCGGTGTGAATACCGATGAGGTGATGGTATGGGAGCCGAATTATCTCAAACAGTTCGACAACCTGATCAACCCGCAGCGCTTAGAGGTAATCAAAGATTATTTACGCTTTAAAACCGTTTCCAATGCCTCGACGTATCTTAATAAAGCATTGGATGACGCGAATTTTGCATTCTACGGGCAAAAATTGGTCGGACAAAAACAACAACGTCCGCTCGATAAACGTGCATTACGTTTAATCAACAATCAAATCGGGCAAGAGTTCGCCCAATTTTATGTGGACAAATTCTTCCCTGCTTCGGCAAAACAAGACTTGCTTGACATGGCAAATTATCTGGTTAAAGCCTATCACCACCGCATTGATAACTTAAGTTGGATGTCGGCGGAAACCAAAGCCAAAGCGAAAGTAAAATTGGATAAATTTATCGTCGAAGTCGGTTACCCGAACAAATGGAAAGACTACAGTCAATTAACCCTGAAAACAGCGTTGCAAGGCGGTTCGCTCTACGCCAATTTAAAAGCCGTCGCTCAATGGAATTATCAAGATGCGCTCGGCAAAATCGGCAAACCGGTCGATTTAAACGAATGGGGCATGTTGCCGCAAGTGGTCAATGCGTCATACAGTCCGCTGATGAACCGTATTGTATTCCCTGCAGGTATTTTGCAAGCCCCGCTTTACGATATTCATGCGGATCCCGCCGTCAATTTCGGTGCGATCGGAGCAATTATCGGTCATGAAATTACTCACGGCTTTGACGACAGCGGGTCGAAATTCGACGGTGACGGCAATTTAAAAGAGTGGTGGACGGCGGATGACCGCAAGAAATTCGAAGCTCTTGCCGATCAGCTTGTCGCACAGTTTGACAAGTTTGAAGTGGCGCCGAATGTCTTTGTTAACGGACGCTTCACCCTTGGCGAAAATATCGCCGATCTCGGCGGATTAAGTATTGCCTATGACGCATTGAAATTGTATGAAAAAGATCACGGTGTCGCCCCGACAATCGATAATCTCACTCCCGATCAACGTTTCTTTATGAGCTGGACGCGTTCATGGCGAAATAAAGCGACGGTGCAGGCGTTGACTCACCAAGTAAAAAGCGACCCGCACGCGCCGGGGCAATATCGTGCCTTCGCGCCGGTACTGAATATTTCAGGCTTCCACAACGCATTCAAAACCAAACAAGGTGATGCGATGTATCGCCCAATCAATGAACGGATTCAAATTTGGTAAGCATAAAATAACAAGCGGTGTGATTTTGCAAAATATTGACGAAATCACACCGCTTGTTGGTCTTCAATTATGCCGATTGCGGTTTACCCAGTTTATTTCCGATTAAAAACGCCACCAAGCCAATCACCAAAGAAGGCACGATGGCATGGAAACTGAACAGTTTAATGCCGAACGCCGTCATCACGACATAGCTGGTCAAACCGCCGACCATGGACGAAATCGCGCCCGCTGCATTTGCATTTTTCCAATAAAGCCCCAACACGAGCACCCACAGAAAAGTCGCTTCCAACCCGCCTAGTGAAAGCAAGTTCAGCCAAATTAACATCTCCGGCGGATCCATTGCGGCAATAACCACCAGCACGGTAATCACTAATGTGGTGACAGTGGAAAAAAACTTAATCCGTTGTTCGTCGGCAATCGCTTTCGGACGAACGGCAAGGTATAAGTCTTTAATCAAAGTGGAAGAAGATTGAATCAGCAAGGAGTCAATCGACGACATAATCGCCGCCATCGGCGCCGCCAAGAAGATTCCCGCCACAATCGGCGGAAGCACTTGCAACATTAACGTCGGAATCACTTGATCCGCAACTTTTAAATCGGGAATCAACGCCCTTCCCAGCGTACCGGCAAGGTGCATACCGAACATCAACACGGCAACAACGATGGTACCGATCACTACAGCACGGTGCAAGGCTTTACTGTCTTTATACGCCATGCTTCTGACCGCCAAATGCGGTAAACCGATCAAGCCGAAGCAAACCAACACCCAAAATGACGCCATAAAGGTAAAATCAAGCGGACGTTCATCAATGCCGTAAGGCTCGATTAATTGCGGGTTAATGGCTTCCAAACGGTTAACGGCATTTTCCACACCGCCGACGGCATAAATCACGCCGCCCAACAGCAGCAAGGTTCCGATCACCATCACCATGCCTTGGATCGTGTCCGTCAATACCACCGCGCGGAAACCGCCGATAAAGGTGTAAATACCGACCGTAAAGGCAAAAATCAACACAGACGAGCCGTAAGAAATCCCTAATGTGGTTTCCAATAAACGTCCTGCACCGATAAATTGCACCATCATCATCGCAAAAAACGAAATCAACAAGGCAAAGCTTGACAGCCAAACAACTAACGGGCTTTTATAACGGGCAAACAACATATCGTTGACGGTGACACTGTTTGTTTGCCGTGCAATGATGGCAAATTTTTTGCCTAAAACGCCGAGGGTCAGTAACACGGCGGGCACTTGAATCATCGCCAACAAAACCCAGCCCAAACCGTATTTATAGGCGGCGCCCGGTCCGCCGATAAAACTGCTTGCGCCTACGTAGGTTGCCGCGGTTGTCATCGCCAATACAAAGCCGGACATCGAGCGACCACCGACATAATATTCCGATAAAAACGAGCCGCGTTGACGTTGACGGTACGCATAAAATGCTACACCGAATACAAAGACAAGGTAAGCGACCAGCGGAATTAACATTTCAGCGTTCATCTTTACCTCCGTCCAAATCCACCTCTTGATAAATCAGTTTTACCACCACGCTAATCAACAACGTAAAAAGCAGCGGAAAATAAATACAACTTAATTCAAACCAAATCGGGAAACCTAAAAAACCGCGTCCCGTCGGTGAAAAATAGGCAAATCCAATCCAACCAGCCAGATAAATCAGCGTCAACCACAGTGCCCAACGCACTTCTCGGATAATCTGTTTTGAATTCATCACGGATACTCCCTTAAAAGAAAACCTCGCAAGGGCGAGGTTGTACTTAATACTGCCATTCGTCAGGATTGATCCCCATCTCGCGCATTTTTTCTTTGGCGCTTTCTGGAATCTCATCACTGCGTTCCTTCATTAAATCATCATCCGTCGGTAACGGCTGCCCGGTAAACGCATGTAAGAACGCTTCGCAAAGCAATTCACTGTTTGTCGCATGGCGCAGATTACGAATTTGGCGTCGCGTCCGTTCATTGGTCAAAATTTCCAATACTTTAATCGGAATGGACACCGTAATCTTTTTTACTTGTTCGCTTTTTTTACCATGTTCAGCATAAGGGCTGATATATTCACCGTTCCAGTCTGCCATGTTGAATCCCGTCAGAAAAATTTTGCCATAGTGTAATCAAAAACAAGCCGTCTCGCAATCTAGACGGCTGGATTTCCGACATCCCTTTGCCGAGCGTTTGGTGCGGAACACGATTCATCATACCTTTACAAGCGGTGCGATTTTGCAAAAAATTTGCAAGATCGCACCGCTTGTTTTTCTTTCGCTAAAAGCTTTCGCTAATATGATCAATCTATGTTAGTATCCGTTTCAATATCGTCAGTCAAATGATTTCTAATCGAATTGCATTTACCTTCCGCCCGTTATTATCAACAATAACTACATTCTTATAATAATCAAAAAGAGAAATCACTATGAAACAAGATCCGAATTATCAACAAGAACTCGAAAAATACGACAACCCCGTACCGAGTCGGGAATTTATTCTCCAAACCATCCGCGATTACAATGCCCCGATGAGCAAAGAAGAGCTGCTGGATACCTTCCGCATTGACGATGAAGCACGCCAAGAAGCATTGCGCCGTCGTTTACGCGCGATGGAAAACGACGGACAGTTGGTTTTCACCAAACGCCGTCGTTATGCGTTACCGGAAAAAATGGACTTAATCAGAGGAACCGTCATCGGACACCGTGACGGCTACGGCTTTTTGGAAGTCGACGGCGATAAGGACGATTGGTTTATTCCTAACGCCCAAATGTTACGGGTCATGCACGGCGATTTCGTGTTAGCGCAACCGAACGGCACCGATCGCCGCGGACGTAAAGAAGTGCGGATTGTGCGGGTGTTGGAAGCCCGTAAAAAACACATTGTCGGTCGCTTTTTTACCGAATCGGGGATCTGCTATGTGGTGCCGGACGACAGCCGTATTAATCAGGACATTTTAATCCCCGAAGAACACCGGCTCGGTGCCCGTATGGGACAAGTCGTCGTGGTCGAACTGCAACCCCGTAAAGCCGATTTCAAACGTCCGGTCGGTTTTATTACCGAAATCCTCGGCGATAATCTGGCGCCGGGCATGGAAATCGAAATTGCCATACGCAATCACGATATTCCGCATATTTGGTCCGAAGGCGTGGAAAAACAGATCCGCCAATTCAGTGAAGAGGTGCCGGAAGAAGCCAAATCGGGACGGGTGGATTTACGCGATTTGCCGTTGGTCACCATTGACGGCGAAGATGCACGCGATTTTGACGACGCAGTATTTTGTCGCCGTGAAAAAAGCGGTTGGCGTCTGTGGGTTGCGATTGCCGACGTGAGCTATTACGTCCGCCCGAAAACGGCATTGGATATCGAAGCCCATCAACGGGGCAATTCCGTTTACTTTCCGAATCGGGTCATTCCGATGTTGCCGGAAGTCTTATCCAACGGCTTATGTTCGCTGAATCCGCAGGTTGATCGCCTCTGTTTAGTGGCGGAAATGACCGTTTCCGCCACCGGTAAACTCACCGGTTACCAATTTTATCAAGCCGTGATGAATTCCCATGCCCGCTTAACCTACACCAAAGTGTGGAACATTTTAAACGGCGATGAAGCCCTGCGTGAACGCTACGCCGCTTTAGTGCCGCATTTGGAAGAATTGCACGCCATGTATAAGGTGTTACTCAATGCCCGTCATAAGCGCGGAGCGATTGAGTTTGAAACCGTTGAAAACCAATTTGTCTTCAATCCGCAAGGTCGGATCGAACGTATTGAACCGATCATCCGTAATGATGCACACAAAATCATTGAAGAGTGCATGATCCTCGCCAATATTTCCGCCGCCCGTTTGGTGGAAGAGGCCGAAGAGCCGGCGTTATACCGTATTCACGCTAAACCGAGTGAAGAAAAACTCAATTCCTTCCGTGCTTTCTTGAGCGAATGCGGTTTATCACTGGACGGCGGGTTAACGCCGTCTCCGAAAGATTATGCCAAATTACTCGAAGCCGTCAGTGAGCGCCCGGATCATGAATTGATTCAAACCTTGCTGCTCCGCTCCCTGAAACAAGCGGTCTATTCTCCGGCAAACGAAGGGCATTTCGGATTGGCATTGGGCGAATATGCACACTTTACCTCGCCGATTCGCCGCTATCCGGATTTGTTACTCCACCGTTCAATCAAATATTTGTTGGATAAGAAAAAAGGCAAAAACCGCATTTATACCGACGACGGCGGGTATCACTACTCATTGGATGAAATGGTTTACTTGGGCGAAAAATGTTCCGCCACGGAACGTCGGGCCGATGAAGCCACGCGGGAAGTGGCGGATTGGCTGAAATGCGAATATATGCAAGACCATATCGGTGAAGAATTTGACGGTGTTATTACCAGCGTTACCGGCTTCGGCTTGTTCGTTAAACTCAATGAATTACTGATTGACGGGCTCGTACACATCTCAACGCTCGACAATGATTACTACCACTACGACGGCGACCGCCAACGTCTCTCGGGCGGCAGCGGTGTTATGTACCGTTTGGGCGATCCGGTCAGAGTTAAAGTGATCAGCGTAAATTTGGACGATAAAAAAATCGATTTTGAACTTGTCGGTAGCCTGCGCAAACCAAAGAGCGAAGGGAAAACCGCCAAACAGCGGATGAAAAAAGCGGCGGAGCCGATCTTTAAAGAACCCGGTACCGCAAAAGCGGTAAAGAAAAAAACCGAGAAAAACGCCACGAAGCCGAAGAAAAAAAGTTCGACGACAAAGGCAAAAAAACGCTGACAAGCGGTCAGTTTTTCAACGAAATTTACAAAACTGCGTCCCTTTGCTTGTCTTGACGAAAACGAATGGGTAAACTTAGGTCGCTTTTTTAACACTCATCAGGAGTTTTTACTATGAAAAAATTAGCTTTAGTGACACTTGCAGGACTCGTTTCTACGACAGCCTTTGCCGCACCGGTCGGTGAAACCTTTACCGGTATCGGCGTCGGTGTCGATGTCACCACCGTTAAATACAAAAGCGGCAGCTTAAACGGCAAACAAGCGACGGGGGTCAACTTGATTGTTGACTACGGTATGGATTACGGTAACAATTTTGTGGGTATCGTTGAAGGTAAAGCAAAAATCGGTAGTTCAAAAATCTTTAATGACGTTCGTCAAAAAACCTTATTCAGCGTAGGTTATGAACAAGGTTACCGTGTTTTGCCTGATTTACTTCCTTACGTGAAAGTGAACTATGCGGTAAGTAAAGTCGGTGATATCGGTAGTTTCAAAGGCTTCGGTTACGGTCTCGGTGCGAAATACGCCGTATCAAACGATATTGAAATCGGTGCGGAATATTTAAGAAGCAACTTAAAACATAACGGCACTAAATTGAAAGGTAATGCATTCGGCTTAAGCGCGGCATACCGTTTCTAATTTATGTGAAAAAGACAAAAAGCATAATGGGTTCGCCATTATGCTTTTTTATTTCTGCCGAAAATCATCTAACGAAGACGATTCCCATCATTACGCTTCGATTCCTTCAAACAATAACGTACTTAAATAACGTTCCGACGCAGAAGGTAACACAGCAACGATCACTTTATCGGCAAATTCAGGTAATTTAGCGATACGATCGGCGGCGGCAACCGCGGCACCGGATGAAATACCGACTAAAATGCCTTCTTCCGCCAACACGCGACGGGCCGTTGCAATCGCGGTTTCACTGTCAACCTGCTCGACACGATCCACCAAGCTTAAATCCAAGTTTTTCGGAATAAAACCTGCGCCGATGCCTTGAATTTTATGCGGACCCGGTTTCACTTCTTCGCCGTTTAACGTTTGAGTGATGACCGGGGATTCTTTCGGCTCCACCGCAACACTGATAATGTTTTTCCCTTTGGTATTTTTGATATAACGGCTTACACCGGTAATCGTACCGCCCGTTCCTACACCGGCAACGAAAACATCGATATGACCGTCGGTCGCCTCCCAAATTTCAGGGCCGGTCGTTTGCTCGTGGATCGCCGGGTTAGCTGGGTTTTCAAACTGTTTCAGCATCACATAACGGTTCGGATCACTGGCAACGATTTCATCCGCTTTGGCAATTGCGCCTTTCATGCCTTTTGCCCCTTCGGTTAACACCAAGGTGGCGCCTAACCCGCGTAGCAAACGACGGCGCTCGATACTCATGGTTTCCGGCATGGTTAAGGTTAATTTATAGCCGCGCGCTGCCGCAACATAAGCCAATGCAATACCGGTATTACCGCTGGTGGCATCCACGATTTCTTTATCCTTTGTGAGGATACCGTCTTTCTCCGCCTGCCATACCATATTGGCACCGATTCGGCATTTCACGCTAAAACTCGGGTTACGGGCTTCGACTTTGACTAATAAATTGCCGTTTTGACCAAAGTTTTTTAAACGAACAAGCGGTGTGTTACCAATGGTTTCAGAATTGTCTGCATAGATAGTCATGGGGTTGTCCTTTTAATCAAGTGATTGAAAATCGAACCGAAGCATAACGCGAATTCGGCAAATGTTAAGGATAGGAAAGTCATTTGATATAACCAAAGCGCATATACAAGCGGTGCAATTTGGTAAATATTTTGCAAAAACAGACCGCTTGCAAGCCGATGACATTCAGGTATAGTAAGCATTTTTCTAACGAGGGAGACAATATGAGACATTCAAGTTCATCTAACAGTATCATTCATAAACTGATTGCCGTAATTGTCGTTATCGGCGTGGCGGTAGTCACTTGGTTAAATAATGAAAAAAAATCCAAACCGACCCCCTCCGCACAACCGACACATCAAACCGAAGCGACGGTCACGCCGCTACCGAATGATCTCGGCCATTACGACACCGTGATGTCAAAAGACAAATTAGGTCAAAATCGCGTATCGGTCGACTATTATATGCTTTCACTGTCTTGGTCACCGAGTTTCTGTGAAAACCAAAAAACCAAGAATAACGGAAAAATTCCCGAGCACCTTGCCTTTCAATGTAATCAGGCGGCACAACTCGGTTGGGTCATTCACGGTTTATGGCCGCAAAATGCCAAAGCACAATCCGCCGCCGACCATCCGCGCTTCTGCCGAGGCGATTTACCGCCGTTACCTGAAACGTTAATTAAACAATATATGCCGGAATCGCCGGGGGCGAGTCTGCTGCAAGGGCAATGGGAAAAGCACGGCGCTTGTGCGTTCGACACAGCCGAAGCGTATTTCGAAAAACAGAAAGCATTATTTAAAAGCCTGAATTTACCGGGGCAAGAATTGTCACGCAAAGAGCTTTTCACATGGATGAAAAAATACAACCCGCAGCTTAAAAATGCCTATTTAAAAGCCGGGCAAAATGAACTGTATATTTGTTACGATAAACAATGGAAGGTGATCAACTGCCCGAGATAATGAATATGCTGCGTCAGCTGAAAATGCAGGTTCAACGTCAATTAACGCGCGATTTGGACAAAGCTAATCAATATTTTAATACAACCTTTACGCCGCCGACGATCCATTATAACGTTCGAGGCGTAAAAGCGGGTGTCGCCTATTTAACGCAAAATGAAATCCGCTTAAATCCCGTTTTACTGCAAGAAAACGGTGCCGAGTTCGTCCGACAAGTGGTACCACACGAGTTAGCGCACCTTGTGGTTTACCAACAATTCGGACGGGTTCCGCCGCACGGTAAAGAGTGGAAGATGGTGATGGAGCGTGTGTTTGGCGTACCAGCCGACACCTATCATTGTTTTGATACGGCAAATGTGGTCGGCAAACAATTTTCCTACCGCTGCCATTGCCAAACCCACCAACTATCCGTTCGTCGTCATCATGCCATTATGCAAAACAAATGTGCTTATCTTTGCAAAAAATGTAAAACTCCACTGATTTTTCAAAATACATAACATAAATTTATCCGAAAGAATAAATTATAGTTTTAATGCTAATTATTATTAATTAAAATACATCCGATTTTTTTAGATTTTTTCGGATATTTTTTGTGTTTATTATTAAACAGGCAAGTTTTGCCATTCCAAATCGTACGCTGTTACAGCCGATTTCGGTGCAATTTGAACAAGGAAAAGTGTATGGATTGATCGGGCATAACGGCTCAGGCAAATCCACTTTAATCAAATTGCTTGCCAAACAGCAACCGCTTTCATCGGGTGAAATTCTTTTTGATAACCAACCGCTTGACGCTTGGTCAAACCGTGAGTTTGCCAAACGAGTCGCTTATCTTCCGCAACATCTTCCGCAAGCAACCAACTTAACCGCAAAAGAGCTAATTGCAATGGGGCGTTATGCGTGGAACGGGCTTTTTGGTCGTCAAACGGCTCAAGACAAGCAGGCGATTGAGCGTGCTTTAGCTCTGACACATACCGAAAAATTTGCCGATCAGCTAGTCGATGTACTCTCGGGTGGCGAGCGTTCTCGCATTTGGCTGGCAATGTTGCTGGCACAACAAAGTCAATTTCTCTTGTTAGACGAACCTTTGGCAGCGTTAGATATTGCTCATCAAGTGGAAGTGATGGAACTGATCCGGCAACTGAGCCGAGAGCTGAACTTAGGCGTGATTATTGTGATCCACGACATCAATCTGGCTTCTCGTTACTGCGATCATCTTGTCGCTCTACACAGTGGCAAGCTACTTGCTGAAGGCAATTCTCAACAAATTATCAATACCCCGTCTTTAAAGGCGATTTATGGGATTGAGCTGAATGTGATCAACCACCCTGAAACGGGCAGACCTGTGAGTTTTTATTAAGATGATTAATTTACGTTCTATCTTTGAAAAACTTATTGGGTTTATTCAATTCTGCCAAATCCCCCGCTCCCCTCGAGGCTCAAAGAGGGGAACTGGTTCCAATGACATTTTTAAGATCGAAGTTCTTCCAAATGATCTTTATTTTTCAAATAAACGTTTAATTCTCTTCGATCTGATCCCCCTCTTTAGCAAAGAGGGGTTAGGGGAGATTTGGCA
>NZ_JBGYBX010000030.1:0-92531 GCF_041817755.1 Glaesserella sp. | reverse complement strand
TGAAATTGTAGCACTGCGAAATGAGAAAGGGAGCTACAACACTCCCTTACCTCGTTAAAGGTGAGGACTTATTGTAGCACTGCGAAATGAGAAAGGGAGCTACAACAAATCTTTATGAATAAAGTAATTGATAAAGATTGTAGCACTGCGAAATGAGAAAGGGAGCTACAACCATTTACATTGCCCTTGAATGCCGTATTTTATTGTAGCACTGCGAAATGAGAAAGGGAGCTACAACATTTTGTGGTTGCTTGCCATTTTTGCGCCTATTGTAGCACTGCGAAATGAGAAAGGGAGCTACAACTTAGTTGCTTACGATACCACTACGGGCGAAATTGTAGCACTGCGAAATGAGAAAGGGAGCTACAACTCTTCCATCATTCTATTTTCGCTATCCTCTATTGTAGCACTGCGAAATGAGAAAGGGAGCTACAACTCGACAACCTTTGCGACATCTATCGTGATTATTGTAGCACTGCGAAATGAGAAAGGGAGCTACAACGAGCAGAAATTAATATTCTTGTTTTTCTCAATTGTAGCACTGCGAAATGAGAAAGGGAGCTACAACCGTCGGAGCCTATAACGCAGGAGGAAAAAAATTGTAGCACTGCGAAATGAGAAAGGGAGCTACAACGCGTGGGGCGACAAAGCCCCACAATTTGCAATTGTAGCACTGCGAAATGAGAAAGGGAGCTACAACTTCTAAGTCGTAGTATTTACCGAGTAAAAAATTGTAGCACTGCGAAATGAGAAAGGGAGCTACAACCTATTTTAGGGATTATGCTTGATTTATTGAATTGTAGCACTGCGAAATGAGAAAGGGAGCTACAACCCAAACACGCACATCCCGCAAGGTACTGTAATTGTAGCACTGCGAAATGAGAAAGGGAGCTACAACTAACCGGTGATGCTCAGGATGAGCTTATTGATTGTAGCACTGCGAAATGAGAAAGGGAGCTACAACTACAACATTTCACTATAAAGTTCTTTAGGCATTGTAGCACTGCGAAATGAGAAAGGGAGCTACAACTTTCCAGTAATTCACCTTCACACACTCAAATGTTCAATTAATCCTATTCAATTTGGTTTTCTCTATTTTATCGCTATAATGCGACCTTTCTCTAATTCTTATAACCCAGTTCCATTTATCTCTCATTCAGAGAAAAATATAGCCAAATTCATATGAAACTATCCGAAAAAATCACCGACGCTTTTAGCCCCACAGGCACGTTAAGCCAAAACATTCACGGTTTTCATCCGCGAGATGCTCAGTTAGAAATGGCACAAGCGGTCGGGAGAGCGGTGAAATTTGCAAAAAGTGCGGTGATTGAAGCAGGAACGGGAACGGGGAAAACCTTTGCCTATCTCGTGCCGGCGTTGCTATCGGGCAAAAAAAACGATCATTTCTACGGGGTCTAAAAATCTGCAAGATCAGCTGTTTAATCGTGATTTGCCGACCATTCAAAAAGCCTTGAAATATAAGGGAAAAGTAGCGTTGTTGAAAGGGCGGGCTAATTATCTCTGTTTGGAGCGGTTAGATCAGGTGATCGCAATGGGGGTGGTCGGCGATAAATCGGTGTTGGCAGATTTGGCGAAGGTGCGAAAATGGTATACGGGAACCAAAACAGGGGATTTGAGCGAATGTATCACCATTGCGGAAGATAGTCCGATTTTACCGCAATTGGTTTCGACGGCAGAAAGCTGTTTGGGGTCGGATTGCCCGAATTATAAAGAGTGCTACGTGGTGCAAGCTCGACGCAAAGCGTTGGAAGCCGATGTGGTTGTGGTGAACCATCACCTATTTTGTGCCGATATGGCGGTGAAAGAAACGGGCTTTGGCGAGTTAATCCCTGATGCAGAGCTGATTATTTTTGATGAAGCACATCAATTGCCCGATATTGCCAGCCAGTACTTTGGGCAATCGCTGACTTCTCGTCAATTATTTGATATTTGCAAAGACAGTAACATTGTTTATCGCACAGAGTTGAAAGATCTTGCTCAGTTGGGGAAAGCGTCCGATCATCTACAAAAAGTCGTGCAGGATTTCCGTTTGTTGTTGGGAGACGGCAACAAGCGGGGGAATTTGCGTGAGATTTTGCAAGATCCGAAAGTGGTCGAAGGCTTTGCTAAACTGAATGAGAACATTGATTTTTTAAGCGAAGTGGTGAAAAAATCGCTCGGTCGTTCAGAAACTTTGGACAAAATCTTTGAACGTTTGGCAGAAGTCAAAGCACAGTTAAAAAGATTGGGCGATACTAGTGTTATCGGCTATTGTTATTGGTATGAAATCAATGGGCGTTCGTTCGGTTTGCACATTACGCCACTGACGGTTGCCGATAAATTCGGTGAGCAGATAAAAGCAAATCAAGTCGGTTGGATTTTTACCTCGGCAACCCTTGAAGTCGGCGGAAAGTTCGACCATTTCTGCCAGCGACTAGGCATTGAGAATGCCGAACAGATGGTGTTACAAAGCCCGTTTGACTATGCTCATCAGTCGTTGCTGTGTGTGCCGCGTTATCTGCCTGATACGAATAAATCCCATACACTAACGGAATTGGGGCAGTTGCTCAAACCTGTGATTGAAGCGAATAATGGGCGTTGTTTTTTACTGTGTACGTCCTATTTTATGATGCGTGGTTTAGCCGATTTTCTGCGAGAACAGAGTTCATTGAGTGTGCTATTACAAGGAGAAACGAGTAAAAGTCGTCTGCTTGAGAAGTTTATTGCAGAGCCAAATAGTGTACTGGTGGCAACTCAAAGTTTCTGGGAAGGGATTGATGTACGGGGCGATGCGTTGTCGTTGGTGATTATCGACAAACTGCCTTTTACCGCACCCGATGAACCATTGCTGAAGGCTCGAATGGAAGATTGTAAATTGCAAGGTGGCGATCCGTTTAACGATATTCAAATTCCCGAAGCGGTGATTACCTTAAAACAAGGTGTGGGGCGTTTGATCCGAGATGTGACGGACAGGGGGGCGGTGATTATCTGTGATGCTCGTCTTGTGATGCGACAATACGGCTCGACTTTTTTGAAAAGCCTACCGCCGTCGAAACGGACAAGGGATTTGGGCAAAGTCATGACGTTTTTACGTGCGACAAGCGGTGAGATCAGCTAAATGTTTTGCAAAAATGCAGACAGTATGTTGTTTATTTAGCGGAAGGCAATATGTTGGTGAAATTGATACGTTTTATTTTGGCATTGACGTTTTTGTTCCTCATGCTGTATTTGGGAAGACTGATGAGCTGGCTGATTCCGATCGGAATTTCCGAGAGCATTTGGGGATTACTGATTTTATTTACTTTATTGGTCACAAAATTGGTCAGGGTGGCGTGGATCGCCCCGGCTTCTCGACCGTTGCTACGTTATATGACGGTTTTTTTCCTGCCGGTCTGTGCGGGGATTGTTGATCAAACGGATGTCCTCAAATTACATATCAACTCACTGCTTGTTGCGAATTTCATCAGTACGGTCGTCTCTCTCGTGATTATCGGCTTATTGGCTGAATGGTTGTTTAGAAAAGTGGAGGCCGAGGATGACTAATCTCGCGCTTTACGGATATTCATTGCTGACATTACTTGCGTTTGTAATCGGTTCACGTATCAGCAAAAAGTTAAAATCCTCAATATTTAATGCGTTTATCGTCACGCTATGTTTAATCGTGGCGGTGTTGTTGATCGCCGATATTCCTTTTGATCATTACTATCAAGGCAATTTCCCGATTAATAACTTACTGGGTGTCTCGGTTGTCGCTTTGGCGGTACCGTTTTATGAGCAACTACCGCAAATTCGTAAGCACTGGAAAAAAATTGCAGTAATCGTGACGGTCAGCACCTTTTTAACTATGTTAAGCGGTATTTTGTTAGCGATTGCCTTCGGTGCAAGTAAAGAAATTGTCGCATCTCTGTTACCGAAATCGGTATCAACCCCTATCGCTATTGCGATTGCAGAAGAAATCGGCGGGCATTCGGCGATCAGCGCCGTTGGCGTGGTGATAGCCGGAATTATCGGCTCGGCGTTCGGGATTGCCGTGTTGCAATGGATGAAAGTCAACAATACCCGAGCGATCGGGCTAAGCATGGGGGCTGTGTCACATGCGTTAGGAACGGCTCGGGCGATGGAATACAGTATTAAAGCGGGCAGTTATTCTTCCGTTGCACTTGTGCTGTGCGGTATTTTTTCTTCCTTATTGGCACCGCTTATCTTTAAAGTGGTGGTCGGAATATGGTTTTAAATTTGGTGGAAATGCAATTTCCCTTTAGAATGACCCACTTTTATCGGGTTTAGGTAATCAAACATTATGTCAAAACACTCCTTCTCACTTGATGAGATCACGCAAGATCAATCAACATGGCAAACCTTTCAGCGTTTGTGGCCGATGATTTCCCCGTTTAAACTCGGCATTGTCGCCGCGATGATCGCCATGATTTTAAATGCGGCGGCGGATGCCTATTTAATCACTATGCTGAAACCGTTAATCGACGAAGGATTCGGTAGTTCCGCCGATCGCAATTTTCTGAAAGTGATGGCATTTATTGTGGTGGGATTAATTTTTGCGCGTGGCTTTACCAGTTTTATTTCAAGTTATTGTTTGGCGTGGGTGTCGGGTAAGGTGGTGATGACCATGCGTCAGCGGGTGTTTAAGCACCTGATGTTTATGCCGGTCACCTTTTTTGATCAAAATTCTTCGGGCAAATTACTTTCCCGCATTACTTATGATTCCGAGCAAATTGCCAACTCTTCCGCCAGTGCGTTACAAAGTGTGGTGCGTGAAGGGGTGTATATTATTTTCTTAGTCACGACCATGTTTTATTACAGTTGGCGGCTTTCCTTGGTGCTTTTTTTAATCGGCCCGGTTATTGCGGTATTGATTCGTTTGGTATCAAAGCGCTTTCGTCGTTTAAGTCGGAATATGCAGGAATCCATGGGAAATATGACTGAAAGTGCGGAGCAAATGTTGCGCGGGCATAAAGTCGTATTGTCTTTCGGCGGGCAAAAAATTGAAGAAGAGCGTTTTAATCACACCAGCAACGATATGCGTCGTAAAGGGATGAAAATGATGGCGGCGACGGCAATTTCCGATCCGATTATTCAAGTTATCGCTTCATTGGCATTAGCTGTGGTCTTATTTATTGCCGGTTCGCCGGAAATTATCGGCGATGAGTTAACCGCCGGGGAGTTTGCCGCAGTGATTGGCGCGTTAATGGGCATTTTACGTCCGCTAAAAACGTTGACGAATGTGAATGCGCAGTTTCAGCGCGGTATGGCAGCTTGCCAAACGCTATTTACCTTATTTGATTTGCCGACGGAAAACGATAACGGTACTTATACGATCGAACGCGCGAAGGGGGATATCCGTTTTGAGAATGTAACGTTCACTTACTTTGGTAAAGAACAACCGGCATTGAGAAATGTGTCGTTCAGCCTGCAGGCAGGTAAAACGTTGGCATTAGTGGGACGCTCAGGCTCAGGCAAATCAACCATTGCAAATTTGATTACCCGTTTTTATGAGATTGATTCGGGTGCCATTTACCTTGATGATCGTAAAATCCAAGATTACAGCTTAAATAATTTACGTGAGCAGTGTGCGATTGTTTCTCAACAAGTGCATCTGTTTAACGATACGATTGCAAACAATATTGCTTATGCGGCACAAGACAAATACAGCCGAGAACAAATAGAAGCCGCTGCCAAAGCCGCTTATGCGATGGAATTTATCGACAAAATGCCGCAGGGCTTGGATACGGTGATTGGTGAAAACGGGGTAAGTTTATCGGGCGGACAACGTCAGCGTTTAGCGATTGCCCGTGCTTTATTAAGAAATTCACCCGTTTTAATCTTAGATGAAGCGACTTCTGCATTAGATACCGAATCGGAACGAGCCATTCAAGCGGCGCTGGACGAATTACAGAAAGATCGCACGGTTTTAGTGATTGCCCACCGCCTGTCGACGATTGAGAAAGCCGATGAAATATTGGTGGTCGATCACGGTCAAATTATCGAACGCGGCAATCATAAAACGTTATTAGAGCAAGGTGGCGCCTACAAACAATTGCATCAAATGCAATTTAGCGAATAAGTAAAATATGAAAAGAAAACGACCGCTTGTAGCGTTACAAGCGGTCGTTTTGCTTAATTATTTTGCAAACAAGGTTATTCCCAACCTTTGACCATTGCGCCTTTAAATACCTCATTGGCTTTATCGAATACTTCTTGCGATTGATAGGCGTTGACGAAATCTTTCACGATCGCATTGTCTTTGTTGTTTTCGCGCGCCACGATAAGGTTAACGTAAGGGGAATTTTTGTCTTCCACGAAAATACCGTCTTTCGTCGGGGTCAAACCGATTTGACCGGCATAGGTGGTGTTGATAATAGAAAATGCGACATCATCAAGGGTGCGAGGTAATAACGGTGCTTCCACTTCCTGAATATCCAATTTTTTCGGGTTTTCAACAATATCCACGCGGGTTGAAAGTAAATTGGTATTGTCTTTTAACTTAATTAAGCCTTGCTTTTCAAGCAGAATCAATGCGCGACCTAGATTTGTCGGGTCGTTCGGCACGGCAATTTTGTCCCCTTCTTTCAGCTCGTCAATCGACTTGATTTTTTTAGAATAAGCGGCAATCGGGTACACGAAGGTATTGCCTACCGGCGTTAATTTATAGCCTTTATCGGCAATTTGTTTGTCTAAATACGGTTTGTGTTGGAATGCATTGACATCCAAATCACCTTTGTTTAACGCTTCATTTGGTGTGGCGTAATCGGTGAAAATCACCAATTCAACGTCACGATGATATTTTTCTTTGGCAATTTTGGCGGCAACTTCCATAACCTGATGTTCAGGGCCTGAGATCACGCCGACTTTGAGTGTTTCCGTTTTGTCGTTACACGCCGTTAAAAGTAAGCTTGAAACTGCAACGAGGCTAAACAGTTTGTTGAAATTCATATGAGTCTCCTGTGGAAATAAAAACAAGCGGTCACATTTCGTTAAAAATTTGCAAATTTTTAATAAAATCTAACCGCTTGTCGGATGTAGAAAAATGATTACCAGCCTTTTACCACACCGTCTTTAAAGTGTTTTTGTGCTTCTTGGAACACTTCTTCGGTTTGGTACGCTTTCACGAAGTTTTGTACTGCGTCACTTGCTTGGTTGTCTTTACGGGCGACGATTAAGTTCACATAAGGTGAATCTTTATCTTCGACGAATACACCGTGTTCGGTGGTATTTAAACCAACTTGACCGGCATACGTGTTATTGACAACGGCCAAATCCACATCGTCTAAGGCTTTTGCTGCCACCGAAGTATCGACTTCTTGAATTTTGAGGTTTTTCGGATTCTCAACGATATCTAATGAAGTAGAGAATAAGTTTGTGTTATCCTTTAATTTGATCAAACCTTGTTTTTCCAACAGGATCAATGCACGGGCAAGGTTACTTGGATCATTCGGTACGGCAACGACGGCACCTTCTTGCAACTCGCTGACATTTTTAATTTTTTTCGAATAGCCTGCCAACGGATAAACGAAGGTATTTCCTACGATGACCAAGTTATCTAACTTCTTAGATGCCGAGTCTTTATCTAAATAAGGCTTGTGTTGCATCGCATTGGCATCTAAATCACCTTTGCTCACGGCGGTATTAGGTAAGGCGTAGTCGTTGAATAACACAAATTCCACCTCTAAGCCGTATTTCTCTTTAGCGATTTGTGCGGCTTTTTCCGCCACCGTATGCTCAGGGCCTGACATAACGCCCACTTTGATTTTTTGTGCTTGCGGCGCAGGTGCTGCTGTCGGTGCTTCGGTTTTCTTTTCTTCTTTACAGCCGGTCAGTGCAAGCGCAGAGACGACAGCTAAGCCTAATAATTTTTTTAAGTTCATAGGAAATCCTCTTAAAAGTGAGTTGATAAATTAACGATGATCGTAACGTTTTGCGAGATTGTCACCGATTTTTTGGCTAATCATCACAATCGCTACAATGATGATGGTGGCGATCCATTTGACGTAGACCATATTACGGTGTTCCCCGTAACTGATGGCAAGATTCCCCAAACCGCCGCCACCGACCGCACCGGCCATTGCAGAGTAGCCGATAAGCGCGACAAGCGTTAGGGTAATGCCGTTGATTAAAATCGGTAAAGATTCGGGTAAATAGAATTTTGAAACCACTTGCCAATTGGTTGCCCCCATGGATTTTGCCGCTTCGGTCAAACCGCTTGGGATTTCCAACAGGGCATTTGACGTTAAACGGGCAAAAAACGGAATCGCCGAGACGCTTAACGGTACGATCGCTGCGGTGGTGCCCAACGTGGTACCGACGAGTAAACGGGTAAAAGGCAATAACACGACAAGTAAAATGATGAACGGTACGGAGCGTCCGATGTTGATAATAATATCAAGGATTTGGTGTAAGCCTTTATGCTCTAAAATTTCGCCTTTGCCCGTTAAAAAGGCAATAAAGCCAATCGGCATACCGACAACGACGGCGAGCAACGTTGCCGCAAAGCCCATATATAAGGTTTCCAATGTGGATAGTGCGACCAATTCCCACATTTTCGGGGTAAGTTCGTTGATAAAATCATTCCACATAACCTAATACCTCAACTTTTACATTATGATCAATTAAATAGAATTTTGCTTCGGCAATATCATCGTGATTACCTTCGACTTCGGCAATTACAAAGCCGAATTTTACGCCTCCGGCGTAGTCAATTTGTGACATTAAGATACTAAAGTCAATACTGAATTTTTTGGAAGCATGAGACAGTAACGGTGCATCGACCGAACGACCGGTAAACTCAAATCGGATGATCGGTTTGCTGTTAGGTGTCGGCGTCGAAAGTAGTTGATCGGTATATTCTTTCGGTAATTCAAAATGGAATGTGGATTGGATAAACCGTTGCGCCAATTCGGTTTTCGGATTGGAAAAAATTTCACTGACCGAGCCGCTTTCAACCAAACGGCCTTTATCAATTACCGCGACACGATCACAAATCCGTTTTACTACATCCATTTCATGCGTAATCAGCAAAATAGTTAAGCCGAGTCGGGTATTGATTTCTTTGAGTAATTGTAAAATGGATTGTGTCGTTGCCGGATCAAGGGCGCTAGTCGCTTCATCGCATAACAGAACCTGAGGATCATTCGCTAACGCACGGGCAATTGCCACACGCTGTTTTTGACCGCCGGAAAGGTTGCTCGGGTAGACATTATGTTTGTCCGCCAACCCGACAAGCTCAAGCAATTGATTCACTTTTTGTTGAATTTGTGTTTGTGGCGTATGGTTTAGTTCAAGCGATAGCGCTACGTTTTCAAAAACGGTACGAGAGGAGAGCAAATTAAAATGCTGGAAAATCATACTGATTTTGCGACGGGCAAGGTTTAACTCTTTTTCGGAGAGTATTGTTAAATCTTTACCGTCAACGATCACTTGTCCCATCGTCGGGCGTTCTAATAAATTTACACAACGGATCAACGTACTTTTTCCCGCACCTGATGCACCAATCACACCAAAAATGGTGCCTTTCGGTACTTCAAGATTTACGTTATCCAAGGCGGTAATTCGTTGCCCTTTTACATCAAATTGTTTGCTGATTTGTTTCAGCTTAATCATAACCTTCTGTCCGCATGCTATATTGAAAGAGATTTTGGCATTTTAGACGTCTAGATAGCTATGTCAACAAAAAATGTGAATTTTTTATGAAAAAATAGAATATTTATAAGTATATTAAATTTCTTTTGGTTATTATCTATCGCAAAGATATTATATGCAGTTGCTAAATATTAGTATGATAAATATGTAAACATATTTATTTTTTTACTCATTGTATTGAAAATAATTTTATTATTAAAAATAATTGCAATTGAGTTTTTATTTTAAATTACTGTATTTTCTTTGTTTTTTATTTATTGATTTTATGTTATCAAAATATTATTTTTTACTAACGAAAACGATTGGCACAATGAGGTCTGACCAGAAAGGGTTGATTTAATAAATTATTATATTGCAAACTTATTTACAGTTTTTTAATAGAAGGAGACAAATATGAAACATAAATTATCCACTTATTGTTTGATCGGGTTTTCAATGATGTCATTCTCTGTTAATAATAATGCATCAGAGATCGGCGTTGGTATTAATGTAGAAAGAAGCTTATATTATTCTAAGGATAGGATAATGACGTCACCTTTTTTAGAGTTAGATCTCTCTTTAGGCAATTTTTATATGAGAGGAACGGCCGGAATAGGTAAGATCGGCTATGAACAACCGTTAACCGATAATCTCAATGCGGAGCTCTTTGTGACTCCATTTGATGGTTTTCCGATTAAGGCGAAAGATTTATTACCGGAATATCAATCTATTAAGGAACGTAAAACGCAGTTTACCGTAGGGGGAGGTTTTAATTATTACTCGGATAAATGGAATGCCGGCATTTCCTTAGAGGGAAAAAGTGGAAAGCGCGGAGCAAGCGGTAATATGACTTTGATTAAGGTGTTCCCGGTCACTGAACGGTTTGCGATATCGCCATATATCAGTGCTACTTATTATTCCTCTCAATATACAAGATATTATTTTGGGATTAAAAAGTCAGAATTAGGCGGTAATATTAAGTCGGTGTATAAACCGAAATCGGCGTATAGTACCAGTATAGGAATTAATACCGACTATGCCGTAACGAAACATTTAGGCATCGGAGTTTCCGTCGGATGGGACAAATATTCTGAACAGATTAAGAAATCACCGATAATAAAGAAAGATTCACAGATTATTTCATCATTTAGCCTGTATTATACTTTTTAAAGCGTATTTAAAGAGGAAACAATAATGCTATTGTTTCCTTCTTGAACCTTTGCTAAGGAGGATATTTTGAAAATCATGAAAAGTCTGAAATATATGCTTGTTGTATTGATCTTTGGCGGGTTGTTTTTCTATTTTTTTGTTGAGGAAGAAAAAAATAATGATATTACTTTTCCCGTAGTGAAAGGGCGGGTGCAGAAAAATGTGATTGCCAGTGGTATTTTACAAGCATCGGAACAGGTGGATATCGGTGCTCAGGTTTCAGGGCAGATTAAAAGCATTTTGGTTAAGGAAGGGCAATCGGTAAAAAAAGGAGATTTATTGGCTGTTATTGATCCGCGTTTGGCGGAAACGGAATTAAAACTGGCAAAAGCAGAATTGGAAAATACCGAAGCAAATTTACAAGCAAAATATATTCATTTAAAACAGTTACAGTCAGATTGGGTACGCCACTATAAATTAAATCAAACCAATTCTACGGCGAAAAAAGAGGTAGAAGAGGCTAAAAGCAGATTGGAAATTGCCAAAACGGAAATTCGTATGGCACAAAGTAATTTAACCAGTGCAAAAATAAGAGTGGAAAAAGCCGAAACGGAGCTTGGCTATACGGAAATTCGTTCTCCTCTTGATGCGGTTGTGATTTCAGTGATTGCGCAGAGCGGACAGACATTGGCAACCACTCAGCAGGTTCCGGTCTTAATGAGATTGGCAAATATTGACACCATGAAAGTCAACGCCAAAATTTCGGAAGCGGATGTCGTTCATGTCGCGGCAGGTGCTCCGGTTACTTTTACCTTATTGGGTGAGCCAGCCAAGCCGTTTCATACACATATTGATGCGGTGAAATTGGCGCCGGTACATATTAGCGAACCAAGTGAAAGTTCTTCCGGTGCAATTTATTATCATGCAATGTTTAACGTCCCCAACCCTCAGCATAAATTGCGTATCTCCATGACGGCAGCCGTCACGATTATGTTGGATAAACGTGAAGACGTATTGACTATCCCGCTTTCCGCCTTGGGCAAAATGATTTCGCCGGATACGTATTATGTTACGGTTTTACATAAGAACGGTAAAAAAGAACAAATTGAAGTGAAAACAGGGCTAAAAGACGACGCAAACGTAGAGATCGTTGAAGGATTGGCAGAAGGGGATACCGTCGTGTTGTCGGGCGGTTCCGTTCCGTTTAATGAAGAGCAATACAATATCACATTATGATGAAACAGGCGTTAATTGAATTAAAAAATGTGGAGCGGTATTACCGCAACGGATCGACAGAAACGAGGGTATTGAAATCCGTTAATCTGAAAATTTATGCGGGAGAAATGATTGCGATCGTCGGCGCATCCGGTTCAGGTAAATCCACATTAATGAATATTCTCGGGGCATTAGATCAAGCCGATCAGGGAGAATATTGGTTCAGAGGGCGTAATATCGCCACATTATCTTCGAATGAATTGGCCGAATTACGTTGCCATCATTTTGGATTTGTCTTTCAGCGCTATCACTTATTGCCGCATTTAAACGCCGTCGGAAATGTTGAGATGCCGGCCGTTTATTCTATGACAGATAAAACCGAAAGAACGGCACGAGCGCAAGCTCTTTTATGTCGATTAGGATTGGAAAAACAGTTGAAGAATAAGCCTTCACAGCTTTCCGGCGGACAACAGCAGCGTGTCAGTATTGCTCGCGCATTAATGAACGGCGGTGAAATTATTTTAGCCGATGAGCCGACCGGTGCGTTAGACAGCCATAGTAGTCAAGAAGTATTAGCGGTATTGAAAGAACTGAACCGCCAAGGGCATACGGTGATCTTAATTACCCACGATATGCATATAGCCCGAAATGCCGACAGGATTATCCATATTAAAGACGGTGAAATTACGGAAGATAGCGGTGTGAATCTTCAACAGGCTCATGATGTAGAGAATAACGTGCGGCATAAAAACGCCAAGGTTTCGTACAATTGGTTATCGGCATTACATCGTTATAACGAATCGGTCGTCATGGCATTCAGCATGATGAAAGCACATAAAATCAGAACCTTTTTGACAATGCTGGGAATTATTATCGGTATTGCCGCCGTCGTTTGTGTCATTGCCTTAGGCGAAGGTGCAAAAAATAAAGTACTGAATGAATATAGTACGTTAGGCAGTAACGTGATTGATATTTTCCCCGGTAAAGGGTGGGGAGACTCGGATGCCCATAAAATCCAAACACTTAATGGTAGTGATCTGAATTTGCTCCGTCATCAACCGTATTTAACCGGAGCAACACCGAATTTAGCTTTGGAATTGCCCGTTCGATTTTTGAACAAAACGGTGAACGGTACAATAAATGGTGTGAGCAAAGATTTCTTTACGTTAAAAAATTATCAGTTACTCAGCGGACGTTTATTTAATCAACAGGATATAGACACCAACCGAGCCGTCGGCATTATTGATAAAAAATCTCAAGCGGTAATTTTTGGAAGTGAAAAAACAAAAGATAAAACGATCTTTATCGGTGATGTGCCGATTTCTATCATCGGTGTCGTGGAATCGTCTTCACTATTTAGTGAAGGTCAGCGGGCAACGGTTTGGTTACCGTACAGCACGTTCACCAGCCGTTTGCACAATCAATCCTACTTTCAACAAATCACGGTACAGCTGGCGAAAGATATTTCTCCGGTTGCGGCGGAAAGTGCCATTGTTGACCTATTAACCGCGAAGCACGGCGGTAAAGATTTTTTCACGTTCAGTAGCAGTAAATTTCTAGAATCCTTAAACCGAACGACGCAGGCTTTAACGCTCATGATATCTTCGATTGCGTTTATTTCATTGTTGGTCGGCGGCATCGGCGTGATGAATATTATGTTGGTATCGGTAATAGAAAGAACTAAAGAAATCGGTATTCGTATTGCAGTTGGTGCGAAAGAAAAAGATATTCTTCACCAATTTCTTATCGAGTCTGCCGCCGTCAGTCTAATCGGCGGCATTATCGGCGTGTTATTGTCGTTGTCGTTCGGTTGGATTTTTTCATTATTGACGGACAGCATTAAAATGCAATTCACCTTTTCATCATTTTTGGTGGCATTTCTTTGCTCATCCTTTATCGGCATCCTGTTCGGATATTTCCCCGCAAGGAATGCAACGCGGTTAAAACCAGTCGAAGCGTTATCGCGGGAATAAGACATCTGTGCTTTATTTGATTTTTTTCTTTTCTATGATAGGATTCGAGAGTTTGACTCGGGTGTGTTAAAGCGTTTAGCTTTAATATAAATATAATTTATGCACGAATTAAGGGTGATTTGTCTCCTTAATATTTGAAAGAAAAGATGAAATATCGTCGTGAAATTGATGGTCTGCGAACCATGGCTGTATTACCGGTGATTTTGTTTCATGCGGGAGTACCTCTCTTTAAAGGTGGTTTTGTCGGTGTTGACGTATTTTTTGTCATCAGTGGCTATTTAATTACCTCCATTATCTTATCTGAAGTAGAACAAGGTAAATTTTCTCTTGTTACGTTCTATGAGCGTCGTTTTCGACGTATTCTTCCTGCTCTGTTTTTCGTATTGGCGTGTACATGGGTTCTGGTTTCTTCAGAACTAATGGCGTCTGAAATGAAGGCCTTTTCTCAAAGCATTGCGGCAGTAACCGTATTTTCATCGAATATGTTGTTTTGGTGGACAAGTGGTTACTTTGATGTCGCAACAGAGTTGAAGCCCCTTTTGCATACATGGAGTTTGGGAATTGAAGAGCAATATTATTTCTTTTTTCCACTATTAATTCTGTTATTGTGGCGGATAGGTTTCCGTAAATCAATTGCGTGGGTGTTATTTGTCATCGCAGTGGTAAGTTTAATTGCCGCAGAATGGATGGTTCACCGCACGCCGATGTCCGCTTTTTATCTGCTTCCTTTCCGAGCTTGGGAACTATTGGCGGGTAGTTTGATTGCTTGTTATTTCCAACATTATAAGCAATCCGAACAAAGCAAAATGGCTAACCAGCTAGGCAGCCTTGCTGGTATGGCATTATTATTAATTGCTATATTCTTATATGATAAGTACATGGTTTTTCCTGGTGTTTCAGCTTTGGTCCCTGTTGCTGGAGCAGCACTGATAATCATATTTGCAACACCTAAGACTTGGGTGGGCAAATTTTTGTCAATACAACCTATGGTACAAATAGGTTTAATCAGCTATAGCGCTTATCTATGGCATAACCCTTTATTTGCATTAGCCCGTATTAAAGCAGAGTTTCACGCAGATCTTCTAACAATGTTAGGTTTGTCGCTACTTTCTTTAGTATTAGCATACTTTACCTGGAAATATGTTGAGGCACCCTTTAGAAATAAAAATTTGTTTCTCAGCAGAAAGATTTTTATATACAGTTTTTTTGGGAGTGTAATGTTGTTTATTGTTGGGATAGTCGGACATTTTTATTTCCAATCCCGTGAAATTAAACCCGATTATCAATGGGACCAATTTGCGAGACGCCATCAATGTTTAATCCAAAATGATAATGCTACACAGCAAGAACCGTCTTGTTATGTTGATAAACGTAATGAACAAGATTTAAAAGTGTTACTATGGGGCGATAGCCATGCCGCATCGTTATATCAAGGGTTATCAACTTTTGCTGAAAAGAATAATATCGCTCTAACTCAATTAAACCAATCGGCATGTCCGCCGATTTTAGGTTGGAATAGTTTATTACGGTTGAATTGTTCGGTTATTAATGAACGTATTTTGAAGGAAATTACGCAAACGCATTATGATGTGATTTTTTTACATAGTATGTGGTATTTTGAAAAAGCACCGACCTCGGTAGAGAATATCGCTACAGGATTAGATAATACGATTGAACAAATTAAAAAAGCTTCTCCGAAAAGTAAGATTATCGTTATAGCCAATGTTCCGCGTTGGTATATTAGTGCAGAGCGGGCATATTTCAGAGCGGAACGAAATAATGAAATCCCACAGGGAGAATTGTATCGACGGGCAATTACATTTCCGGAATTGGAAAATGCGTTACGACAAATTGCTCAACGGCAACAGGTTGGTTTTATTGCTCCATCACGTTATTTGTGTAAAACAAACGAGAGCGAATATGGTGAATGTTTCCTAAGTGCGGATGGCTCTCGTGAGAAGATGCTATATACTGATGGGGATCATTTATCGAAAACCGGAGCTGATATTTTAGTTGAGAAAATGACTCAAGATCTGAAATTACTTATTTCAAATTAAATAAGTGCACGATACAGTTATTTGGCTCGTGCTTTTGAGATTACAATAGGAATACCGACGTAGGGGCTTCGTCGGTATTTATCTAATATATAGCTCACAGCCTAATTGTTTCTGAATATCCGTTGAAATACGTTTGAGATTTTCCCCGCATCTTTCACCCCTTTTGCAGATTCCACGCCCGAATTCAGATCGACACCTAAACAACCTTGTTTTAACGCTTGATCAATATTGTCCAAACCAATTCCGCCTGCCAATAACGCTTTGGTTTTGATCTCATTTGGAATCAACGACCAATCAAACACTTCTCCCGAACCGCCTTGTTTACTGTCTAAAATATAACGCTGAACTAATGGATTTTGTTGAAATTGAGTCTGTGTATTCACGGAAATGGCTTTCCAAATTTGAATTTTTCCGTCAAATGCTTCCGCCAGTTCTGCAATGTAAGCTTCATCTTCCGAGCCGTGAAGTTGCACGGCAAACAGTTCAAGCTGTTTTGCAATTTTTTCCACAAAACTGACCGCTTGATCTTGGAATACGCCGACAAAACGTAACGGGGCTTGTACCACAAGCTCTTGTGCTTGGCGTAACGATAAGGCTCGTGGCGATTTTTCGGCGAAAATTAATCCACCGTATAATGCCCCATTTTGATAAACCGCTTGCACATCTTGCGGACGGGTTAAGCCACAGACTTTATTTTCGCCATACACCACCGCTCGCACGGCATTATTCAGATCCGGATTGCCCATTAAGCTACTGCCAATTAAAAAGCCGTGAGCAAACGGTTTGATTTGCTGGACTTGCTGATGATTGTAAATGCCCGACTCACTGATTAAACGGGTCTCCTTCGGAATACGATCTTGATATTTTTGCACCAAATGCACAATGCGGTTCATATCAATGGATAGATCATGCAAGTTGCGGTTATTCACGCCGATAATCTTCGCCCCTAAGGCTAAAGCCCGTTCAAATTCCGCTTCGTTGCTGGTTTCCGTCAGTACGCCCATACCAAGAGAATGAGCTAATTCGCTTAACTCACGATAGGTATCGTCATCAACCACCGACAGCATTAATAAAATCGCATCCGCTTGATGAAAACGTGCCAAATAGACTTGGTAGGGCGAGATCATAAAATCTTTGCACAGAACAGGCTGTTCGACTTGTTGGCGAACTTGGTTGATATAAGAAAAATCCCCTTGGAAATACTGTTCATCCGTCAACACTGAAATTGCTGAAGCATAATGTTTATAGACTTGAGCAATCGCATCTAAATCAAAATCTGCTCGAATCAGCCCTTTTGACGGAGATGCCTTTTTACATTCTAAAATGTAAGCGGGCAGATCATGCGAACCTTTTGCAAGAGCCTGATAAAAACTGCGATCACTTTGGGTTAATTGATGTCGAAATTGGGATAACGGAAAAGCTTGTGCTTTTTGCTCGACCCAACGAGCTTTGTCTTGAACAATCTTCTGAAGGATAGTGGGTTGATTTTGCATATTTTGTCCTTATATTAGCAAGCAATTTTTTGCCGAGTTCTCTTCTGTTTAAAGAGAAACGACGAATGGAGATTGCAAAATGTTGTAAAAATCGGACCGCTTGCATGCCCCCCTTCCGCCTTCGGCACCTTCCCCCGCTTGCGGGGGAAGGGAAATAATGGAAACAATAAAGGACAACCAATGAAAACTCAAGTAAAACAACACTTAACCGATCTCGAAATCGCCTTGCGAGTACATAATCTGTGGGAAGCCACGCCACCGTCTGAAGAAGCCTTAGCCAATGACGAGCCGTTTTGTGTCAGCACACTGTCTGCAACCCAGTGGTTACAATGGATTTTCTTACCGAGAATGCACGCCCTGTTAGAGGCCAATGCAGAATTACCCCGTAATTTTGCTGTATCGCCTTACTTAGAAGAAGCGTTAAAAGATTTGGATTATCTACACGCACTTCACGCCCCGTTAGTTAAACTTGAAACCTTGTTGAAAAGCTAATGGAACTTGAGATTCTTTACCGTGATGATGAACTCATTGCGATTAACAAACCTGCGGGTATGTTAGTACACCGCAGTTGGTTGGATAAACATGAAACCGTGTTCGCCATGCAGACGTTGCGAGATCAAATCGGGCAACACGTTTTTCCGATTCACCGTCTAGATCGTCCGACTTCCGGTGTGTTGCTTTTTGCTCTTAACAGCGATATGGCTCGCACCATGAGCCAGTTGTTTGAACAACATCAGATCCAAAAAAGCTATTTGGCAGTCGTTCGTGGTTATTTGGAAGGTGAAGGGCGGATTGACTATCCCCTGAAAGTTCAGCTGGATAAAATTGCCGATAAGTTTTCTCAAGAGAAAGAAGCACAAGATGCGATTACCGATTATAAAGGCTTGGCAACGGTCGAGATGCCTTATCCCGCAGGCAAATTTCAAACGGCACGTTACAGCCTTGTGCAACTGTTTCCGCAAACAGGTAGAAAACATCAGCTTCGCCGTCACATGAAGCACCTGTTTCACCCAATTATGGGCGATACCAACTACGGCGATTTACATCAAAACCGTGCGTTAATCGCTAATACGGGTTGTGAGCGTTTATTTTTACATTCCAACCGCTTGCAATTTATTCACCCGAAAAGTTTGCAAAAAATTGAAATAAACGCACCACTTGATCAGCCGTGGTTAAGTTTGTTTGAACGGTTTGGGTGGGACTTTAAATAAGAAATAAGGCGTTCAAACTTCTGAACGCCTTATCAAAACATGAATTGGTTAAGGTTTAAATATATCACCGCTATCTAGAGATAGAAACCATATTTGAAACGGTAAAGTCACAATATCAGATGCTAAAGTGATTGGCGTTAGTGCTATGGCAGCAAGCGTAGAGCCAACACCATTTATTTGATATTTTTCTGTCACTAATTTTACGGGAATGGCTCTTCTTAACTTACCTGACTCTGCAATTTGTATATCCGCTTTTTTGTAGAGTTGTCCTTGTAATCGGTATTGTTGAACATATTGATCGTCTTTTGGGCATTCAGGACAACGAGATTCAAATCCTAATTGTTTTAATTTGGTAATTTCAGCCTGAGTATCTGCGGTAGTGTATGATATACCTACGTTGGTTTTCCAGTTTTTTGCCTCTTTATCTAATTCGACTTGTAACCCATAGGTATTAAAAGTTTCCGGTAATTTTGCGTCAATCAATGCTTTGATTTGTTTCGAACTTTCGGCATCCGCGACAAACCAATATTTTTCCCCTATCATCACAAGCTGCTGGGTTGATTTTACCATGCCAAATGCAGTGAGATTATCTTCATCCACTTCGACCTTTTGGTTACCTGAAGATATGGGTTCGCGGTCCTCCCAATTAAGTAACGTAAAACAACCGGATAACAGCATGGTACTTAAACTTAAAAAGAGGATTTTGAGTAGTTTCATATACGACCTTAAATTGACTTGTGAAAAACAATAGGTAGGCAGCATAATGCAATCGGATTATTTGCGTCAATGAGAAATGATATCAATCAATAATCACCTTCAATATAGGCTTCAGACTATGATAGACTGCCACACTTTTTCTATATGTGAATTAATGTGATCCCTAATTTGTCAAATATCATCGTAAACTGACCGCTTGATCGGCAGTAACGCCTTTTTTACATTATTTCACGGGGATTTTATTAGACTTAACGAGGTTCAAAATGGATAATGCGCTTCTGAGTTTAACTCACGAACAGCAACAACAAGCCGTCGAGCGGATTCAACAGCTTATGCAACAAGGTGTCAGTAGCGGCGAGGCGATTGCGATGGTTGCACAACAATTGCGACAAGCATATCAACGACAAAATGATGAATCGGAGTCATAAATGAAAAAAACGTTAGGGATAGTATTAAGTATGCTGTCTGTGGCGGTAGCGGCACAAAATGTGCAAAAGCAGCCGGAGCAGCGTCCAATGTTGAATTTAGCCGTTTACGATACTGCCAATAAAGTGGCAAAACCAATCGGTACGCAATATTCGGTCGGTAAAAAAGGGCAGCAACTATGTTGGGTAGTGATAAATATGCCGTTTCAGGCGAGAAACAGCGTGACGGAAATATTCCATTCCCCGGCAGAAGCGCAATTCGGTGATCCTGCCGGTACGACCGTATCGTCGGAAGACAAAAAGCGTCATCAAATCAGCATGACGTTACCGAGCAGTAGTAATGAGTTTATTCAGCGTTGTTGGCGGTTTGATCACCGCGATCCGCTCGGGCAATATACGCTGGAAGTTCGAGTTAACGATATTGTTTTTCCGGCACAACGTTTCGAATTAATTAAGTAGGGGGTAAGGTGCACGTGTTGCACCTTTCTTTTTAAAACTTTAGTGTGATACAGCATGTTTAATCAACTTCAAAATCAACTGTATAAATTTGTCCAACGCGGTTTGGATAATCACCTCCGCCTTGCCGTAACGGGGTTAAGCCGTAGCGGTAAAACGGCATTTATCACCAGTCTTGTCGATCAACTTTTACATATTAATACGGGCGACAATGCACACCTCAATTTATTTGCACCGGCACGTAATCGACAGATTATTTCCGTTAAGCGGGTTGAACAACATGATTTAACCGTACCGCGTTTTGAATATGATAAAAATCGCGCTTGTTTTGAAAACGATCCGCCGTCGTGGTGTCCGTCAACCACCGGTATCAGTGAAATTCGGCTTGCCATTCGTTATCAGCGACAAGACAGTCTGCTGCGTCATTTAAAAGAAACCGGCACACTTTACTTGGATATTTTTGACTATCCGGGAGAATGGCTGTTGGATTTACCGCTACTTTCCCAATCGTTTAAAGCGTGGTCGCAAGCGCAGCAGTCGGTGCATAAAGGGCTTCGGGCGGAATTGGCGGCACCGTGGTTGGAACAGGTCGAGCGGTTGGATCTCACGGCGAAAGCGGACGAAAACCGGCTGGCGGCGTTAAGTGAAATGTATACCGACTATTTGTTACAATGCAAAGCGGCAGGGATGCAATATATTCAGCCGGGACGATTTGTCTTACCGAATATCGAACGCGGCGCGCCGGTTTATCAATTTTTCCCTTTGCTTCAGCTAACGGAAAACGAATGGGAACGGTTGGAAAAAAGTTCGAGCGATAGTGTTTTTCATACGCTGAAAAAACGTTATACGCATTATCAGCAAAAAATCGTGAAGCCGTTTTATGAAGATTATTTTTCGCAATTCGATCGACAAGTGATTCTTGCCGATTGTCTGACACCGTTGAATCACAGTCAACAAGCCTTTATTGAAATGAAAATCGGTTTACAGCAACTGTTTAAACACTTTCATTACGGCAACCGTTCGTTGTTTAGTCGGTTGTTTTCCTCCAATATCGATAAATTATTATTTATTGCCACGAAGGCGGATCATATTACCGGCGAGCAGCTGCCGAATTTGGAGAGTTTAATGCGCCAATTGGTTCAAGAGGGCGGAAGACATGCCGAATTTGAAGGAATTGAAACCGGTTATCAGGCGGTGTCGGCGATTCGGGCGACGGAATCGGTGATCGCCACCCAAAACGGGCAAAGTTTTAAAGCCATTCGAGGGATACGTTCATCGGATAAAAAACGGGTTACCCTTTATCCGGGCAGTGTGCCGGCACGGTTGCCCGAAGCCGGTTATTGGCAGTATCATCGATTTGAGTTCGATCAGTTTGAACCGAGACGGGTCGAGTTTGACCAGCCGTTACCGCATTTAAGGATGGATGCTGTATTGCAGTTTCTTCTGGCGGATATGTTGGACTAGTAACGAAAAACCTCATAACAACTTATGAGGTTTTTCATTCGGAGAATTTAGTTAAGCGCTTGGCGGATTTTGTGTGCAATGCCTTGCGCATCCAAGCCTAAATCGGCATAAGCTTCCGCTTGAGTGGACTGTGGCACAAAGACATCCGGAATGCCAATCATCACAAGCGGTCTGATCTTGCCGATCATTTGCAAATATTCATTAACGAAACTTCCCGCTCCGCCTTGAATCGCGTTTTCTTCCAAGGTTACGAGCAGATCATGCGTTTCCGCTAACGTTTCAATCAAGGCATGATCAAGCGGTTTGACAAAACGCATATCGACTAAGGTGTAATCCTGTGCTTCGGCAACCTGTTTGGCTTCGTTTAACAGTGTGCCGAAATTGAGAATAGCTACTTTTTGACCTTGTCGAATCACTTTGCCTTTGCCGATCTCCAACGCTTGCATCGGTTGCAACTCAACACCTTGGGCATTGCCGCGCGGGTAACGTACCGCGACCGGCGAATTCATACAATAAGCCGTGTAGAGCATTTGGCGCATTTCATTTTCATCGCTCGGGCACATAATGGTCATGTTCGGAATGCAGCGCATAAAACTCAAATCGAACGCACCTTGGTGCGTTTGTCCGTCCGCACCGACAATGCCGGCACGGTCAATGGCAAAAATCACCGGCAGGTTTTGAATCGCAACGTCGTGAATTAATTGATCGTAGGCGCGTTGTAAAAAGCTGGAGTAGATTGCTACTACCGGCTTGTAACCGGCAATCGCCAACCCGGCACCGAATGTTACGGCATGTTGTTCGGCAATGGCAACGTCAAAATATTGCTGAGGAAAACGTTTGGAGAATTCCACCATTCCCGATCCTTCGCGCATTGCCGGCGTGATGCCGATAATTTTTTCATCGCGTTCCGCCATTTCGCATAACCAATCGCCGAAAATGTTGGAATACGTCGGTGCCGATTTGGTTTGCGGTAATTTGCCGCTGGTATGGTCAAATTTCGGTACACCGTGGAAACCGATCGGATCTTCTTCCGCAGGCGCATAGCCTTTGCCTTTTTTGGTTTTGATATGTAGAAATTGCGGACCGGGAAGATTTCTCATGTTGCTTAAGGTGGCAATTAACTCTTCGATGTCATGTCCATCAATCGGACCGATGTAGTTAAAACCGAGGGTTTCGAACATGGTGCCTACCGGCGAGACGAAACCTTTGACGTGTTCTTCCGTTTTGCGTACGAATTCTTTAATCGGCGGAAGCCCGGACAGTAATTTTTTACCGCCTTCGCGTAAGGTGCTGTAGAGCGAGCCGCTGAATAAACGGGCGAGGTGATTGTTTAAGGCACCGACGTTTTCCGAAATCGACATTTCATTGTCGTTTAAGATCACCAACATATCGGTATGAATGGAACCGGCGTGATTGATTGCTTCAAAAGCCATACCGGCGGTAATGGCGCCATCGCCGATCACGCAAACGGTTTTACGCCCGGCATTTTCTTTTGCTGCGGCGACGGCAATGCCCAACCCAGCGCTGATTGATGTCGAGGAGTGTCCGACACTCAATACGTCAAACGGGCTTTCTTCACGCCATGGGAAAGGATGTAAACCGTTTTTTTGGCGGATGGTATGCATTTGATCGCGGCGACCGGTCAGAATTTTATGCGGATAAGCTTGGTGGCCGACATCCCAAATCAGTTGGTCAAAAGGCGTTTGATAAACATAATGCAAAGCCACGGTCAATTCTACCGCGCCCAAACCGGAGGCTAAATGTCCGCTTGTTTGGCTGACGGATTCAAGTAAATAAGCACGCAATTCATCACAAAGCGGTGGTAATTTTTCTTTCGGCAGTAAACGCAAATCGTCCGGTGAATTGATTTGGCTTAAAAGAGGGTAGGTCTTTTGCATCATACTTATCTTTATTCTTCAACAATTTGAACACGATACAACGAAACAAGCGGTGGGATTCGACGGACATTTTGCAAAATTCTGCGATGAACCGACCGCTTGTCGGTGTTCTTTGGGTTAACAATTATTTTTTTAAATCTTCGGTCAACACCGGTTGAATGGTATTGAGTATCTCTTTGACCGTACGCGCATTACCCGCCACGACGTTGCCTGACGTTAAGTAATCCGTTCCGCCGACAAAATTGGTGACTAAGGCACCGGCTTCACGGGCAATCAAATCACCCGCCGCACAATCCCACGGTTTCAAACCGATTTCAAAATAGCCGTCTACACGACCCGCTGCGACATAGGCTAAATCCAATGCCGCCGAACCGGTACGGCGGAAATCCGCAACGCCGTTATCCATTAAGGCTTCAACCATATTTAAATGTGTACGGCGATGTTGAGCGGCTTTGAACGGAAAGCCCGTCGCCAAGACGGCGGCAGCCAGATCACGACGATCATTATCAATGCGTAAACGGAATTCGTTTAATTTCGCACCTTCACCGCGAACGGCGGTGAACAATTCATTACGAATCGGATCATACACGACCCCGACTTCGGTTCGACCGTTCACGCGAATACCGATAGACACGGCAAAATGCGGAAAGCGTTTGACAAAATTGGTTGTGCCGTCCAGCGGATCGATCACCCATTGCACATCGGTATTCGTACCGGCAGACACGCCCGATTCTTCCCCGACAACCGAATGCTCAGGGTAAGATTTACGGATCACCTCAATAATGGCCGCCTCGGCAGCTTTATCGATTTCCGTCACATAATCGTTTGAGCTTTTGTGGGTGACTTGTGTGTCTTGAGGCGCTTGCTCATAGCCTTTTGCAATAATATTGCCCGCTTTTCGTGCCGCACGAATAGCGATGTTTAACATTGGATTCATATTTCCACCGAATTTTAAAGAACATAAAAGGATAAAGATTATAGATAAAGTTGTCGGATAAAGAAATAGCCGTCATCAAATTCGCGCTACTTAAGCAAAGAAAAACGCGTCTTGAATCAATAGATCGGGAGCAACAAGCGGTGAGATTGTTAAAGAATTTTGCAAATCTCTGTTATACTTTTGCCTATTCCTTCCCGATATTGACAGAAACATCCTATGAACATGAAATTCAAATCCAACCAACCCCGTTTTAAAACCGTCGACGAACGCCATGAGCCGCAATTTAAATCACCGGGTTTTCGCGAAAACCGCGACGATAAACGTAAACCGAGACAAGATAAACGTGTCCGACCAACCGCTGAAAAGCGTCATGACACGTTAAATTATCCGACGGAAGGGAAAAAAGCCGGCGGTGACGGTGTTGTGCAAATCCGCGTAAAAGGTGATAACCGCACGACGGAGAAAAAAACCGGTCCGCTTTCTCCGCGTGCGCCTGAAAAAATCCGCCATAATCGCGCCACGGAAATGAAGGTGTACGGTGAAAACGCTTGCCATACCGTGTTTCAACAACGTCCCGAAGCCATCGTACGCTTATGGGCAACGGTAGAGGGCGCGAAAAAAGCCGGCGATCTGCTCAGCTATTTAGCCGAACAGAAAAAAGCCTATCACGTAGTCGATAAAGACGAAATGGAGCGGGTCACCGGAACGGAACACCACGGCGAAATCTGCTTATTGGTCAAAAAAACAGCACCGTATTCACTGGAAGGCTATTTGCAAGCCAATCGCCAACAAGATTGTCTCGTCTTGCTTGACGGTGTCAATAACGCCCAAAATATCGGCGGTGTGATACGTACTTGTGCGTTTTACGGCGTCAAAGGCATTATTGTTGAAAACTACGATATTTTGCATTCGAGTCATGCGGCGCGTGTTGCCGAAGGCGGTTTGGAATTTATTCATGCATTAGAAACCAAACATAAACAAATTGCGTTAACGCAATTACGCCAAGCCGGTTATCAAATTATTCATTTAACCCGTCAAAAACAGGCTAAAAATTTAGCTAAAGTTATATTAAATCCGAAAATTGTTTTTGTATTAAGTGAAACGGTTGCAAACGACGTAGAATATCCGGAAGATACTACAGTGCAATTATCTTTCGCCAATCCGTTAAACAGTGGTTTAAACGTGGCGGTCAACGCCGGTATATTACTGGCTCAGTGGTATCAGCATTATCAAATTTAAATCATTTTAGAGATAAAATAGATTATTTTCTTTCCCCCTCGCCTGTTTACAGGGGGAGGGAATAATAGTGTGCTCTTTTTGTATTATCTTTATTCTTTTGATTTTGAAATCAATTTCGGTGGAATTTACTTGATCTTGGGGTAAATTAACCGCTACTATGCATTCAATATTTCTTCTACGGGGTGTTGACGATGAGCATCTACGCACTTAAACCGAAATTTCAAGATTTACTCCGTCCGATTGCACGAAAATTGGATCGACAAGGAGTCTCGGCAAATAAGGTCACGCTTTTTGCCTTTTGGGTATCGGTTTTTCTTGGTCTTTTCCTTTCTCTTTTCTCTTTTTCTTCCGCTTTATTTTGGTTGTTACCGATTTGGCTTTTCTTACGGATGGCATTGAATGCGATTGACGGTATATTGGCGCGGGAATTTCATTGGCAATCAAAATTAGGCGGCTATTTAAACGAACTGACGGATGTTGTTGCCGATGCGGCGCTCTATTTGCCGTTTGCCTTTATTGCACCGTTTAACGGCTTTCAAATCGGGTTGTTTATTTTCTTGGCGGTACTGACGGAATTTTGTGGTGTGCTTGGTCAGGTTCACGGTCATAACGGGCGCCGCTATGACGGGCCTTTCGGTAAAAGCGATCGGGCGTTTTTTATCGGTGCGTTGGCGCTGTGGTACGCCATAGTCGGTAAGTTTCATTTCAGTTTCACGATTATTATGTGGTTGGCGTGTGTTGCCTTGGTGATTACCTGTTACAGACGGGTAAAAAACGGTTTAGCGTAAGCATAAAGGAGTCATTCATGCAAAGTCTCATTGAGCAGGAAAAATATTTTACCACAGCCGATAATACGCAGTTATTTTATCGTTATCGCCCGGCAAAAGACGGTAGTCAGGACAAAGCGATAGTGTTATTTCACCGCGGACACGAGCATTCCGGACGGATGATGTTTGTCGCCGATGAACTGGGTTTTGATGATTTTACCTATTTTGCTTGGGATGCGCGCGGGCACGGGTTAAGCCCGGGTGAGCGGGGTGACAGCCCGAGTTTGGGGACGTCGGTTTCCGATATTCAGGATTTTATTCAACATATCGGGCGGGAATATGGTATTCAGCCGGAAAATATTGCGGTGATTGCGCAAAGCGTCGGTGCGGTGTTGGTGTCGACGTGGCTGCATGATTACGCACCGAAAATTCGTTGTGCGGTATTGGCTTCACCGGCGTTTAAAGTGAAATTGTATGTGCCGTTCGCCCGAGCAGGATTGAAATTGATGTATAAATGGCGAGGCAATTTCTTTGTCAACAGTTACGTAAAAGCCCACTACCTGACGCACAATAAGGCGCGGCAAGACAGTTATAACAACGACCCGTTGATCGCTCGTGCAATTTCCGTACGTATTTTACTCGGATTATATGACGCGGCGGATAGAGTAGTGGCTGATGCACAGGCAATTACCACACCGATTCAGTTGCTGATTTCGGGGAGTGACTGGGTCGTGCATCATCAACCTCAGCACGATTTTTACAATCGTTTGGGCAGCCATATTAAAGAACGCCATGTATTAGACGGTTTTTATCACGATACCTTAGGAGAGGAGCAACGGGAAGCGGCATTTAAAGAAATGCGCCGTTTTATCCGTGAGCGTTTTAATCAACCGCTGTCCGTCGTGGATGTCACGCAGGCGCATATTCACAGCCAAAGCCGTATCGAAGCGGATGAATTGGCAACGCCGTTGTCCCCGTATAGTCCGCGAGGGGCGTTTTGGGCGGCTTATCGCTGGTTGATGAAATTAGGTGCTAATTGGAGCGAAGGACTCAGAATCGGCAAAGAAACGGGATACGATTCGGGTTCAACTTTGGATTATGTATATCACAATGAGCCGCAGGGAACGAATAAATTCGGGCTGATGGTCGATAAAAATTACTTGAATGCAATCGGTTGGCGCGGAATTCGGCAGCGCAAAGTAAATATCGGCAAAGCGATTTACATGGCAATGGCAAAACTGCGCCAAGCGGGTAAACCGGTTCATGTATTGGATATTGCTTCCGGTCACGGGCGCTATGTGCTGGACGCATTAACGGAGGAAAGTTTACCCGACTCAGTCCGTCTGCGGGATTACAGCCCGATTAACGTGGCGGCGGGGCGGAAACTGATAGAAGAGCGCAATTTGCAACAGGTGGTGACCTTTGATGAAGTGAATGCGTATGATCGCAGCAATTACCGTGATCTTTCGCCTCGTCCGACCTTGGGAATTGTCTCCGGTTTACATGAACTGTTTGCCGATAATGATTTAATATTGAACTCGATTTACGGATTCGGTGATGCGATTGAATCCGGCGGTTACTTGATTTACACCGGTCAGCCTTGGCACCCGCAGTTGGAGCTGATCGCCCGCTGTTTAACCAGCCATAAAGAGGGCAGTCCGGATTGGGTAATGCGCCGTCGCAGTCAACAAGAAATGGATCAACTGGTTGAAAAAGCCGGTTTTGAGAAAATTCACCAATGGATTGATGAGGACGGCATATTTACCGTCAGCTTGGCAGTGAAAAAATAAATGCCGTGTGGCGGCGGACAAGCAGTCGGTTCTGCGTTTTATTTTGCAAATAAGAGAGCAAGGCCATGATGAAACATTTGCGACATCGTTTAGGTTATTTACTGGCAGTCGGCATGTTGTTTTACGCCAGTTACGGTTTGAGCAATTGGTTTACCGCACAACGGGCGGACGTACCCGAAATCGTTTATGCGTGGGAACAACATATTCCGTTTTTAGCTTGGACGATCGTGCCTTATTGGTCGCTCAACGTGATGTATTCCCTTGCCTTTTTCTTTGCCCACTCTCGTCAGGAATTGCACCGCTACATCACGCATTTAGTCGTGGCGCAAGTGATTGCGGTAGGGTGTTTTTTACTTTTCCCGTTGCAATTTAGTTGGGCAAAACCTGAAACAACGGGGATTTCAGGCTATTTGTTTGCGTCGTTGGCCACTTTTGATCAACCTTACAATCAAGCCCCTTCTTTACATATTATTTTGACGGTGATTGTCGGCATGTTTTATTGGCGCTATTTGCCGAAAACGTGGCGTATTCCGTTGCTGCTATGGTTAGGATTAATCGCCGTCTCTATTCTTACCACCTATCAACATCACTTTATTGATTTACCGACGGGCGCATTGGTCGGTTGGTTAGTCGTTTGGGCATTGCCTTATGAGCAGCCGAGCCCGTTGCGAAAATGGCAGACAATCACGGCTTCCCGCTTGGCTCAAATGAGATTGTATTTGATTGGTTTCGTACTCACGGCGATACCGGCGTTTTTCGGCGGTGCATGGTTATGGTTTATTTGGATAAGTCTGGCGTTGGGACTGGTTGCCTACGCACACGGCTGGGGCGGCATTCGGGTTTTCCAAAAACAGCAAGACGGCAAACTCTCCGCCGCTTCTTCGTGGCTATTATTCCCTAACTTCATCTGTATCCGAGTAAATATCGCTTGTTGGTTGAGAAACAAAGCGAAATACAGTGAAGTGAAACAAGGGGTTTATATCGGTTCGGTGACTCAAGCCAAGGCGTTCGATGCCGTGGTGGATATGTGCGGAGAATATCCTTGCCTGCATCCGCCGGCAGATTATGTCAGCGTGCCGATGTTGGATATGGCAACCCCGGAGGTCGGTGATTTAGCCTATGCGGCACAGGCCGTGGAACGTTGCCGACAACGCAATGCGTCCGTATTGGTGTGTTGTGCTTTAGGTTACGGGCGCAGCGCGGCGGTAACGGTCGTTTGGTTGGTTGTATTCGGCGGTTGTGAAACGATTGCTCAGGCTGTCGAACATTTGCGCCGAGTCCGCCCGAATATGGTATTTCCGCCTGCAACTGAGCAAGCGGTAAAAGAAGCGATCGCCTATTTGCAAAATTCTGCGAAAATCTGACCGCTTGTTCATTCTTTTAAGGAGGACATATGTCTGCACACGCGCGTGTTACATCAAATTTATTGGCAACCGCCCGTTATATCGGCATTGCTAATTTGGTTATTTTGGTTTTAGCAGCTCAGTCAGGAGGCAGTTCATTTTCTCTACAAGTGCTGTTGGCTGCGCTACTCATTTATCTGCATGTCAGGGTGTATTTCGATCAACTGCTTTTCGTGGACTTAGCCTATCACCATCTCACCACCGAAGAACTCGATCGTTCGTTAGATGAATTGAATTTGAAAAAATCGTTAGGAAACCGACCGCTTGAAGCGCGCGCAGAAGGTGCGGTAAGACTGTGGAAATATATTGTTTATGCGACGGCGGCACAGTTGGTATTACTGTTTTTACAATCTTAAGGAATAGGCGATGAAACGGTGCATCAAAAAGGCGTTGGTGTGGTTGACCAACCATATACTTTGTCGGTTTGTTTCTTTTTTGACCGGGGTTCGCTCGAAATCTCCCTATGAAATAGCGTTTGAGCCGGAAAGGAAAGTGTATTACGCCAATCACAGCAGTCACGGTGATTTCATTTTAGTTTGGAATTCACTGCCCGCCCGCTGGCGGCTCCACACTCGCCCGGTTGCCGCCGCCGAATATTGGCAATCGGGGCGGATTAAGCGATTCATTATCGAGAGTGTCTTTAACGGTTTACTTATTCCCCGACAAAGTGAGGATCCGAAAGCGATCACCGAACAAATGACGGAAGCGTTAAAAGACCATTCTTTGATTATTTTTCCTGAAGGTACGCGCAATACCGATGAAAATATTCCGTTGTTACCGTTTAAAACGGGAATTTATTACTTGGCAAAACGTAATCCTGATGTGCAGTTTGTGCCGATTTGGATTAACAATATTAATCGGGTGTTGCCGAAAGGCAAATGGTTGCCGGTACCGCTATTATGCGAAGTCCGTATTGGCGAGCCGTTACAATGGAATGACGGGGAAGAGAAACAGGCTTTTCTTGATCGCGCACAAGCGGCATTGTTGGCATTAGCACCGGAAAGGAAGGAGGCGGTATGATTTCTCAGCAAGTCGGCTATATTTTTGCTTCAGTGTTTGCCGTATTGATTATTGCCGGTGTGATTGGAGAGTTGCTGAAACAAAAATACGGGGCGCAAAATACGACGATAGTGAATCTGATTGATCGTATCAATGCATGGTGGGCAATGGTGCTTGTGCTGTTTATCGCATTTCTGTTCGGGCATATCGGTACGATTATTCTGTTCTTTTTAATTTCTTTCGTCGGATTACGTGAGTTTATGACTTTGGTTTATCGGCAGCGAAGCGATTATTACAGCATGGTCGTCTGCTTTTATTTGTTGCTCCCGATACAATATTATTTTGTTTGGTCACAATGGTACGGAATGTTTTCGATTTTTATCCCGGTGTACGGCTTTTTGATTTTACCGATTGTCGCGAGTTTGAGCGGTAATACCGAACAGTTTTTGGCGCGGGCGGCAAAAACGCAGTGGATGGCGATGATCTGTATTTTCTGTTTATCACATGTACCGGCATTGCTGTTCTTGGAATTGGACGGTTTTGACAGCAGCAACAATATTCTGTTACTGATTTTTATGATTGCGACGGTACAAGCGAGCGACGTGTTGCAATATATTTGGGGAAAGTCCGTTGGCGGGCCTAAAATTATGCCGACTTTATCGCCGTCTAAAACCATCTCCGGTACCGTAGGCGGTATTGCCTCTGCAACAGGGCTTGCCGCATTGATGGCGCCGATTACGCCGTTCAGCCATTGGCAAGCAGCGGGAATTGGTTTGGTTATTTGCCTGATGGGCTTTTTCGGCGGACTGGTAATGTCGGCGATTAAGCGGGATCACCATGTCAAAGATTGGGGAAATATGATCAGCGGACACGGCGGCATGTTGGATAGAGTCGATTCGATTTGTTTTGCCGCACCGATTTACTTCCATGTTGTGCGTTATTTTTGGAATGGGTAGTAAAGAGATAAAAGAACGATTTATTTAATCGGTTTGATATATCACAAGCGGGCGGATCTGCAAAATATTTTGCAAATCCGACCGCTTGTATTTAGGCTTTAAAGCAAGCGACAAAATGGCTATCGTTGCCTTTCAGCACCGGTTTTTCCTTCGCACAACTTTCATCAGCAAGCGGGCAGCGTGTTCTAAACACACAGCCTGACGGTGGGTTAATCGGCGACGGTAAATCCCCTTCCAGTAATTGAATTTCTTTATTGCGTTCCAATTTTGGATCAGGAATCGGCACGGCAGACATTAACGCTTTGGTGTAAGGATGTTTAGTGTGATTATACACTTCGTCATCCGTACCTAGCTCCACCGCATTCCCCAAATACATCACCAACACACGATCGGAAATGTGTTTGACCACCGCTAAATCATGGGCAATGAAAATCAGCGATAAGCCCATCTCTTTTTGTAACGATTTCAATAGGTTAACCACCTGTGCTTGAATCGATACATCTAACGCCGAAACAGGTTCGTCACAAATAATCATTTTCGGCTCAATAATTAACGCACGGGCAATTCCGATACGTTGACATTGTCCGCCTGAAAACTCGTGGGGATAGCGGTTGATTAAGTTTGGTAATAAGCCTACTTTCATCATCATCGCTTGTACACGTTCTTTCACTTCCGCATCACTTAACTGTGGTTGATAAATTTTCAACGGCTCTGCGATAATTTCCCCGATATTCATACGAGGGTTGAGTGAGGCTAGCGGATCTTGGAAAATCATCTGAATATCTTTGCGGGTGTTTTTCCATTCCGCTTTCGATTGATGGCTCAAATCTTTGCCTAACCACACAATATTCCCCGCCGATGATTGAACCAAGCCGATAATGGCACGAGCTAGGGTCGATTTACCACAGCCTGATTCGCCCACAACACCAAGGGTTTCTCCTTCATACAACTTAAACGATACGTTATTGACCGCTTTGAGCGTTTGTGGTTTGGCAAAAAAGAGGGCCTTTTTATCTTTAATTTTGAAGTTCACATCTAAGTTTGTGACTTCAAGAATCAATTTTTTCTCTGTCATATTTTGGCTCATAGGGCAAACTTCTCCACTGGAATCCAACAGTTACGTAAACGACCGTCATCTAAACGTTCTAGTTGTGGTGCAACTAAACATTGAGACGAAAAATGTTTACAACGTGGCGAGAACGGGCAACCTTTTGGTAATTGTAATAAATTCGGTGGATTACCCGGAATGGTGACTAAGGTTTCCGCTTGTCCGTCTAAACGTGGAATGGCATCCATTAAACCAATCGAATAAGGGTGGGTAGGATGATAGAAAATTTGATCCGCCGTGCCGTATTCCATCGTTCTTCCCGCATACATGACTAACACTTTATCGCAGATCCCTGCAACCACGCCTAAATCATGGGTAATCATGATAATGGCAGTATTGAATTCTCGTTTGAGTTCATTCAATAAGGTCATAATTTGTGCTTGAACCGTCACATCTAATGCGGTGGTTGGTTCATCGGCAATCAATAATTTTGGACGACACAACAATGCCATGGCAATCATCACACGCTGACGCATACCGCCTGAAAATTCATGGGGATACATGCCCATACGTTTTTTGGCTTCCGGCATTTTCACCGCATCTAACATTTTGACCGATTCATTGAATGCCGCTTCTTTACCTAAGCCTTTGTGGAGCATTAACACTTCCATCAACTGCTCGCCGACTTTCATATACGGATTTAACGAGGTCATCGGGTCTTGGAAGATCATCGCAATTTCATTGGCTCGGATTTTATTTAATTCCGCAGTCGGTAAATTAACTAACTCTTTACCACGAAATTTTGCCGAGCCTGATACAATCCCATTTGCCGCCAATAAGCCCATTAGCGCAAAAGCAGTTTGAGATTTGCCTGAACCGGACTCTCCTACGATCCCTAATGTTTCCCCTGCATCCAGTGTAAAGTTGAGATCGTTTACGGCGGTGACCATGCCATCGGGAGTTTTAAAATTGACACGCAGATCTTGCACATCTAAAAGTAAATGATGTATCGCTGACATGAGATCTCCTATCTATCTTTTGGATCGAGGGCATCACGTAAACCGTCGCCAATAAAGTTAAAACAGAACAAGGTTAAGCAGAGGAAAAAGGCTGGGAATGCCAATAACCACGGCGATGTTTCCATTTGAGCTGCGCCATCGCTTAATAATGCCCCCCAGCTACTCATCGGCTCTTGTGTGCCTAAGCCTAAGAAACTTAAGAAAGATTCAAATAAGATAAGGGAAGGCACTTCTAGTGAGGCATAAACGACCACGATACCTAATACGTTCGGGATAATATGTTTCCAGATGATTTGGCGTTTTGGCACACCGCAGACAATCGCCGCTTCAATAAACTCTTTGTTTTTCAAACTGAGGGTTTGTCCACGCACGATACGGGCAAGGCTCAACCATGCAATCATCCCGATTGCCACGAAAATTAAGAGAATGTTTTGCCCGAAGAATGTCACCAATAAAATCACGAAGAACATAAATGGGAATGAGCCTAAGATTTCCAATAAACGCATCATCACCATATCCACTTTACCGCCGACATAGCCTGAAATCGCACCGTAAATCGTGCCGATCACAACGGCAATTAATGCTCCGGCAATCCCGACCATCAATGAAATCCGTCCGCCCATGGCAATTCGTACAAGCAAATCACGCCCTGAAGCATCTGTACCGAAGTAGTGGCCTGACTCCATATCGGGTGCGGCACTCATCATATTCCAGTCAGTATCTTCATAGCTGAACGGCATAAGCATCGGAGCAAAGGTAATAAACAGCACCACAAAGAATAAAATAATCAAACTGGCAACCGCCGCTTTATTGCGGAAGAAACGGCGACGAGCATCTTGCCAAAGGCTACGACCTTCTAAAATCAGATCGGCATTTTGCTCCGCCAATTTTTCAGCAAGCTCTTGATTCTTTTTGTTATTTAACATCTCACTGACTCCTTATGAATAACGAATTTTCGGATCAATTACGGCGTACAGAATATCCACAATCGCATTAAAGGTAATGGTTAATGTGCCCACCAAAATCGTTAAACTTAACACTAAAGAGTAATCGCGGTTTAATGCACCGTTTACGAAAAGTTGTCCGATACCCGGTAAACCGAATACACTTTCAATTACCATTGAACCGGTAATAATCCCCACAAATGCAGGACCTAAATAGGTAATGACAGGTAATAACGCAGGACGTAAAGCATGTTTGAAAATAATTCTGCTCAGTGGTAAGCCTTTCGCTTTAGCGGTACGGATAAAATTAGAATGTAGCACTTCGATCATCGAACCTCGGGTAATACGTGCAATCCCTGCCACATAAGCGATGGTTAATGACAATACCGGCAAGACCATATAATAAAGTTGTCCGCCGTTCCAACCACCTGCGGGTAGCCATTTTAAGTAAATGGCAAAGAACAGCACTAATAGCGGCGCAAAGACGAAACTCGGCATGATTACACCTGTCATGGCAAAGGACATCACAATATAGTCCCACCTGCTGTTTTGCTTCAAGGCGGCGACCGTTCCAGCTAATAATCCCAATGTGACCGCAAAGATAAAGGCTACAATCCCTAATTTAATCGACACAGGGAATGCAGAGGCAATCAAATCATTCACCGTTTGATCTTTATATTTGAAAGACGGTCCGAAATCCCCTTTAGACAGGTTTTCCAAGTAAATGAAATACTGTTTATATAGCGGTTCATTTAAGTGATATTTCGCTTCAATATTCGCCATCACTTCAGGCGGATAAGCACGCTCGGAGGTAAACGGGCTACCCGGTGCAAGACGCATGAGGAAGAATGAAAATGTAATTAAAATGAAAAGCGTCGGAATTGCTTCTAAAATTCTTTTCACAATAAACTTCAACATAGGCAAATCTCCAATCCACACTTAATAAATAAAACAAGCGGGGCGATCGTCTCAAAAATTTGCAAATTTTTAAGAAGATCGCACCGCTTACAAAAAATTATTGTTTAATGATATATAGGTTTCTTAACAAAATATCATCTTGCGGATCTTTACCTTCATAACCTTTCACGAATGGTTTGACTAAACGTGGGTTGACATAGTTATAGATAGGAATGATCGCATAATCTTTCGCTAACTGTGCTTCGGCTTTCGCATAGGCTGCTGCACGCTCTTCTGCATTGCCCGCTTTGTATGCTGCATTAATTTCTGCATCATAAGCTTCGCTCTTATAACGTGCGGTATTGTTACTTGAGTTAGATAAGAAGTATTTACCGAAAGTCGATGCTTGGTTATAGTCAGCTGCCCAACCTGCACGAGCTACATCATAGTTACCGCTACGACGAGTATCTAAGAAAGTTTTCCACTCTTGGTTTTCAAGCTTGATATCGACAATACCGTTCGTGTTTTGTTTTAAGATAGATTGCGCTGCAATCGCCACTTTTTTGTGGTTTTCGTTGGTGTTATATAAAAGCGTAAATTTAAGTGGATTTGATTTGCTAAAGCCTGCTTCTTCTAACAATTTGATTGCTTCTGCTTTACGCGATGCCATATCTTGTTTTGAATATTCAGGTTGTTGGACTAAGTGACCTTCTGTGATGTACGGCGGCGTAAACACGTAAGTCGGGGTTTGACCTTGACCTAATACTTTGTCCGTAATCACGTTACGGTCTAACGCAAGGTTTAGCGCCTTACGTACACGCACATCGTTAAACGGTGCTTTTTCGTTGTTTGGCTCATAGAAGTAGGTTGAAAGTGTACGGGTTACAAACACTTCATTCGGAATTTCTTTTTTGAGTGTCGGGAACTGCTCCGGCGGTAATGCGTAGCTGGTGATATGTAAATCACCCGCACGATAGCGTTGTACATCGGTACTTGAGTTTGGAATCATTAAGAATGTCGCTTTGTTAATCACGGTTTCTTTATCATTCCAATAAAGCGGGTTACGTTCAAAGACGATTTTTTCGTTGATCACGTGTTCTGCTAATTTATAAGCACCGTTACCGACATAGTTCTCTTTTTTCACCCATGCATCACCTAATTTTTCAACCACAGCTTTTGGCACCGGAAGCATAGTTTGGTGAGTCATCATATCAACCAAGTAAGGTACCGGGTTGCTTAATTTGATTTCTAAAGTGTAATCGTCAAGGGCTTTAACGCCTAACTCACTTGGTGCTTTTTTCGCATCAATGATGTCTTGTGCATTTTCAACTTGAAGATAGTTTAAGTAGCTCGCATAAGGTGATGCGGTTTTCGGATCGCCTAAACGTTTCAGAGAGAATTCAAAATCGTGTGCGGTAACCGGGTCGCCGTTTGACCATTTTGCATCTTTACGTAAATTGAATGTCCATGTTTTGAAATCATCCGAGTTTTTCCATGTTTCCGCCATACCCGGAATCACTTCACCCGCTGAATCTTTAGTCACTAAACCTTCAAGTAATTGGTATGAAACCTGTGCTTCCGGGAAGCCTTCCGTTTTATGCGGGTCAAAACTGGATGGCTCCGAGCTGTTGTTAATAATGACTTCTTGCTTCTCTGCAAGCACAGTGCCTTCAGGCACTTTTGCCGCAAAAGCAGAAACGGAAAGACCAAGCGCAATCGCACTTGCCAATAAAGAACGGGTAAATGTTGTTTGCATAGACATGTCTCCATAAGCTGTTGTGAGAAAGGCTTAATTAGTATCGTAAAAACTTTAGTTTGTAAAGTTTTTGTTAAAGTGAAAAGAAAGTATTTTGTCGTTATGCGAATGATGTCACGAAAATGGGATAGTTTTGTTCAAAATACAAGCGGTCTGTTTGGGAGAATTTTTTGCAAATTTTTCACAAATACAGACCGCTTGTAAAAGAGGGGATTAGTCGGTTTTGGTAAGACCAAAATGGCTGTACGTCCGTGAGGTCGCAATTCGCCCCCGAGGCGTACGTTGTAAAAAGCCTTGTTGAATGAGATAAGGTTCGAGGACATCTTCAATCGTATCCCGTTCTTCACCGATAGCGGCGGCTAGATTGTCTAAACCGACGGGACCGCCGTCGAAGCGTTCAATCACTGCGGAAAGCAGTTTTCTGTCCATAAAATCAAAGCCTTCCGAATCCACATCTAGCATCGTTAGAGCTTGTTTGGCAATGTCGGAGGAAATCACGCCGTTGTTACGCACATCGGCAAAATCTCGCACGCGACGTAATAAACGATTGGCGATACGTGGCGTACCACGTGAGCGGCGGGCGATTTCAAATGCACCATCAGGCGAAAGATTTAAATTCAGGCAGTTAGCGCTACGACTCACAATAGAAGTCAAATCTTCCACGGAATAAAACTCAAGGCGTTGCACGATACCGAAGCGATCGCGCAACGGTGAGGTGAGAGAACCGGCTCGGGTCGTTGCACCAACCAATGTAAACGGTGGCAAATCCAACTTAATAGAACGTGCGGCAGGGCCTTCGCCAATCATAATATCAAGCTGATAATCTTCCATAGCAGGATAAAGCACTTCTTCAATGGCAGGCGAAAGACGATGGATTTCATCAATAAACAGCACGTCATAAGGCTCAAGATTGGTCAGCATGGCGGCTAAATCACCGGCTTTTTCAAGCACCGGTCCCGATGTGGTACGAATATTCACGCCCATTTCGTTGGCAATAATATTGGCTAAGGTCGTTTTGCCTAATCCCGGCGGACCAAAGATCAACAGGTGATCCAAGGCATCTTTCCGTAATTTGGCGGCTTGAATAAAAATCTCCATCTGCTCTCGCACTGAAGGCTGACCAACATAATCGGCAAGCATCTTCGGGCGAATCGCTCGGTCTATGGTTTCATCTTCATTTTTAGCGGATGCGCTAATAATTCTGTCTGCTTCTATCATATTTTAATTCATGCCCGAAATTTATAACGCATTTTTTAACGCTTCTCGAATAAGCTGTTCGCTTGTCATGCCTGATTTATTGAGCTTCTTAATCATCTTCTCGGCATCAGCAGGTTTATAACCTAAAGCGACCAATGCTTCAGCTGCTTCCGTCGCAGGGTCGTTACTTTCATGTGCGACAATATGGGTCTCTGAAGATTGTTCTACAAAGAAATCGCTTTGAGCCATACCTTTAAATTTGCCCTTCAACTCAACCAGTAAACGCTCTGCGGTTTTACGCCCGATACCAGGAATTTTGGTTAGTTTCGCCAGTTCTTCTTGTTCTACGGCGGTAGCAAATTGGGAAACCGACATCGCCGATAAAATCGCTAAAGCCAGTTTCGGTCCCACACCATTGGTTTTAATTAATTCACGGAATAAGGCGCGATCTTGTTTTTGGGCGAAACCAAACAACAAATGGGCGTCTTCGCGTACAACAAGATGAGTAAAAATCGTTACGTCTTCGTTTACGGCGGGAAGGTTATAGAAACTGGTCATCGGCAAGAGTAATTCATAGCCGACGCCTTGTACGTCAAGCACCATTTCAGGCGGGGATTTTTCGAGAATTTTACCGTGAAGTCGTCCGATCATTGTGATATTTCCGTCAAAAATAAAGGCGTAAGGATAGCGGAAAACTGGATAAAATAACAGAGCAAGCGGTCGGATTATGCGGTTTTTTTGCAAAAATTAAGGGCGAACCGGTGTTCGCCCTTAATCAACATAGAAATGATGAATTAATCTTTCTTACGTAATACCAATTGGCTTAAGATGACCAAAGCCAACGAGAAGATAATCATGATGGTGGCTAATGCATTGACTTCAGGCGTTACCCCGGTTTTTACCAAGGAGAAAATTTTCAGCGGTAACACTTCATAGCTTGCACTGGTCACGAAAGAGGATACGACAACGTCATCCAATGAAATCGTGAAGCTGAGTAACCAACCGGAAACAATTGCCGGTAATAACAACGGTAACAAAATTTTACGCAAAATGGTAAATTCGCTTGCGCCCAAATCTTTTGCCGCCTCCAACATTTTGGCATCGAAATCGTTTAAACGGGAAGAAACCGTCACGACCACATAAGGCAAGCAGAAGGTAATGTGCGCAAACAATAACGACCAAAAGCCCAACGATACACCGACCAACATAAATAGGGCAAGTAGCGATACCGCCATAACGATATCCGGTGACATCATGACCACGAACAACATCCCGCCGACGAACTGCTTACCGCGAAAACGGTAGCGGTATAACGCAATTGAAGTTAATGCGCCGATCAATGTTGCCAATGTTGCGGCAAAAAAGGCAACGGTAACGGAATGGATTGCAGCTTGGATAAGGGTATCGTTGTTGAACAGACGTTCATACCAGTTCCAACTGAAGCCTTTCCACGTTAAACCGTAGCGATCTGCGTTAAAGGAGTTGACAATTAAAATGATGATTGGAATGTACAAGAATGCGTACACGACAAACATAAAAAAGCTTTTCAATACGCGATTCATTATTCTAACTCCACTTTCTTATTCATCAGTTTGTTTGCACGGTAGTAAACGTAAATCATCAACGCCATTAAAATAGTTAATGCAATACTGATGGCGGAACCAAACGGCCAGTTACGCGTTACCAAGAATTCACTCTTAATGATATTCCCTACAAGCAATACTTTCGCGCCGCCTAATAGGTCTGCAACGTAGAACATGCCCATAGCCGGCAGTAAGACCAATAAGCAACCCGCCACGATTCCGGGCATGGTCAACGGAATAATGATTTTCACGAAACGTTGAAACGCATTGGCACCCAAATCTTTTGCCGCTTCCAACAGACGCCCGTCAATTTTCTCGATAGAAGAATAAAGCGGTAAAATCATGAACGGAAGCAAGATATAAACCAAACCGATAACTACGGCAATTTCCGTATTCAGGATGCGGATCGGTTCACTGATGATGCCCAGCGAAAGTAATGTGCTGTTTAGCACGCCTTTTACACCCAAGAAAATTTTCATTCCGTAGATACGAATCAGTGAGTTGGTCCAAAACGGTAACACCACTAAAAAAAGTAAAATCGGGCGATATTTTTCAGGTAATTTGGCAATCATAAAGGCAAACGGATAGCCGACGATTAAGCAAATTACCGTAGCAATTCCCGCCATATAAAGCGAATTCCACAGTACTTGAGAATACAGCGGATCGACCAAACGGGAATAACTGTCAACAGAGAAGGTAAACTCAATCAGTTCGCTACTGTCTTTGGTCATAAAACTGGTGAATAACACCAGCAAATTCGGGATTAATACAAAGAAAATTAACCAACCGAAGATAACCGCCACAGTAACATTTTGGAATTTCTTACTAGCAGTCTTCATCGTCGAGTACAACCTCCCAACCTTCGTGCCATGTTAACGCCACTTTTTGACCGACAGAGTGGTCCATGTGCGGATCGTCTTCATTGAAGAATTCGCTGACCAAGACTTTCATTTGGTTATGATCTAACACAACGTTAGACTCAAGCGTCATCCCTTTATAAGTCCGATCGCTCACGTGTCCGATCACCGCTTTGGCACTTTCGTTTTCATCGAGTTCTTCAATCACAATATCTTCCGGACGAAGCAAGACTTTGAGTTTTTGATTCGGATGAACCGGCAAATCGGTGTAGATTTCACAAATACGTCCTTCTACATTGGCTTTGACGGTTTTTTCACTGACCCGCTCAATCACGGTGGCGTCAAAAACGTTGATTTCACCGATAAAGCGTGCAACGAACAAGTTGCTCGGTTCTTCATAAATTTCACGCGGGGAACCGTCTTGCTGAATTTTACCTTTGTTCATCACGATAATACGATCGGACATGGTTAATGCTTCTTCCTGATCGTGGGTAACGAAAATAAAGGTAATACCTAACTGACGTTGCAACTGTTTCAATTCATGTTGCATTTCTTTACGCAATTTGTAGTCAAGAGCGGAAAGCGATTCATCCAATAACAATACTTTAGGCTGATTCACGACCGCACGGGCAATCGCAATACGTTGCTGCTGACCGCCGGAAAGTTGTGCCGGTTTGCGTGATGCCATTTCTTCCAAACGCACCATACGCAACGCTTCCATCACGCGCGGTTTAATTTGATCCTCAGGTACTTTTTGCATCCGTAAACCAAAGGCTACGTTATCAAAAATGGTCATATGAGGGAAAAGTGCATAACTTTGGAAAACCGTATTGACCGGACGTTGTTCCGCATCGACATCGGATACATCCTGCCCGTCAAGAATAATTGAACCGTCCGTTAAATCTTCAAAACCGGCGATGAGACGCAATACGGTTGTTTTACCGCAACCGGACGGACCAAGAATGGTTAAAAATTCACCGTCGTTAATGGTGAGATCCAAACCGTCGATAATGGTTTTTTCACCATAACGTTTGGTTATTGCTTTCAGCTCAATAATAGGTTTTTGTTGCTCTAACTTTTCCATTGATTTTTGTTTTCCCCCTAGGGCATTGTTGAGAAAATGCAAAAACTGAATAAAAATTCAGCACGGCTGAGGCGCAATTATTGCGCCCGTAAAATAGCTTGCAATGATATAGCTTCTGTATGGGGAATGAAAGTAAAAATTTGTGCTTGACGGGAAATTATTTGACGGAACAAGCGGTCGGATTTTGTAAAAATTTTGCAAAAACTCACCGCTTGTTGCCGATTGGAATTTAGTCGGGAAGGCTAGGCGGAAAGCCCCCTAACTTTTTCAGTTTATTTACCATGGCGCAAAATAACTCGGCGGTGCGTTCGGTGTCGTACAGGGCGGAATGCGCCAGCTTACCGTCAAACGGAATTTGTGCCGTTTGGCAAGCTTTGACCAGCACGGTTTGCCCGTACATAAAGCCGGCTAACGTGGCGGTATCGAACATGGCAAACGGATGAAACGGATCGCGTTTGGCGAGAGTCCGTTTGACCGCCGCCTGCAAAAATGCTTGGTCAAAGGTGGCATTGTGTGCCACGATAACGGCGCGTTGGCAACCTTGCGCTTTGATCGCTTTACGCACCATTTTGAACATCTCCGTAATGGCAATCTCTTCCGGTACGGCACCGCGTTCAGGATTATTAATATCAATGCCGTTGACTTTTAATGATTCGGGGTTGATGTTTGCACCTTCAAACGGCTTGATATGGCAATGGTATTTCTGATCTAACGCCAAAAAGCCGTCATCATCCATTTTAAGGGTGATGGCGGCAATTTCTAACAGTGCATCGGTTTGTGCGTTTAATCCGCCGGTTTCCACATCGATCACCACAGGCAAATAGCCGCGGAAGCGGTGTTTAAGCAGATTATAATTGATCGGTTGCTCGGTTTCCGTCATTAACCCAACGCCTTTTGTGCATCTTTATTGGCGATAAATTCGATTTTGTAACCGTCCGGATCCTCCACAAAGGCGATCACCGTTTTACCGCCCAATACCGGTCCGGCTTCACGGGTTACTTTACCGCCGGCTTGACGAACGGCCTCAACGGTGGCGTAAATATCATCTACGCCGATGGCAATATGGCCGTAAGCCGTACCCAATTCATAGCTTTCCACACCCCAGTTATACGTCAATTCAAGCACCGCACTTTCGCTTTCGTCGGCATAGCCTAAAAATGCCAAGGTATATTTATATTGTTCGTTTTCACTGGTGCGTAACAAACGCATGCCAAGTACTTCCGTATAGAATTTGATTGAACGTTCTAAGTTACCGACACGTAACATGGTATGTAAAATTCGCATGGTGAAATCCTCATTAACATAGAAAAAACAGGGCGCATTATGGCATAATCTCGAACCAAAATCATTTTTACGTTTTTTATTATGTCACACAATCACGATTCTCCGTCTAAACTTGAAACGGCGACACACGCCGTTTTACCGTTACTCATCATGCTGTTTATTGAAATGGCATTAAATCATTATTCTGCCCCGCAGCATGCCATTTTTATTTCCCCTTATCTGTTGGCGTTTTTCGTGACTTGCGCAATCGCACTGGTTGTGTTGTTAAAAGGGCAGATCTGCCCAGGTCAAAAGGGACGCTTAACCTTTATTTTGCCGTTTTTATTGGTCTTTGCGGTCGGTAATTTTCTGTATTCGGTGTTGTTCACGCCAAAACATACACCGGCAATTCTCGCCGCCATCGCCTCAATATTTATTCCGTTTATTTATTGGCGTTTGCCGAAAGACGAGCAGCTTTACCGAACCATGATCTATTGCGGGTTCGGTATCGTAGCGATCGGTATCATTCAATATTTGGCGATTTACTGGTTTGAAATTCCGTCACTGTTTAACGGCATTCGCGCCAATAATTTTGCCCAATTGTTATTGGGTATTTTATTGGCGGGATGGTATTTGATGTTGGCGAAAAGCCGTTTGGACGGTTTTTTCAGACTACTGATTTTATCGGCGTTGATCGCCTTGGTTTGTAGTTATATTTGGACGATGTTTGTGCTTTACCAACATTTGAACATCATGCCGACGATGCCGGTGGAAAGCTATTTTGTCTTTTTTGCAGCTCAGTTTGTCATTTTTGCGATGTTGGCATGGCTGCTATTGGGAAAAAATATCAAAAATCCGACCGCTTGGACGGTAGCGACTTTCCTGGCGATGCTTTATCCGTTGACGAATATTATCTAAATGTTACGTAGAAGTTTATTGGTAATCGGCGCGATAATACTTGCCATCCTCATGGCAGGGGTGGTGCTGTTGCTTTCCTCTACTCAATTAACCTCTACCATTAACTATGTTTTACCGAGCGGCTGGAAAATTCATATCCCTCAAGGTATTGAACCGCATTGGCATCACGCCCGCCTTCCGCAATTCACCCTGTATTATCAAGATTGTCCGATTGTGTCGGCGGAGGATTTAACGCTGCAATGGCAGAATGAACATGCCGTTCGACTAAATCAAGCGACCGTCGATTACGCTTGTTTTTCACTTTTTCCCAAAACGGAAAAAAGCCAATCGGATCCTTCGCAACAGATTAAAACGCTTCTCGCCTTGCTGCCCGAGGGAAAAGCGGAAATTCAAGCGCTGACGTGGAAAAATCTACCCGATGACATGCACGATCGTTTAAAAGCGTTACTGGATTCACCGAGTGAAATTAAGGTGACACTTTTTCAGCGGAAATTGAGTGCACATGTCAAACAACAAGCGGTCGGATTCGAGGCAAATTTTGCAAATCGGCAGCTCACGGTACACTTAAATTATCAACCGAGCAACGATGAAAAACATACCGCCGAGATTTCAACGGAATTGGATGAACGTTTGTGGGCTTTGCCGACAAAGGTCAGCTTGAATTATCAATGGCATTTGCCTGAACATTTTCTGACGGAACCGAGCTTAGCGCAGGGGCATTCCACATTGACTTGGCAAAAGCAGGGTAATCAGTTGCAAGGGCAGTGGCAACTGGCTTCGGCGATTCAAACGGCGAATCAACTCAACCTGCCTTTTCAATTTGATTTTAACAGCCTTAAGATCGAACAAGGCAGAGTGAACTGGCAAATCGGAGACGATATTCCGCTCAATGCGTTTATCACAACGACGATTACCCCTAACCGTTTTGAGGCTGACAATCTGTACCCTATTCAAACGGCTTTGCGGGTGAGTTTACTCACACAAAGCGAAAAAGGGAAAGGGAACATCGTGATCAGCAGCCCACAGGGCGAAATTCAGGCTGACAGCCTGACGTTTCCGTTGCAAATCACAGGCAATATTAAACGGGGAGATTATATTTTATACAGTTCAATTCCACTGGATTTACGTGGCAAGTTTGATGATCTGACTTTACGTTTTCTGCAAGGCTCGCTGTTACGTTTGACGGGAACGGAACGTTTTTTAACCATCAATGACTTACGTTTTCCGCTGGCGGGGATCACGGTGGATAAACACGGTATTAACGGGCGTTTACAGGCGATTTTCCGTGGAGAAAGCCCTGATTTTAAACATATCGAAATGCGCTTGGACGGTTTCGCCAATAATTTTAAAGCGGGGGCGTTGGACTTTTTCCAAGATCCGAGCGATCCCGCCGCCGTGAAAGACCAATGGAACTGGCGTTTTTGGGGAAATTCGCAAATTAATGCCCTAAACAGACCGCTTGCCGTCTCAGGACGTGGCTTATGGCATCAAGATTTAGTGCAACTTTCCGAATTTAGCGGCAATCTGACTCAAATCCGTCAAAACGGCGTACATATTCCTAATACGGAATTGAAACTGAGCGAGCCGATTAATTTTGACTATGCCAAATTTCACTTAACCGGCGGTGTCAAACTGTCCTCGCCGCAGGTGAATTTTGATTACGGCGGCGTGCTGGAACAACCGACGGCGAATGTGAATTTTTACGGCGAAGTGGAAAACCTCAATTTCAGAGGCGAAGTGACCGCCAATAAACTCGGGCCGATTAAACTGTTTGCCCGCCGTAAGCTCACAAAAAACGCGAGTGATTTAATCGGTAAGCTTTATTGGTCGGAACAACCGGCGAACGTATTCCAAAGTCTTTTTCCGTTTAGAAATCAATGGGTAATCACTAACGGTACGATTAAAGGCGAAACCGCATTTAGCGCCAATGCTGCTCGCGGGCTGGCGGCAGGCGGGCATTTTGCTATTCGCAATGGCGCCGTGTCGCTACCAAGCGGTGAGATTAACGGCATCGATTTTTCACTGCCTTATCGATATAAAAATAATGAGGTGGATATCGGGCTGAAAAAAGCCTTGGACGTGACTATTGATGAAGTGAATATCGGTGTGCCGATGACGAATGTCAAAGTAAAAATTCAAGGACATATTCCTTACAGTAAGCGCAAGCCGCTTTACTTGAGGGAATTGAGTTTACAGCTGTTGGACGGGCAGCTCAAGGTGGAACATTTTGCTTTACCGCAAACGCAACCTGCCTATTTGAATTTGTACGGAATACAGTTTGAACGGATACTTGAATTGGCTCAATACCATCAACTGGAACTTACCGGCAAAGTCAACGGTGTTTTTCCGTTTTGGCTTTCGGGCAAACCTTGCTATATTTGCAACGGCACGTTGACGCAAGCGGAAAAATCCTACTTAAAACTGACTCCCGATTTGCTTAAGGCGATTAATCAGGGCGGCTATACGGAGCAGATTTTGGCGTATATGGTCAATAAAAGTGAAATTGATGATTTCAGTGCAACGGTGAATTTGAACGGCAAAGGCGATATGGATTTGTCGGCGCAAATTCATTCAAGGCTGACCGAACATCAACAAGCCAAAGTCAATTTGAATTATCACCATAAAGAGAATATGTTCGACCTGTGGAAATTGATTAATTACGGCTCGCAATTTGAGCAAAATATTGAACACTCAATCTATCAACAATTGGATAAACAATGAAAACCGCATACTCGCTTTTTGCAATTTTTTGCCTGAATCTGACCGCTTGTACGCCAACGGTTAAGCTTGAAACGCCGGAAGAGGGGATTACCATTAATATGAATGTGGTGGTGGATCACAAAATTGAAGTGCAGATGGATGAGAAGTCCAGAGCGGTGATCAAAACCATTGATAACACAGAAGCCAAAAAGTAACCGCTTATTGAAAGCTCAACAAGCGGTCACTTTCTCTTAATTTTTTACAAATTAACTTCTAATTTATCGTAAGCACGTCTCGCTTTTTCAAGGGCTTTTTCGACATTTTCATCACGAGCCAAAATCACCCCTAAGCGACGATGCCCGTTCACTTCCCCTTTACCGAATAAGCGTATGTTGGTATGTGGTTCAGCGAGTACTTTTTCTAAATTACCGAAGGTGACTTGAGTTGATTTTCCTTCCACCACGATGGCTTTTGACGCAGAAGGGCTGATTAAAGTAATCTTAGGAATCGGTAAACCTAAAATCGCACGGGCGTGTAAGGCAAATTCAGATAATTCTTGGGAAATCAGCGTTACCATACCTGTATCATGCGGACGTGGCGATACTTCGTTGAAGATGACTTCATCACCACAAATAAAGAGTTCGACCCCGAAAATACCACGTCCACCTAATGCGGTGGTAATTTTTTCAGCCACTTCTTGAGCTTTTTTCAGTGCGGTTTCAGACATCACTTGCGGCTGCCAAGACTCACGATAATCACCATCAATTTGGATATGACCAATCGGGGCTAAGAAAGATGTGCCGTGAATATGGCGAACAGTTAATAAGGAAATTTCATAATCAAACTGGATAAAGCCTTCTACAATCACTCGACCGCCGCCTGCTCGTCCACCTTGTTGGGCATAATCCCACGCCCGTTGAATATCTGCGTCGGATTTCACAACACTCTGCCCGTGTCCAGATGACGACATAATTGGCTTCACAACACAAGGAATACCGATTTCGTGAATGGCTTGAGTAAATTGCTCAAAACTATCCACAAAGCGATAAGGGGACGTTTTTAGTCCTAATTCTTCTGCTGCCAAACGACGAATGCCTTCTCTGTTCATTGTAAGTTTGGTCGCTTTTGCCGTAGGAATAACGTGATAGCCTTCCTGTTCAAGTTCGACTAAGGTATCGGTCGCAATGGCTTCAACTTCAGGCACAATAAAATCAGGTTTCTCTTTTTCAACCAAGTCACGTAACGCATTGCCATCTAGCATAGAAATCGTATAAGCACGGTGTGCCACTTGTTGAGCAGGGGCATTCTCATAGCGATCAACAGCGATAACTTCTACGCCTAAACGCTGTAATTCAATCACCACTTCTTTGCCTAATTCACCAGAGCCAAGCATCATCACTTTGGTTGCTTTTGCTGTTAATGGTGTGCCTAATGTTGTCATAATTGTGTTCCTTTTATTGAAAATTTCGCAACATTATAACAAAAGCAAACGTTTGCGTTTAGTTTTTTTGTAAGAAAAAAGGACAAAGTCAAATGACTTTGTCCCAACTGGCAGTAGATTACTTCTTCCACCCCTTCAACGCATCTGCAAAAGCATTGTTACCAAAACTTTGGCGTTCAGACTTCTGCAAGCGGTCGGATTTGCCAAATTCTTTGCGTTTCTCACCGCTTGTATCACGTTTATCCGTTGGCTTATCGTCCAAACGCATTGTTAAGGCAATACGTTTGCGAGCTACATCCACTTCTAACACCTTCACTTTGACCACATCACCCGTTTTTACCACTTGGTGAGGATCTTCAACAAAGCTGTTCGATAACATTGAAATATGCACTAAACCGTCTTGATGAATGCCAATATCCACAAACGCTCCGAAGTTTGTCACGTTAGTGACGGTGCCTTCTAAAATCATACCGACTTTCAAATCGCTGATTTCTTCTACGCCGTCCATAAAGATCGCCGTTTTGAACTCACCACGAGGGTCACGTCCCGGCTTTTCAAGTTCTTTGAAAATATCGTTTACCGTTGGTAAACCAAATTGTTCATCCACAAAATCTTTGGCATTCAAGCTATGAATTTTCGTTGAATTACCCATCAGCTCACTCAACGTAGAAGCGGTTGCTTGTAAGATTTTTTCTACCACAGGATAGGCTTCCGGGTGAACACTTGAAGCATCAAGCGGGTTCTTTCCGCCTAAAATTCGCATAAAACCAGCACACTGCTCAAAGGCTTTTGGCCCTAAGCGAGCGACTTTTTTCAGATCAGAACGGGAATTAAAACGCCCGTTTTCATCACGGTAAGCCACAATATTTTGAGCTAAGGTTTTCGTCATACCTGCCACACGAGCAAGCAACGGTGCAGAAGCGGTATTTAAGTCCACGCCCACCGCATTTACACAATCTTCTACCACCGCATCAAGTTTACGTGCCAGTTGCGACTGATTAACATCGTGCTGATATTGCCCTACGCCAATCGCTTTAGGTTCAATTTTCACCAATTCCGCCAACGGATCTTGCAAACGGCGAGCAATCGACACCGCACCACGCAAGGATACATCAAGCTCAGGGAACTCAGCTGCCGCTAATTCTGAAGCCGAATAAACAGATGCTCCTGCTTCACTCACCACCACGGTTTGTGGTTTATTCTCTTTGATCTCTTTAATCACTTCTTTAGCAAAACGCTCAGTTTCACGGGAAGCCGTGCCGTTACCAATCGCAATTAAATCCACATTATGCTGTTTAATCAGCTTATAAATGGTCACCATTGCCGCGTCCATCTGTCCCGTATGCGGATAAATCGTGGCGGTATCCAATAATTTGCCCGTATTATCGACCACAGCCACTTTCACCCCAGTACGCAAACCCGGGTCTAATCCCATCGTATTTCTTGCCCCTGCAGGTGCAGCCATTAATAATGCCGATAAATTACGTGCAAACACATCAATCGCTTCTTCTTCCGCTTTTTCTCGCAATGCCCCCATTAATTCCGTTTCAAGGTGTAACAAGGCTTTGATTTTCCACGTCCACGCAATCACTTGCGAACGCCAGCTGTCTGCCGGTTGCTGACGAAGTTGTACGCCTAAATGTTCACGAATAATCTCTTCACAATAACTTGAACGGCTACCTTCTTCCGCATCAGGATCGGCATTCAAATTGAGCGACAAAATACCTTCATTACGCCCACGGAACATCGCTAAAGCACGATGTGATGGCACATTTTTCAATAGCTCACTGTGAGCAAAATAGTCACGGAATTTCTCGCCTTCTTCTTCCTTACCTTCAATCACCTTCGCTTCAAGGGTTGCATTAGCGGTCAGATATTGACGTAATTTTGCAAGCAGATCCGCATCTTCGGAAAAACGTTCCATCAAAATATATCTTGCCCCATCAAGCGCAGATTTCACGTCTGCCACACCTTTTTCTACATCGACATAGGCTTCGGCTACCGTTTCTGGTACTTGGCTAGGATCGTTCCAAAGGCTGTCCGCCAACGGCTCAAGCCCTGCTTCAATCGCAATTTGCCCACGAGTACGGCGTTTCGGTTTATATGGCAGATAGAGATCTTCAAGCTCCGTTTTACTCTGTGTTTGTTCAATTTTTTCACGCAGTTCATCAGTGAGCTTGCCTTGCTCTTCAATGGATTTCAAAATAGTTTGACGGCGGTCGTTTAGTTCACGCAAATAGAGCAAACGCGTTTCAAAATGGCGAAGTTGAGTATCGTCCAATCCGCCGGTCACTTCTTTACGATAACGGGCGATAAACGGAATGGTATTCCCTTCATCAAGTAGCGTCATCGCTGCAAAAATTTGTTCGGATCGCACCGCTAACTCTGCGGCAATAATTTGGCTGATTTGGTGATTGAGTTCTGTCATTGGGTATCCTGTAAAACAACATCAAATTTACAAAAGGGGGGTATTTTAGCAGGGAAATGGGGAAATTTCTGAAAAGTTTGTTTTTTTGGGGATTTTCTCTGATATACCGTCATCGACATAATCGGTATAAAATAACGAGAGATACGCTATTTTAGCGGTAACCATACTAATTTCAAATAAAAAGGGCAATATGAAACAATTTGATGCAATCATCATCGGTGCCGGAGCGGCTGGTTTATTTTGTGCGGCACAGATCGGGCAAGGGGGAAAATCGGTACTGGTGCTGGATAACGGCAAAAAAATCGGGCGGAAGATTTTAATGTCGGGCGGTGGCTTTTGTAATTTCACCAACCTAGATGTCACTCCCAACCATTATATTTGCCAAAATCGCCATTTCGTCAAGTCGGCACTTGCTCGCTATACCAACTGGGATTTTATTTCGCTGGTGGCAAGCTACGGCATTTGTTATCACGAAAAAGAGTTGGGGCAACTGTTTTGCGATGAAAGCTCGCAACAGATTGTCGATCTCCTACAAGCCGAATGTGAGAAAGGCAACGTAGATATTCAGCTTCGACAAGCGGTCAGTTCCATCGAAAAATCTGCAAATTTTTTCCACATTCAGACCGCTTGCGAAAGCTATCAAACGGAAAATCTGATTATTGCCACAGGCGGTTTGTCAATGGCTGGCTTAGGGGCAAGCCCATTTGGTTATAAAATTGCCGAGCAGTTTGGTATTCCCGTTATCCCCGTTCGTGCAAGCCTTGTGCCGTTTACTTGGAAAGAAAACGATAAGATTTTTGCCACCTTATCCGGTATCGCTTTACCCGTTAGCGTAAGCAACCGCAATAAAACCTTTAGCAATCAAATGTTGTTTACCCATCGTGGCTTATCAGGACCTGCTATTCTACAAATTTCAAACTACTGGGATTTGGGTGAAACGGTGGAAATTGATTTACTGCCGTCCGCCTCTATCCTTGATATTTTGAACGAACTGCGTCAATCTTCGCCGAAATTGCAGTTAAAAACCGTATTATCTCGCCATTTACCAAAAAAACTAGTCGAACTGTGGATTGAGCAACAGATGATCAAAGATCAGATCATCGCTCAACTGAATAAAGCTGATCTTGCCTTTTTAGATCACTTTATTCATCGCTGGCAGTTTTTACCAAATGGCACTGAAGGCTACCGTACCGCTGAAGTCACAATGGGCGGCGTTGATACCGATTATATTTCGTCCAAAACAATGGAAGCGAAAAACGTTCAGGGTTTATATTTTATCGGTGAAGTGCTTGATGTAACAGGCTGGCTCGGCGGCTATAATTTCCAATGGGCGTGGTCGTCGGCATTTGCTTGTGCCGAAAGCATTTTAGAAAAGTAACAAGCGGTCAGATTAATAAAAAATGTGGTGATTTTAGGAATTAGTCCTGACAGTCCGCAAAAACTGACCGATTTTACCGATAAAAAGCACTTAATTTCATTCTGCTTTCCGAGCAGGATCATCAAGTCATATTGTATTATTAACGTAAAAATAGCTAAAAAAGTGACCACACTTTATTCGAAAAGGGGGGATCCGATGTTTCATCTGAAAAAGCATTACTTTGACGGAATCGATCAACAGGGAAATTTATTTATCATTTACGATGCTGCTTTAACTATCGGCGGCATCTCCATCCCCTATTCATCCATTATTACTCAGCTTAACGGTAAAAACCTCGAACATCGGCGTTTAAGCCGTCTTAAAAGATCCGACGCCCAAATCAGACACAATAAGCTGAACTTCAACGGTAGTTGGCTGCCTTTAAGTCACATCTCACCGCTTACGTTATATCAACGGGGCAGGCGTCGTTTAATTTGGCATTGCCATACGGCAAAAGCGGATTTTGAATTGGAATTTGCACAACAAACTTATCGTGGGTTAGGCTATGCGGAAACCTTAGAAATGAATTTTGCACCATGGCTTCTTCCTATTAGCGAATTACGTTGGGGACGTTTTTTATCCGCCAACCACAGTATCGTTTGGATCGAATGGTTGGGGGAAACAACGCTGAAAAAACTGATTTGGAACGGAGAATTGATTAAAAATTTTGAAATCAACGATAACGTCTTATTAATTAAAGAAAAGCAACTGTCATTATATTTCCGCCGACCGATGATAATTAAGGATGAACCTTTAGTTAAAATTACCGAGCGTTTTAAATTCCTACGTTTTCTAATCAAAAAATCGTTCCTGCAAAGCAGGGAAACCAAGTGGAAAAGCGAGGCGGAACTGAGCGTTGCCAATCAAACGGAAAAAGGCTTTGCTTTATACGAGAGGGTACTATGGAAAAAATAAAAATTACACTGCAAAAAATAATTTATGGCGCCGTTTTTTGCCTTGGTTTGCCGTTGCTACTGGTGGTTTGGGCGCAACATACGGAAAGCAGCGTGCAGATCCCCGTTCCGCAATTTCCCTATTGGGGTTTAATATTAGCTTTGAGCGGTCTTGCTTTAATGCTTTGGGCGATGTTCGGTTTATGGAAACTAGGTCGCGGCTTGCCGATGAATGCCTTCCCGCCGCAAAATTATGTGACCCGCGGCGCTTACCGTCTGTTTCGTCATCCGATTTATACGGGAGCGGCGCTGATTTCTTTCGGATTATCTTTGTATTTTGATTCTTCCTCAGGATTTTGGTTGGTTTCACCGCTTTTTGTCTTGTTTATTGTGGCTTATGTATTAGGCTTCGAGCGGGAAATCATTGAAAAACATTTCCACAACCAACCCGAACAACACCGTACTTGGTTTGATTTGCCGTCAAACAGCTTACAAGCGCTCAATTTGCAACAAAAAAGTAGCCTGTTGCTGACCGTATTTTTGCCTTGGTTCGTGATTTACGAAGCCTTTATTTTTATCGGGAACGGTAAAGACGTATTTTTTACCGAGATCGCACTCGATCAGGCGGTTCCGTTTATCAGTTGGACGGTGCTGTTTTATATTGCACTCTATCCTTTGGCGCTGCTGTTGCCGTTTATTCTGCCGACACAGCAACAGGCGCGTTCATTCGCTTTGCAAGCCTATACGGGGATGGCGCTCATTTTCTACTGCTATTTGGTTGTGCCTGCGGCGGTGGACTATCAACCGATCGCCGACAACGATATTTTCACCCGCTTAATCAACTTGAACCGCGAAACGGACGGCGCCGTTGCAGCCCTTCCTTCTTTTCACGTCTTTTGGGCGTTAATGGTCGGTCGTTATTACGGACTTCGTTATAACCGTTACAGTGGCATTATATGGCTGTTCAGTGCTTTGATTGTGGTAAGCTGCCTGACTATCAAAAGCCATACGATTGCCGATGTATTATTCGGTATCATCGCTTATTGGCTCAGTCATTATCGTGTACCCGTATACCTTTATTTACTCCGTTTATGCGAAAATATTTCCAATTCGTGGCACGAATGGCGCAGAGGTAAAGTGCGGTTGATTAATCACGGATTTTATGCGGCAATCGGCGGATTTTGCGGGTTTTTGATTATGGGCTATTTTATGCCCGAGCAACTTTGGGTGCTGTATGCTATCGGTATCGCGGGCTTTGTCGGAGCGGGATTATGGGCACAATGGGTGGAAGGTTCGTCAATATTACTACGTCCTTTCGGCTACTATGGCAGCGTGCTGGGGGTTATTTTCACGGTGATATTGATCGCGCTGTTTTCCGCAATCGACTTCTGGCAGTTAATGGCGGTTGCCGCGCTTGCCGCCAGTCCGATTCAATTTTGGGGACGCTGCCGCTGCTTGGTGCAAGGTTGCTGCCACGGCAAACCGACACATATCGCCGGCATCCGTTTTTATCATCCGAAATCCAGAGTCAATAAACTGGCGGGTTGGCAAGGCAAAAATCTTTATCCGACCCAATTTTATTCGATGCTGGCAAACTTTTTTACTTTCTTTATTTTATGGCGTTTAACCACATTGGAAACATCCGCCGCCTTTATTGCCGGTATTTATTTGATTCTCAACGGCGCATTCCGTTTTGTGGAAGAGTCCCTACGTGGTGAACCGCAAACACCGTATTTTATCGGAATGCGCGTTTATCAATGGCTCGCCCTACTTTCTATTTTGAGCGGTATCGTTTTTACCTGCATACCTTCACCACCGTTAAGCGCCGGCGGACTAACACCGTCCCTATGGTTTAATGCCATGATTTATTTCATCATTATTCTATGCGTGTACGGTTTAGACTTCCCGTACAGCAACGCGAAGTTTTCAAGATTAACGCAGGAATAAAAATGAACTAAATACAAAGTACGGTCGGTTTTTCAATCGTTTTATCTAGGATAGCCTCTAAAAAATTTTGCAAATCCCATTTACTGTTTATAAAAACAGGTTTACTATATGCCCATACAGTATCTTGTATGGGTATTTTCTTATGCTAACTCAATTAACCATCAATAATTTTGCGATTGTTCGCCACCTAACCCTTGAATTAAACGAAGGAATGTCCGTGATTACAGGGGAAACTGGGGCGGGTAAGTCTATCGGGATTGACGCACTGGGCTTATGTTTGGGCTATCGTTCCGAAAGTTCGATGATCCGAAATGGTGCGGATAAAGCGGACATTTCGGCGACATTTTCAATGCAACCGAACAGCCCTGCGTATTTATGGCTAAAGGAACACGAGCTACTGGATGAAGATAACCCGCAAGAGTGCATTTTACGTCGCATGATCAATCAAGAAGGGCGTTCCAAAGCCTTTGTCAATAATCACCCAATTCCTGTTTCACAACTGCGAGAGCTTGGGCAATACCTTATCCATTTGAATGGTCAGCACGCCCCGCAACTTCTACTAAAAAGTGATTACCAACTGGAATTAGTGGATAACTATGCGAATTTACATTTGTTGTTGGCGGAAATGGCAACACAATATCAAGGTTGGCGGAAACTATATAAACAGGTGCAAAATTTTCATCAACAATGCCAAGAAAATGAAGCTCGCAAGCAACTGTTGCAATATCAGGTGGATGAATTGGATGAATTTGCCATTAAAGAGGGGGAATTTGAACAATTAGAAGAAGAGCAGTCCCGCCTTGCAAATTCGGAACAGTTGACAGAATTATCCCAAGCAGTCGTAAATCGCTTGATTGATGATGAGATAAATGCGGATTCATTGATATATGGCGCAATTCGCGATTTGGAACAGCTTGTAGAAATCGATAGCCATTACCAATCGGCATTGGATATGCTTAATGACGCATTAATTCAAATTCAAGAAGCCGGTTCGGAAATCAGTAGTCTGGCAAATCGGATTGAACAAGATCCGGAGCGCCTTGAAGAATTGGATGAGCGTATTGGCAAAGCTATGCAGCTTGCGCGCAAACATCATGTTTCGACCACAGAATTGCATCAACACCATTTAATTTTAAAAGCGGAATTACAGCAACTGCTTGATTTTGAAGATAATGAAGAGCAATTGATTATTGATGAGAAAAAAGCGTATCAAACTTGTATTGAGTTGGCTCGGCAGATTTATCAAAAGCGTGTTGAAGCAGGGCAAAAGCTTTCCGAGCAAGTGACTCAGCAGATTAAACAATTGGCTATGGAAAACGGAGAATTTTTTATTGAAGTAAAACACAACCCCGATAAATTATCAGCAAACGGTGCGGATTTTGTTGAATTCAATTTGCGCAGTAACCTTGGTCAGCAAGCCCAACCATTGGCAAAAATTGCATCAGGCGGTGAGTTATCTCGGATTTCCCTTGCGGTGCAAGTCTTAACGGCGAATAAACTTTCAACGCCAACGATTATTTTCGATGAAGTCGATGCTGGGATCAGCGGGCCAACCGCAACGGTGGTCGGTAGACTACTACGTCAACTGGGTAAAAAATGCCAAGTGTTATGCGTGACTCATTTACCGCAAGTGGCAAGCCACGGTAATCATCATTTTAACGTGCAAAAACAAGTTGAAAATAATCAAACGGAAACCAAAATGAGCTTACTGACACCAAAAGAACGAGTAAAAGCCTTAGCCCGATTGTTAGGGGGAGAAAAAATTACAGATGCTGTGTTAGCGAATGCACAAGAAATGTTAGATTTGGCAGAGCAGGGCTAACGCAGTAAAATGGTTGCCTTGACAGATTAACTTTACTATCAGTATGCAACTAGCCACTTATTCTGCTACCGAGGAGGAATTATTCGCCAAAGCCCAATGGTTGGCGGGATTTACCTTAGGTGAAATTGCCGAACTGTTACATATCGCCGTTCCGCCTGATTTACGTCGCGATAAAGGCTGGGTCGGTATGTTGATTGAAACGGCATTAGGGGCAAAAGCGGGCAGTAAGCCTGAACAAGATTTTGCCCATTTGGGGATTGAATTGAAAACCATCCCGGTGAATGAAAAAGGCGTACCGTTAGAAACGACTTTTGTGAGCCTTGCGCCTTTAACAAATAATCACGGAATTGTATGGCAAACGTCTCACGTAAAGCATAAGTTACAGCGGGTGTTATGGGTTCCCGTGGAAGGTAAACGCTCCATTCCGTTGGAAAAAAGGTATATCGGGCAGCCGATTTTGTGGTCACCCTCACCGAAGCAAGAACAGCAATTGCAACAAGATTGGGAAGAGCTGATGGAATTAATCGTGTTGGGACGGTTACATGAAATTAACGCCACGTTAGGCGAAGTTTTACAATTGCGTCCGAAAGGTCGAAATAATCAGTCGTTAGCCGGAGCCGTTAATCAACATGGTGAAAAAATTCAGTCACTACCGCTGGGATTTTATTTACGTAAGCAGTTTACTGCAGAGATTTTACAAAATTTTTTGTATTCTCCCCTTTAATTTAGGCGTCTCTCTCTATATGATGTGCGACTTTTAGTTTGGCAAATTTTGTCGTTTTTTTAATCTTATTACATCAAGGATATTTCTATGTTTGAGTGGATGGCGAGCCCGGAAGCGTGGATTGCTCTTTTTACCCTGGCTGCATTAGAGATTGTATTGGGTATTGATAACATTATTTTCATCAGTATCTTAGTCTCCCGTTTACCGGAAAAACAACGTCAATCGGCACGTATTATCGGTCTCGGTTTGGCAATGGGAACGCGTATCTTATTATTGCTTTCCCTCGCTTGGATGATGAGATTGGTTGATCCGTTGTTTTCCGTGATGGGTAAACCGGTTTCCGGACGAGACCTCATCTTAATTTTAGGGGGCTTATTCCTGATTATTAAAAGTTTCATGGAATTGATTGAAGCCGTTAAAGGCGAATCACACGACGAGCAGAGCAGCGCGACCAAAAAAGCCAATTATTTCATGATCTTAGTTCAAATTGCGATTTTAGACATCGTTTTCTCGTTAGACTCGGTTATTACGGCGGTCGGTATGGCTGATGATATTCCGGTCATGGTGATTGCCATTATGATTGCCGTTGGTGTTATGATGTTCGCGGCAAAACCAATTGGTGATTTTGTGGATAACAATCCGACTATTAAAAATCTTGCGCTCGCCTTCTTGATTTTAATCGGAACGGCATTAGTCGGTGAAGGTTTCAACGTTCATATTCCGAAATCGGCGATTTACACCGCTATGGCATTCTCTGTGATTGTCGAATTTCTTAACATTACCATGCGTAAGAATCAGGCAAAACATCAGGTAAAGCATCAAGAATAATTGTAAAATAGCCCTCGAATGAGGGCTTTTTAATTTAAGGGGAATTATGTTACTTATTGATTTGGTCGGCTATGAATTGACTCAAGAAGAGCAAGAATTGCTTGAACATCCGCTCGTTTCAGGACTTATTTTATTTACTCGAAATTTTCACGATAAAGCGCAACTGCAGGCGTTGATTCAAGCTGTTCGTCAACGGGTGAAAAAGCCGTTACTCATTACCGTTGATCAAGAAGGTGGTCGGGTACAGCGTTTCCGTGAAGGATTTACCAAATTACCGGCAATGCAATCTTTTTTACAATTAGACCGCTTACAACTTGCTCAAGAAGCAGGTTGGCTGGTGGCGGCTGAAATGTTTGCATTAGATATTGATTTAAGTTTTGCCCCCGTGTTGGATTTAGGACATTGTAGCAAAGCAATCGGCGATCGTTCGTTTGGGGAAGATGTAGCCACAATGCTACCTGTCGCTGAAGCCTTTATTGACGGAATGCGTGAGATCGGTATGGCGACGACGGGGAAACATTTTCCCGGACACGGACATGTGATTGCCGATTCACATTTAGAAACACCTTTTGACGATCGACCGAAAGAAACCATTTTCAATCATGATCTTCAGCCGTTTAAACAACTGATCGCCAAAGGGAAATTATCGGCGATTATGCCTGCTCACGTGATTTACACCCAGTGTGACAGCCAACCTGCCAGTGGTTCGAGTTACTGGCTGAAAGAGATTTTACGCAAGCAGTTGCAATTTAACGGCGTGATTTTCTCTGATGATTTAGGAATGAAAGGTGCTGGGTTTATGGGGAACTATGTGGAACGAAGCGAGAAAGCCTTACAAGCAGGTTGTGATTTGTTGCTACTCTGCAACGAGCCTGACGGCGTGGTGCAAGTGTTAGATAACCTGAAATATCAGCCTACCCCAACACAGAAAGAACGCCACTTAAGCCTAATGAAACGCCGTTCAATCAGTTGGTCAGAGCTAGAAGCCAGCCCACGTTGGCAACAGGCTCATCAACAGCTTGCTACACTTCAAGATCAATGGTTGGAATGGAAAGCCCAGAATGCCTAAACTCAACTGCCACCATTTTGAACAGAACAGTTGCAATTCGTGCCAATGGCTTCATAAAAGCTATGCCGAACAACTGGCAGAGAAAACGGCGGATCTCAAGCGGTTAGTTTCGCCTTATCTTTTGCAAAGCACGGAATTTTTACCTGCGGTCACATCGCCTTTGGCACATTTTCGTAACAAAGCCAAAATGGTGGTCACAGGCAGTGTTGAACGTCCAATTTTAGGGATTTTAAATGAAGACGGCACCGGCACGGATTTAACGGACTGCCCACTCTATCCGCAAGCCTTTACACCACTTTTCCCTATTCTGAAAACCTTTATCGGACGGGCTGGGCTTGTACCTTACAACGTGGCAAAAAAACGGGGCGAACTCAAATACATCTTGATTACTCAAAGTCAGCATAATCAATCTTTGATGATCCGCTTTGTGCTAAGAAGTGAGCTAAAACGACCGCTTGTCGAGCGTGAATTGCCAATGTTACTGTCTCAACTGCCTGAAAAATCGGTGGTGAGTTTGAATATACAACCGCAACATTCTGCGATTTTGGAAGGTGAACAAGAGATTTTTCTGACGAAACAGCAAGTATTAGAAGAGCGTTTTAACCAAATTCCGCTGTTTATTCGTCCGCAAGGTTTCTTCCAAACCAATCCAACGGTCGCCAGCCAACTTTATCACACGGCTCAAGAATGGATAAAAGAGCTACCAATTACACAACTTTGGGATCTGTTCTGCGGTGTCGGGGGCTTTGGACTACATTGTGCCAACACATTACAAGCCAACAATCCAAATGTCGCACTTACGGGCATTGAAATTTCTGCCTCTGCCATCGCCAGTGCCACAAAATCCGCCCAACAGCTTGGCTTACAAAATGTCAAATTCGCTTCGTTGGACTCGGCTCAATTTGCCTTGAATGAACAAGGAACAACGCCCGATCTCGTGATTGTCAATCCACCAAGACGGGGCATCGGCAAACCGTTAGCCGAATTTATCAATCAACTCGGTTCGCCTTACTTGATTTATTCCAGTTGTAATGCAGAAACCATGGCAAAAGATTTTGCCTCACTCAGCGATTATGAACTTCAAAAAGTCCAATTATTCGATATGTTTCCCCATACAGCGCATTACGAAACATTGACATTCTTAGTCAGAAAATCTTAATAAGCGGTCTTTTTCTGAGAAAAATTTGCAAATCAATCCGCCGAACCGACCGCTTGTATGATTAAACCAAGCCTTGTTTCAAACGTTCAAAATAGTTTTTGGTTTCTTCAATCACCACATGACGCAGTGCCACCAAGGCGACTAAGTTCGGGAACGCCATTAAGCCGTTGACGATATCGGCTAATGTCCAAATGGTATTCAGCTGAATGAACGGAGCACAGGCAATTAACGCAATAAAAGCGACGCGGTAGAATTTAATGCCTTTGGTGCGTCCGCCGGTAAGATACACGAAGCAACGCTCACCGTAGTAACACCAACCTAAAATGGTGGTAAACGCAAAAAAGACCAAACCGACGGAAACAATCATGGCGCCGATAGGGCTGGATAATCCCTCGGAAAAGGCAACGTTGGTTAAGACGGCACCACTTGCAGGACCTTGCCAAACGCCGGTTAATACGATAACCAACCCGGTCATGGAACACACAATGATAGTATCGAGGAACGTCCCGGTCATGGAGATCAAGCCTTGACGAACAGGTTCTTTGGTTTGTGCAGCGGCAGCGGCAATCGGAGCGCTCCCTAAGCCGGACTCGTTAGAGAAAATCCCGCGTGCAACACCGGATTGAATCGCCTGCATCACAGTAAAACCGACGACACCACCCAAGGCGGCTTGCGGGTTAAATGCGGCTTGAATAATAAATGCGATGGTTGCCGGCACTTTATCGGCATGAATCAGTAGAATGATTACGGAGACGCCGACATAACCGACCGCCATGAACGGGACAATCACGCTGGCGAATTTCGAAATACGTTGTACACCGCCAAGCGTAATCGCAGCAACGGTAAGAGTTAGGATGACGGCGGTAATGCCGATCGGCAGATGGAACGAGTCGTGCAACGCCGTCGTAATACCGTTCACTTGCGGAAAGGTACCGATCCCGAACAAGGCGACCATCACGCCGAAAAAAGCAAAGAGTTTTGCCAGCCATTTCCATTTTGCTCCCATACCCATTTCGATATAGTACATCGGACCGCCGGCGATATAGCCGTCTCTGTCTTTTCCGCGGAATTTGATAGCCAATAAGCATTCAGCGTATTTGGTCGCCATACCGAAAAGGGCGATGAGCCACATCCAAAAAACGGCGCCCGGTCCGCCCGCTTGAATGGCGGTTGCGACACCGACGATATTGCCCGTACCGATGGTAGCAGCCAATGCGGTCGCCAAGGCGCCGAATGCGGAAATATCGCCGGATTGATCGTTTCCTTTTTCTTTTTTGAAAATATAACTAAATGCGCGCGGCAGGTAAGCGAATTGAAGGAGTTTTAGTCTTAAAGTGAAATAAATACCGACCCCGGCAACAAGTAGCAGTAGCGGAGGGCCCCAAACGATATTGTTAATTGAATTGAGTATTGAGTCGATTGACATTGATAAGTTCCTCGTAAAAACGACTTACAAGGAAAGAAAAGGAGCGATCACAAGCGCTCTGTTTTTGCAAAAATTTTACAAAAATCGACCGCTTGTAAGAATCACTTTTCTCCCCTGTCCTTTTGCCTGAGCGTTTCACGGTATTCGCAAATTGATTTGCAAATCAGACCGCTTGCGCCTTCGGCGTCCATTTTCTGCTGTGCAGATTGGATCTCTCCAAGGGTTCGTCCAATAGCTGTCCTCGCTGTCGCACCTGAAAGAGTTTACCTCGTCGGTGTGGGGTTAATTCGCCCACTCTCCAGCTATCTTCATCCGAACATTCTTTTTAAATCAAAAAGAGGTGCGAATTCTAACAATTCTTTAGGGTGAGTCAATATCTTAAAAATCAAATAAGCTGAAGAAAGGTGATTGGTTGCATGGAAATTGATCGGATTCAATAATTTTGTAAGATAAATAAAAGCGAGCCGCTTTTGCAAAAGATGTCGTCTAAGTGACCGCTTGTATCAAAACAAAACCCCGACAGTCCGCCGGGGTTTGGATTATTATCGGATTCGATAACAGATTATTTACCGTAGAAAGCCTTGGTCATGATTTCTTCCATGTCGGTCACCATCGCTAAACGAGGGTTTGCCGGTGTACATTGGTCTTCAAACGCATTGAGAGCCAATTCATGGCGGGCTTCTAAGAAAGCGGCTTCCTCTACGCCTTGATCTTTTAATGCCATTTTCACACCACAACGTACGGCTAAGTCGTGAACGGCTTTCGCGAACGACTCCACACCTTCTGCCGGTGTTGCCGCCGGTAAACCTAACATTTTCGCAATGTCTTGGTAGCGAACGTCCGCCACATAATCGGTATATTTCGGCCATGTTGCGACTTTCGTCGGACGGGTACCGTTATAACGGATAACGTGCGGAAGAAGAATCGCGTTGGTACGACCGTGAACGGTATGGAATTTACCGCCGATTTTGTGTGCCATCGAGTGACAGATACCTAGGAAGGCGTTAGCAAATGCCATCCCTGCCATGGTTGAAGCATTGTGCATTTTTTCACGAGCCACTTCATCAAATTCTTTGACGGATTTTTCAAGGTTTTCAAATACCAATTTGATTGCTTGTAGCGCCAAACCGTCGGTGTAGTCATTGGCAAGAATAGAAACGTAAGCTTCCGTCGCATGCGTTAACACGTCCAAACCGGTATCGGCGGCAACGTGTGACGGTACTGACATCACAAGTGCCGGGTCAACGATGGCAACCGTCGGTGTGAGCGAGTAGTCGGCTAACGGGTATTTAATATCTCCGTCAGTGATGACCGCAAACGGTGTAACTTCGGAACCGGTACCGGATGTGGTCGGGATACCGACGAATTTCGCTTTACGACCTAACTGCGGGAATTTGAACGCACGTTTACGGATATCCATGAATTTTTGGACTAAATCACGGAAATCTACGTCAGGTTGTTCATAGAATAACCACATGACTTTTGCCGCATCCATCGGAGAACCACCGCCGAGTGCGATAATGGTATCCGGTCGGAAACTGCGCATTAACTCCGTACCGCGACGTACGGTTTCAATGCTCGGGTTCGGTTCAACGTCGGCGAACAGTTGGTAAGTGACTTTGTTGCGACGTAAGCGTAATTGTTCGGTAATTCTGTCGACAAAGCCTAAATCCACCATGGAGCGGTCTGTGATGATCATCACTTTTTCCGCATCTTTCATGGATTTAAGGTATTGAATCGAATCACGTTCAAAGTAGATTTTGGATGGAACTTTAAACCATTGCATATTATTTCTCCGTCTGCCCACACGTTTAATATTTAAGAGATTGACTGCACTGACGTTGTTGCCTACAGAGTTTTTACCGTAAGAACCGCATCCGAGCGTGAGGGACGGAAGGAAGGAGTTATAGACGTCACCGATACCGCCGAAGGTTGACGGTGAATTCCAAATAACGCGGATAGCTTTAACGCGTTTACCGAATTCTTTTGCCAATTCTTTATTTTGCGTATGGATTGCCGCCGAGTGACCTAAACCGTGGAAGTTCACCATGGCCTCGGAAAGCGCCAAACCGTGTTCGGTAGAGTCGGATTTTAATAAAGCGAGCACCGGTGAGAGTTTTTCGCGTGTAAGTGGTTCGAGCTCACCGACTTCTTTACATTCGGCTAACAGGATATTGGTGTTTGCCGGGACGGTGAAACCGGCTTGTTCGGCAATCCAAGCGGCCGCTTTACCTACCACGGCGGCATTTAATTTGGCGCCGGAGCAGCTGGCTTTATCCGCTTTATCAACACCGAAAATATATTTTTCCAGTAATGCTTTCTCTTTTTTGTTGACGAGGTAAACACCGTAAGATTGCATTTCTTTCACAAATTCGTCGTAAACTTCTTTGTCGACAATGGCGGCTTGTTCAGAGGCACAAATCATACCGTTGTCGAATGATTTGGACATAACTATATCGTAAACCGCTTGTTTGACTTTGGCGGTTTTTTCGACATAGGCAGGGACGTTACCCGCACCGACCCCTAAAGCCGGTTTACCGCATGAATAAGCGGCTTCCACCATGGCGTTACCGCCGGTAGCAAGAATGGTGGCGATACCCGGATGTTTCATCAATGCCGATGTTCCCTCCATTGATGGAGTTTTAATCCATTGGACGCAGTTTTTTGGAGCGCCGGCAGCGACAGCCGCATCATAAACGATTTGCGCCGCATGGGCTGAACATTGTTGTGCGGAAGGGTGGAAAGCAAAGACAATAGGGTTGCGGGTTTTGAGAGCGATTAACGCTTTGAAAATCGTGGTAGAGGTCGGATTAGTCGTCGGGGTAATACCACAAACAACACCGACAGGATCTGCAATCTCGGTAATACCGGTGACATCGTCTTCACTAATAACCCCTGCCGTTTTTAAGTGGCGCATATTATTCACCACATATTCACAGGCAAACAGGTTTTTCGTCGCTTTATCTTCAAATACACCGCGACCGGTTTCCTCTACTGCGTGTAAAGCAAGAACGCCGTGCTTATCGAGTGCCGCAACGGATGCTTTTGCGACGATATAATCTACTTGTTCCTGATTTAATTGGCGAAATTCTTCTAGCGCCACTAAACCTTTTCCGACAAGTTCGTTTACTTCAGCTTGAGCATCGTACGGTTGTGCGGATTTTGCATTTTGAGCCATAGTCGTTTTCCTCTAGAGAATTAATTTTATCCACGGAAATTATTGCTCATTTGGAGCTAATTTACTTCTTATTTTGTCATGTCTTTGAGGTATTTGTGATCTACATCAAGTTTTTGAGATTGGTTATCATCTTTGCAAAATGAAGAAAACAATTTGGTAACATTTATGCAAGGATTAAAACAGGAAAGTGACAGAATTTTTGGCAGAATAGATAAATAGTGGTAGGATAATGCCGATTTACACCAGTATAAAAAGTATAATTCATGAAAGACGTTTTAAAAATTGCAACACGTCAAAGCCCGTTGGCGTTATGGCAAGCGAATTTTGTTAAGTCGGCACTGGAGCAACGTTTTCCGTATTTATCCGTTGAATTGGTTACCATGGTCACAAAGGGGGATGTAATTTTAGATACCCCGCTGGCAAAAATCGGTGGAAAAGGGTTGTTCGTAAAAGAATTGGAGCAGGCATTACTTGACGGTAGAGCGGATCTGGCGGTACATTCGATGAAAGACGTGCCGATGGCGTTTCCTGCAGGGTTAGGCTTAGCGGTAATTTGTGAACGGGAAGATCCGCGAGATGCCTTTGTATCCAATCGTTATGCTAATTTAAATGCATTACCGGCAGGTGCGGTTGTCGGTACGTCCAGTTTACGTCGTCAGTGCCAATTGATGGCAAAATATCCGCATTTGCATATTAAATCCTTGCGCGGTAATGTCGGTACCCGTTTAAATAAATTGGACAACGGCGACTATGATGCCATTATTTTGGCAAGTGCCGGTTTGATTCGGTTAGGTTTACAGGAACGTATTCGAGATTTTCTCTCGGTCGAACAATCGTTGCCGGCAGCGGGACAAGGTGCGGTAGGTATTGAAACACGGGTGAATGATGAGCGTGTATTAGGTTATGTTACGGCGCTCAATCATCAACCGACAGCATATTGTGTAACGGCGGAAAGGGCGATGAACGCCCGTTTGCAGGGTGGGTGTCAGGTGCCTATCGGCGGTTTTGCTCAATTACAAGGTGAAAATCTGACGTTAACGGCGCTAGTGGGAAATCTCGACGGTTCAACAATTATTCGGGCGAGCGGTACAGCCGATGTGCAAGCTGCGGAGCAGCTTGGTATTTCAGTCGCAGAACAACTTTTACGCCAAGGAGCGGATGAAATTCTGCAGGAAATCTATCAAATTGAATGAATGTATTAATTACACGTCCGGATTTGCGGGGAAAACAGTTGGTCGAAATGTTGGCAGAGCGCCATATTTTTGCTATTCATCAGCCACTGTTTACGATTGAGGCCGGCGGCGAATTGCCGCAACTGCCCTCGTATTTATCCCGATTAAATGCCGGAGATTACGTTTTTGCCGTCTCAAAAAATGCCGTCGATTTTGCGGATGAAACATTAAAACAAACCGGCTTTATGTGGCGGAATGATTTAAATTATTTCGCGGTAGGACAAGCTTCCGCCAATTATTTTTCGTCTAAAGCAGAACAAGCGGTACGTTACCCGATAAAATTTGAAAATAGTGAAGGGTTATTACAGCTGCCGGAAATGCAAGATCTGAGCGGAACGCAGATCGTGATTTTAAGAGCCGATGCGGGACGGGAATTTTTTAGCGAACAAGCAGTGCAACGCGGCGCCCATGTTCAGCCTATCGAATGCTATCGGCGTATTATGGTGGAGCAGAATTTAGGGGAACAAATCAGCTTATGCAAACGGGCGGGGATTGATACGATTGTCGTGACAAGCGGTGATATTTTGACGACATTATTCGAGCAAACCTTAGAAAGTGATCGGGAATGGTTGTTGGAATGTGAACTGGTTGTCGTAGGGCAGCGGATTGCCTCGTTGGCAAAAAAATTGAATTGGAATCCGAATAAAATTAAGATTTCAGCAAAAGCAGATAACCTCAATCTGCTTGACGCATTATTAAATCAGTCGGAATGTTAAACTTAGCAATAGGTGGGAACTATGTCAAAACAGAGTAAAAAACAAGAAGCGGTCGAGGTAGCAGAGCAAGCGGTAGAACACGTTCAAACCGCTTTGCAAGACGATGCGGAAAAGGAACAAGCGGTCGGTTCTTCCCAAAATTTTGCAAAAAAGGCAAAAGATGTTGAACCTGAACTTAAGGTGACACAAACGGAAAAAGATACGGAAGTTCCTCAATCCCAAGTTGTTAAGCAGCAATCCGGTGGTAAAGCGATTGCATTACTGGCATTACTTGTCGCTTTAGGTGTCGGTGGTTTGGGGCATTACTTGGCAACGGGTAAGTTCAGCCAAGTCGAACAGCAAATCAGTGCACTCTCCAAGCAAGTCGGTCAACTGCCGTCAACTCAACAAAGCGTAGAATTGCCGAATTTTGATGCGGAAAAATCCCAAATCGCCCAATTGGAAACTGCGTATCAAAAATCCCTTGAGCGGATTGCCCAACTAGAACGTGAACAGGCAACTTATATGCAGCAAATCAATAGTTTGCAAACACAGATTCAAAAATTGGGTTCAAGCCCTAAAGCGGAACCGACTGTTTGGTTGCTTTCCGATGCCGATTTTTTGTTAAACAATGCACTGCGTAAGATGGTGTTGGATAATGATATCGATACAACAAAAAGTTTATTGATTGAGGCGGATAATGTATTAAGCCAAGTCTCCGAACCGGCGGTTTTACCGATACGCGATGCAATTAAATCGGATTTGGCACAATTGGCAAGTTTAAATAAAGTCGATCAAAATAACTTAATGCAACGCTTGGGGCTACTTGCCAATTTAGTTGATGATATGCCGATGCTGGATAATGAGATTGAAGTCGGTAAGACAGAAAACGGAGTGAGTTCATCAATTGATGATTGGCAGCAGAATATTGAGAAAAGTGCGGATTCATTCTTGAGCCATTTTATTCGAGTTAACGATAAAGGCGGTGTCAGTGATAGAGTATTTATTGCTCCGAATCAGGAAATTTATTTACGTGAAAATATTCGATTACGTTTACAAATTGCGATTTTAGCCGTTCCGCGTCAGCAAAATGAACTTTATAAACAATCTCTCGAGGCAGTGAGTACGTGGGTAAGAAGTTATTTTGATGTAAATAATGAAAACGTTAAAACTTTCTTAAATGAAGTGGATGATCTGATTGAACAATCTATTTATATTGATGCACCAACCCGTTTACAAAGTTTGATCTTATTGGATCAGTTATTAAATAAGGCGCCGAAGGTGATTAATAAAATTCAGATTGATGAGGACAAATCGTTAGAGCAACTGAATGCTGTAGAGAAAACCGAAAGTACTCCTGAAGATTCCTCATCCAATCAACCGCCTCAGCAGCAAGCCGATCAACCGGCAACAGCACAATAAGGAGATAGATTATGTTTCGTGTTCTCTTTTTAATGCTTCTTGTTTTAATCGGGTTGATTCTCGGACCGTATATTGCAGGAAATCAAGGTTATGTCCGTATTGAAACGGATACGAAAGTCATTGAAATGAGCCTTGTCGTACTGGTGATACTTTTTGCAGTGGCGATGGCAATTGTATATGGTATTGAGTGGATTGTTACCCGTTTTTTACGTTTAAGTCGAGAGTCTTATCAGTGGTTTGGTAACCGTAAACGTAAGAAAGCACAGCAACAGACGTTGGAAGGCCTAATGAAAATGACGGAGGGGGACTATTCTCAAGCAGAAAAACTTATCAGTAAAAATGCAAAACATTCGGATGAGCCTGTTTTAAATTTTATTAAAGCGGCGGAAGCGGCGCAGCAACGCGGAGATGAGCTAAGTGCGAATAAGCATTTAATGGAAGCGGCAAAAATAGCCGGACCGAATAGTGTTGCAGTAGAGCTTGCCCGAACTCGGATTTTATTGCAACAAGGTAAATTGCCGGCAGCCCGCAGTGCCGTAGACAGTCTTTTAGAATTAGCACCAAATAACACAGATGCTTTACGTTTGGCGATCGATATTTACCAAAAATCTAAAGCGTATAAAGCATTGGATGATGTGCTTGAACATATCGGACAACGCAGCTTTTTGTCGTTGGAAGAATATGAACTTCTTGAACATAGAGTGGATGACGGTTTATTGGATGAAGTCCAGAATGAAGAAGGACAAGAAGGACTGTTGAACTGGTGGGATAATCAACCGAGCCGCCGTCGTCGTTCCGTGTATACTCGTGTCGGAGTGATTAAACGTTTAATCGATAGCGGTGATCATGAATCGGCTGAAAATATTGCATTGGAAACATTGAAAAAATATGAAGATGAGCAATTAGGCTTGCTATTTAAACAATTTACTCGATTACAAGTCGATGAAGAGAGTAAATTGGTTAAAATCCTTGCGAAAAGAGGAGAGAAAGCGAGTTCGTCTTATCGTGATGATTATGCCCGATCATTGGGGTATATTTATGCTCGAGGAGGGGTGTTTGACAAGGCAAAACCTTATTTTATTCAGCTTCTGGATCATCAAGAGTGTGAGGTAAATGACCGAATTATGGCCCTTTATGTTGCTGAACAAACTCATGATTCCAGTCTTGTAAATCGTTTACGCGAAGAAAATTTGAAACAAGTGAATGTTGAAACAAAACCGGCAGAAGAAATATTAGCATTGCCTAAAGATATTTCTTAATATAAATGCAAAAAGTCCTACTTAATAAGTAGGACTTTTTTGTTGTGTTCATCATAATATAAAAACTGAATGCATCCATTCAGTTTTTTATATAAATTAATATTTCTGTTTTAAATTATTTAATGCAATCAAACCCTTATCACAACTTTTCTCTTGCATAGCCACATCCATTTTTAAAATTTGTTGCTTCGATGAGGTAAGCTTATTTTTCATTTTTTGAACTTGAGTGTGAGTTCCGGGTTGTTTTTCGGCACTTGCGACTAAATTGTCAACTTCCTTAAACATCTGTTGGCACTGTTGAGGCAATTTACCGGAAGATTGTGTTTTTGCTATTGAAAGCGATGATGTTTTTAATTCTGTTGCCGAAGCATTGGCTACAAAGAGTAAACAAATACCGGAAGTAATAATTGAACGGAAAATCTTTGTAATCATAAATTTCTCTTTCAAAAAGTCAGACAAACAATTTCTAACATTAATATGTTAACTATAGTGTCGGATCCTAACAGAGAATGAATGTGATGTCACGAATAATTTCGTCAAGCGGAAGTTAATCATGGCTTGTGTCCGGGGATTTGTGAATCGGCATGCCGTACTATTTTGTTTGTCAGTCAAGGTGACATTTAAGCATATTTTGATATTAATCATTTGATATCATATCGGAATTTAACATATTTTAAATATTTAGCTGAAAAATGTGATCAATGTAATAATTTTGCTATTTTTAAATTGCTTATTTACGAGTAGAATAGATTTTTGACATTGGGCATGTCCAATAACTTTTTATGAGTAGTGTTTTATGCCCGGTCAAAAGTGTATGGGGTGATTACTCGATTTTCGCGTAGTCAATCGTTTTTGGCTTATATATAAAAGAGGTTTGAGATGTTAGACGTTGTTGAACTCTCACGTTTGCAGTTTGCTTTAACTGCTCTCTACCACTTCTTATTTGTGCCGCTTACATTAGGTCTTTCCTTTGTGCTTGTCGTGATGGAAACTCTTTATGTAACGACGGGTAAGGAAGTGTATAAGGATATGACCAAATTTTGGGGTAAATTATTCGGTATTAACTTTGCCCTTGGTGTCACAACAGGGATTACAATGGAATTCCAATTCGGTACCAACTGGTCATACTATTCACACTATGTAGGTGATATTTTTGGTGCGCCATTGGCGATCGAAGGATTAATGGCATTTTTCTTGGAATCTACCTTTATTGGTCTTTTCTTTTTTGGTTGGGATCGTTTATCGAAAGGTAAACATTTATTAGCGACTTATGCCGTTGCATTCGGTTCAAACTTTTCTGCATTGTGGATCTTGGTTGCGAACGGTTGGATGCAAAATCCGGTAGGTTCGGAATTTAATTTTGAAACCATGCGTATGGAGATGGTTAGCTTTTCTGAGTTGGTATTAAATCCGGTTACTCAGTCTAAATTCTTGCATACGGTTACAGCCGGTTATACTTGCGGAGCGATCTTTGTACTAGGTATTAGTTCTTATTACATCTTAAAAGGCCGTGATCTTAGCTTCGCACGTCGTTCATTTTCCGTCGGAGCAAGTTTTGGATTGGTAGCAATTCTTGCCGTATTGGTTATGGGTGATGAATCAGGTTATGAAATCGGTAAAGCCCAACCGGTAAAGCTGGCAGCGATGGAAGGTGAATTTGAAACGCACCCGGCTCCTGCTGCGTGGAATGTTGTTGTTCTTCCGAATACGGCAGAAATGAAAAATGAGTTCTCCATTTCAATTCCTTATGCGGCGGGTATTATCGCAACACGTTCTTTAGATAAAGAGATTAAAGGTCTGAAAGATTTACGTACTGAAAACGTGGAGAGGGTTCGTAATGGTATTGTTGCATACGGTTTATTAGAAAAGTTACGTTCCGGTAACTATACGGCTGAAGATAAAGAGGCGTTTAAAGCTGTTCAACGTGATTTGGGATTTGGTTTGCTGTTAAAACCGTATACAGATAAAGTAGTTGATGCGACAGAAGAACAAATTCAAAAAGCAGCGGCAGATACAATTCCTAACGTAGGTCCGACATTTTGGGCATTCCGTATTATGATGGCATCGGGTGGTTTAATGCTTCTACTTATCCTAACGGCATTTGTTCAAAATGTGCGTGGTACGGTCGGTTCTAAACCATTAGTATTAAAAGCATTATTATGGGGAATACCGCTTCCATGGATTGCAATTGAAAGTGGTTGGTTCTTAGCAGAGTATGGACGTCAGCCATGGGCGGTGTATGAAGTATTACCGACAGGGATAGCAAATTCAGCCTTAACAACAGCTGATGTATGGATCGCTATTGGTTTGTTATGTGGTTTGTATACGTTATTCTTGGTAGTAGAAATGTATTTAATGTTCAAATATGGTCGTCTTGGACCAAGCGCATTAAAAACCGGTCGCTATCATTTTGAACAATCTGCGAAATAAGTAGGAGTAAACTATGTTAGATTATGAAGTTCTACGCTTTATTTGGTGGATTTTAATCGGCGTGCTTTTAATCGGTTTTGCAATTACGGACGGTTTTGATATGGGGGTGCTAAATCTCTTACCAGTCGTTGGTAAAAGCAATGTTGAACGCCGAGTGATGATTAATTCCATTGCGCCTCACTGGGATGGTAACCAAGTATGGTTACTGACGGCGGGAGGGGCTATTTTTGCTGCGTGGCCGACAGTTTATGCTGCATCATTCTCAGGATTCTTCTTGGCAATGATTTTAGTGCTTGCTGCATTATTTTTCCGTCCGGTAGGTTTTGAGTATCGTGCAAAAATTGATGATCAAAAATGGCGGAATGCTTGGGACTGGGGATTATTCATTGGCGGTTTTGTTCCGTCATTAATCTTCGGTGTTGCATTCGGTAACTTATTACAAGGCGTACCATTCCACTTTAACGAGTTAAATCAAGTAACTTATGAAGGTTCAACGTTTGGGAAATTATTAGGTCTATTAAATCCGTTCGCATTACTTTGTGGCGTGGTAAGTTTAATGATGATTACGACTCAGGGTGCTACATGGCTACAAATGAAATCTACCGGTGATTTACGTAACCGTGTAAGAGCAATTGCCCAAGTGACTGCTCTGACAACGTTAGCCGCATTTTTACTTGCAGGAGTCTGGTTGTATTTTAAAGACGGTTTTGTGATTACCAGTACTTTGGATCACAATGCACAATCTACTTTAGTAAATAAAACCGTGGTTGTAGAAAGTGGTGCCTGGTTTAGAAATTACATTGAAATGCCGATATTATTTATCATCCCGGCATTGGCTGTGATTGGTGCATTATTAACCGTAGTCGCATCTAAAGCGAATAATTCCGGACTTGCATTCTTCTCATCATCTATTATGCAAGCAGGTATAATTTTAACAGCAGGCGTGTCAATGTTCCCGTTTGTGATGCCTTCAATCTCTCATCCTGAGATGAGCTTAACAATGTGGGATGCAACGGCAAGTCATAATACATTAGGTGTTATGTTAATCGTTGCCTGTATTTTCGTTCCTCTTGTATTGGCATATACAGTATGGACATACATTAAAATGTATGGACGTCTTGATGCTAAATATATTGAAGACAACAACACAACCTTATACTAGGAGAGCCATTATGTTTTATGTAACTTGGGTATTAGGTGTTCTGCTTGCAATCTTATTTGCTACCGTAATTACCATTAGCATTGAAAAAACAGGTAAATTTGACGAATAGGTAAAAGAGCGAAATGATTGATTCACTCTATAACGTCACAAGAAAGGGCTGGCTAAAAGCCCTTTCTTTTCTTTTGGCTAGCGTAATGTTCATCGTTATTTTGATGTATCCGAATAATGTTGCACATTATTTCGGCGGTGAAATTCCATATTTAGCCGTATTGGTTTTCTATGGTATGGCAATTTTATGGATTCACGGAATCGGATTTGAAATCAGATCTACCGTGTGGAGGGTATTTTTCCTCCCTTTAAGCGGTTATCTTATTGTTATCCCATCACTTCTCTATATCATATTGATTTAGAATATATAATTTATACAAGCTCTAACACTTTTTATGCGGTTACAGTGGAAAGAGCTTGCACAACAAAACTTCTCTTACTAAAATGCAAGACAATTTTCGCCTGGTTTCTAGGCGTTTTTCGTTTTGAAATATAAATAGGTTCTGTGCATGAAATTTCCTATCCGTGTTTATTATGAAGACACCGATGCAGGTGGCGTTGTATATCATGCGTGTTATTTGCATTTTTTTGAAAGAGCACGAACGGAATTTTTAAGAACATTAGGGTTTTCACAACAAGCGCTATTTGCGGAATCTTTGGCCTTCGTGGTTAAAAAAATCGAAATAGATTATAGATTTCCCGCCCGTTTAGATGATTTATTACAAGTAGAAACGACCGTTAGCGATATCAAAGGTGCAAGAATTGTTTTTACACAACGCTTATGGCGGGATGAAATATGTTTAAGCGAAGCGATGGTTACCGTCGCGAGTGTGAACTTAATCAAGATGAAACCTGTCTCTATACCAACAGATATAAAACAAGCTTTTGAAAGTGTATAGTATTTTAATATTTTTTTATTTGGAGTTTAATTAGATGCCAACTGAATTTAATTTAGTTTCATTGTTCATGGAAGCGAGTATCGTCGTTAAGATTGTTATCTTAATTTTGGTCTTATTTTCCGTTTTATCTTGGGCAGTGATTATTCAACGTAGTCGAATTTTAGCGAGAGCGAAAAAAGATTCGCAGGTATTTGAAGATCGCTTTTGGTCCGGTGAAGATCTGCATCGTTTACATGAAGGCTTGGAAAACCGTCGCGATGGTCTAAGCGGATCCGAGCAAATTTTTTATGTCGGATTTAAAGAATTCAACCGCTTACGTCAAGCTAATCCGGATTCTCCGGAATCGATTATCCAAGGTTCAAGCCGAGCGATGAATCTTGCGCTTAATCGTGAAGTAGAAGGGTTAGAAAATTATATTCCGTTTTTAGGTACGGTTGGTTCTATCAGTCCTTATATCGGTCTTTTCGGTACGGTATGGGGAATCATGCACTCGTTTATGGGGCTTAGTGCTGTAAAACAAGCTACGTTACAATCAGTTGCTCCGGGTATCGCAGAGGCTTTGATTGCCACGGCAATCGGTTTGTTTGCGGCAATCCCTGCCGTGATGGCGTATAACCGTTTAAATTTACAAGTGGGTAAATTAGAACAGGGGTATGTGAATTTTATTGATGAATTCACAACGATTTTACACCGCCAAGCATTCGCAAAAAAATAATTTGCAAAATTTTGGTCATAACTGACCGCTTGTAATGGATTTGAATGAGGGGTTGCTATCCCTTATATAACAGAAGAAGAGGAAAATATGTCTTACCGTCGTCGTAAACGTAATGACATTAAATCTGAAATTAATATTGTCCCATTTTTAGACGTATTATTAGTGTTGCTGTTAATTTTTATGGCGACGGCACCGATTATCAGTCAAAGCGTGGAAGTAAATTTACCGGAAGATCGACACAGCCAATCTGTGTCTAATGAAGATAAAACACCGGTGATTTTAGAAATTTCAGGTGTTGGCGTATATAAGTTAAAAATTGATGGAGTTTATGTACAAACTAACCAACAGGAAATACTGACGGAACAGGATGTCGTGTCATATGCCGGAGAAGCCTTTCAGAAGGATAACAATACGTTATTCCTGGTTGCAGGCGGCAAAGAAGTTCCTTATGAAGAAGTGATGAAAGGTATTTCATTATTAAAAGATGCGGGAATCAAGTCAGTCGGGTTAATGACTGAAGGTAAATAGTCAGCAAGGATAATGTGTGAGATCTAAAAACGATAGATTGGAACTTGCGATAATTATTTCAATCTTATTGCATATATTGTTAATAGGATTACTGTTGCTCGGTTCTTTGTTCACAAATATGATTCAACCTGCGGCCGGCGGTAGTGGCGGTGATAGCGATTCAATCGAAGCGGTCATGGTCGATACCGGACAGGTAGCGGCGGAATACGGTCGCTTGCAGGCACAAAAGCAAGGCTCTAAACCTAAAGTTGAGAAACAGGAAGAGCCGAAAAAAGAAGTTATCGAAGATAAACCGACTCCGGAAGAAATCGCTGAACAGCAAGAGAGAGAAAAAGCGTTAGCATTAGCCGAACAAAAAAAGCAGGAAGAAATCGAACGCTTAAAAGAAGAACAACGTAAACAGGAAATAGTTAAACAAGAACAGCTCAAACAAGAACAGTTAAAAAAAGAGCAAGAAGCCGCTCGTTTAAAAGCGGCTGAAGCAGCTAAATTAAAAGCGGAGGCTGAAGCTAAACGCTTGGAAGCTGCAGCGAAACAGGCTGAGGAAGAACGTAAAGCTAAAGAAGTAGAGAAACAGCAAAAACTCAAAGCCGAATTAGAAGCCAAAGCAAAAGCGGAAAAAGAAGCAAAAGAAAAAGCCGAAAAAGAAGCAAAAGAAAAAGCCGAAAAAGAAGCGAAAGCTAAAGTTGAACAAGATGTAAAAGAGAAAGCTGAAAAAGAAGCGAAAGCCAAAGCAGATAAAGAGGCAAAAGAAAAAGCGGAAAAAGAGGCGAAGCTGAAAGCTGAGAAAGAAGCAAAAGCGAAGGCGGAAAAAGAAGCTAAAGCAAAAGCGGCGGCAGAGGCGAAGGCAAAAGAAGCTGCTCGTGCACAGGAATTACTGGACGGTGGCGATATCGGTGGTGGTTCAAGCACTGGCGGAAATAAAAATACCTCAGGTTCTCAAGGTACCGGAAATGCAAGGAGTGTTGGAGACGGTATGGGAACGGATGATAGGGGTTATGAAAATCTTATTAAGAAAAAGCTCGCCCGTTTTTATCGGGTTGAGGAAAACTTTAGAGGTAGAGAATGTCGAGTGAAACTGTTTATCGAGAGAGACGGTCGAATCGCTAACTACCAAGTTGTTTCCGGTCCGGACGATATTTGTCGGGCGGCAATAAGTGCAATAGTCTCGGCAAAAGATGTACCAAGAGCGCCGACAGACGAAACTTACGGTAAATATAAAGCGCCGGTTATTCGTTTTAGTTTAAGAGTTCAATAAAACACATAGAGGTAAATGAGTGAAATTTAAAATTCATTTTAAAAGCATATTAGCAATATCGACATTGTTTTTAAGCGCATTCGTTCGCGCTGAATCCGATGTCGTTATTTCCGTCGATGAAGGTGTGAGTTCGGCTCAACCGATTGCGGTAGTGCCGTTTAAAACAACAGGTGGTGTACCTGCGGATGTAGCACAAATTATTTCAGATGATTTACGCAACAGTGGGAAATTCAGTCCGGTACCTGTTTCTCAAATGAAGGAACAGCCCGGATCTGCCGGAGAGGTAAATTCTCAAAATTGGACGGATTTAGGTGTTGACACTATCGTTGTCGGACAGGTTTCTCCTGCAGGTGGCGGTTTTAATATTGCCTATCAGCTTGTTGACACGTTAAGCACACCGGCTGCAGTATTAACTCAAGGCTCATTTAACGTATCAGCAGCTCAAATTCGTTTAGGTGCTCATACGGTGAGCGATCAAGTGTTCGAAAAATTAACACAGATCCGAGGAGCTTTTAGAACTAAAATCGCTTATGTTGTTCAAAGAGGTGTATCATCTTATCAATTACGCGTAGCAGACTATGACGGATTTAATGCTTTTACGGTGGTGAACAGTAAAGAGCCGTTAATGTCACCGGAATGGTCACCGGATGGTTCGAAATTAGCCTATGTAACATTTGAAAATAAAAAATCACAAGTCGTTGTTCATGATTTACGCTCTGGCAGCCGTAAAGTAGTCGGGGCATTGAAAGGGCACAATGGTGCACCGTCATTCTCACCGGACGGTTCAAGAATCGCATTTGCGTCGAACCAAGAAGGGCTACTGAATATTTATATTACAGGAGTAGGCGGTGGTTCGCCTAAACAATTAACGAGCGGTGCCGGTAATAATACCGAGCCGAGTTGGTCTCCGGATGGTGGTTCAATCCTCTTTACCTCTGACCGCGCAGGAACGCCGCAAGTTTATCAAATGAATGCATCTAGCGGAGGTGCTGCGCTTATCGGCGGTAGCGGTAGTGGTAAGATCTCTTCGGATGGTAAGAATTTAATCATGGTTTCAGGTGATAAAATTGTAAGACGTGATTTAGCTTCAGGTAGCACGGAAGTACTAAGTTCAACGTTTTTAGACGAAAGTCCGAGCATTTCGCCAAACGGAACGATGGTTATCTATAGCTCTACCAAAGGTGTGAGTAAAGTGCTACAATTGGTTTCCGCAGATGGCCGTTTTAAAGCTAATTTGCCGGGAGCAGGTGGTCAATACAAATTCCCTGCTTGGTCACCGTATTTGACGAAACAATAATTCTTTATTGGAGAAAAAAATGAAAAAACTAGCTAAAGTCTTAATGATCGCAGCTCCAGCTTTCGTTTTAGCTGCATGTAGCAGCTCTAGCGATAATGCTAATGCAAAAGCAGATGTAAACAACGGCCAAACTTTTGGTGGTTTATCTGTTCAAGATTTACAAACTCGTTATAACACTGTGTATTTCGGTTTCGACCGTTATACTGTTGAAGGCGAGTACCAACAACTTTTAGATGCACATGCGGCATACTTAGTCTCTTCACAAGGCAAAGTAACTGTAGCGGGTCATGCGGACGAGCGTGGTACTCCTGAGTACAACATTGCATTAGGTCAACGTCGTGCGGACGCAGTAAAAAGCTATTTAGCTACTAAAGGTGCGAACAATGTAGCAACAGTTTCTTACGGTGAAGAAAAACCGGCAGTGTTAGGTCACACAGAAGCTGACTACGCGAAAAACCGTCGTGCAGTATTAGAATACTAATTCTAATCAAAGCGTCATGTGATAAAGCCTCGAGATTTTCCGAGGCTTTATTTTTTTATATCGCATATAACTTAATTATTTTTTAAGGATTTTCCGTTAAAATAATGTCGTTTTTGAATGACAATAAAAGGATAAACAATGCAATTTATTGGGAAAATTATAGGGTTTATACTAGGTTATAAATTATTTGGTGGCTTTTGGGGTGGTCTACTAGGATTATTGATCGGTCATTGGGGGGATAAAAAGCTTTATGAATTGGGGAGCGTATCTTCAAGTACGTTCGGTAAAGCGTTAACCCGCCAATCTCTTTTTATGCAAACCACTTTTGCCGTTCTTGGTCATATTTCAAAAGCCAAAGGACGAGTCACGGAAAATGATATCCAGCTTGCTCGCCAGTTAATGGCGAATATGAAATTGGACTCGACAAATCAACAATTGGCACAAAAGGCATTTAATTTTGGAAAGAGTGCTGATTTCCCGCTACGTCAAGTGATACAAGAATTTCGTGAAGCCTGCGGGCAACGCACCGATTTATTGCGTTTTTTCATTGAAGTTCAAATGCAAGCGGCATTACAAGACGGTCAGTTAGATAGCAACGAACAGCAAATTTTATTTACGATTGCCGAAACGCTTGGTATGTCACGTTTTCAGTTTGAGCAAATGATTGCGATGGTCGCTGCGGCTCAACGCTTTCGTTCGGGTTATTATCGTTATGAACAACAAGGGCAATATCACGGTTCAAGCGGCGGTTATCGTCAGCAAACTTATTCGAACGGTCCGAGTTTGGAGGATGCCTATCGTGTATTGGGGGTGACGGCAGATGACGACCAAAATACCGTCAAACGTGCATACCGCAAGTTAATGAACGAACATCATCCTGACAAATTGGTTGCCAAAGGGTTACCGCCGGAAATGATGGAAGTGGCAAAAGAAAAAGCGCAACAAATCCAAGCCGCTTATGATCTGATTTGTAAAGCAAAAGGATGGAAATAATGCGAACCCGTTCACACATTGTTCCCCTATTTTTGGCCATTTTGATTACGAGTATTTCGATTTGGTCCGGTTTGGCTCCGACGGATAGAGCCGTTTGGTATGCGGAAGTCACACCGATTTTCATCATTTTCGGCTTATTGATCGTGACATATACCAAATTTCAATTCAGTGCCTTAGCCTATTTTCTGATGTCACTGTGGATGATCATGCACTTAATCGGTGCAAAATATACGTTTGCCAACGTTCCCTTCGATTGGGCAAATCAATATCTCACATTTTTAGGGGAAGATCGTAACCATTTCGATCGAGTTGCCCACTATATTATTGGTTTTTACAGTTTTCCGATGGCGGAGTGGTTGTTGCGTAAACGTAAATGTGGTCTAGGCGTCGCGTTTTTCTTTTCACTCTTTTTCATTATGTCGGTTGCTGCCGCCTACGAAATCATTGAATGGCAATATGCAGTCATCGAAGGCGGGAATGCAGGTATCGAGTTCCTTGGTTCGCAAGGCGATATTTGGGATGCACAAAAAGACATGTTAGCCGACACGTTGGGAGCCTTAACCGCGTTATTTATCTATTTGATTGCCCGTCCGGATTTGCGTTTACGTGATTATGCCTACTAACAAGCGGTCGGATTCGGCGGAAAATTTACCAAAAGTGATTTTGGCACCGATGCAAGGTGTGTTGGATCCTTTTGTTCGTCAATTGCTAACGACAGTGAATGAGTACGATCTGTGTATTTCTGAATTTGTGCGGGTGGTTGATCAAAAGCTGCCGAAGAAAACCTTTTACCGCCTTTGTCCCGAGTTGTATCACAACGGCTTAACTCCGTCAGGAACGCCGGTGCGGGTACAGATTTTGGGGCAGCATCCGCAATGGTTGGCTGAAAACGCGGCACAGGCGGTTGAATTGGGATCTCACGGTATCGATCTCAATTGCGGTTGCCCCTCAAAAACCGTCAATGGCAGTCATGGCGGAGCTTCGTTACTCAAACAACCCGAGTTGATTTATCGTGCAACCAAAGCCATGCGTGAAGCTGTACCGAGTCATTTACCCGTATCGGTTAAAGTCCGCCTTGGATGGGATTCCGCCGAGCAGGCGTTTGATATTGCGGATGCGGTAGCGCAGGGTGGGGCAAGTGAAATTACCGTTCACGGCAGAACAAAGAGTGACGGCTATCGTGCCGAGCGCATCAACTGGTCGGCAATTGGCGATATTAAGCGGCGGCTATCGATTCCCGTCATTGCCAATGGTGAGATTTGGGACTTTCAATCGGCAAAAAAATGCCGAGAAGTGACCGCTTGTGACACATTGATGATTGGGAGAGGCGCACTAAACGTGCCGAATTTGAGTCAAGTCGTGAAATATAATGCTCCCCGAATGCCATGGCACGATGTGCTGAAATTATTGTATCAATATGTCAGCATGGAAAACGAATTTGATACGGGCTTTTATCATGTAGCGCGGATAAAGCAGTGGCTGCGTTATTTGGATAAGGTATATCCGGAAGCGATAGACTTGTTTGAGATCTTAAAAACGGAACATGGCTATGACGGATTAAAGACACATATTATCCGTGCGTGCGAAAGTATGCCGAACAAACAATAACAGGTGATAGACGTGCAAAAGCGAATTTTTACGGAAGAAGAACATCAACAAACGACCGAATTTCAACCGAAGACTGAATTTATTGAGGCGGATGTGGTGGTTGATGAAGATACCGAGGAAACGGCAGCAGAAGTCATTATTGAAGAAAGTTTAAAACCCTCACGTTTTTGGGTGAGATTATTTTTGGTAGCACTCGCTCTATTGGGTGTGGCGACCCTTGCTCAATCCATCCAATGGCTGATAGATACTTGGCAGGCTAATCAGTGGATTTATTTCGCCTTTGCCATCGCGTTTTTGGGTATCAGCTTAGCCGGTGTCGGTGCAATTGTTTCGGAATGGCGTAAATTGATTTGGTTAAGAAAACATCATAAAAATCAACAAATCAGTCAACAATTTTGGTTGGATTCCCCGCCTGCAAGCGGTGAGTTTGCCCGAACATTTTGCAAATCCGTACTGGCTAATTTAGTGAAAACACCGGCGGCTCAACAAGCGGAACAACGTTGGCAAAGCCAGTTGGACGAAGCGTATAACGGCAAAGAAGTGTTGTTTTTGTTTAGTGAGAATGTGTTATTGCCGATCGATAACCAGGTCAAAAAAATGATCAGTAAAAGCGCATCGGAAAATGCGTTGATCGTTGCAGTCAGCCCACTGGCGGTGGTGGATATTTTGATGGTTGCTTGGCGTAATATTGCGTTGGTCAATAAGATCACCAAAAGTTATGGGATGGAATTGGGCTATATCAGCCGCCTGAAATTGTTCCGTATGGTGCTGACCAACATGGTTTTCGCCGGTGCAACGGAAATCGTCAGCGACGTCGGAATGGATTTCTTTTCCCAAAATCTGACGGCAAAGTTGTCGGTAAGAGCTGCGCAAGGTATCGGTGTCGGTTTATTAACGGCGCGTTTGGGGATTAAAGCGATGGAGTTTTGTCGTCCGATTGCTTTTCAAGGGAATGAACGACCGAAACTTTCTGTGGTCAGACAGGAATTATTGGGCGTGATAAAACAAACATTGTTTACCAAAACAACCGAAAAAACGCGCGAGAACATTCGCTAGTTCGGTCGTTTATGCTATATTTCACCGCCCGATTTCGGGTATTCATGTAAAACAAGAGGAATTTATTTATGAAGAAGTTGATTGTTATTATTTTAATTGCAATCGTTGTAGCGCTTGGCGGATTAACCTTAACTAGTTATAACAGCTTGGTCAAGGCGGAAGAAGACATCAAATCGGTTTGGGGAAATGTCGAATCGGCTTATCAACGTCGGGCGGATTTAATCCCAAATTTGGTGAATACGGTAAAAGGTCAGGCAAACTTTGAACAAGAAACGTTAACCAAAGTGATTGAAGCGCGCGCAAAAGCAACGCAAACGACCATTGATCCGACTAACGCGACCGAAGAGCAAATGGCGCAATTCCAACAAGCGCAGCAAGGGTTAAATTCGGCGTTATCCCGTTTGTTGGTGTCCGTTGAAAAATACCCTGAATTAAAAGCGCATGAAGGATTTTTAAATCTACAAGCCCAAATTGAAGGGACGGAAAATCGTATTAATGTTGAGCGCAACAATTATAATGAAGCGGTGAAAGAATATAACAAACAGGTTCGCCAAATTCCGACCAAATTTGCCGCGGTGATCCTCGGTTTTAAAGCAAAACCACAGTTCAAGGCTGAAGCCGGCTCAGAAAAAGCACCGGTGGTTAATTTCAATTAATTAATGGATAACAAGCGGTCGGTTTTGACGATTTTTTTGCAAAAAAATCTTAAAATCAGACCGCTTGTGCTATCTCTTTCCTGTTGTGAGGACATTATGGGACTATTCTCCTTTCTCAAACCTACGTTGCCTCTCGATACACAAAAGATCGAAGAGGCAATTTCGCATTTAGAGACAAAAACGTCAGCCGAAGTGCGGGTGGTGGTTGAGCGTAAAGCCAAGGCATGCACGTCGGCATTAGCTCGGTCAAATGCATTATTCGACGAGCTGAATATGCGCGCAACGGAACAACGCAACGGCGTGTTGATTTACCTGTCGTTCAAACCTCATTATGTGGCGGTGATCGGTGACGAAGGTATCCATCAAAAAGTCGGCGATCAATTTTGGCAAGCGGTTTATGATTCAATGAAAACGGCTTGTCAACAGGGAGAATTCACACAGGCGATTTGCTTGGGCATTGAACAGGTTGAAGTGCAATTGGCGCAACATTTTCCTCTTCAGCATGGCGATAATAATGAGTTACCGAATGAGGTTGTGGTCAAATGAAGAAATTTACTGTTTTTTGGATTGGCTTACTGGCATTATTCAGCGTCAACGGTTGGGCGAATTATCCGGAGTCGCCGAAGCCGTTTCGTTACGTGTCCGATTATACACAAACATTAAGCGCACAAGATACGCAGACGTTAGAAAATGCATTGGTTGAATACGGCAAGAAAACCAGCTCACAGATTGCCGTTGTTCTTGTCCCGACAACTCAAGGGGAAGAGGTTTCAACCTATGCGTTTAATTTGTTTAACAAATGGGGAATCGGTCGTGAAAAGCAAAATAACGGCGTCTTACTTCTGATTGTCAAAAATGATCGGAAGCTGTTTATTGCCACCGGACGGGGCTTGGAAGGTGCATTACCGGATGCGATCGCCTCTTCCATTATCCGCAATGACATTACGCCTTATTTTAAGCAAGGGCAATATGCTCAAGGGATAGCCAAAGGGCTATCTTCAATTATTGCCGCAACGCAAGGGGAATATGCGCCGGCAAATATGGAAGAGAGTGAAAACGATATTGCGGATTTTGGTATTTTTATCGTAATTGCCCTTGCTATTTTCATCCTATTTAATACTGTCGGGCGAGGTGGAAATACTTACATTAGCCCGAGTCATGCCGGTCGGATTTTACGGGATGTCGATGCGATTCGTCGAAGCGGTGGTTTTGGCGGAGGCTTTGGTGGCGGTAGTCGAGGCGGTTTCGGTGGCGGAAGCGGCGGAGGCTTTGGCGGTGGTAGTAGTGGCGGCGGAGGTGCCGGCGGAAGTTGGTAACGGATCAACGGCAAAACGGGACAGCATGGCTGTCCCGTTTCTGTCGGTGGTGTTGTAAAAAAATAACGAAAAGTGACCGCTTGTGTTATTTGGTTCCGAAGATTTTATCGCCCGCATCCCCCAAGCCCGGAATGATGTAGCCGTTTTGGTTTAAGTGACTGTCAATTGCTGCTGTGTACAGTTCGATATCCGGGTGTGCAGCTTCCAAGGCTTTTAATCCTTCCGGGGCGGCAACCAGTACTAACACTTTAATGTGTTTACAGCCGGCATTTTTTAATAAATCAATCGTGGCAATCATAGAACCGCCGGTGGCCAGCATCGGATCGACAATAATAGCCAACCGGTCTTGGACATCATTAGCCAATTTTGTGAAATACGGTACCGGCTCTAAGGTTTCTTCATTACGATAGATACCGACAACACTGATACGAGCGCTTGGAATATGTTCGAGAACACCGTCCATCATACCCAAACCGGCACGTAAGATAGGGACGACGGTCACTTTTTTCCCTTTGATACGCTCAATTTCAACCGGTCCGTTCCAGCCTTCAATAATCACTTTTTCTGTTTCTAAATCAGAGGTCGCTTCATAAGTCAGTAGACTGCCGACTTCTGTTGCAAGTGCACGGAAATCTTTTGTGCTAACGTCGCCCGCACGCATTAAACCAATTTTGTGTTTAATCAATGGGTGTTTAACTTCAACAATTTTCATTTTGGGTCTCCGTTTTAGTAAAAAGCGCAATATTTTAACAGATTTTATGTGGGAAAGTTTAACTTGGATCAGACAAACATTCCCAAAATGCATGAATAATCGGCTCTTGTAAGCGACGTTGTTGGATGCAAATGCCTAATTCGAACGGTGCGATAGGGTGTGGCAAGTGCAAGTACGATATTTGATTACGTACGGGACTTTGTTGTACCACGACATCAGGGATCATGGCGACGCCGCAACCGAGCGCCACCATCGGGACGATAGCTTCGTGTCCTTCGACCGATGCATAGATTTTCGGTGTTTTGATTTTTTGTAATTTAAACCAGCTTTCTATCCGCTTGCGGGCGGGACCGTCAACCGGCAGGATAAACGGCATATTCTGCCAATCAATCGGTGTTTTTTGCAGTAATTGGGTTGCCGGGCAAGCTATTCTTGGTGCAATCAACGCCAACTGAATGTCATCAATATAATGGAAGATTATGCTATTCGGTAAATGTTCAGGCTTGCCCGCCAGCGAGATATCCGATTGCATGGATTGTACCGAATGTAAGGCTTTGGCAGGATCGCCCGTCATCAATTTGATCTCAACTTTCGGGTAACGTTGCCGAAATCTCTCTAAAATACGGGGTAAATGGCTATAAGATGCCGTGACGGAGCAAAAGAGTTTGAGTTCGCCTTCAAGCTCCGTTTGATACGGGGAAAAGCTACGCTGAATGCGCAGCCAGTCCGCCCACGTTTGATCGGCAAATTGTAAGAAGCGCTCTCCCGCTTCGGTTAAAATCACTTGACGATTATCTCTTAAAAATAACGGCTGCCCAATCTCTAGTTCTATTCGTTGAATATGGCGGGAGAGTGTCGATGCGCTCATATGATTTTTCTCCGCCGTACGAATAAAACTGCGGGTTTGTGTGATGTCTAGAAAAAGTTTAAGGGATTGGAAGTCCATTTATTTTCACCTAGCCTGTAACCATTCGGTTTTAATTTGCGTAAAATCTATTTCATTCACACTTTTTTCAAAGCGGAAAATATGGGTTTCGGCTTGGTTATTCGGATGCCAATTCACAAAGTTTTCTTCATCTTGACTATAAAAAGCAATAAGCGGTTTATGAAAACCTGCAGCAATGTGTACGATGGAGGTATCCGGTGAAATAACCGCATTGGCATGTTTGATTAATTCAATCGTATGAAAGATACTGCGTGTTTTCTCATAAACAAGGATATTTTTATAGTTTTTCGCAAGCTGTTGCAGTTTGTCTGTGACTTCCGGGAAGGTAAGTAGCACAATATGCGCTGTATTGTTAGTCAAGTGATCTAACAATGCGTTCATTGCACTATTACTAAAACGTCTTGCTGAACCGGCTCCAAAGAAATTAACGGCAATATAAGAGGTTAATTTATTTTCTTTTAAGAAAAGCGAAATATCTTCGGCACTTTGTTGATCTACAGGAATATCATACTGGGTTGAAATATGGTTAAAGCCGATTAATTCTAGTGCCCGCCGGTAAATTTCATTAAAATGTATTTTCTGAGTGTCAATATTTATATTAAATAACGCATAATGTTCTTTTTTATAACCGACGTAATTTTTTGCATTGATTAAGCGTAAAAACAATAAGTCTCTATTTCTTAGTGTTACGGTAGGATCAATAACAAAATCGAAAGACTCTTTTGCCAATATTTTCCCACATTTGATATAGTCAACGATATCTTTTGTTTTCACAAAATAAAGCTTATCGATATAAGGATTTTTCTCAAAAAGATAAGCATTTTTATGAGAACAGACAACTGAAATTTCTGTATGAGGAGACTGCTTTTTAATTTCTCTAAATACAAATGAGCTGACGACATAATCGCCGATTTTACCATCGTGGCGGAGAAATAAGAGCTTTTTAGGCGGAAATAATCCGTTTACAAGCGGTTTTTTTTGGTCAAAAATTTGCTTGCCGATGGCTAATCGAATATTCCTAAGAAATTGTTTTATTTTCTTCATGATTATCTAACGGTAATAAGATAGGTTGATGTGGATGTATATCGAGAATATAGTTAATCCAATTTCCAAAACTATATTTTTCTTTGATTTTTTGATCGATAGCCTGATAAGGTTTTTCTAAGAAATCAGGAATCTCATCAAAATTATCATCTAAAATAAAAATATTATTCGGGTGATAAAAATCATATTTGATGATATCTTTATTTGTGGTAATCAATTTTTTATCATGTCCTAGAGCTTCAAATGTTCGAAGAGAAAGACCATTATGAACCACATCTACAAAGTCCACTAGTATTTTAGCTTTACGTGAAGCCATAAGATTTTCTTCATAGGTCTTTATCATAGATTGAGATAATAACTGAATGTTTTCAGGATAAATTTGGCGTACCTTTTCAATCTTATTACCACAGAAAATTTGGAAATTAAGCTTATAACCAATATTTTTAGCAAAATTAGCGAATTCTACAATAAGAGAAGAACGGTTTGGAATATGACTTCCTAAAAAATAGAAATCACTTTCTATGGGTAATTTTCCTAAATCATAATCAAAATAAAAGCTTGTTGCAGGTAACAAATTCGGATAGCGGGTATTATTGAGATCTTGAGGATCGAATACATAAGCTTTATCGAATAATGGTAATCTTTCATAAATAAGCGGGTAACGATCCATACCATCCCACTGATAATTAATCATTCCATTACGCTTTGTTTTAGTTTTGATAAATTCAATGAGTTCAACGGAATAGTTTTGAGCTAAGAAAAATAGGGAATAATCAACTTGTGATTCTCCTAATTTTTTAGTGAGATTTTTTCTGAGTATTTCAGATTGCAATTTCAGTTTCGCTTGTTTATCACGAAAAAAAAGCTGTTTAAACTTTACTTTTATCTTTGACAAAAATGAAGGATAGATAAATTTCTCATCTTTCTCGTTATAAGGGGAAAGTAAAATAACATTAAAGTGATGAAATTTCAGATTTTCTTCTATCAATTTAGCAATACCATGGTTAATAGATATGCATAGTAGAACCGTTTTTTTCACTTTTATATTCCTTAGTTAATGAATTTGTCGTAGATAGTTTTCTTGATATTGTCAATTAATTTGTAATATTCTCTTCTTATCCGAATAAATAAGGTTCTTTGGGCTTTTCCTTTGTTTATAGGAATATTACTTTCCATATTAGTAGGTGTTATACAAGGCGGTTCAATACCTAAATAACTGATTTTATTTTCCCAATATCTATCTATGGAGATATCAGCCTCATAAATCCATTCTTTATTATAATCAACTAGTTTCTGAGCAGCAGTGGGGGTGATAAAATAACCGGTAGCATTTCCCCATCCACCATAGTATTGGCTTAGTTGAGTTTCTCCATCTGATAATGTCATAATATATTTGTTTTTTCTATTTTTTGAATTATTTTGACATAACCAAAAGAATTCAAATGTATTATTCGGCTGATGACAAAAATGATATACAGTTAAGAAATTAGGCTTAAGTGTCGCATCGTCTTCTAGGATAATGATTGGTTGATTGAGTTCAATACATTTTATCCATAGCAGATAATGACTTGCTAAGCAACCTAATTGAGAGAGATTCAGCTCATTGCCTTTTATGTTTAGTCGTTTTATTTTGTTATATTTTTTAAATAAATAAAAATCAGGTGTTTCCTTCCCGTTTATTGCTTTAAAAAAAGAGTAGGGAAGAGCTATTTCATTCTCAGTCATGAGAGTGTGAAATTGTTTTTCAATATATTCCCTTCTGGTTTTTGATGTCTTTAAATTGATAATAAAAATAGGAATGTTGTTGTATTTCATTATTTATCTTGTTTCTTATAATCTATTAATAATTCATTAACTGTCTTTCTATCCCAAATAATATTTGATTTTATTTGTTTTGCAGGAATTCCTGCTAATACACAATTCTCTTCATAAAATTTTCCACTTACTAAGGCTGCTCTACCAATAATACAGCCATTAGGAATATTACTATTTTTTAAAATAGTACAGTCCCAACCAACCCATACATGATTCCCTATACTCAGACTTTGGGCTTGGTTTACTATATTACCGTTTTCTAAAATTGCATGACCATCAGAATGGTAAATAGTTGTATTTTTGGAAAACATACAATCTTCACCGATAGATATACTACTCCCAGTATCATATAAATGAATATCAGTTACGAAGAAAGAAGTGCTTTTTCCTATCCTTAATGAGCAATTATCTCCAAAGTTATTATGAGATATAGATAATGACCCATAAATGATAATATCTTTTTCAATAGTAATTGTATTATTATTCCCATTTACTTCTATTTTAAGATGATTTCCTTTTATGTTCTCATCTAATATAACAATATTATTTTTCCCCTGTATATTAATATTACAGCTTTTTATATTAAAGTTATCAGAAATAAATAATCGATTATGTTCACCTAGAACACGGATTTTATGTCTCTTAGTTAATTTTGTATTGGATATTAATTCACTTTTATCTGTTACTTTTGTTCTTTTTAATAGGATATTTAAAATCTCTCTAGAAAATTTACTATTTTTCTTCATATAGATATCCTATAACTTTATTAATAATGACACTTAGTTCATCTTCAGTCATATTAAAAAACAATGGTAATCTTACTAAACGTTCGCTTTCTTTTGTTGTCCATTCATCTTCACCGTGAAAAACACCAAAGTTTTGCCCAGCAGGGCTGGAATGTAGCGGAACATAATGAAAAACGGATAAAATTCCCATTTGTTTCATTGAATCAATAAATGCTGTTCTTTTTTGAATAGTCGGTAATTTTAGATAAAACATATGAGCATTATGTTGACATTCATTCGGAATTTGAGCTAATTCTATTTTTCCGAGTTTAGCCAAATTTTGAAATGCTTGAAAATAATGATTCCAAATAGATAAACGTTTTTGGTTTATTGTATCAATCGCTTCTAATTGACCATATAAATACGCCGCTTGTAAGTCGGACATTAAGAAGCTTGAACCAATATCACGCCAAGTATATTTATCAACTTGTCCTCTGAAAAATTGAGAGCGATCTGTACCTTTTTCTCGGATAATTTCGGCTCGTTCTACAAGTGTAGGATCATTAATTAGTATTGCACCACCTTCTCCACCAGCACTGTAATTTTTTGTTTCATGAAAACTGTAACAGCCAATGTGTCCTATTGTGCCTAATGCTTTACTTTTATAAAACGACATCACACCTTGCGCGGCATCTTCAACAACCCATAACCGATATTTTTCTGCAATTTCCATAATGGTATCCATTTCACAGGCAACGCCGGCATAATGCACGGGTACAATGACTTTGGTTTTAGAAGTGATCGCTTGCTCTATTTTCGTTTCGTCAATGTTCATTGTATCGGGACGAATATCGACAAAGACAATCTTCGCTCCCCGTAATACAAAAGCATTTGCAGTAGAAACAAAGGTATAACTTGGCATGATAATCTCATCGCCTTCCTTAATGTCTAGTAAAATCGCAGCCATTTCCAGTGCAGCGGTACATGAAGGTGTCAGCAGTACTTTATGAGCATTAAAATGTGTTTCAAAGAATTGTTCACATAATTTTGTATAGTGACCGTCACCACATAATTTGCCACTGTTCATTGCCTGTTGCATATAATTAAGTTCAGTACCGACAATCGGTGGTTTATTAAATGGAATCATCTTGTTATCTCTTTATAAGTTTGTAAAACCAATAGCTTGTATTATAAGTTTTTACTGAAAATTTTTGATATAAATTTATGGCTGCGATGTTATTTATTTGAGTTGCAACACGTAGATTTTGAGCTTTTTGTAATATAGACCACTGAATTGCATAATTAAATAGTTGGCTTGCAATGCCTTTTTTTTGTGCCGTTGGAGCAACTGCAATTAGTCCGACTCTACAATCATTTTCTATAATTTTTATACTGATACATCCCATAACATGATTATTTTGTTTGATAACAAAGCAAATATCATCAAATGAGCCATGCACAGCCTTTTCAATCCAAGTTTGGTAGAAACGCTCATTTTCTTCAGCAGAAAAATAAGGTTCTTTAAAACGGCTGTTTAAAAATGAATTTGCTACCATATTTTTTAGTTGTGGTAGATCTAGAGTATCTGCCTTGTTTAATAATGGAATATTATTTTTTAAATTGGAAAGTGGTAAAATAAAATCAATTTCTCCTTCAACAAAATGGAAATTTTGTTGTTGTAAAAATAATATTTCCTTTGATTTTTCAGAAGAAATTTTAGCTTGTATTAGATCAAATTCATGTTCTGTTGATAATGAATCAATGCTATATTTCTCTAATCGACCAATTTTTCTACCAAAAAATTGTGATTCCCATTCGTTTAAATAAATCATAGTATCTAACGTAAATTTTTTTGAACAAACTCTTTTATTTCTGTAATACAAACAAGTGCTCTATTTTCAGATAATTTGTGTTCAGCTTGTACATGTTCGAATACTTTATGCTTCGTTTGTCTTGCCCAATTCAGCTGTTCTTCTGAAAACCCGTAAGCAATACCGTAACGATCAGTTTCATTTGGATACCATTGTTCGATAGCGACATCTTCTGCTGGAACTACAATCGATTCACACCCACAAAGTATAGCGAATATTGAGTAGGCAGTGTAATCATCATAGCAAATAAAACGTTTAGCACGTCGAAAAATAGCTGCACATTCTTGGTGACTTTTCCCGTCCAATCCAACACTGTTCTCATCGTGAATGAACGTTTTATTACTACCTTTACGAATCATATAGCATGATTCGATATCCCTTGTTGTCTCTAGTTGCTCATTATGGTAGATATCAATGGGATAATAGATCACTTTCAGCTCATTCTTCGACAGTACGGAATTTTCATGATGAAAATCGCGGATAGCAGAGTTAAATTTAAAATACAGTTCGTTTGAGCCGTATTGTATTTTTCCGGTATGGAAACCCGGTTGATGTAATAACCAACGTACGACATGGTTTACACCTAACGGGTTTCCCTCCGTCATTTCGGGATAAATAGCAACTCCATCAGAAGGAATTTTTGTCGAAGACCATACAGGGGTATTCCATAAATGATGTGTTATATAATCTCTTGGCTTAATGTGTGTGCCTCTAAACCATCGCCGAATTTTTTTGACCCCTTTAACAGGGTAACCAAAAGGCACAAGATAAGCAGAGTAAGGCGTTTGCTCATTGATAATATGACAGAGACGATGTAAAACGATTCCACCACCATTATTGGGATTATATGTCGGGACATAGATAAAAAATTGCATAATTATTGTATATCTAATTTATAACTAGTGCTTATTGTACAATAAACTTTCAATTTTTGTTAGAAGATGAGTATATTAATAGGATAAGAGATAGAGGATAGTTTTAAATAG
>NZ_JBGYBX010000029.1:0-17679 GCF_041817755.1 Glaesserella sp. | reverse complement strand
CAAGTTGTTTTTTATCCGCCCACGCCGTACCGTAAATACGTTGCAACATTTTATTTTTGCTGTCGCCACGCCAGTATGCCCCTGCCACTTTTTGTAATTTGAAGTGATGGCAAAAACGCATATTCGGCACGTGCGGACCACGACACATATCAATATATTCTTCGTGATGATAAAGTGCTGGACGATCATCTTTACTGATATTTTCGTCCAAAATCGCCATTTTGTACAACTCGCCACGGCTTTCAAAAGTATCTCTCGCTTCCTGCCAGCTCACACGTTTTTTCACCACATCGTAATTGGTTTTCGCCAGTTCCAACATACGTGCTTCAAGTGCATCAAGATCTTCCTGCGTTAAAGAGCGGTCTAAATCAATGTCATAGTAGAAACCGTTGTCGATTGTCGGACCGATCGCCATTTTCACGTTCGGGAAAAGTTGTTTGATTGCGTGACCCAGTAAGTGTGCCGTAGAGTGACGAATGATCTCTAAACCGTCTTCATCTTTTGCGGTAATAATTTCAAGGGTAGCATCTTCGCTAATAATGTCCGAAGCATCACGGCGTTCACCGTTTACACGCCCTGCGATTGTTGCTTTAGCAAGACCTGCACCGATACTTTGAGCCACTTCCATCACAGAAACTGGGTTGTCGAATTGGCGTTGTGAGCCATCAGGTAAAGTAATAATTGGCATTGTTAATCCTTATACAGTGGTAACCCATACGAAAGGTTACATGTTGGTTTAAATAAAATTCGTAAATTTTTCAAAACAAAAGACCGCTTGCAAGCGGTCAGTTTTTCAAAATTTTTTGCAAGTTGCTTTACTCGCCCTCACAAACGGGCGGACGAAAAAGCGGGCACATTTTAACATAAATCGGATAAAAAAGGCTATGGTTCAATTGTTATCGTTGTCGAGAATGACAATTTATCGGGCTGGACAAACATCGTCATCGGGCCGCCTAAACCGTTAGAACCGCCGGTCGCCGAAATATGAATAACCCCTGTTTTATTGGGTACGCCAAAAACTAAAAAACCTTGAAAACAATGGTTGGGATACGCTTGTGAAGATGCATTGTATTCTTCAATAGGCATGATTTGTAATCCCACATCATCGGTAATATTAAGATGACATATTAAGGGAACCGGGTCTAAAAACCGTACCTCCGCCATATAATGTTTATTCAGTTTGGCATTTGGTAATGTTTGCGGTGCTACCTCTATGTTATTTGGAAAAAAGGAACAGGCGAAGATCCAGAAAGACAGACTGACGACAACACATTTTTTCATCAATCGACGTAGTGAACTATCCGCTAACGTTATCATACTCATAGCTAATCCTTATATAAAAAAGCGAATAAATTTTAGCATATTTAGCACCTTCACGTCTCCTTCTCACAAACACCGAAGATTTGTTATTGATTTTTTCATCTCAAAGCCAGTAAAATACTACTATATTTTTTTACAGTATTTTAAGTAATGAGAATAGATGAAATTTGGCTGTATACGGCAATCGGCTGCCTCACATTGTTGGGACTTTTTTTATTTTTCAGGCAATCCCGTTATCAACGGGATGCTTTTGAACTGCAACAAGATTTAGCCCAAGCTCAAACTCAGCTAACGCAACTTTCGCAAAAACACGAGGCACTCAGCGCTGAAAAAAACCAAATCGAACAATGGGCAATTCAGCAACAGACACGGGCGGAATCGATGAGCGAACGGCTGTCCGAACGGGATGCCGCCCTTCAAACTTTACAACAAAAATTGGAATTTGCCGAAAATCAAGAAAATCAATTGGAAAGCTACATCAATGAGTTAAAAGAACGCATCGGCGCTTCCCAAGCCAAATCCGAAGGTACGGAAGAACAATTACAAACCATACAACAACATTTGGCAAATAAAGAACGGGAAAACCAATCTCTTTATCATCAGCTGTCCCAAGCACAGCAAGAATTAGCCGAGTTACGCACGACTCTGACGGAAAAACAACACAGTTTTGAAACTCAACAACGCCAATTTTTAGATGTCCGCCAACAGCTAAATGTCGAATTCCAGCATTTGGCGCAACAGATTTTGGATGAGAAAACCAAGTCCTTTTCCGATGCCAACCAATCTGCTTTAAACCTGTTGTTGAAACCGTTCAAAGAACAAATCGACGCCTTTCAGAAACGGGTCAATGAAGTTCACAGCGAGTCAATTAAAGGACACGCCAATTTGGAAGCCGAAATCAAGCGGGTGCTTGACATCGGGTTATCCATGTCGCAAGAAGCGCAAAATCTGACCACGGCGTTAAAAGGCAATAACAAAGTTGCCGGCAATTGGGGCGAAGTTCAATTGGAAAGTGCTTTACAATCCGCCGGATTGTTAAAAGGCGAACATTATGTCGCACAAGAAAGCTACAAAGATGAAGAAGGTAAGCGCTTTGCGCCGGATTTTGTCGTGAAATTACCGGACGGAAAACATTTGGTGCTGGACAGTAAAGTCTCTCTCGTTGCTTACGATCAAGCGGTCAGATCCGATGAAAATTTTGCCATTTCACAAGCCTTGGATGAACATTGCCGCTCGTTACGGGCGCATATAGACGGGCTTTCCAAGAAAAACTACAACAATTTGATCGGCATGAAAAGCCCTGATTTCGTCTTGATGTTCGTCCCGATTGAACCGGCGTATATCGAAGCCATGAAGCATGATCCGCAGCTGTTCAATTACGGTTACGAGCGTAATGTAATTTTGGTTTCCCATACGACGCTCATGCCGATTTTGCGTACCGTCGCCAATTTATGGCGGATAGAACGGGGAAATACCGAAGCCCGCGAAATCAGCGAGAAAGCCGGTGACATTTATAACCAAGTTTGTATGGTCGCCGAGCGTCTTGCCAAACTCGGCAATACCTTGAATACGGCAAGTAATCAGTATAATCTGACCGTCACCTCATTGGTCGGTAAACAAGGCTTACTGGGAAAAGTCGAACGTTTCCAACAACTTTCCGGTAAGGCAAATCAAATTACCCCGCAAGTCGACCTATTGGAAAGCGACTGGGATACCGCCAAACTGACCGTCATAGCCGAAAAACCGGATAACAGCGAATAACACACGATATGCTTCTAATCATCGACAATCACGATTCCTTTACCTTCAATTTAGTCGACCTCCTAAGAAAATTGGAGGTTGAAATGCAGGTGGTTTCGGTAGAAAAATTAAATTTGGACGACGTAGAAAAATTCAGCCATATCCTGATTTCTCCCGGTCCCGACGTACCTCGCGCCTATCCGCAACTTTTTGATATGTTAGCGCGTTACCACCGAACCAAATCGATTTTGGGCGTCTGTCTGGGACATCAAACCCTCGGTGAGTTCTTCGGAGGGCAACTTTATAACCTCAATAACGTCCGTCACGGACAGCAGCGCCCGTTGATTCAGCTGGCGGATAACCCGCTGTTTACGGGACTGCCGAACAGCTTTCAAATCGGTCTGTATCACTCATGGGCAATTTTGCAAAATTCCTTAGAAAACACACCGCTTGTAACCACCGCCGTTTGTGATCAAGGTATTTTAATGGCAATGCGTCACCAAAGCTTACCGATTTTCGGCGTACAATTCCATCCGGAATCCTTTATCAGTGAATACGGCGAACAACTCCTCAAAAATTGGCTGTGTTATCGCCGATAACCTGTCATAAAACTTTACAAACCTCTATCCTCTTGATTTCTTTAGCCTGTTGCGTTAACGGCTAAAGGGATTGGAGCAACTTTGATTTTTATCAATTTTATTCTGCCATAAACTTTATAAACTACTACATATTGTGTTTTGGTTAAAACAAAAACACAACATATAGTGGTTATGGTATGCAACAACTGAGATTTTGTTCTATGCAAGTGGTTTGGCAAGAAGTGCCGAACGAAACTGCGCTGGCGTTTCTTATCACCGGCTGCCCGCTCGGCTGTAAAGGCTGTCACAGTGCCGACAGTTGGAAGGTCGGCAGCGGAGCGGTATTGTCCGAAGAATACCTTGCCGAACAATTGAACCGCTACCAAGGATTAATCAGCTGCGTGCTGTTTATGGGCGGAGAATGGCTGCCTGAATCCCTGTTGAAACTGTTACGAGTGGCTCGCCGGCAAGGGCTTAGCACTTGTCTTTATACTGGTTTGGAACAGCATGAACTAGCCCCGTCGCTGCTTACCGAGTTGACCTATCTCAAAACTGGCAGATGGATTGCCGAACGAGGAGGTCTGAACAGCCCGACCACGAATCAACGTTTTATCAATTTACGCACAGGGGAAAACTTAAACCCGCTTTTTCTGAAGGAAATACCATCATGATTAGACTCAATACCGAGCAACTCAACGGCAAACTGGATTTCATCGAACACTACATTCAAGCCAATAATGCCGCCGACGGTTCCAAAATGGATGCCAATGCCAATGTCAGTCAAAAAAACATTGCCACCATGGAAAACGAACTCATGAAAGATTTCTTCGTACAGGTAAATCGAGCCAAAGTCAGTCGAAAAATTGCCGAGATCTTCAACGAAGAACTGGCTCAAGAATATCTACGCCAAATTGAAGCGCATGAGATTTACGTCCATGACGAAACCAGCCTCAAGCCTTATTGCGTTTCCGTCACGCTCTACCCTTTTTTACATGACGGCTTATCCAAACTCGGTGGCGAATCCCAAGCACCAAAGCACTTGGCATCGTTTTGCGGCTCATTTATTAATCTGGTGTTTGCGATTAGCTCGCAATTTGCCGGTGCGGTTGCTACGGTAGAATTTTTAACCTACTTCGACTACTTTGCCCGTGAAGACTTCGGCGATAATTATCTCCAAACCCACCGCCACGACGTCGAAAACCATCTGCAGCAAGTCGTTTACAGCCTCAACCAACCTGCCGCCGCACGTGGTTACCAAAGTGTCTTTTGGAATATTTCCGTTTTTGATCGTTATTATTTTGAAGCCATGTTCGGCAGCTTTGTTTTTCCGGATATGACGGCACCGAACTGGGAAACCACCGCCGCCTTACAAAATGTCTTCATGCAATGGTTTAACCGTGAACGGACAAAAGCCATTCTGACCTTCCCGGTGGTCACCGCCGCCATGCTGACCGAAAACGGCAAATGTAAAGATGATGCGTTTGCCGATACCATGGCAAAAGAATTATCCGAAGGCAATGCATTTTTTATTTACCAATCGGATAACCCGGACTCGCTGGCATCATGCTGTCGTTTGCGTAACGAAATCGCCGACCACACCTTTTCATATTCCCTCGGTGCAGGCGGCATTGCAACGGGTTCTATCAATGTGATTACCCTGAATATGAACCGCTTGGAACAAGACGGACGGGATCTCACTACGGAAGTCGGTAAAATCCATCAATATCAATATGCATACCGTAAATTGATGGAAGATTATTTGCAGGCGGGAATGTTGCCCGTGTATGACGCCGGGTTTATCTCGCTGGATAAACAATTTTTGACCATCGGCATTAACGGTATGGCGGAAGCCGCCGAATTTCACGGTATTAAAGTCGGCTACAATCCGGAATATGTTGATTTTGTCAGCCAACGTTTATTTGCAATTTATTCGGCAAATCAGACCGCTTGTAAAGAATACGGCGTAAAGTTCAATACCGAGTTCGTGCCGGCTGAAAATCTCGGGGTGAAAAATGCCAAATGGGATAAAGCAGACGGCTATGTCGTTCCGCGCGATTGCTATAATTCCTATTTTTACGTGGTCGAAGATGCAGAGACGAACGCCCTCGACAAATTCTTACTGCACGGAAAAGAACTGGTGCAATGGCTGGACGGCGGTTCCGCCTTGCATTTAAATTTGGATGAGGCGTTAAGCGTAGAAGGATATCGTTCATTGCTCGACATTGCCGCCAAAACGGGCTGTCACTATTTTTGCGTCAATGTCAAAATCACGATTTGTAACGATTGCAAACATATCGACAAACGCACGCTGAAACATTGCAGTTGTTGTCATTCAACAAATATTGATTACGGCACGAGGGTAATCGGTTATTTGAAACGCATTTCCGCCTTCAGCTCTCCCCGTCAAAAAGAACATGCGTTGCGTCACTATCACCGCAGAGCCGCTTAAACCGGAAAAGGTGCGTAATACGCACCTTTTCATTAATGTAATTGCGGTTTTTCACGCATTTTCGGTGCCGAAAAGTGGCTGTGTAAAAAGAGGGAAACCACGCGAAGATACTCCACCACTTCTTCCCCTGCTTTCAATAGTTCGTCCGCGTTTTCCTCTTCGTCATAACCTAATTTGGCGATCTCGTCCAAATCGTCGATCGCCTCACCGACATCATCGGTTTCCTTTTGCAAAGTGGGCTGCGCCAAGCCTAAGCCTAACAAAAAGTGCCCGGTCCACTCGGCAATCGCATCAGCTAAAGCGAAGCCGTCTTCTTTTTGCGGCAACCACAACGTAAAAAACGTATTTGCCTCATCAAATCCGTCAGATAATTGCCGATAGCATTCAGTCAACGCATGTAACGGTGCTTGAGAAAAGGCGTGTCCGTCATTGGTAAATTGGAAGGTCAGTGTTTGCCAAGAATCGTCTTGGATACCACCGGCAATTAATCCGCTTAAAAAGCCGTGAAATTCTGCCGGAGAATAATCAATTTGAAGCTGAGTAATCAGCTGTTTAAATTCGTTTGCGTGAAAAATAGCCATAGCCTATTCTTTGTGATTTATTCAAAGGATGGCATAATAGCAAAAATTTTTTGTGTTCGTGAGGATTTCCCGACAATGTCAAAGAATAATATTGAATTATCCCTTTTTGGACAGGTGCTTCGTTTATATTGCCCGCCGGAGCAACAAGAGCATCTGCTGGCGTCTGCACAACGTTTGGAAGAGCGCGTTGCGGTATTAAAAGAGCAATCCGGTATTATCCAGCTGGAAAAAGTGCTTTCGATTGTCGCACTGAATTTAAACTACGAATTGGAACAAGAACAGCGTAAAAATGCGGAAAATAAAGATGTATTAATGGCATGCGTTCAGCAGCTGGACAAATCACTAGCCAAATTCCAGTCCAGCGGTGCGGGTGATGTTTCCATTGGTCAAGAAAATAACGAATAAAGCGAATTTCTGTGATTTTCTTGATCTGAACACTAGGAAAAATCAGCAAATTCCGTTAGTATTCTCTTTGCCTGAGGTGTGCGTTGTGAGTTACGTCCCTGAGCCGATATTTAAAACACTTTGAGTTGAGCTCTTATATTGTTGGTGAGCAGGCTCGTTTACGAGAAGCCTAAAAACGATAATGTTCGACTCCCTTGAACCGTCTGGTTCAAGGACCACAACTGATGACGGCACTTCGGGTCTTTTTTATGAATGATATTTCCCCACGCTCCATAAGTGAGCAACGCAACCGACTTCGCAAACAGATGCGAGCCAAACGTCTAGCCTTAACCGCTGATGAACAAGCCTTTGCAGCACAAGATATTATCCCAAAATCATTAGCACTCATTGAACGTTATTCTGCTCAACATATTGCTTTTTATTTGCCGTTTAATGGCGAAATCTCACCGCTTGCATTAATGGATAGACTTATCGAACAAGGCAAAAAAATCTATCTGCCTGTACTTCATCCATTTTCAGCCAATCAACTGCTTTTTCTCCAATATCAAGGGGAAGCACAGCTAGAGCGAAATCGTTTTGGGATCTTGCAGCCGAAATTAGATGTCCGAAATGTATTGCCACTCAATGAATTAGAAATGATCTTCGTCCCACTGGTTGCCTGCGACAAACAAGGCAATCGGCTTGGTATGGGCGGCGGCTTTTACGACCGCACCCTTTCTCAAGCCAAACAGTTAATCAGCGTTGGATTAGCCCATCAATGTCAGCAGTTGGAACGTTTGCCGTTGGAGGGTTGGGATGAGCCGTTAGATTATGTGGTGGTAGGAAATCACGCCTAAAACCGTTTTTCCACCGTCAGAAACCATTCTCCATTTTTTCTCGAATAAAAATCAGACATATTGCTTCGAATTTTCACATAACTCAAATTCAGTTTCGGCATTAACCCTTTCCATGTCCATTGCTCATTCCACAATGACCAATTCGCCCGATATTCGTTATCGACACGTTTATAGCCGTAAAGGTAATGTTTTCCTTCAAAATGGCGTTTAGCGTAGCCTCCGCTGAGTTCGCTGCCCCAATTTTTCCAACGGTAAATGATGCCAAGCGTTCCACCCAATTTATGAGAAGAAGAGGCTTTTTCTTTAGTTTGCTCTCGATTGGCTTCAATACTTGCAAAAATTTGCCAAGATCTGACCGCTTGCCAACGTAATGTCAAAGCACCGCTGTTTTGAAAACCGTCATAACGGCTTGCAGTTAAACCGTCGTGATAACGTTTTTGACTATGCGTTAAACGAGAGAAGGCAATCCATTTTGGTGTTAAGTAGCGATAAACGTGTAAGGTTGCACCGAATTGTCTGCTATAACGTGGGCTACCCAACCAATTTTGTTCAATAAAAGGTGTAATCCCCAAGCCCATTTTGGCATTACGATATTGATAGCCCAAGCTAAAACGGAGCGATTGTTCGCTGTAATCCTGATTATCCCAGTAGTAAACACCGCTGTAATGAACCGAACCGTTAAGGTAGTGATTACCCGTTAAGTTATGGGATTTTGACACGCCGATACCATAGCGAAAACCTTCCGCTGATTGCGGTAAGGAGGCTTGATCTTTAACAAATTGCCGTCCGTTTATATTCACCACAGGCGAAGATGACGCATTATTTACATTATCAGTACGCACATATTGTAGGCTGAAATCCGGTTGCCAACTTTGATCTTCCGCCATTCTTGCCAAATAGCGTTCAGTCAGCTGTTGCATTGACGGTGCTAAATTCGCCTTCGCCATTGTAAGTTGTTCAGTGGCTTGACGGTATTGTTGATTTTCGTAAAGTATTACCCCTAAATCAAAACGAGGGTAAGCCAATGTTGGCTGTTGCGCTAAAACCGCTTGATAATGTTGAATCGCCTCAGGATAACGCTGCTGCCCATAATAAAACGCTCCTAAAGCATAATGAACAAGAGTTATATCATAATGAGATTGTTGCTGATAAGCCTGTAACAATGCTGGTAAACTCTGCCACTGTTGTTTGATAATCGCTTGGTTTATTTGAGCTTCAAGGCTTTGCGGATCCGTCAATGGCAAAGCGGCTTTTGGGGAAGCGGTCAGATCCGCCGATTTTTTTGCAAATTTCTGCTCAAAACCGACCGCTTGCGACAACCGTTCAAAGCTCACAGGCTCAGCAAAAGGATTTGCCCAAAGCATAGGGATTGCAAATAAAAGAGTAAAAGGGAGTTGAGATGATTTCATATAGGCAATGTAGCAAGGTGGGCGAGGTGTTTGCCCGCAAATTGATGAAATGGGCGGACACATCGGTCCGCCCCTACAAGAGAACTGCCAAATTATTTTTGGATTTCGCCGCGAGTGCCTGATAAGCCGTACATATCATCAGCACCTAAGTACATTGTTCCACCGACTTCTTCTGCCTTAGGTCCAAAGAACTCCAAACTGTAACCACCACCATTTCCAGCAGTCGCTTCGCCTGAAAGAGCTGTTCCATTAATATTTGCCTCACCAAGAGTTACTTGACCAACTGGTAACCCAGATATAGAGCCTGAGCCTATACGGGTTGCAAAATTAACATTATAAGTAAGTTCACCGGCAGTTTGACCTTTAAAGGCTTTACCTAAGTAAATTGCAGAGCCTTCGTTTGGAACTGCATTTTCTTGAGTTTTCAAGCCTTTAATTTGAATATTACTAAATGAAGATTCATCAATCCAAGAACCGTTTAATCTTCCTTGTCTTGCACTATAGTCCCCTGAAACGACAGAATATTTTTGATTGTAGAGCGTTTCACCTGTGGTTGTTGTACCATTCCAGCTTGTACATACAAAATTTACACAACTATTGCTAGCAGATGATGAGGCAGAATAGTTTAAATGGTTAAACCCTTGCTGATAAGCATCTTCAGAAAATCCTTTTGCACTATCAATTTCCCTTTGTAATCGAGCTTGCTCTTCTGCAATCTTTTTAGCTTTGAAAACTTCTATTGCTTTAGGTAACTGTTCTAGTGTTCCATTAAGATTATCTTGTGCTACCTGAGCAGCCTCTTCATCAGTTAAACCAGCTTGTTTTGCAATCGCAGTAAAACTTGCTAATTTTTCTTGACGAGCTTTTTCAGCTGCTAAACGTTCCTCCTCTGCTTTAATTTTTGCTTCTTGAGCTTCTTTTGCAAGGCGTTCCGCTTCTTGCTTTGCAGCGTCCGCTTCAGATTTTGCTTGTTCTGCAGCAATTTTAGCATCTTGAGCTAATTTTATCGCATTATCTTTTTCTGCTTCTGCGGCTTTCTTAGCGTCATTTGCTTCGGTAACCAAACGCAAAGCCTCTTCTTTTTGTTTATTGGCATCAGCAAGTTTGGCTTTAGCTTCTGCTGCAGCTCGGATAGCTGCGTCTTTATCGGCTGTTGCCTGAGCTAATTGAGCTTGGGCTTCTTTTAAATTCCTATTTGCTTGTTCTTGTGCAGCAAGAGCTTTTTCTATTTCGCTATTTGCTGCTGGAATTTGTTCTTGTATAGTTTTTAATGTTTCATCAGCTTGTTTTTTAGCTTCGATAGCTTGAGCAGTTAAACTTTCCGCTTCAGCTTTTGCTTTCACTGCATTATCAAGAGCGACTTTAGCATCAGCAGCAGCTTTTTCTGCAACGGTTTTATTTTTTATTGCATTATCTAATTGAGTTTTTGCAGCCGCTGATAATTTTTCTGCTTCTGCTTTTTCTTTTAGAGCCTGTTCTGCCTTAGCTTGAGCTTCTGCAGCTAATTTTTCTGCCTCTGCTTTTTCTTTACTTAAACGAGCTAATTCTTCTGTAGTTAATGCTGATTGTGAGGAAGCTGCTTCTGCTTCTTTAGATTTTTCCGCAGCTAAACGTTCGGCTTCTTCTTTTGCTAAACGCTCTTTTTCTATTTGAGTCTGTTGTTCCGTAGTTTGTGAAGTATTTTGATTGGCAGAAGTTGCTGAACCGCCACCACTACTTCCACATGCCGTTAAGCCTAAAAGAATCAAACTAGCTAAGGTTATTTTTTTCAATGACATAGGTTTCTCCAAGGTAAGTTTTTAAAATGATTGCCAATCGGCTGTAAGATTATATTCCATAAATTAAACACTTTAAATTATAAATTATTTAATTTACAAAAAAGTGTTCTCGTTGCTCATAATGCCGAAATGCATAGTGAATCAGATAAAACCGGTTTCAGTAAGAGATTAAAAGCCGCCTTAGAACTGGCAGGGCTTCAATCTTTATCTTTAGCTGAAATTTCAAACAAATTTAATCTTCGCCACCCGAACAAGCCCGTAACGCCGCAAGCGGTGCATAACTGGCTGATTGGGCAGTCCATTCCTACGCCCGATAAAATCGAAACCTTATCGAAATGGTTAAATATCAGCCCGGAATGGCTACGCTACGGTAAAGAGAATTTTGAGGGAGAAAGCCTTTCTCAAAATGAGCTATTAATGTTGAAATATTTTCGTAATTTGCCGACCAACCGCCAACAAGCGATTTTGGCATTACTACACGAATTTCATAAATAGATAAAATGACCGGCGTTAACCCAACGAAAACAGCATAATTCGATGATTTATTTAATGAGATTAATCGATGGAACTTAAACTCCCGCCGCCCTTAGTCGCACTGATTTGTACAGTAATGATCTATTTTCTGCCGAACTATATAGAGCCGAATTGGATTTATCGCACCTTTGCAGTTATCTGTTTGGTGTTCGGACTCACGGTCGATCTCTGTGGTTTATGGGCTTTTTGGCAAAATAAAACGACAATCAACCCGCTTGATCCGCATAAAACCTCAACCTTGGCTACGCAAGGCATTTATCGCTTGACCCGTAATCCGATGTATTTGGGGCTGGCAAGTCTGTTGTCGGCTTGGGCGTTTTGGTTGGGGAATGCCTTCGCCTTACTTGTGGTGTGGGGATTTGTCTATTACATTACCCGTTTTCAAATTGTGCCGGAAGAGCGTATTTTGAGCGCCAAATTCGGCGAACGCTATCGCCAATATCAACAAAACGTCCCCCGTTGGCTGTGGTGACGGGAGACAAGCGGTCTGATTTGCAGAAAATTTTGCAAATTTTGCAAAAACGTTAGACAATCTGACCGCTTGTCATTCTAGTTATAAGGAAACACGATGCTTACTCATTACGAAGAAACCATTTTCAGCAAAATTATCCGTAAAGAAATTCCGGCGGCAATTGTCTATCAAGATGATTTGGTCACGGCGTTCCGCGATATTTCACCACAGGCGAAAACTCATATTTTGATTATTCCGAACAAATTTATCCCGACGGTCAATCACGTGACGGCGGAAGATGAACAAGCCCTCGGGCGTTTATTTACCGTGGCGGCAAAAATTGCCAAAGAAGAAGGGATTGCCGAAGACGGCTATCGTTTAATCATGAACTGTAATAAACACGGCGGACAAGAAGTGTTCCATATTCATATGCACTTATTAGGCGGCGAACCGTTAGGCAAAATGTTGGCAAAATAATATGTTAAGAAAATCGTTTTTCATTCCGCCTTTCTCTTGTTTGTTACTCGTCGCCTGTTCAAGCTCGCCGCCGAGCTATTTGCCGTCAGGCTCAGAGCCGATTGTCAATATTGAAGCCAATGCGAATGACTTGGTCAACGTCAGCGCCGCATCAACGGCATTAACCATTGCCAATAAGACGCCTGCCCCCGTAAATGTGGACTACAAACTGTTTTGGTATGACAAAAACGGGGTGACACAAACCGTAAATCAAGCGGACAGTACGCCGTGGCTGGCGTTATCTTTGGCTCCGAAACAGACCGTCTCCGTGCCGTTAGTCAAACCAACGGCAGAAAGCGCTAACTATCGGATTTATCTGCGCGGCAAATAATGCAAGCGTTGGATTGGCTTAGGCAGCACCGCAATCAAGCGATCCGCTCCGTGCAACCTTTGCCCGGGCTGACGGCGTGTAGCCGGTTAGTCGAGTTGGAAAGCGGTGAACATTATGTGTTGCGTACTCAAACCGCCAAAGCCGACAACTACGGTATCGATTATCGGCAAGAAGCGGTGTTGTTACGCTACCTTGCGCCGTTAGGCTTTGTGCCGACGGTCATTTATGCCGATGCCGATTCCGCCCTGTTGAACTGGATTGAGGGCGATACGCCCGATATTTTTACCGACACGCTTCTCAAAGCGCTTGCCGAACGGCTTGTGCAACTGCATTCCGTGCCGTTACAAGCGGTCGGATTCGGACAACATTTTGCAACATTGGATCTTGCCGAACGCTGCCTGTCTTTATGGAATAACCTTCCACAAACCAAACGGCAACAGCTTGATTTTTCCCCACCGTTTAAACGGATTGCTCCCTTTCGACAGGCAATTTGTCATCACGATATTCACCTTGCCAATTTAGTCGAACAAGATGGTCGGCTTTTTTTGATAGATTGGGAATATGCCGCCGTCTCTGATCCCGCGCTGGAACTGGGGTTGTTTCTGCATGCCAATTCACTCTCAGCAATGCAACAAGCGGTCTTTTTCGATCACTATTTTGCAAAAAGCGGAATTAATCGTACCGCTTGCCTCAGAAAAATGGCGGAATATCAGCCTGAAATTGAAAAATTAAATGCCTTGTGGTTTGCATTGTGAGTCTTATACCAGCGCTTAAGTTATTGAGAATAGCTCGCATTTGTAAGATAATGTAAACATGATTGCATCACCTAATGAGAATTATTATCATCTAGCCACTTCAAAAATAATAGGTAATCACTCCAACTCTTTACGCCGTATTCCCCCACAAAATACGGCGTTTTTTTTCGCCTTTTTTCTCCGTTCTCCGCTATAATAGCCGACATTTTTGCAAGAGTTAAAAGGAATCATGATGACACAATCAATCGAAACTGTTCTCGCCGAGCTAAAACGCGGCGTAGAAGAAGTGTATTCAGAAGCAGATTTAATTGAGAAATTAAAAGAAAATCGTCCGTTACGCGTAAAACTCGGTGCGGATCCGACCGCACCCGATATCCACTTAGGGCATACGGTCGTGTTAAATAAACTTCGTCAATTCCAAAATTTTGGTCACGAAGTGATTTTCTTAATTGGTGACTTTACTGCAACAGTCGGCGATCCGTCAGGTAAAAATACCACCCGTCCGCCACTTTCGCGTGAAGATGTATTACGCAATGCCGAAACCTATAAAGAACAGATCTATAAAATCTTAGATCCGAAAAAAACCCGTATCGTGTTTAACTCCGATTGGTTAGGCGAATTAGGCACGGTAGGGATGATCCGCCTAGCTTCAAACTATACGGTTGCTCGTATGTTAGAACGTGATGATTTCAAAAAACGTTTCAACAATAATCAATCTATTGCGATTCACGAATTCATCTACCCGTTATTGCAAGGTCACGACTCTGTAGCATTAGAAGCAGACATTGAATTGGGCGGTACAGACCAAACCTTTAACTTATTGATCGGTCGTGAGTTACAAAAAGCGGCCGGGCAGAAACCACAGGTAGCCATGACATTACCACTGCTTGTTGGTTTAGACGGCGAGAAAAAAATGTCGAAATCACTCGGCAACTACATTGGTGTCACTGAAGTACCCAACGAAATGTTCGGCAAAATCATGTCGATTTCTGATGAATTGATGTGGGATTGGTACAATTTACTCTCATTCCGTCCATTAACTGAAATTGCCCAGTTAAAAGCGGATGTTGAAGCAGGTAAAAACCCACGTGATGTGAAAATTCTATTGGCGAAAGAGATTATCGCTCGTTTCCATTCTGAAGCAGATGCAGATGCAGCAGAACAAGAGTTTATCAACCGCTTCCAAAAAGGTGCAATGCCGGATGAAATGCCTGAATTCACCTTTGAAGGCGAAATTGGTTTAGCGACATTATTAAAAGAAGCCGGTTTAGTGCCTTCAACGTCAGAAGCAATTCGCTCTGCACAACAAGGCGGCGTGAAAATTGATGGCGAAAAAGTCGATGATGTGAAGCAAAATGCCCAGAAAGGGACTTTTGTTTATCAAGTCGGTAAACGTAAGTTTGCACGTGTGACAGTGAAATAATCCACTTTAAAAAGCGAGAAACATCTCGCTTTTTTATTACCCTAACGCCTTGCCGATACAGACGGTTACCCATTCTATTTTGGGTTTCAACTCACGCTCCCGTGAAGGGAGCGACCGGCATATCACTCAATCGGTTGTCGATATAATTTGTCGTTTCAACTCACGCTCCCGCGAAGGGAGCGACCTGCTTAATCCGCGTTTGAATTTTCGCTCTCGCACGTTTCAACTCGCGCTCCCGTGAAGGGAGCGACTTGCTTTTAAGGCGTTAGGGAATAGGTGATACTATGTTTCAACTCGAGCTCCCGTGAAGGGAGCGACTGCGGACGGTACAATCTCTGCACGTATGATGGCGGCGTTTCAATTCGCGCTCCCGTGAAGGGAGCGACTGTTCTACATCATCTGGATTACTCTAAACAACAGGTTTCAACTCGCGCTCCCGTGAAGGGAGCGACTAGCATAAAAAGCAGTAGTGTTAGCCTGTCGAATAGTTTCAACTCGCGCTCCCGTGAAGGGAGCGACAGCGGTACAGCCATTTGTATGCAGTCTGCCAATAGTTTCAACTCGCGCTCCCGTGAAGGGAGCGACAGGATCAGATATAGGTTTAACAGGCTCAGAAACAGTTTCAACTCGCGCTCCCGTGAAGGGAGCGACCAAGGTTAAATTTAAGCACAAAATAAAACAACACGTTTCAACTCGCGCTCCCGTGAAGGGAGCGACCTCGATTTAAGCTCATCTTCGGGGTGTTGTGACATGAGTTTCAACTCGCGCTCCCGTGAAGGGAGCGACTAACGGCTACAACTATTACGGCGCATGGGCTACGGCGTTTCAACTCGCGCTCCCGTGAAGGGAGCGACGCGCCACAGGTGTTAGCTCTAAGATCGGTTTCGCTGTTTCAACTCGCGCTCCCGTGAAGGGAGCGACTGGTTTTTAAGGCTTTCGGCGAAAACACAGAATCTGTTTCAACTCGCGCTCCCGTGAAGGGAGCGACTCCATCAGTTTGAGTATTTGTTTTTGTGGCGTTGTTTCAACTCGCGCTCCCGTGAAGGGAGCGACGATTTTAACACAAACAAAACATCCGCAAACTGGAGTTTCAACTCGCGCTCCCGTGAAGGGAGCGACAAGGAACCTTAGTTTTTAAGATTGGTGAATTTTATCTGTTTCAACTCGCGCTCCCGTGAAGGGAGCGACCTCTGCCAAACGTTTTTCCCGATAAGCAAAATCTGTTTCAACTCGCGCTCCCGTGAAGGGAGCGACAGCTCCTTCCTCCTCTATCGGATAAGCCATCGAGAGTTTCAACTCGCGCTCCCGTGAAGGGAGCGACATCCGGTGCTGAGGTTTTCGCAATCTCTTCACGTTTCGTTTCAACTCGCGCTCCCGTGAAGGGAGCGACCGCCATTATAAAAACAGCAGTATTTTCAAGGCAGTACATAAGCTAAATCGCTAATCTACCACATCAAAAACGCATTTATTTTAAGAAGTTTAATCGATTATTTCAATTGTTAAAGAACACAATAGATTAGTCGTTCGCTAATCTGCCGGCATTTTGATGAGAACCATGGGTTAGCGCTAGATAATCAGCACATCCTTAAACACATCAACAGCAGGTTTTGCGCCGTGATGCTCGACTTTATTACGCCACTTACTGCCTAAGTGATAAAAACGTAAACTGTCGCACTCGGGATTATAGGTTTCCAATAATTTTTGTTTCAGCTTTACCCATTGATCCGGTGTCACATCACACTCAAATACTGAATATTGCGCACGGACACCATAATCAAGGCAATGCTTTGCAATACGGCGCAACCTTGCTTGCCCGGCAGGATCGTCGAATGAAATATCGTAGGTAATCAGCATTAGCATATTCTCTCCTTAAAGACTTTACAGCCGGGTAACTTTTTCGACGAAATTGCAAATTTTTATAAAAATATGACCGCTTACACTATCTTATTAAAAACGGCGGATACTCCGCCAAATCGCCGCGTAAATGGCGAGCCAGCAGCATGGCCTGAATATGCGGCAGCAGGCCGACGGCCACCTCTTCCTGCAAAAACGGATGCACAATCTTTTCCTGCTTTTTCGCCTGCAAGGTTTGAAACAACAGCTTGCGCGCCTCCGGCTTGATATTCACCGCCCCGCCCGCCTCGATTACAAAATCCTGCGGCTTAATCTGCCCGCGGTTAATCAGCGACAACACCAGCCTGTCCGCCCACCACGCGCGAAATTCCTCCAAAATATCCTGCGCCAAACTGTCGCGCCCCGGGCGGTCGGCGTGCAGAAAACCCACCTGCGGATCCAAACCCACGCCTTGCAGCGCGCCGCTGATGTCCTTGCCCAAAATGCTGTACACAAACGACAGCAGCGCATTCACCCCGTCGCGCGGTGGGCGGCGGTTGCGGCCGTCGAAAGCAAAACCGCTGTTTTCGCGCAGCAAATGACGGAACACACCGAAATAACGCGCCGCCGCATCGCCCTCAATCCCTCGGATTAGATCCAAATTTTCCGCGCGCTTCAACTGCTGCAAACTAAAATTCAGCGCCGACCGCCGCCTGCACCTCCTCCTGATCGCCGTGATT
>NZ_JBGYBX010000028.1:0-16868 GCF_041817755.1 Glaesserella sp. | reverse complement strand
CGCAAACAGTTTGGGCGCCAAGTGTCGGTAATTTTCCAAGATCCCGCAACGGCGCTGAACCCACGTATGCGCGTGTTGGATATTCTCAAAGATCCGATGGATATTCATAATGTGCTCCAACCGCACGAACGTGAAAAACGCGTTTACGACTTACTTTCCCGTGTCGGTTTACCGCGTTCCGCCGCCTTGGTTGAGCCGACCCGCTTATCCGGCGGACAAAAACAACGTGTAGCGATTGCCCGTGCGTTAGCGTTAAATCCGAAGTTGATCGTGGCGGACGAACCGACCTCGGCATTGGACGTCTCAGTACGTGCTCAGGTATTAAACTTATTGGCGGATTTGAAGAAAGAACTCAATCTTGCCATGGTATTTATCTCGCACGATTTACAAACCGTTCGTCAAGTATCAGACCGCATCGTGGTTATGAACGGCGGCTTGATTGTCGAGCAAGGTAAGGCGGCGGACGTGTTTGATCATCCGCAAAAAGAGTATACCCAAATTCTCTTGGATGCGGCGCCGTCATTACTCTAAAATTCGTCATGATAAAAATTCCTCCCTGTTCGGGAGGAATTTTTGATCGCTTTAAAGCATATTGATAAAAATAAAGGAGACCTTGCTATGTTAAGTGATGAAGACATTTACCAACGTTATTTGACCAAACAGCATGAATTTGAAAAAGCGGCGGATGTTACCTTAATCGGACATTCGCTATTCGATATGTGGGATGATGAACCTCAGGGTACGCCCTTACTGGCAGGACAAACCGTTGCCAATATGGGGATTTCCGGGGTGAGCGCCCGTCAATATTTGGACGTTATTGTCAAACCGCAACGTATTACAGCGCTCGGCAAATATGTTTTTATTTTTCTCGGGGTAAACGATATTGTCAAAGAGCCCGATTATTCCCCAAAGCAGGTGTTGGCGTGGATTGTTGACATTCAGCGACGATTGCAGAAAATCGCCCCGCATTCCCGTTACTTTTTATTGGAAGCAACCCCGATCAATCCGCAATGTGTCACAGTGGATAACCCGACCATTGATGACTTAAATCAATATCTACAGGCAAGTGTGCCGTCGGATCTCAACTTTATCGCCACCAAATCCGCCTTTGTTGATGAAAACGGCGCATTAGCGCAAGATCTGACAAGAGACGGGTTACATTTCACGGCGAAAGGTTATGCCGTATTAAAACAACTGCTTGAACAGCAACTGTCACATTAAGGCACTATGGATACATTTAACATTTCGGCGCAAATCGAAACGGATCTGCTGATTGTCGGCGGCGGTATTGCCGGACTGGCTTGCTGTGCCGAAGCGAGAGCTCACGGCATTCAAGCCACATTAATCAGCAAAGCGCCTATCGGCAGCGGAGCGAGTTTCTTTCCGTTAAAAGCCACACTGGGCATTCAAGTAACCGGCGATAAAAACGACCGCACTTTGTTTAAAGAAGATATCGAACGGGTGGCGCAGGGCATGAATAACCCGAAAATTGTGCAAGCCTATATTGAAGAATCGCCGCAAGCCATTGAATTGCTTGAACGTATCGGCTTTAAACCGTGGAAACGAAATGACAACCGCCCCGCCTGTTTTGCCAATTATCCGCGCCCGATCTATCTGATCAATCAATGGTGGGAAGCGGCGGAACGTGCAAGAAAGAGAGTGGCGGAGCAAGGTACAACGGTGTATGAAGACGCAACGTTGCTACATATTGTCACGGACAACAATCAAGTGCAAGGCGCGGTGTTTTCGCATAAAACAAGCGGTCAGATTCGCTATGTTTTTTGCAAAACCGGTCAACTTATTTTAGCCACGGGCGGTATTGCAGGCTTATATAAGGATAATCTGTATCCTGCCGATGTGGTGGGTTCCGCCCATTTTATTGCATTACAAGCGGGCGCCAAACTGACCAATTTGGAATTCATTCAATTTATTCCGTCGTTTGTCGAGCCAAAATATAAAGTCTTGTTCGGTGAACATACGTTAAAATATGTGCAAAAAATCACCGATGGCCAAGGGCGTGATCTTTTTCCTCATCTGTCAGCCGAACAATTCCGACAAATGATGACGCAACGCAGCGACTATGCACCGTTCAGCATTGATTTTCCTTGCGTTGAATTTGATTTGGTGATGATGAAGCACTTGTTGGATAACCCGCAAGAAAAAGGCATTTATTTGCACTATTCCCCCGAACTTTATCAAGATCACACTGAGTTTTATACCGTTTATCTGAATTGGCTGGATAAAGAAATCGGAATCAACCTTGTACGTGATACTGTGGCGATCGCACCGTTTGCCCACAGCTGTAACGGTGGCGTGGTGATTGATGAGTTTGCCGAAAGTGACGTAAAAGGATTATTTGCCGTCGGAGAGGTCTCTTCTTGTATTGAAGGCGCAAACCGTTTGGGCGGCAACTCCGTCGGCGGTAGTTTGGTGTTTGCCAAACGGGCGATTCAACGCATTTTGCAAAATTTAGCGGAAAACAGACCGCTTGTAGAAGCTGACTTTTCAATTCAAAAAGCCGAAAAATATTTTAACTCGTTAGCCAATCCGAATGGTGATAGAATGCTCGGTGCCGGTCGGGTGCTGACGGAAATTCGTGAAAAAATGTCTTTATTTGCCAATGTTTACCGCACGCATGACAATTTGACTGATTTATACGAATACTTGCAGCAATTGGAACGGCAGTATAATCCTTTGGACTATGCGGCTTATCACGGTATTGAGATTTATCATTCGCTGAAAACGGCGCAATGCGTTGTGGAAGCTATGCTAAAACGACAGGTGAGTTTGGGAGCGCATTATCGCCAAGACGGATAAAAAGTTTAGGGACGCCGATTTGCGTCCCTAAGTGTTTCTATACTTTTGTAGAAAGCCATGAAATTTAGGCTACGCAAACGTTTTCTTTTTTTGTAAAATAGTTGAACTTTTTGCCGAAAGGCATTTTGAGGTGTTTATGATTGACTACATTATTGTCGGAATTATTGTTTTTTCATTACTGGTGAGTCTTTGGCGCGGGTTTATCCGTGAAGTCCTTTCCTTGGCAGGTTGGATACTCGCTTTCTTTGTTGCAAGTAAATTCTATCCTTATTTAAGCAGTATGTTACTGCAAGTCAATTCGACCTATCTTCAAAATTCAGAGTACCTGCGCAACGGCGTGGCGGCGGCGATTTTATTTATTGCCGTATTGATTGTCACGGCGGTTGTGAACACGTTGTTAAGTCAGCTATTCGATAAAACCGGTTTAACCGGTACCGATCGTGTATTAGGCGCGGCATTCGGTGCGCTTCGCGGTATTTTTATCGTGGCTGCCATGTTGTTTTTCTTAGATACCTTTACACAGTTTAACCAAAGTACGCTTTGGAAAGAGTCACAACTGATTCCGCATTTTGATTTCATTGTGAAATGGTTCTTTGAGCAATTACAAGCAAATTCCAGTTTTTTAAAATCCAGCTAACTAAGAGGTTATTATGTGCGGCATTGTCGGTATTATTGGCAATACACCTGTGAATCAGGCGATTTATGATGGGCTTACTGTATTACAGCATCGAGGTCAGGATGCGGCCGGTATTGTGACGATAGATGACGAGAACCGCTTCCGTTTGCGTAAAGCAAACGGATTGGTCAGTGAAGTGTTTCGCCAAGAGCATATGCTACGTCTACAAGGCAATATCGGTATCGGGCATGTGCGTTATCCTACTGCCGGCAGTTCCAGTGTTTCTGAAGCCCAGCCGTTTTATGTGAATTCGCCTTACGGCATTACATTGGTTCATAACGGTAATTTAACCAATAATACCGAGTTGAAGCACCTGTTGTTTAATTTGGCAAAACGCCATGTGAATACTAATTCGGATTCGGAATCGCTTTTGAATGTATTAGCGTATTATTTGGATCAATATCCGACCGAACCGCTGATGGCGGAGAATATTTTTGAAGCGATACGCAATACTAACAATATTATTCGCGGAGCCTATGCTTGTTTAGCGATGATTATCGGCTACGGTATGGTAGCGTTTCGGGATCCGTTCGGTATTCGTCCGTTGGTGTTGGGTAAACGGGAGGTAAACGGGCATACCGAATATATGTTTGCCTCTGAAAGCGTTGCGCTGGATGTCGTCGGATTCGATTATGTGCGTGATGTCAAACCGGGTGAAGCGATTTATATTACCTTAGACGGTCAATTTCATTCGTCTGTTTGTGCGGATAATCCGAAATTAAATCCGTGTATTTTTGAGTATGTTTATTTCGCCCGTCCGGATTCGGTAATTGATGAAGTTTCCGTTTATACGGCGCGTCGGCATATGGGGAAATTCTTAGGGGAAAAAATTGCGGCGCAATGGCAGGATATTTTGGATGAGATTGATGTGGTCATCCCCATTCCGGAAACCTCGACGGACATTGCCTTGCATATTGCACAGGTGTTAAATAAGCCGTATCGCCAAGGATTTGTGAAAAACCGCTATGTGGCGCGTACCTTTATTATGCCGGGACAAGCTCAGCGTAAGAGTTCCGTTCGGCGTAAACTGAATGCGATTGCCTCGGAATTTAAAGGTAAGAATGTGTTGTTAGTCGATGATTCGATTGTGCGCGGCACAACATCGGAGCAAATTGTCGAGATGGCACGTTCTACCGGTGCCAAGAAGGTCTATTTTGCGTCGGCGGCGCCGGAAATCCGTTATCCGAATGTCTACGGTATCGATATGCCGACCTGCGAAGAATTGGTAGCGTATAATCGGACGGTAGAGCAAGTCGCAGAGATGATTGGGGTTGATCGCCTTGTTTTCCAAGATTTGGAGGCGCTTTTTAAATCGGTTCAACTTGAAAATCCGAAGATTCATCATTTTGATGCCTCGGTTTTTACCGGTGAATATGTAACCGGTGATGTGAGTGAAGCCTATTTGGATGCGATCGCCAATGCGCGTAGTGACGCTGCAAAAGCAAAACTGACCAAGCAAGCGACCAACCTTGAAATTCACAATGAATCTTAGGACCCATTAATCATTCTTTGGAGATAGCGGTGTAATGCATTCGTAAACTGCATTACACCGTTTTTGGTTTTGATTTTTCATCGGTATAACAAGTGAATTTGCATAAAATTCATGGTTTATTTGGCTTAACATGATCGTATTTTTCTTTAAGCATGCTAGAATCAAAACATTTTAATAGACGTAAATAGAGGATGTAATGGCTAAACAAAATCTTCTGACAGCACAAAACGAGCGTATTGCGATTGTCGCCGGGTTGCGAACACCTTTTGTGCATCGAGACACCGGTTTTAAAGCATCGTACGCAACGGATTTGGGGACGATGGTAACAAATGAATTGTTAAGTCGTACGGCAATTGAGCATCAGCATATTGAACAGCTGGTTTTCGGGCAAGTTATTCAACAGCCGGATATTCCTAATCCGTCGAGAGAAATTGCATTAGCATTAAACATGCCTTATTTACAAGCTTACACGTTGAGCAGCTCCTGCTTATCCGGGCTTCAAGCATTAGTCAATGTCGCCGGGAGTATTATCAGCGGTTCCATTTCTGCCGGCATTGCGGGTGGAACGGATTCGATCTCCAATGCCCCTTTCAGTATTAGCCCGCAAGTGGTGAACAAATTTAAGCAGATTTTTAAAGCGCCGACTTTGGATGAAAAATATGCCCGATTTCGCCAATTTGCATGGCGAGACCTCAAGCCCCATGCCGTCAATCTCAAAGATTATATGACTCAGCTTTCCGTTGCCGAAATTTCGGAACAAATGGCACAGCAATACCATATCAGCCGTGAAGCGCAGGACGAGTATGCCAGACATTCACACGTCAAAGCACAAAATGCCTGGAAATTGGGGTTGTTCAAAGACGAAGTCATTCAATCTTTTCCGCGTCCTTATACCGATTTTGTCGTATCGGATACATTGATATCGGCGGCAACGCGTTCGAATTATTATCAACGTTTTTCTCCGATGATGAATAAAGAATACGCAACGGTAACGGAAGCGAATATGCCGAGAGTGGCGGACGGCGCAGCTGCCGTGTTATTGATGCGGGAAAACAAAGCCAAAGAGTTGGGGTTAACGCCTTTAGGGTATATCCGCAGTTATGCGATTACCGGAAATGATATTTGGCAAAATATGTTTATGGGCGCAACCATTGCCAGCAGCTTGGCATTGGAACGGGCGAACCTCAACCTGTCGGATATTGATTTGATTGATATGCACGAAACGTCGGCAAGCCAAATGCTGGTGAATATGCGTTTGTTCGAATCAAACGAATTTGCAAAAAATCAGCTGAATCGTACCGCTTGTATCGGTGAGATCGATCCGGATAAATTGAATCAGTTAGGGGGTTCGATTGCATTCGGTAATCCACGTGCGGCGACCAGTTTGCGGACGCTTATTCAGTCACTCAATGCGTTAAAACGCAAAGGCGGCGGATTGTCTCTTGTGGCATCAAGCGGTTTGGGTGGTTTAGGATCAGCCATGGTTCTTGAAAGTGAGTAAGGAAGAAAGAATGACGGAACAATTAATGCAACAACCCCCTTCGCCTTTTCAAGTCAATATCGATGATAATCGTATTGCCGTTGTGACGATTGATGTTGTCGACGAACAATATAACTGGCTGCCGGAGCAGTTCGTCGAGAGCTTGCGTGATGTGATCGGCTCTATCATTTACCAGCAGGCGCGAGGCGTGATAATCAAATCGGCTAAACCGAAATCGTTTGTAAAAGGTTATAAGTTAAACGTGTTGCGGGAAAAAAATGCGGAGCAATTGAAAAGTTTTTCTCGGGATGTACAGTCGGCGATGCGTGAAATCAATAGTTTGAAAATGCCGGTCGTCGCCGTTATCGACGGCGAATGCTTCGGAGTCGGATTGGAGTTGGCACTGGCTTGCGATTACCGAATGGCAAGTGAAGAACGTTATACTAAGTTTGCGATGCCGCAAATTCGTTCCGGTATTTTACCTTTTGCCGGCGGAACACAGCGTCTTCCCCGTCTTATTGGTTTACAACGTGCCGTAACCATGTTGCTGTCCGGTCAAAAAATCGGTGCGGAAAAAGCGTTTAATATCGGATTAGTGGATAAATTAATTCCGGCAGGCAACTTGTTTGAAACCGCTTATCACTTGTTGCTGACGAATCAAATTAAGAAGATTGATTTCAAACAGCCGCAAACGAAATGGCAGGTATTACGTAAACAGCTTGAGGGGAATGCGTTTCTTCGTCGCAAATATATCGATCATATTGAAAACCGCGTGTGGGATAAAGCCTTCGGTAATTATCCCGCCGTGATTGAAATGATTGAATTATTGAAAGAACCTCGTTTTAAAGCCGGTTTACAACTTGAGCAAGATGCATTGGCTAAACTCTTTTTTACCGAACAGGCGCAGGTGCTGATTAATCTTAAACATGCCGAGCGGGCGATGAAAAAGCAATATGCACATTTAGCACAATCGAAAAATATTCGACAAGTGACGGTATTGGGCAGTGGTTATATGGGCGCCGGGATTGCTTACTTAACGGCAAACAATGCCGGGCTGCCGGTACGAATTAAAGATATCCATCCGTCGGAAATTCAGCGAGCGTTACGTACGTGTTATGAGCTGATGCAGCGTGCGATGCAAAAGAAGAGATTATCCCATGGTGAGATGATTCAACGCATGAATTTAATTACGGGCGGAGAACGTTTGGTTGCGGCGAAATCAACGGATTTTATTATCGAGGCTGTCTATGAAAAGTTGGAATTGAAGCAACAAATGGTTCGCGACAGTGAAAATTACTATGATGAACAGGCGATTTTTGCAACCAATACGTCAACGTTTTCTATTCGTGATATTGCTTCGGTTGCGAGCCGACCTGAAAATGTGATCGGCTTTCATTACATCAGTCCGGTCACTAAGCGGAAGATTGTGGAAATTATTCCTCACGAAAAAACCGGAGAGCATGCGCTGTCAACCGCAGTGTATTTTGCTCTTCAGCAAGGTAAAATCCCGTTACTGGTTGCGGATAAAGAAGGTTTTTTTATCAACCGTATTTTAACACCGTATTTATTGGAGGCGATCCAATGCTTGGTGGAAGGTGAAGCGATAGAATTTATTGATCGCTCATTACAAGAATTCGGCTTCAAGATTGGTCCGTTGGCATTAATTGATGATATTGGGTTGGACGTCATGGTGAAGTCCAATCCGGCAATGGTAGCGGAATTAGGTTCGCGTTTTGCGTTACCGGAAAGTGTTCAGCTATTAATTGCCAATGAGCGGAAAGGTCATAAAAATAAACGCGGTTTTTATTTATATGATTCGAAAGGGGAGCGAACCCAAGAAGATAAAAGTATTTATCACGTCATGGAAACGATTGCTCGTAATGACCTAGAAGGAGAAGAGATTGTCCGTCGTTGTTTGTTGCGAATGATCAATGAAGCGTGTTGGTGTTTGCAAGATAATGTTATTCGTTCGGTTGAAGAAGGCAATGTCGCTTCCGTATTAGGATTTGATTTCCCCGATTTCAGGGGAGGTATTTATGCGTATATTGAAAAAATCGGTGCGAAAGAAATCGTGCGCCAGTTACAAAAGCACGCACAAATTTACGGTGAACGCTTTACGCCATGTGATTGGTTAATCGAAAAAGCGACACAACAGTAATTTTTTATTCAATAAGAGGAAATTGTTAAATGAAATTATCACGTATTGCATTACCCGTTATCGCTGTATTGGGGATTGGAGCCGTTGGCGGTAGTTGGTATACCGGTAAATTGGCTGAAGAAAAATACATCGAGTTGGTCGAGTTAGGTAATCATAACTTAAAAGGGCTTGCAGCGTATGGAATCGAAGCACAAATTAAAGAGGTGAAGTTGGTACGTCATTTCTTCAGTTCGGACGTCAACTATATTTTGGAAGCAAAATATGCAGGGCAAAGTTATGTCTTTAACGGAAACGATAAACTTTATCACGGTCCTTTTCCGATTAATCGTTTAAGTAAAGGGAACATCGTCCCGGTGATGATGAGTACGGAAAACAAACTGAGTGTTTCGGAAAATTTGAAAGTACTGTTTAACAATCAGGATGAGGTGTTAACCGGTCAAGCCAATATCGGTTATGCCGGTGATGTCAGTGGCAATTTTGATACGAAAGCACTGAAATTGGCGGACGATTCTTTCTCCGTATCGGAAACAAAATCGGAATACGAATACGATAAATCAGGTAACGGAAAAGTGAAAGTATCCGTTCCGTTTATTAAAGGTCATGATAGTGAGTCCGGCATCCGCTATGATTTGGGCGACAGCGAGATTGTGACGAGCTTTATCGGTGATAAAACATATTCCTACCTTGGTTTGGGGGAGTATGATTTTAAAGCGAAATCATTTGTCTTGTATAATGAATCGGAAAAGCAAAATATCGCCTTGAAAGACATGACCTCAAAAGGCAAAAACAGTGTGAAGGATAACCGCTTCCATAGCGTCGGTGATTTTTCCGCACAGGTTGAAGAAGTTCGTCCGGAAGAAGCGAAAGCGGTCAATTGGGGTAAAGTGTCATTGGATTTAGCCTTTGAATCCGATGCGAAATTAACCAACGATATGATGCCGTATTTTGCAGATAGTGAGAAAGCGGAATCACCGGAAGCGATGAAAGCCCTTGAAGATGTTGTCACGAATGATCTGAAACTCCACATCAAACCGTTAGCTTTTGAAAATGCAAAAGGTAAAAATGAATTTACCTTAGTCTTAAACTTAGCTAAATTTAATCCGAACGATTTGAAAGAAATGGACGATATGTTAACCGTATTCAAACAATCGGTATTGGATGTGAAGTTGAATTTGGCATCATTGGAAGAATTAAATACGCAAGTTAAGATGACCCGAGATAATGTGTCGAGAGAAAGCGCGGAACAAGAGTCAAAATTAATGGTGAATGAACTGGTGAACCAAGCAAAATCAGGCGGTGTAGCCGTGGTTGACAGTGAAAGCATTAAAATGAATTTAGCGATCGATAACGGTAAAGTTACTCTGAACGGTAGAGAAGTACCGCAAGAAGAGATACAAAATGCGCTGTTTATGTTAATGCTAGGTTTGGGTTCAATGCAATAATTTCGACATTGTTTTAACAAAGCCCTTCTAACCGAAGGGCTTTGTCATTTTACAAGCGGTCTGATTTCGCCTTTATTTTGCAATTTGCATAAAAAAACCCGTTACCAAACAGCAGTAACGGGGGAGGTCTTACCTAAGGAAATGAAAAAAACTTGCTACTTGAATTCAAGCATTTGCAATAGATAGGACTTAGCGCGATTTAAATAGTTCAAAAAAATTTCAAAAATTTTTGTCAAAATCTTCCTTGAATGGGGGCTTGTGCTAAAATCGGGAAAAATTTCAATATGTTAAGCAACATGAATCAGCCAACTTTTTTTGTTTATGATTACGAAAGTTTCGGAATTCACCCCGCAACGGACCGTCCGGCACAGTTTGCGGGGATCCGTACGGACAGTGAATTTAACATTATCGGTGAGCCGATCATGTTTTACTGTAAGCAGACATCGGACTACTTGCCTTCACCTGAAGCCGTGATTGTCACCGGTATTACACCGCAACACTGTAATCAACACGGCTTATCCGAACCTGAATTTGCCGCCCGTATTCATGCGGAGTTCAGTCGACCGAACACCTGCATTATGGGTTATAACAATATTCGTTATGACGATGAAATGACCCGATATACGTTTTTCCGTAATTTTTTTGATCCTTATGAATACAGTTGGAAAAACGGGAATTCACGTTGGGATTTACTGGATGTCGTTCGAGCCTGTTATGCTCTTCGCCCTGAAGGTATTGAATGGGCATACGATGACGAAGGTAACCCGAGTTTTAAGCTGGAAAATCTCACCAAAGCCAACGGTATTGCCCATGAAAATGCGCATGATGCGATGTCGGATGTTTATGCGACTATTGCCATGGCGAAATTGATTAAAGAAAAGCAGCCGAAATTATTTCAATTCTTTTTAGACAACCGCGGAAAAAAACAATTGGAAACGATGATTGATACCGGAGAGATGACTCCGTTGGTTCACGTTTCAGGTATGCTGGGCAATTACCGGGGCAATACAACATGGATTGCTCCGCTGGCATGGCACCCGACCAATAAAAATGCAGTGATTGTTTGTGACTTAGCCGGTGACGTTCAGGGATTATTGAACGAATCGGCGGAAGTATTGCGTGAGCGATTGTATACGAAAAAAAGTGTATTGGACGAGCAAGGCATCGGCGCCGTGCCGCTGAAGTTGGTTCATATTAATAAATGCCCGATTTTAGCACCGGCAAAAACATTATTACCTGAAAACGCGGCACGTTTAGGTATTGATCGCACCGCTTGTTTGGCAAACCTGAACAGGATAAAAAATCAAAAAAGCGCCGTGCGTGAAAAAGTATTGGCGATATTTAGCGAAGAGCGTGAATACTCCGTTTCCAATAATATTGAAACAACGTTATATGACGGTTTTTTTGAACCGTCCGATAAAAATAATATGGCGATTTTACGCGAATTAAAACCGGAAGAATTGGCACATCACGGTTTACGTTTTCATGATCCGCGCATTGAGCCGTTATTATTTCATTATCGGGCAAGACATTATCCCGAAACATTAACGAGATCGGAGCAAATTCGTTGGCAAAAATATTGTTATCAACAATTAGATGAAAAATTGGCGGATTTTGAACATTCATTGGAAACGCTATTAAATCAGTACGCCGATCAGCCTGAAAAAACGGCATTATTGGAAGCATTAGCACAGTATGCCGAGACACTATATGACCATAAAATAGTAAATATAAAAACATCACCAAATTCGGAAAATTGGGTGAATGCCATTAATCAAGTCGCAGATAAAAATATCAATAAAGCGGAAAAATTAAAGGCCTTGGAAGCGTTATTCGGGAATAAAAAATAAACTTTGCGAAAATATAGACAATCGTTATACAAGGATTTAACATTTGTGCATATTTAATGCCATTAATTACTAAGGAAAATACATGAAAAAAACACTATTAGCGTTGGTGATTGCCACGTTTTCTATTGCAAGTTTTGCCACGGCTCCTCAGACTCAAACCAATCAACAAGCGGTGAGTTCCGAGCAAAATTTTGCAAATAATGCATTGGTTTTACAAACGGACTTTAGTCTAAAAGACGGTGCGGTTTCGGCGATGCAGGGTGTCGCGTTCGGTGTTGATCGTGAACTGAAAATGTTTGATTTAACCCATGAAATTCCACCTTACAATATTTGGGAAGCGGCTTATCGTTTATACCAAACCGCAACGTATTGGCCGGCGGGAACCGTGTTTGTCAGCGTGGTTGATCCGGGCGTAGGAACGGATCGTAAATCGGTTGTGTTAAAAACGAAAACGGGGCACTATTTCGTCACACCGGATAACGGTACGTTAACATTAGTCGCGGAACATTTAGGCATCGAGGCGTTGCGTGAAATCGATGAAACCAAAAACCGTTTGGAAGGTTCGGATAAATCTTATACGTTCCACGGGCGTGATGTGTATGCCTATACCGGTGCAAGATTGGCTTCCGGTAAGATCAGTTTTGAGGAAGTCGGTGCGGAATTAGAACCTAAAGTGAATATGATCGATTACCAAAAACCGGTGCTTGAGGACGGTGTACTAAAAGGTGCCATTCCGGTATTGGACGTTCAGTACGGTAATATTTGGACAAACATCAGCGATACCTTGTTAGAACAGTCTGGGATTAAAAAAGACGGGCGGGTTTGTGTTGAAATTAAAGAGAAAAACGGGGATGAGGTTAAGGTTCGTTACAATGGCTCCATGCCGTATAAAAGCAGTTTCGGAGATGTGGAAGAAGGTCGTCCGTTAATGTATTTGAACAGTCTATTAAATGTGTCTTTTGCATTAAACATGGATAGCTTTTCTGATAAATATAAAATTAAATCCGGTGCAGAATGGTCTGTTTCGGTCAAATCATGTGAGAAAAAAGTCTCAGAATAAATCATCGTTTTCCCCACTGAGAATTCGGTGGGGATTTTTATATTGTACGTATTCCCATGCAACCAATCGAAAAACACCCTTTTCCGCCGATTCTTCCACCCGCTGCAACCGTGATGATGATGGGAACTTTTCCGCCGACGTCGGATAAACGTTGTATGGAATTTCATTATCCGAATTTTCAAAACGATATGTGGCGTATTTACGGTGCCGTCTTTTTTGACGATATCGATTATTTTAGAGTGAAAGAGGAAAAACGGTTTGATCCGATTCGTATCGAAGCGTTTTTACGAGAAAAAAACATTGCATTGTGTTCAACGGCACGAACGGCAATCCGTGAACAGGGTAATGCTTCCGATAAGTTTTTGAAGATTATCGATCCGGTCGATTTATCAACGATACTTAAGCAATTACCGCGTTGTCGTTGGTTGTTTACCACCGGTGAAAAAGCAACGCAAACCTTATTGGATTTATTGCCGAACAAACTGAAAATGCCTAAAACGAATGACTTTATCGCTTTCCCTTATTTGGCGGAAAGAGAGTTGTATCTTTACCGCTTACCTTCAACTTCCCGTGCTTATCCGCTCAGTTTGGCGAAAAAAGTCGACGCATACCGTGATTTCTTTAAACGGGTGCAATTGGTTGAATAAGGAGACTTTATGATTCGCGATCTTCATAGCCATAGTACGGCTTCCGATGGCATATTAACGCCGACCGAATTAATTCAGCGTGCAGTCGCACTGCAAGTCGGTATGCTGGCGTTGACGGATCATGATACTGTCGGTGGTATTTCTGAGGCAAGAAATACGGCTAAAACACAACCGATCGATTTTATCGCAGGGGTTGAAATTTCGATCTTGTGGGAGGGTAAAAGTATTCACTTGGCGGCACTGAATATCGATGAAAATAATGCAGTATTAACCGATTTATTGAACAATCAGGCGCGATTACGTCAGCAGCGGGCGGAGCAAATCGCAGAAAAATTAGCCAAAGCGGGGATTCCGCATGCCTATGAGGGGGCAAGAGCATTAGCAAGCGGTGAAGTTACCCGTGCGCATTACGGGCGCTTTTTAGTTGCCGAAGGGTATGCGAGGGATGATGATCATGCGTTTAAGCGATATTTGGGGGCGGGTAAAAGTGCTTATGTCAAACCGCTTTGGTGTTCGATGGAAGAGGCTATCCACGCCACTCACCAAGCCGGAGGCGTGATTTGTCTTGCCCATCCGTTGCGCTATAAATTAACGGCGAGGTGGATTCGCCGTTTGATTACGGATTTTAAACACGCCGGTGGTGACGGCATTGAAGTTGCCGGCTGTGCACAAACGCCGGATCAACGTCAATTACTTACCCGTTGGGCAACGGAATTTGAACTGTATGCATCGGTCGGATCCGATTTTCACTATCCTGCCGGCTGGATTGAATTAGGCAAAGGACTGACGTTACCCGCAGAATGTAAACCGATTTGGGATAAATTCCGATAAATCGTTTTGGATGTCGGTACCTCATTCGTTTTTCTTGCTGAAAAAAAGTCGAATTTCCTTTAAACTTTGCTCACTTTTTTATTCTATAGAGACATAACATGGCTGAACAAACGGCGCCGAAAGACAAACAAGTTGAGCAGGTGAATATTGCTCCGCATTCGATAGAAGCCGAACAAGCGGTGCTTGGCGGTATCATGTTGGATAATGAACATTGGGATAATGTTGCCGAACGCGTTCAAAGCAGTGATTTTTATAATTATGCACATCGTTTGATTTTCGAACAAATGGTTGAGCTGAGTCGGGATAACCAACCGATTGATATTATTACACTCGATCAACGTTTGAAAAATAAAGGTATTTTGCAAGACGTCGGCGGTTTTGCTTATCTTGCCGAACTCTCTAAAAATACACCGAGTGCCGCCAATATTTTGGTTTATGCGGACATTGTCAGTGAGCGGGCGATTCGTCGCGAGTTGATTTCCGCCGGTAATAAGATCGCCGAAATCAGCTATAACCCGAAAGGGATGACGGTGAAAGACGTGCTTGATGAAGCGGAGCGGGCGGTATTTCATATTGCCGAAAAACGGACTTCCAGCGATCAGGGGCCGAAAAAAATCGATGATATTTTGATGGAAACCTTGAGTCGTATTGAAATTTTGTCTAAATCGAAAAACAATAACGGTGTGACCGGGGTGTCGACCGGATTTGTGGATTTGGATCGAAAAACCGCAGGGTTACAACCCTCGGATTTGATTATTGTCGCCGCCCGTCCTTCTATGGGGAAAACGACGTTTGCCATGAATTTATGTGAAAACGCCTCATTACTGGATATTGAAGAAACCGATGAGCATGGCAATTTGGTTAAAAAACCGAACAAACCCGTGCTGATTTTCAGCCTCGAGATGCCCGCCGACCAAATTATGATGCGTATGCTGGCCTCTTTATCGCATGTCGATCAAACCAAGATCCGTACGGGACAAGTGCATGATGATGAAGATTGGTCAAAAATCTCAAGTACCATGGCGATTTTACAAGCGCGTAAAAATATTTATATTGATGACAGTTCGGGGTTAACGCCGACGGAACTGCGCTCACGGGCGCGTCGTGTTTATCGTGATAACGGCGGGCTCAGTTTAATCATGGTGGATTATTTACAGTTAATGCGCGCACCGGGATTTGCCGATAACCGAACGTTAGAAATTGCCGAAATTTCCCGCTCTTTAAAAGCATTAGCCAAAGAGTTACAAGTGCCGGTTGTCGCCCTTTCACAGTTAAACCGAAGTTTGGAGCAACGGGCCGATAAGCGTCCGGTAAACTCGGATTTGCGTGAATCGGGCTCTATCGAGCAGGATGCCGACTTAATTATGTTTATTTATCGTGATGAAGTGTATCACGATAATCCGGATTCCAAAGGCATTGCGGAAATTATCATTGGTAAACAACGTAACGGTCCGATTGGGCGTGTACCGTTGGCTTTCCAAGGGAAATTTTCACGCTTTGCCAATTATGAAGGTAATTATCGAATAGAAGACGAATAACATGTTGTGTGCCATTTATAAAAGCCTGAGAAAAGAAGGCATGTACCTTTACATTGCCAAACGCGATCAATTCGAAGCCGTGCCGGAAACGTTACGGCAAATGTTCGGCAAACCGCAGTTTGTGATGTTGTTTAACTTGGCGGGTGAAAAACCGTTGAAACAGGTTGAAAATCAAGAAGTGATAAAGCAAATTGAATCAGAGGGGTTCTATCTGCAAATGCCTCCGCCGGTTGAAAATCTGCATGCGGAATTTGTCGCCCGACAAAAGGAAAAAGCATAATGCGTTGTCCGTTTTGTTCCACTGAAGAAACCAAAGTGATCGATTCACGCTTAGCGGCGGACGGCTACCAAATTCGTCGCCGTCGGGAATGTCATCATTGCAAAGAGCGTTTTACCACCTTTGAAACCGCTGAGTTGATTATCCCGCACATCATTAAAAATAACGGAAGCCGTGAACCGTTTGATATTCGAAAACTCAGGGCGGGCTTATCCCGAGCCTTGGAAAAACGCCCAGTCAGCACCGATGATCTTGAAAAAGCCATTAATAAGATCGTCCACCAACTGCAAGCAACCGGAGAACGTGAAGTTTCCAGTAAGTTTGTCGGTAATTTGGTGTTGGATGCATTGAAGCAATTGGATAAAGTGGCGTATATTCGTTTTGCTTCCGTCTATTTAAGCTTTGACGATATTGCGGAATTTACCAAGGAGATTGAGAAACTGCGTTTGGATGATTGACATGATCTGCCCCCCAAAAGTTGGACAGGTTACTCACGTAAATATTGAGCTCGGTATTGTGCCGGGCTCAATCCTTTTAAGTCGGGTTTAATTCGTTTTTGGTTGTAATACACCAAATATTCTTCAATTTCTGCCTGTAATT
>NZ_JBGYBX010000027.1:0-13928 GCF_041817755.1 Glaesserella sp. | reverse complement strand
TTCCCGCTGATGAAAGACGAAAACGACAAATGGTTTTTCTTCCGTTTTTACGACCCGAAAGTGCTGCGCGACTACCTTGAGATTATCCGTCACAGCCCGGAAAAACTGAGTAAATTCTTCGGCTATGACAAACGCATTGTCCATGCCTTCGGTTCGGGCATTGAAGACAGTTTTCACTACTATCAGCTGAAAGCGCTGCCGGAAGAGACCGTCCCGGCGAAGGTGATGCTGGCGAAATGGGAAGTGGACGGGTTTAAAGCTCAGAAGTGGTCAGCGAAAAAAGAGAATACGTTGCAATATCTGTTATCCCAATACCCCCACTTAGTGACAGAGCAAGATAAAAGCAGCTTGTCGCAAGCGCTAGACGAAGCATTTAAAAAAGGCTATACGCCCCTTGACAGCCTGATACAATATGCAATGGCAAAACACAGTGCGATAAAAAGCGGACTGGATTTTTATGCCCAAGAAAACCACCTCCTTGAAATGCACTATAGCTTAACTGAAACCGCTTTATTGCTTTGGTATACATTTATCACAAACACGGATTATGAATAACATAGAAAAGATTGAAAAACCAACGGGCAGCCTTTCTCCTGTGCAAATGTGTCAAGCGGGGCATATTATTTACCCCGTTCGTTTGGCATTGAGCAAAACCTATTTAGATAATATTGCAACATCATCCGCCCTGCCAGTTTTACCAAAAAACTTTGCCGAACCGGGTAAAGATTATGAAACACGCCAATTACGCACGGGCTATATTTATATATTGATGTTGGATGTAAACTCATCTTCACGTGAGGAATTAGTCAGTGCAAGGGCGAATAACCTATATAACTGGCTGATTTATCAATACACCACAAAAGATATTTCAGATAAAAATAGTGCAACGATGTATCAATTCTTACGCTCCCCGTACGGAAACCTAAACTCATATTGGGATAGACCGGGTAATAATATCGGACAACCCTATATTTGTTTACCGCCTGAGGTGAGTGCTATTGATATTATGTACAGTGAAACGGCATTAGCACCTGAAATATTGGAACTCTTAGCCAAAGATGAAGGCGTTCGCAAAAGCTGGATGCAAAAATTCTTCTTAAATAACGAGGAAGGGCTTATAAAAAAAGTTGATACGGTCGATAAAATCAAAGAATATGTCACAGACTTTAATGAGCAACAAAAAAACGTTGCACAAGAAGAGGATAATGCCCGTCGTCATATCTTCATCGGTAAACGTCCGGAATATATCTCAATCATCGAGCAAATAAATCATTGTCATCATGTTCATGTTGTGGCCTTAAAAGACCCTGTCGGTACGGTACGCGATTTATCGGGTTATCATCATTATTTAGCCGAAAACCGTCAAAAAGTGATGAGAAAATATGAGTATGCTATCAATACCGCACAGGTAATCCATAATTATGTCGCACAAAAATACATTAAAGACAGAAATAATTATAATGCGGTTTTAGCTAGCGGTTCGGCAGGTTTTGGGATTATTTCGCCCAAACGGATAATTGATATTTATGCGTCACTCAATATACAGAAAGAACATCTGACTCCAAATGGAAATCAAGATGTTTTTGCCGCATTAAAAACGGAATTTGACTTTGAAAACGACATTAAAGGACATAATTCCGTACATAAAATGGCAAGTATTCCTACACTATACGGCAAAGCATTTAAAAATGTGGTGAGCATTTTTACCCGATACCTGAATAGCTCGGAAATTAAACACCGGTTGGACACACTGAGTTCGATATTATTGGCGAACAAAACCCCTGCAATCGCGGAAAACTGGTGCTTATTTATGCAAAGCATTTTACACGGTCTTGACGAATCGTCTTACGGTCGTCATGCCGTCATTGCCGCTCTTTGCCCGAAAGGAAAAAATTTTACGCTCCCCGAGACGGCACAAAAAGATGACGAAGCCGTTTCCGCATTAAAAAATATTTTAGGGAATATCGAAACAATCCTTAATACGCTGAAAGAAATCGCGCTCGCCGAGGAATTTAGCCTCAGTGCGTATGATTCTTTTATTAAAACCGTGATTGATAAAATGGCGGTACATGATACCTATCGAAAAAAAGGCGAGCAAACCTATACAAACTTAGTGTTGAGTCTCTACGGCAAATCGCCCCTCAATTCCCCCAGCTCTGCGCCAAAAAGCAGCACTTATAACGAATTATTTAACGCGATGCCGTTTGAAGGCTTGAAGAAAACCTTGTTCTTCAGCCAACTGTTAGGAGCATTTTGGGGCGACAACAATGCAAAAACGGAAGCGGGTAAATTGGCGCAAGACCCGGGACTGCTTGCCGCCAATATGCTGCTTGACGAGTATGCGGCGAAAGGCAGTATCCTTGAACGTGCAAGAAAGGGGGAAAAATTTCCGAAATTCAGCAGTAATGCCGCACGGTTAAAATACGTGTTGATGAGCATGAATACGTTTTTGGCGGGCGTAGGGGCTTTGTTTGCTTACGGTAACTGGCAAGAAGCGCATTATAAAGGAGATGACACCGCCATGTATGCCGCCTTGCTTCAGGGAACGGGCGGGATTACCTTTGAAGGTGCTATCGGCGCTTTGGGCTTTTTCGCTCTTCAAACCCCAACCCCACTTATTTTACGTTTAATCATGCTTGCCCGGGTGGGCACGGCCGTTGGCGCCTTGCTATTACTGGCGGGGCTTATAACATCCGCCTTTGAACGAACGGATATGGAGATTTGGATTGAGAATGGCTTTTGGGGGAATAGCCCGAACTATTGGGGAGCGCCATTAAATGCTTATCTGTGGGAAGATCAAGATAGATTAAAAACCTTTTATGACCAATTTAAACAAAGCAAACTTACTTATAACAATAGTAAATTAAGTTCTACCAAAATATCTGAGTACTATCAAATTGAAATGCAACGATATTTTAGCATTGGTACGGAAATAGAATTTAGCATGCCTGATAAATATACTATTTTGGTGGAATATCCGGGAATTTATACACAGAAAGATGCTGAGACATTGAAATTACACCCTGTTATCAATGTGACTTATCCCGTTGAACAGGTTAATTTCTATGATCCGCCCGTCAAAAAATTTATATTGGAATCACATCAATTGGAAACTGAAATTGTATTTGAAGAAGTAGGAAAAGCCATAATTAAACTAACACCCAAACAGTCATCCTTAACGTTAATTTGCGAACCATTGCGAATTCCACGTAGAACAGAAAGAAAAAACTATAATAACTTACTCAGTTTGGAATTGAAAATTCATATGGAAGATTATCGTGGCAGTAAGATACAAAAGAGTTCTAAGACGAAGAAATTTATATTTAATAAGTAGGGATAATATGAAACAAGAACAACCGGATTTAATTGAAAAATTTGAACATTTTCGCAATAAACACTCGTTAGCACACTCAATCCGCAAACGAGGCAAAGATGAAATTGAAATTCGGGCTTCAACGTTTGACGGTTATATTCGTGGGTTTATCCGAGCCGTTTTGATTGGAATGTTTTTTATGGGCGTATTTTCTGATTTGAATTATGGAAAAGAACCTTTTTCTGATGAAATAAAAACTATCCAAGAAGATTTTATTTGGGCTTTTGATCCAGATGAAAAAATAAAGCCTTTATACCAACAACATCTTGAAATACATAGTGATCCTGAGTTTATAGAAATGTTCCCAAATGTAACAACAGATACATATGAAGAACAAAGAGCACATTATATAAGTGTCCATAAATGGGATAGAATCCGCGCCTATTTCCACTTTATTTGGCCACCGATATTATTATTTCTTATTTTCTTTCCAAGAATAAACGGTATTCGCATTAATCGAAAAAAACGCTTAATTTACTGGCAAGGGGCGTTTAAACAGTTCTCCGTGGCTTATGTCCCTGAAAAGGGCGATCCGCTGTCGGGGATTATTTACAACCGCTTCGGCTTGTATGCTTTCGGCGGGTTTAAACGTTTTTCATTAAGTATCCAAATCAGGGACGTGCTTTCCGGTTTGCCTGCAGAGCAACTTGCCGGCGTTTATCCGACACCTTATGAAGAGCATAATAAAGATATTCTTTATGCCGTTCGTTCATTCCTACAAGAGGAAAACCCTGAGTTTTTAAACCATATCGGCAATCACTACCGCACCCTCGGCTTTTACCCCATGATTACCTTTTGTAACTGCTTAGCCCTACCCTGCTGCTTTTCACGCAAAAAAGCCGATATCGCCTTAGAAAACGCGGAAAAGGCTTGGCGGGAAATGACGGAAGAACAAAAAACGGCATGGTTTACGCTGGTACAAAACGAGCAAGCCGAAGTCAATAGCAACCTTGCCGAACAAGGCTTGGATAATCGGATTGATTAAGTGCGGTTGGGGTTGTCACCGTTTTACAAGCGGTCGGATTCCGGGAAAATTTTGCAAAAAATACGCTAAAAAAATTAATCTGCTCCCAAAAAGTTAGACTCATTTAGTTCAAGGACTGAGCCCTGTATTTCACAGGGCTTAGTCCTTTTAATTTCACTTAAATATGCGTTGTACTTTCTTGTGGTTAATGAGTATATCTTTCTTAATTCCAGCGTAATACGAAGATAAAGCACCACAAATTAGCGATAAAATAAACAACATGTTACGGTAATAGCGATTACTCAATTATTACCCGAATCGAAAGATTTACCAATTACCATATCCGACATATCGAAAAAAATGTCATCGCCGTTCAAGTATTATCAGAGATGTTTATCTATCAAAAAAATCTGCACCTGAATCCGTTAATTTGTTTATCTCAACATTTACAGTAACAGACATTTGCTTTCCGTAGATTAACGTTTTTTCAAGTTGGATTCGATTCTTGCGTGTTTTTTATTAAAGCTGAAACAACCCCATATCCAAAATTTCATTCATATTCACTTGGCTGAATTTGTTGTTAATATAATAAATGGTTGTTTTAATTTGTTTGGGTGGCAATAATGAATCCGCTTTAACTTTAAATAATTCGTCAGCTTCTAATTTTAACAAATGCGGAACGAAATTCTTTTCGGTCAATTTTCCTTGTTCGATCAACGCTCTAACTTCTGCGGTAATTTTCTCTTTAATCGGTGAAAAACTTAACCCCTGAACTTCTAACGTAATAACAAATTGATTTTCCGATACCCGTTCCGAGTCCACAATTTTATAGCTGGTTTGCTGCATGGCATAAATAAACGCATCGGTAGAACGATTGGCAATTTTTTCGGTAATTAAATGCTTTTGATCAGCATATAAGCGATAAACCCAGTCTTTATAGGCGTCATAAAAATCCCGTGCGATTTTCTCACGAAATTTATTCGACGTCAGATAACGATAATGTTTGCCTTTAGGATTTTGAAAAAGTGCAGTATGAATATATTCGTCGGTAATAATACCGGCTTGAGTAATTAACGGATCTTGTTTTTTCTCTAATTCCTTTTGATATTTTATTTGCTGTTCCAGATATAGCCGTTTCTCCTCTTCTATTTTTTGTTGTGCAATTAATTTCTGCTCGGCCAATTCTTTTTTTAGTCTTTCCGTTTTTTCCGCTAATTCAATTTCTTGTTGACGAATTTTATGTTGTTCTAAAAGTAAATGCTGTTTAATTCTATCTTGTTCCAGTTCAAAATATTTTGCCGAAAACTGTAAACCACCGCCGATTACGGAGGCTAAAATGGCAATGTAGGTCGCAATCCCTTTCAAAGAAATCAGTGTTTTTTGTGGCTCTAAAAAATTAAATGCCAGAGACAGCGTATTATTTAATGGGATTAAATAAAAACCAATCGCCAATTGAAAATACCCTTCATGGATATTTACATTGAATAAACTAAAAACGAAATAACCGATAAATAAAAGGATGACCGCTAATGATAAATAAATAGAAGCCGATTTTAGTTTGAATATTGCCAAAAGCCAACTCAATACCGATAGAAATAAACCGACAATAATAAAAACAGAAAAATTAATTTCGGATAAAAAGGTCGGTATTTGAATAAGGAATTCTCGTCCCGTTAATAACGGTTTCCCCATAAATGGGGAAAAATACGTCACAATATATAATACAATTCCCAATCCCAATAAAAACAAATGCCCTAGTGTAAAACGTTTAGGCTGCAGTTTAGTATCGACCACAATCGACATATAGTCCCCTTATAAAACTCATCAAAAACCGACCGCACTTTTCTACTTATTTGAGCCCTCAAGGTGTAAGCCTATGCCCTGATGACGCTCTTTTAATTTTGCAATCACATCCTGCCAAGCAAGCTCTTCGTTATGCAATAACACCGTGAGGTGATAGACCAAATCTGCCGCTTCACCCACGAGTTCTTCACGATCTTTCGCCATAGCCGCAAGTGCGGTTTCAACCCCTTCTTCACCCACTTTCTGTGCAATTTTCTTCGTGCCTTTCGCATAAAGTTTTGCCGTATAAGAGCTTTCAGGATCGGCGTTTTTACGTTCGGCAAGGGTGCGTTCTAATTTACTAAACCACGTCCAATCGCCTTCGGATTGAGTTTCAAACTGATGAAAACAACTTTCCGCCCCCGTATGACAGGTTTCGCCAATCGGATCGGCTAAAATCAGCAAGGTATCGTTATCACAATCCAAGCTCATATCCACCACGTTTAAGAAATGCCCCGAAGTTTCTCCTTTCGTCCATAAACGTTGTTTGGTACGAGAGAAAAATGTGACTTTTTTCTCGACTAATGTTTTGTCTAGTGCTTCTTGGTTCATATAACCAAGCATTAGGACTTCACAGGTTTGAGCGTTTTGGACGATTACGGGGAGGAGGTTATCGACTTTTTGCCAGTTAATTTTGTTTTGCATATTTTTCCTTTGGGGTGCGTGGTAAACGCACCGTATAAATTTTATAGTACGTTTACACGCACCCTACGATAACTAACGATGGAATATAATTACATAGAGGATTTTTCCAATTCTAATAAAAAACGCTTACGTTCAACTCCTCCGCCGTAACCGACTAAAGAACCATCACTACCGATTACCCGATGACAAGGAATTAAAATTGAAATTTTGTTATAACCATTCGCCGAAGCTACTGCTCTAATTGCATTTAGATTACCAATAGATTCTGCTTGTTGTTTATAGCTACTCGTTTTTCCATAAGGAATTTTTAATAACATATCCCATACATTACGCTGGAATTCAGTTCCAACAGGGTTAAGTGCCGTATTAAATATTTTTCTCTTTCCCTGAAAATATTCATCAAGTTCGGCTTGTAATTGCTTGCTGTAATTGGTTACTTGCCAAACGAAATTAGCTTTAAATTTTTTCTGTAAGGAAATTAGTTCTTTTTCAAGCATTTTTCTATCAAGAAACTCTAATAGGCAAAGTTTCTCTTGATAAAAAACAGCAACCATTTTTCCGATTTCCGTATTTATATAATCAATTATAAAGTTGGTCTGAAATTTAGGATCTTTTTGTTGCAATAAATAATTAACTCTCTTTAGCCGAATATACTTACCTAAAGAAATTCCAACATATTTTTGGAAATCTTTTTTACACGCTATTAATTCTTCTTCTGAGATAAAAGGGTGTTCTTTATAAGACTTTGGTGGATTATGCTGAGGACTTAACCAAGAACCATAATTTTTCCATTTAGCCGGCAGAAGTGTATCAATATCAAGTATGCTTAAATCATTCATCATTAAATACGAACCTCTATATTTTCTTTCCCAAGATACGCTTTCAACTCCCCAATATTGATAATCTGCTTATGAAACACACTCGCCGCTAACGCGCCGTCCACATTGGCTTCCACAAATGCATCACGGAAGTGTATCATTTCACCCGCACCGCCCGAAGCAATCAAGGGCACACGGCAGACTTCACGCACTTTTTTCAGTTGGACTAAATCATAGCCGTTGCGTACACCATCTTGGTTCATCATATTCAGTACGATTTCACCTGCACCACGTTTTTGCACTTCGACAACCCAATCAAGCAACTGCCAGTTGGTTTGGCGGGTGCGCTTTTCATCGCCGGTGTATTGATTGACCCAATACTTGCCCGTTTCTTTTTCGAACCAGCTATCAATCCCCACCACAATCGCTTGTACGCCAAAGCGATCTGCAAGACGGGTAATTAGTTCAGGATCGGCAAGTGCGGGCGAGTTTATCGAAATTTTATCCGCGCCAAAGGCAAAAATTTGCTCCGCATCTTCAATGGTCTTAATGCCGCCCGCCACGCAGAACGGAATGTCGATCACTTCCGCCACACGTTCTACCCAGCTTTTATCTACCGTTCTACCGTCTGAAGAAGCGGTAATATCGTAGAACACCAATTCGTCCGCCCCTTCTTCCGCATAGCGTTTAGCAAGCGGTACGATGTCGCCGATAATTTCATGATTGCGGAACTGCACGCCTTTGACCACTTGCCCGTCACGCACGTCTAAACAAGGGATTATCCGTTTTGCCAACATTCGATTGCCTCCGCCACATTAAATTTACCTTCCAACAACGCTCGCCCCATGATCACGCCCGCCACGCCCGTGCCTTTCAATGCATCCACATCCGCCAACGAGCCAATACCGCCGGAAGAAATAAAACTGACTTCAGGAAAAGCCTCGCACACTTCGCGATATAAATCCACATTTGAGCCGGCAAGGGTGCCGTCGCGGGAAATATCGGTGCATAGCACATATTGTAAACCGACTTCACGGAAATCGTTAATCAAAGCTTCCAACGACACGCCGCTATTTTCCTGCCAACCGCTCACGGCGATCTGTTTTTCACCTTGGTCGTTAATGTTCACGTCCAACGCTAACACAAACTTGTCCGCACCGTATTTTCGGAACCAGCCTTTGACCAATTCAGGCTCTTTCACCGCTGTGGAGCCAATCACGACACGATTTGCCCCCACCGCCAATAAATCCGCCACATCTTGTTCCGAGCGAATACCGCCACCGACTTGAATCGGGCATTTCACCGTAGCAATAATCTCGCCAATCAGCTTGGTTTGACGTTTGCTCGGATCTTTCGCCCCGGTCAAATCGACCAAATGCAGTTGCTCCGCACCTTGTGCCACATAGTCTTGAAATTGCGCAATCGGATTATCGCTATACAAGGTTTTCTGCGCATAATCCCCTTGATACAACCGCACCACTTGACCGTCAATCAAATCAAGGGCGGGAATAATAATGGATTTTTTCATGTTGTGTTTCCTGTTATCTTGCTAGCGCGAGCGTCTCGCTCGTGCCTTTGTAAATTTATTCAAAAATTTGACCGCTTGAATACGTTCCGATTTTATTTTTTATTTAACTTCGCCACATTGCTGATCAAATCGGCAAAATCAATGGCTTTTTGCTGTGTAATAACTGGCTTACCGGTTTCCTTTTCCAAGCTTTCCCTCGCTACGTTTGCCACGGCTCGGTTCTCTTCTAAACCTTGCGGATGGCTGATTTGAGTAATATCCTTGGTAGCCGCCTCCGCCAACATATTCAGCACTAATTCCGTGGTAGACATATTATCTCGCAGATTTTCTTTATGTAACCCTTTGAAATCTTTATATTCTCTTGTCGTCATACCGCTCCAAGCCTGTGTAATTTCATTGGTTAAAATCGCAAACTCTCGCCCTTGTACCACACCGTGATCCTGCCAAGCGTCCGTCAATTCTTTCCGCACTTGGATCGCTTGCAAACGTTGGTTAATCCATTCTTTGGAATAACCTTTTTTCACATAGGTTTCCAACGCACGATCAATGGTTAATTCAGGATCGATAATCTCATCAATTCGCTCTTTCCCGACTTCCGCCAACCACATTTTCAACGGCTCGGCTTTAGGGCTTGGTACGGATTGGATAATACGAAAAATGCCTTGCATATCAGTAGCATCCGTTTCTCGCATTTTTCCGTCAGGCGCTTTTAATTTCAACTGTACGATTTTTTCGTACAGTTCAATGCCGCCTTCATCATCACGAATTTTACGTTTTAAATCACTCCAATAGCGACGCGGATTGCTACTGCCGGTAAGGGCTTGCACAATATCCACTACACTAAAAAACCATTCCTCTTTTTCACTGTCCCAAACCGAGCGGATCTGATTGTTTTCAAAAAGTTTAATCTCGTTCATACCATCTCCCTTGTAAATAACTGTTATTTTATCCAGTTTATTTCTAGTATCAAGACGATAATAACGAATTTTTCGATCCACGTCACAAAAATAAGTCACCATGTGCTTGTCTGGGAAATGCCTTGCCAGCCCTATATTTGCAAAATATTTGTGAAATCTGACCGCTTGTAAAAGCCGAACTACAATTAAATATTCTCCACAAAATTTTTTAACAACTGCGCACCGTTTCTGCCCGAACGCTCAGGGTGAAATTGCACGCCGTAGAAATTTTTACAGCCCAAAGCTGCGGAAAACGGCACGCCGTAATCTGCTGTGGCGATGGTGTTTTCATTCGGCAACACCGCATAACTATGTACAAAATAGAAATGGCTGTCTTGCTCAATACCGGCAAACAACGGATGATCCGCCGCATAGCGCACACGGTTCCAGCCCATATGTGGCAACGGCAAGCCCGTATTCGGGATAAGCTCCGTTTTGCCATTCATCAGGCGCAAGGTTTCCACATTGCCTTCGGTGGAAAATTCCGTCATCAGCTGCATCCCCAAACAGATACCGAGCATCGGTTGAGTGGCGTTTTGAATGGTTTCAATCAGCTGGCGATCCCGCAGATTTTTCATCGCCGCAATCGCCGTTCCCACGCCCGGTAACAACAATTTATCCGCCGATTTAATCTTCGCCAAATCACGGCTAATTTCCGCTTGAATATTCAGGCGGTCGAATGCAAATTTTACAGAAGACAGGTTTGCACAGCCTGTGTCGATGATGACTAAATTCATCTTATATTCCTAATTATTTTTCTATTTTTATAACACCCATTTGTAGGGGCGAATTACATTCGCCCTAACGTTCCTACAATTGTTTTGGGGCAAATGTGATTTGCCCCTACGGTTTATTTTGCGCCAAATAAACCGCTCTTTGCTCTTCCACTTTCTGCTCAAAGCTTTCAATTTCTTTTTGCATTTCGTCCAATAACATTTTTTCTGTTGGCAGATAAAGCTGATATTGGCTGGCGAAAATCTGTTTTTGGTTTTCAGGCAGACTGAATTTGACTACCGCATCATTTTTATCAGCGCAAAGCAAAATACCGATAGTCGGGTTTTCGTGAGGCAATTTTTCCACACGGTCAAAATAATTGACATACATCTGCAATTGTCCCAAATCTTGGTGCGTGAGTTTGTGGGTTTTAATTTCAATCACCACAAAACATTGCAACAAACGGTTGTAAAATACCAAATCGGCAAAAAATTCATCGCCGTCTAAATGCAGCCGTTTTTGACGCGCCACAAAAGAAAATCCGTTGCCCAATTCCAACAGAAAATCTTGCAAGTGAGTAATAATCGCTTGCTCCAAATCCTTTTCATAATAGGCACTTTCACGGCGCAAACCTAAAAATTCCAGCACCATCGGATCTTTAATAATCTGTTTCGGATCAGTCGGCACAGCCTCATTTTTCGCCACCGCAAGCACGCTGGCTTTATCGTTGCTTAGCAATAAACGCTCGTACAAATTGCTGTAAATCTGCCGTTCCAACTGACGCGAACTCCAGTTATTTTTCACGCTTTCTGCGATATAAAACTCACGTTTATCCGCATCATCAAGGCGTAATAACATACGATATTGCGTCCAGTTCAATTGCGATCGCACTGCGTTCGCAATTGGAAAAGTACGATAAAATTGACGAAATAACTCCAATTGACGGCGACCAAACGCACTGCCAAATTCAGGCACAAGTTGCTGAGCAAGCTCTTTAATCAAATAAGCGCCATAATCCGCGCGTTCTTGTCCTTGCTGTTCTTCTTCAAAAATCCGCTTGCCGATATGCCAATACATCAGCACCCGCTGGAAATCCACCGCGCGGATAGCCGTTTCTCGGGATTGAAGGATGATTTGTTTGATGTCGGTGGTGAGTTGCATTTGGAGTCCTATTGTTTGAGTGCAAATTTTACAGAATACAGTTTGCACAGCCTGTATCAGTAATTACTAGATTTCTCATTTATTCATCCTTATTTTAAAATTAATGTTTCTCGTACTTGAACTTATAAAAGTTATCTCCATATACTAAGGCAAGTATATAGGAATAGTATTTCTATATATGAGGATATTTAATCAAATTAACATCATTTATAGGGAACACTTTTATGTATTCTCCAGGAGAAATTGTACCTCAATCTGGAATTTATGGACTGTATGCTTCCAATGGGACAAAAGAAAACGAAGTTACTTGTGTCAAAGGAGAACGTTTTCCACCTGCACCACGAGCTAATATGTTCTATAAATTAGTGCGAGCTACTCGATAACTCATATAAATGGCTAGTTTATTCTAGCCATTTATCTTTTCTATACTACAACACCCCTTTCGAACTCGGCAACTCATTCCCTTCAATTCGAATGGCTTGTCGTAAGGTTCTGCCGAACACTTTAAACAAGCTTTCGATTTTGTGGTGGTCGTTGGAGCCGCAAGCTTTGATGTGCAAGGTGGCGAGCATCGTGAAGGCGATGGATTGGAAGAAATGTTCCGTCAATTCGGTGCTGAAATCGCCCACTTTTTCACGTTTGAAATCTGCTTTGAATTTGATAAAGGGTCTGCCGGATAAATCCATGGCGCATTGAGCTTTGCATTCGTCCATTGGTAACACGAAACCGAAACGGGCGATGCCTCGTTTATCGCCGATAGCTTGTTTTAAGGCGGTACCAAGGGCAAGGGCAGTGTCTTCAACGGTGTGGTGTTCGTCAATCCAGAGGTCGCCTTTGCACGAGATGTTCATGCGGAAACCGCCGTGGGTGGCGATTTGGTCGAGCATATGATCGAAAAAGCCTACACCGGTTTTGATGTCGTTCACACCCGTTTCGTCCAGCCACACTTGCACTTTGATGTCAGTCTCTTTGGTTTTACGTACCACTTCTGCATAGCGTGGTGTACGGTTGCCGATGTTTGTCACCGATTCGCCTAGCAGTTTTTCTGCGATTAAATCCCAATTTAATTTTTCAGGGTGATATTGCAAGGCGCGAATGCCGAGATTTTCTGCTAACTGAACGTCTGTTGCACGATCGCCGATCACAAAACTGGTGGCAGGGTCGAACAGTTCACGGTCGATATATTTTTGTAATAGTTTGGTTTTCGGTTTGCGACAATCGCAGTTATCTTCGGGTTTGTGTGGGCAAATTAACACTTCATCAAACTCAATCCCTTGCGAGCGGAATAACTCCATCATGGCATTGTGCGGTTTGTCGAAGGTCTCTTGCGGAAATGAGCTCGTACCTAAGCCGTCCTGATTGCTTACCATCACAAAACGGTATTTGTGTTTGAGTTTGAGCAAGGCGGGAATCACATTCGGTTCAAATTTGAGTTTTTCTAAACTGTCGATTTGAAAATCGGTTTTCGGTTCGTCAATTAACGTGCCGTCACGGTCGATGAAAAGGGTTGATTGCATAATTTTTTCCTTTTTTGCTGTTGTTTTTCCCCGTATTGCATACGGGGTTAATCTAGTGAGAGTGCTCTGCACTCTTGTTACATAAATTATATGTCTCTTTCGAAATATTTTTCGTTAATTTCAATTCCTGCCGATGTCAGTAGAAATTTAGTTTCATCCATAAAGTTTTGTGATTTATGATGCTCTTTTTGTTTTTTGATGTAATTCTTGATTTTTTCTTTTTCTATCTCGCTATATGTCAAGGCACAGTAGCCTATCGACCAAGCATAAAAATCAGGAAATAGCGTTTTATTTTGATCGATCCAGTTATGAGAACTGATCTTAATTTTTTGCACAAATTCGCCGACTGAAATCATTGGATGTAAATCAACTAATAAATGAAGATGATCCGACATTCCATTTATTTGGTA
>NZ_JBGYBX010000026.1:0-13750 GCF_041817755.1 Glaesserella sp. | reverse complement strand
GAAATTCAACGGGTTACAGATGAAATACGGTAGTGCCGAGGCGCGCAAACAGTTTGGGCGCCAAGTGTCGGTAATTTTCCAAGATCCCGCAACGGCGCTGAACCCACGTATGCGCGTGTTGGATATTCTCAAAGATCCGATGATCACATTGGCAAGGGTGGATTTCCCACACCCCGACTGCCCGACCAAACCGACCGTTTCACCCGCACTAACCTCAAGGCTGACACCGCCCACTGCGGTGAACTTTTTCGGGTTAAATAAGGTACCGTCACGAGACGGAAATTGTACAACAATATCTTCCAGCTCAATAATCGGCTGCTCTTTTAATGGTCTCATACTCATTGTTTATCCCTCCAAATGAGAAGCCCATAGATGTTTCGGATGATCTCCCGTCGGCACAAGTTTCAAACGCTGATTCGGATTGGCATCCGGGCGTAATGAACGGCTGGCGAAACGATCGCCTGCGGCAAAGTCAAACGGTGACGGCACACTGCCCGGAATTTGATATAAGCGTTCCGCACGTCATTCCGTTGAAAGCACGGAGCCAAGTAACCCACGGGTATATTCGTGCGTCGGATTGGACAGCAACGCGGAAGTCGGTGCCATCTCCACCACTTGCCCTGCATACATTACTGTGATGTGGTGTGCCATTTGCGCCACAAGTGCTAAGTCGTGGCTGACGAATACCATCGCAAAGCCGAGTTTTTCACGCAATTCGTTGAGCAATTTAATTACTTCCGCTTGAACCGTTACGTCTAATGCTGTTGTCGGTTCATCTGCGATTAAGAGTTTCGGCTCACGGGCTAACGCCATAGCGATAAGAACACGCTGACGTTGACCGCCCGATAATTCATGCGGATAGCGGTTTAAGGTTTTCTCCGGATCGAGTTTTACCCATTTGAGCAAAGTTTCCGCAGACTGTTTTCCGCCGCGGCTGATAAGCTGCGCCATTTGATCTTTGATACGCATAGACGGGTTTAACGCACTTAACGCATCTTGGTAGATCATGGAAATTTCATGTCCGCGCAATTCGTTAAGTTTATCGGTTTTCAATAAATCATGTTGGTTGCCCGCACGGTCGGTAAACAGAATTTCTCCGGTAATTTTCGCCGTTTTCGGTAATAATCCCATGATTGAGAAGGCGGAAATGGATTTACCGCAACCGGACTCGCCGACCAACCCCATGGTTTCACCTTCATTGACGGTAAAGCTGATATTATCCACCAATGGAATGTCGCCATAACGATTCGGGAAGCGGATAGAGAGGTTTTTCACCTGTAAAATCGGTTTGGCATTCGGATTAAGTTGCATACGGTCGGTACGGGTCGCTTCTTTCTCATGCAATTTGAGTAAGTAACGTTTTAACGCAAGGCTTTCCGCCATCGCTTCTTGTACATCCGTTGAAAGCGGTTTTGATACGTCTTCTTTCGTCGCGGTCGGGCTGCGTTTTAATTTCGGATTGACAAGTGCGTCGGTTAGCCCTTCCGATAAGATGTTGAGTGATAATACCGTTAAGAGAATCGCTAAACCGGCAAAGGTTGTCGCCCACCAGAAACCGCTTAAGACGATATTACGACCTTCGGAAAGTACATTCCCCCAAGACGGTTGCGGTAATTGTACCCCTGCGCCTAAGAAGGAGAGTGACGCTTCAAGTACAATCGCATCGGCAACCATCACCGTAGCAAAAACCAGTACCGGTGCCGCTGAGTTACGTACCACGTGTTTTAATAGAATGTAGGTTCGACTACCGCCAATCACACGTTCGGCTCGGACATAATCTTCTTCCCATTGGGATACCACATTGGCGCGAACGACGCGGGCAAGTTGCGGCGTATAAACAATCGCTATCGCAAGGATAATGATCGGTACGGAGTTACCTAAAGTCGCAAGTAATACCGCAGCAAGCGCAATGCCCGGGAATGCCATTAAGATATCCATACAACGCATAATCACTTCGTTGCCGAGTTTATCCGCCGTCGCGGCTGTTGCACCTAAAATACTGCCTAATACAATAGCAAGCCCTACGGCACCTAAGCCGATAAAGAGCGAGGTTTGAGCACCGTAAATAATTCGAGAGAAAATATCGCGCCCCAAGCGGTCGGTTCCGAACCAATAGTCTGCACTTGGCGCTTGTACCGGACGCAATGTTTGTAGCGGATCGTATGGCGCAACTATCGGAGCAAAAATTGCCATTAATGCCACAAGGACAATAAATCCTAAGGCGAGTTTAGAGGCGGTTGATAGCGCTTTGAATCTTGCCCCGCCTGAAGCAAGTCTTTCAGCTAATCCTTGGCGAAACATTATAAACTCCGAATTTTAGGGTTAATCAGCAAGTAAAGAATATCCACAATGATATTCACCAATACGAAGGTAAACGCGATAGTTAATACAACGCCTTGTACTAAATGTAAATCGTGGTTCACGATACCGTTGAAAATCAATTTACCCATGCCCGGTAAGTCGAAGATCTGTTCAATCACGACCGCACCACCGAGTAAGTAACCGACACGCAAGCCGAGTACCGTTACCGGTGTGATTAACGCATTGCGTAATACGTTGTGACGAATGACGGTGGCATAAGGCACGCCGTTACCGATAGCGGTACGTACGTAGTCTTTATCCATCTCTTCCACCATGGTAGTACGCACGACACGAATTAACGATGCACAAACCGGAATTGCCAATGCCAGTGACGGTAACGCCATAGAGCGGAAATATTCCGTCGGATCTTCACTAAAAGGTACAAAGCCCCCTGACGGCAGCCAATCCAGCTCCAGTGAAAAATACTGAATTAATAAGATACCAAGCCAGAAAGACGGTGTTGCAACGGCAGCAACGGAGAGAAGACGAATCACTTGGTCTGCCCAACGGTCACGATAAAGGGCGGCGACAATGCCTAACGTGAAAGACACGATTGCGGCTAAAAATACCCCGATAAAAGTAAGTTGTAAGGTTAACGGGAATGCCTTAGCAATTAATGAAGTGATCGGCTGTTCAGGCGGTGTGGTTACCCCAAAATCCAAAACAAGCACATTACCGATAAAGCGGAAATATTGCACCAGTACGGGATCATTTAAGCCGTGCTGTTCACGATATAATTCTTTTGCCGCATCACTCGCACTTTCACCTAATGCCACAGAGGCAGGATCTCCCGGAGTGAATTGTAAGATAATAAAAACTAATGCACTTACGCCAAGCATCATCAGTGGTAATGCCATTAAGCGACGTAGTAACAGACGAAGTACGATTTCCATTTTTTTCTCCGACTACAAGAAAGGTTAGTAGGAAGGTATAAATTTTTATAAAAGTGCGGTCGGATTTTAGGCTGATTTTGTAAAAAATGAATGTTATCCGACCGCTTGTAAAGAAATCCTTAGATAAGCCTCGATGACCTTCGCCTAGGCGAAGGTCATTTAAGTCAATTATTTACGACTAACGCCAAGGAATGACATTCCTGTTGTTGGTAATGGTTGGAAGCCGTCCAATGTTTTATTGCTCCAAGCCGTCGGTAATTTGCGGTGAACGATCGGATAAAGTGCCGCTTCTTCTGCAATGATATTAATCGCTTTACCCCAAATTTCGCGCGCTTCCGCAGGAGTTTTCGCCGCTACTGCCGCATCAAGTAATTTTTGTACTTCTGCGTATTCAGGGGTATTTGACCAACGGAAACGTTTTTTCGGCCATACATCACCACGGTACCACCAGCTTAATAATAAGTCTAAGTCGTTACCGAATACGGACGGATCGCCCGGTGCAATCAATACTTCAAAGTTACCCGCATCCACACCGTCATTGTACGGAGATTGTGAAGCGATATTGGTGACTTTCACGCCCGGGATCTTATTCCAGTCTTCAAGGATCATTTGAACGGAGTCAACCACCCATTTGTGCGCGGTTGAGCGTGTAGTAAATTCTAATTTATCCACACCGGCTTCTTTCAACAACGCCGCCGCTTTTTTCGGATCGAAGTCGTACACGGTTGACGCTTTCACATAATCCGGGTGAGAATCTTGTACATAAGAAGTTGCCGGTTTTGCATTACCTAAGAATACGACATCCACGAGTTTTTGCGTATCGATCGCATATTGTAACGCTTGACGTACTTTCTTATTGTTAAACGGTGCTTTTTCACAGTTAAACATTAAGAAGATTAAACCGAACGATTGTACGGATTCTACTGACGCTTTACGTTTTAAGCGATCCGCATCTAAGTAAGGTACGTTTTCAATCGCTTGTACACGACCTGACTCTTGTGCCGCAACACGTGCCGCATCGTCAGAAAGTAAGAACCAGGTCATTTTTTCAACGGTTGCCGGATATGGACCGGTGTAAGCCGGGTTGGCTTCAAACACGATACGGTCATCTTTTACCGCTGATACGAATTTATACGGACCGGTACCGATCGGATTTGCATCAAAGGCGGATTGACCTTGTGATTCAATTAATGCTTTCGGTACGATTTTGATGATGGTTAAACGTTCTTTGAATAACGCAAACGGATATTTCAATTTGAATTCGACTACTTTGTCGTCAACCGCTTTCACTGATTGAATAAACGGAATGAATTGTGCAAAGAGTGATTTGGTATTCGGGTCTAAGACACGTTCGAATGAGAATACCACATCGGCGGTGGTAACCGGTGTGCCATTGTGGAATACCGCACCGTCACGCAAAATGATACGATAAGTTACATCATCGACTTTTTCAGGTTCTTTAGCGGCAAGGGCTAAATACGGCTGACGGGTTGCCGGGTGTAAATCCACCAAGCCTTCAAAAATGTGAAGGTTCGCCGCCATGGATGACGCACCTGTCGAGCTCATCGGGTCAAAACCGGTTGAAATCGGATAAGCAATACCCGCTTCAATGGTTGAACCTTTTGCCGGAGCAGCAAATGCTTGAGATGAAAAAGTGCCCAATGTGCCACTGAATGCAAAACCGGCACCGACGCCCGCCATTAATTTCATAAAACCACGGCGGGATTCATTGTGTTCGAAGTGTTTAGTCATAGTAGACTCCTTGAATAGTGTCGTTTTCATAAGATGGTTGTGTGTATTACCGCACACGTTAAGCAACCGCAAAAGTTCTCATTTAATATCATTTTTGAAGTAAATCAATCAAAAGTGAGTTAAAAAATGGATTGAAAACATCATAACACTAACGGAAGTCATGTCAACATATTGTCAAGACTAGAATTTACATTTGTGATCTATATCACGAAATCACTTTTCTTTTCGCTGTTATCCGGTTGGTAACCGACATCATTCAAAGTAGGATAATTCGCTCCCTCTTTGGCGAGTTGATCGCAAATATCATTTTCACGATGCCCTGAATGCCCTTTCACCCATTGCCATTCTATTTGATGACGCTGAATGGCTTGATCTAATGCCATCCATAGATCTTGGTTTTTGACAGGCGCTTTATTACTGGTACGCCAGTTATTTTTCTTCCAGTTAAAAATCCACTGTTGAATACCGTTTTTCATATATTGACTATCACTGTGCAATTGCACTCTACAGGGTTCTTTGAGGATATTTAATGCCTCGATTACCGCCCGAAGCTCCATACGGTTATTTGTCGTCAAGTAGTAACCTCGGCTAATTTGCTTCTCTCTACCTTGATAGCGCAATAAGATGCCAATCCCCCCCTTCCCGGGGTTACCCAAACAAGATCCGTCGGTAAAAATTTCAACAAGTTTCATCATATACGAAAGTATTATTATAGGAGAACATCATTCTCCATGGAGTGATCAAGCGGTCGGATTCAGCCTATTTTTTGCAAATGACTACATCACGACGGTTTTATTCTGATGGACGAAAACGCGATCCGCCAACACTAATTCCAATGCTCTGCTTAACACGGTTTTTTCAACATCCCGCCCGGCGCGCATCATCGCTTCGGCAGTATAAGTATGGTCGACGTTAATCACGTTTTGCATGATAATCGGACCTTGATCCAGCTCATTATTAATAAAATGCGCCGTTGCGCCAATAATTTTTACACCGCGCTCATATGCTTGCTGATAAGGTTTGGCACCGATAAACGCCGGTAAAAACGAATGGTGAATATTGATCACGCGATTCGGATAGCGCTCGACAAACGCCGGATTCAGAACTCTCATGTATTTCGCTAGCACAATATAATCCGGCTCATATTCATCAATCTTTTCCGCCAACAATTTATCATGCTCGACACGGGTTAACCCTTCGTGGCTCACGAGATGAAACGGCACGTCAAAGCGTTCCGCGAGGCTTCTTAACACTTCGTGATTACCGATAACAGCGGCAATTTCAACATTTAATCCACCGTAATACGTTTTCATTAAAATATCACCTAAACAATGCGCTTCTTTTGTCACCAAAATCACAATACGCTTACGTTTTTGCGGAATCAATTTATATGTGGAGCCTTGAGGAAGGGTAAATGCCAAATCGGCAAGCAATGTATTATCGTTAAAAATGCCTTGTAATTCCGTTCGCATAAAAAATCGTCGTGTATTACTCTCGACAAATTCACTATTTTGAACAATATTTAGTTGATGTTTATAACAAATATTTGTAATTTTAGCGACTAACCCTTTATCATCCGGGCATTCCGTTAATAGAATTTTATTTTCAATCATTATATGACCTTTAATTATATGGAATGTATATTAAATATAGAAAGGAGAACCCATCCTCATGGATTCTCCTTTACTTTTTTATCCGAAATAAATTAGATTTCAAAGTCAGATAATGATTTTCCGGAGTCTAATGCACGTTGAATAGGGCTTGGTGTTCTGCCTTGTCCCGTCCACGTTTTTTCTACTCCGTTATCATCGATAAATTTATATTTTGCCGGACGCGGCGGACGAGGTTCGCGCTTTTTGCGTTCGACTGAAGAATCTGCCAATAATAGCGCCAGCTCTTCTACCGAAATACCGTCTTTAGCCAGCAATTCTTTATATTTATTTAATCCTTCGAGACGTTTCGCTTTTTCCTGCTCTTCCGCTTTAACGGATTCCCGTTTTTCTTCTACAACAATAGTAACTTTTTCAAGTAACGCTTCCATTTGTTCAAGAGAACTTTCACGAGCAATAACACGTAAGCTACGAATATTAGATAATGCTTTCAAAATATCAGTCATTTTTTTCTCCTAACTGTGTTCAAATTGAATTTTACTAACGATAAATCATTAATTCGTATTTATATTAGCCTAATATATTTTCAAGGTAAATAAAAAAATGCTAAATAAATTTAGTTTTTTTAGTCGTCGGATGACATATGAATGATTTATCTACACTGATAACATAAATTTTATTATCCGACTATTGGCAAAAACCGATTCTTGGGGTAATCTAGCCGGGTCCTACAAATTGTAGAGGTGCAAATCCGATAAGTATTCTTTCAGAGTGGAAAGCGGTGAAGAGAGAAGAAAGGCGTATTTGCCGAAATCAATTAAGCGTCATCTTAGTTGGTTGGTATCGTCATCGAAAGGTGCGGTACTGTCATAGCTACGCTATGGAGTGCTACTGTTAGGCTGGGTTTTTCATGTTATATGTCTTTTTTCCCTCCTTAATTTTATTTTTATACCTTAATTTGCGTATAAATGTATTCGGTAGATCTCTTATTTTGTTTGACAGATATTTCATAACAAAACAATTTTAGAGGTTTTATGGATTTAGTCGATTATTCCCATTCACTATGGTCGGTGGTGCCCGCTCTGCTTGCGCTCGTTTTAGCGATCATCACGCGTAAAGTGATTCTGTCTTTAAGTATCGGTATCATTGTCGGTGCACTTATGCTTGCCGGCGGCAACCCGATCAATGCCTTTTTACACCTAAAAAGCAATGTTACATCCCTTATCTACGGGGAAGAAGGCATTAATGCCAACAATGTCAATATCATTTTATTTTTAATTTTGTTAGGTGTGTTAACCGCACTATTAAGCATTTCCGGCAGTAACCAAGCCTTTGCGAGCTGGGCGCAGCAACACATTAAAGGTAAACGGGGCGCTAAATTAATGGCCGCCGGTTTAGTCTTCTTCACCTTTATCGATGACTATTTCCACAGTCTTGCCGTCGGCGCTATCGCCCGCCCGGTGACGGATAAGTTTAAAGTGTCTCGGGCAAAATTAGCTTATATCCTTGATTCAACGGCGGCACCGATGTGCGTATTAATGCCGATCTCAAGTTGGGGAGCTTATATTATTACCCTCATCGCAGGTCTACTGACGACTTACAGCATCACCGCATATTCTCCGCTCGGCGCATTTATGAGTATGAGCGTCATGAATTTCTACGCAATTTTCTCGCTGCTGACCGTGTTTGCCGTATCCTACTTTTCTATCAATATCGGTTCAATGACCCGTTTTGAACAACAGGCGGAAATCACCTCACTACAAAATGAAGAAACGTGCGCTTATCCGCAAGGTCGGGTGTTAAACCTTATTTTACCGATTATCGTGCTGATTCTTGCCACACTGTCAATGATGATGTACACGGGCGGTTCAGTCTTAGCCGAAAGCGGAAAGCCGTTTGACGTATTAGGCGCATTTGAAAATACGACCGTCGGTATTTCACTGGTTGTCGGCGGTGCGAGTGCCGTGGCTGTTGCGACGGTTCTGATTGCCCTTGAGCGCCAAATCAGCCTTAACGATTATATTAAATCGTACTGGGTGGGAATCAAAGCCATGTCCGGTGCGATTACGATTTTGTTCTTCGCATGGACAATCAACGGTATCGTCGGCGATATGCAAACCGGCAAATATTTATCCACCTTGGTGGCCGACAGCATTAATCCTGCGCTATTACCTGCCATCCTGTTCGTTTTAGGTTCCGCTATGGCATTCGCTACCGGAACAAGCTGGGGAACGTTCGGCATTATGTTACCGATTGCCGCCGCCATGGCTAGCAACACGGCACCGGAGCTATTTTTACCTTGCTTATCTGCCGTGATGGCGGGCGCCGTTTGCGGTGATCACTGCTCGCCGATTTCCGATACGACGATTCTTTCATCTACCGGTGCGCAATGTAATCACATGGATCATGTTACTTCTCAGTTACCTTACGCCATGGTTGTTGCCACAGCGACGTTTGTCGGCTATTTAGTCTTAGGGTTTATCAACTCAGCACTATTCGGTTTTGCCGCCACCGCTGCGGTATTAATCGGTTTAATAATGCTATTTAAATCGAGAAATCGGGCGTTTGCCGCACAACAAGCGGTATGATTTGCCGGATATTTTGCAAACGGGTGACAACAAAAAGCACGCCTAGGCGTGCTTTTTTATATCGTTTCCATCAGAACAATTTTGGCAAAATTTTTACCGAAACGGACCGCTTGTCAACACGATAACTGCAATACCGCTTGTCTTGCCAGCTCTCTTGCTAATGTATCGATATGCAGTACATCGGCTATTTCGCGGACTTGAATCGGTGCAATATTTTCCACCACGGCTCGATTGACTTCCACCATATCGATAAAACGAATCCGTTCATTTAAGAAAGCATCCACCGCCACTTCATTGGCGGCATTCATCGCCGTTGTTGCATATTGCCCTGCAGCGAAAGCATCTATCGCTAATTTTAAATTCGGATAACGGGCAAAATCCGGTTCAATAAAAGTAAGTTCTTTTAGTTTAAAGAAGTCTAGCGGTGCCACACCTGCCTTTATCCGATTCGGATATGCCATGGTATGTGCAATCGGGGTACGCATATCCGGATTACCCATTTGCGCAATCACACTGCCGTCAAGGTAACGCACCATGGAATGAATGATCGATTGCGGATGAATGACAATTTCCATTTCATCGGCAGATGCATTAAACAGCCAACGGGCTTCAATATATTCCAAACCTTTGTTCATCATGGTCGCCGAATCGACGGAAATCTTTTTCCCCATTGACCAATTCGGATGAGCCACTGCTTGAGCGGGTGTAATTGAATAAAATTCATCTAAAGGTTTAGTTCGAAACGGTCCGCCTGAGCCTGTGAGAATAATTTTACTTACCCCTAGCTCAGCAAGCGGACAAAAACCGACCTTTTCTTGCGCTTCGGGTGGTAGCGATTGGAAAATCGCGTTGTGTTCACTGTCCACCGGCAGCAGTTTTGCCCCTGATTTACGGGCTTCATCAATAAAAATCTGTCCGCAAGTGACTAGAGATTCTTTATTAGCCAACAGCACTTTTTTGCCCGCTCGAACCGCTGATAGCGTCGGCAATAATCCCGCCGCACCAACAATCGCCGCCATCACCATATCGACTTCAGGGTGTGACGATAATTCACAAATCGCTTTTTGCCCTGCAAGAACTTCGGTTTTCAAGCCTAAGGCGGTGAGATTTTCCTTTAATGTTGCAGATGCCCGTTCATCATCTAATGCAACGAAACAGGGCTGATATTGTCGGCATTGCTCGGTGATTAATTCGACATTTTTTCCGCCCACTAAAGCAAATACTTGATACCGTTCAGGGTTATGTTCGACAACAGAGAGGGTACTTTTACCGATGGAGCCGGTTGAGCCTAAAATCACTAATTTTTGCATTCTATTTCCTTGCTTGACTTTTATAAGCGTAATGGTTTCAATTCGACAACCGCTTTGCTTCAATCACATCATCAATTTGCATCACACGTTTAAGTAATTTATCCAACATATCGACGTTGTTCAGTTCAATTTGGATATCGATAGTTGCCACCGAACGCTTAATATCCGTACGACTCGAAACGCCTAGTACGTTAACCTTTTCATTTGCCATAATGCCACTGACATCACGCAATAAGCCGTTACGATCGTTGGCAATGACACGGATGGTCAAATTAAATTTACCTGAGCCGTAATTATCCCCCCATTCCGCTTCAACGACGCGCTCCGGACTACTGCTTTGCAAATCGAATAACTGTTCGCAATCCGCTCGATGGATGGAAATCCCCCGTCCTTGAGTAATATAACCAACGATGTCATCACCCGGGATCGGCTGACAGCAACGGGCGATATGATGCATTAAGTTACCAACCCCTTCAACGACAACAAAACCACTGCGGCTTTTTTGCGCTTGCTGCGCCTTATTGGCGACCTGCTTTAAAATCGCCTCATCGGCTTGTTCTGCGGTGGTTCTGATCAGTTTGCTTTGCAAATAGTGCATTAATTGATGTAAACGAATATCGCCACCGCCAATACCGGCGTACAAATCATCTAAATGTTTTAAGTTATAGCGCGGTAAGGCAAGATCCTCAATTTGTTTTTGCGTGAAATTGAATTTCGCCATTTCCGCTTCCAACATCTCTTTACCGAGCGGAATATTTTTTTCACGGTCGAGCTTTTTAAACCACGCAACAATTTTGGATCGCGCACGCGCCGTATTGACGAAACCTTGACTTGGAATGAGCCAGTCACGACTTGGGTTCGGGTTTTTCTGCGTAATAATTTCGACTTGATCACCCATTTGTAAAATATAAGTGAACGGCACAATACGTCCCGCCACTTTAGCCCCAATGCAACGGTGACCGATTTCGCTGTGAATGGAATACGCGAAATCCAGCGGTGTCGCATTTTTCGGCAGATCGACCACTTCACCTTTCGGCGTAAAGACATACACCCGATCGTCAAAAACTTGTGAACGCATTTCCGCCACCACATCGCCCGAATCGGCAATATCTTTTTGCCAATCAAGCAATTTGCGTAGCCAAACGATTTTTTCTTCATAGCCGGAACGTCCCGCTGCCGCCCCTTCTTTATATTTCCAGTGTGCCGCGACGCCGAGTTCCGCATCGTCATGCATTTTTTGGGTACGAATTTGGACTTCGATGGTTTTGTCCCCTTCGCCTAACACCACGGTATGAATCGACTGATAGCCGTTCGGTTTCGGATTGGCAATGTAATCATCGAAATGCTCCGGCAAGTGTTTATAATGGGTATGCACAATACCAAGTGCGGTATAGCAGTCCTGAAGTTTCGGTACGATGATTCGAACCGCACGGACATCAAATAACTGTTTGAAGGTCAACTGCTTTTTCTGCATTTTTTTCCAAATGCTATAAATATGTTTCGGACGACCGTAAACTTGTACCTCATCAATTTCTTCTTTAATACAAGCGGTCAGATCCGCCACGAAATTTGCAATATATTGTTCTCGATCCAAACGGCGTTCCGCCAAATCGTATTTTGCAATCCGGCGATACTCTTGCGGATGCAACGCTCGGAAGCAGTAATCTTCCAGTTCCCATTTCAACTGTCCGATGCCTAAACGGTTTGCCAACGGCGCATAAATATGGGAACACTCTTTGGCGGCAAGGACTAAATCTTCTTCACTTAAACGTTCGGTATCGCGCAAATACACAATCCGTTCGGCGAGTTTAATGACCACACAGCGGAAATCATCCACCATCGCCAACAGCATTCGACGGATATTATCGATTTGAATATCGGAGGCATGGCTTGCGTTTAATTGGCGGACGTTGTCCATCTCCAATACGCCTTTCACCAAATTTTTGACATCATTACCGAAATGTTCTTTGACTTGAACCAAATCGATAAGATGATGTTTGACCAACGGAAAAAGCATGGCGGCAACAAGGCTGTCATCATCCATGTTCAACCCGTGCAGAATTTCGACCATCTCCACGCCGAACCACATCAAGTGGTTTTGTTCAATGTCGATCTTCTCTTGAGCATACTGCCATGCAATCCATAGCTCTTCAAACGTAATCGGCGACATTTGCAATCCGGCACTCCAACCGGCCAGCTCAAAATTATTGGGATCGAGCAGGTGTGAACGGCGAATCGCTACCATAAGTCCTCCGAAAATAATGACAGAATGGAATTCTTGACAAAAAATGACAATTGAATTTTTTTGCGAAGCATTATAGCTCAATTCACTCCAAAATTCGGTTTATTTTGGATTTTTGCAGAAATTTACATAAATCCGACCGCTTGTCGCACAAAAAATTCCCTCATTTTATGAAATTTCATTGACGACCCATTTTCTTTTTACATCAATCGCCCTTTTTGGCGACACATAAATCCAACCTATGATGACAATAGTTTGCAGAGCGCTATCGGATTGATTAGAATGCCGTTTTATTTTAGTGGGATTTTCTCATTTATCTTTCAGTTGTGGGCAGTCATGACAATTCTGGCGTTAGGCATCAATCACAAAACAGCATCGGTCAATTTGCGTGAAAAAGTCGCGTTTGTGGAAAACAAACGCCAACTTGCGTTTGAACAAATTCACCGGCAGCAACTTGCCGAAAGCGTCGTGATTCTCTCTACCTGCAACCGTACCGAACTCTATTTTCATCAAGCGGATATTCCCCCGCAAGCCGATCATCCGGAAAATATCGCTTGGCGCGAACGTTGCTTCCACTGGTTTGCCCAAATTCATCAATTGGATGAAACGGAGCTGCGCGAATGCCTGTATTTCAAACAAAACATGGATGCTGCCCGCCATTTGATGAGCGTAGCTTGCGGGCTGGATTCATTGATCTTGGGCGAACCGCAAATTCTCGGTCAGGTCAAACAAGCCTATCAAGACAGCGAAACCTTCTATCAGTCGCATCATTCGGCAATGTCGACGAATCTTTCCCGTTTGTTCCAAAAAACGTTTTCCACAGCAAAACGGGTACGCTCGGAAACGGAAATCGGCAATAGCGCCGTTTCGGTTGCCTATGCTGCCTGCGGACTGGCGCGCCAAATTTTTGACCGATTCAACAAACTGCGTTTTTTATTGGTTGGTGCGGGAGAAACCATTGAATTAGTGGCTCGTTATTTGCTCCAACACGGCG
>NZ_JBGYBX010000025.1:0-5899 GCF_041817755.1 Glaesserella sp. | reverse complement strand
TCCTCCTATATTCTGAATTTTGGTTGTCAGCCTTATTCATTATAGGAGGATTTTTTTATTCTGTTCATCGCTTAAGCTCTTTGATTCCATACGCATAGCGTATGGTTTTTATAGCTAGACTTTGTCTAGCTATAATAAAAAAACCGAGTTATTTTCATCACTCGGTTTTTTTGAAAATCAATACCGCTTATTTCGCATCTGCTTCATTATCTGCTACGGAATCGCTTAATGTCGTTTCTGTCGCTGATTTTTTGTCCGTCTCATGCTCTTCTGAAGACGATGCTGTCGGCGTGCTATCACCGCCACTTTCATTCCAACCTGCTGGTTCACCGACCGGTTTGCGCTCCATTAAGTTTTTAATCTGCGGCATATCGATGGTTTCATATTTCATTAACGCATCTTTCATCGCATGCAAAATATCCATGTTTTCTTCCAACACTTTTCTTGCTCGCTCATAGTTGCGATCAACGATTTTACGAACTTCTTCATCAATCAATTTCGCCGTTGCTTCCGAAACCACTTTTGGTGCGCCAAAGCTTTCTTCCTCTTTATAAAGGATCGGACCTAAATTCTCTGAAAAGCCCCATTCCGTCACCATACGACGAGCAATATTAGAAGCGACTTGAATATCACTTGATGCCCCGGTTGAGATATTTTCTTTACCGTAGATCAACTCTTCCGCCAAACGTCCGCCATAGGTACTTGCCAATTTTCCTTCAAGCTGTTTATGACTGATACTGATTTTATCCCCTTCCGGCAAGAAGAAGGTAACTCCCAGCGCACGTCCGCGAGGAATAATCGTTACTTTATGTACCGGATCGTGTTCCGGCATAAGATAACCGACAATTGCATGCCCGGCTTCATGATACGCCGTCGAAATTTTTTGTTCTTCGGTCATAATCATTGAACGGCGTTCCGGTCCCATATTGATTTTGTCTTTCGCTTTTTCAAAATCATTCATGGTGACAACACGTTGATTTGCTCGTGCGGAAAATAACGCGGCTTCATTCACCAAATTCGCTAAGTCTGCGCCGGAATATCCCGGTGTACCACGAGCGATAATCATCGGATCAACATCCGGTGCCAGCGGCACTTTTTGCATATGAACTTTCAAAATCTGCTCACGACCTTTGACATCCGGTAATCCGACCATGACTTGGCGGTCAAAACGTCCCGGACGGGTTAACGCGTTATCCAATACGTCCGAACGGTTCGTCGCGGCAATCACTATAACGCCTTCGCTTCCTTCAAAACCGTCCATTTCAACTAACATTTGGTTCAACGTTTGTTCACGTTCGTCATGCCCGCCGCTAAAACCGGCGCCACCGCGTTTACGACCAACCGCATCAATTTCATCAATAAAAATAATACAAGGCGCATTTTTCTTGGCTTGTTCGAAAAGATCCCGTACACGTGACGCACCGACACCAACGAACATTTCAACAAAGTCGGAGCCTGCCATTGTAAAAAACGGCACTTTTGCCTCACCGGCAATCGCTTTTGCCAATAACGTTTTACCCGTTCCCGGAGGACCAACCATTAACACGCCTTTCGGAATACGTCCGCCCAATTTCTGGAACTTGCTCGGATCACGTAAAAAATCAACAACTTCCGCCACTTCTTCTTTGGCTTCATCACAACCGGCAACGTCACTAAATCGGGTTTTGATTTGATCCGGCGCTAACATTTTGGCTTTGCTTTTGCCAAAGCTCATCGCTTTGCCGCCGCCACCTTGCATTTGGCGCATATAAAATATCCAAAAGCCGATTAACAGTAGCATCGGGAACCATGAAATGATGATTTGTGAAAGCAATCCGCGACGTTCTACCGGTTCACCTTTAATTGTGGTATTGGTTTTAGCCAAATCCGCCAGTAAATATTCATCATACATCGGCATCACGGTTTGATATTGCGAACCGTCCGTGCGGGTAACATTGATGATTTCTTCCCCGCGTTTAAAATCGACTTCTTTCAGACGATCATTTTTAATGTCATTTAAAAACGTCGAATAAGCCACATTACTCGTCGTCCCGAAATTGCCGTTAAAACCTTGGAATGCCGTCATTAACGTTAAACCGACTACCACCCAAAGTAAAATATTTTTAAACATATCGTTCAAGGTTTTTACCTCTTATATTTACACTGAAAAATCTTGTCAAGGTTACTACAAATAAAAGGGATATTCCACTTATCCTTTGTAACCCGTTGCGACGATGTACACTTCACGCGAACGATCCCGTGAAGCTTCCGGTTTACGAACTTTCACGGTGCTGAATAAGGCGCGAATCTCTTTTAAATATTCGTCAAATCCTTCTCCTTGGAACACTTTGACCACAAAACTGCCCTTTGGTGCCAATACTTGGCGACACATATCCAACGCCAGCTCTACCAAATACATTGCCCTCGGAATATCCACCGACGGCATACCACTGAAATTCGGCGCCATATCAGACATCACCACATCCACCTTGCCCTCTCCGACTCGCTCCAACAACGCATTTAACACGCTTTCTTCGCGGAAATCGCCTTGCAAAAAATCCACCCCGACAATCGGATTCATATCTAAAATATCACAAGCAATTACTCTACCTTGGTTGCCGATTTGGGTCACCACGTATTGCGACCAGCCGCCGGGAGCCGCCCCTAAATCGACAACGGTCATCCCAGGTTTAAATAAGCGATCCGTTTGTTGAATTTCATCTAATTTAAAATAAGCTCGGGAGCGTAATTTTTGTTTGTGTGCTTTTTGTACGAATTGATCTTTGAAGTGCTCTGCAAGCCACCGCGAAGAGCTTGCACTACGTTTTCTGCCCATTGGTTTACTCTGTGATAAAAAATTGATGGATATAATAAGGCTGAAATAGCGTATTTCAAGGAAAAAGTTAAATTTTTGTAAGATTTTTCCGCGGTTTATTTGTAAAAAGCAACTCCGATCTGACCGCTTGTATTTGCCTGTTTCCTCAAAATATCGTTATAATTCACAAGTTTTGCTTCATATGGGCAGATTATTACATCATTTTACAGAGGAACAAATTATGGGCTTTTTAGCTGGAAAACGTATTTTAGTCACAGGTTTAGCAAGCAACCGTTCGATTGCTTACGGTATTGCAAAAGCAATGAAAGCACAAGGTGCAGAATTAGCGTTTACTTATTTAAACGACAAACTTCAACCACGCGTTGAAGAATTTGCCAAAGAATTTGGTTCAGACATCGTATTACCATTAGATGTAGCAACCGATGAAAGCATCACCAACTGCTTTGCAGAATTAAGCAAAAAATGGGAAAAATTTGACGGTTTCGTTCACGCCATCGCCTTTGCACCGGGCGATCAATTAGACGGCGACTATGTCAATGCCGCAACCCGTGAAGGCTACCGCATTGCCCACGACATCAGCGCATATAGCTTCGTGGCAATGGCACAAGCAGCACGTCCATTCTTAAACAAAGACGCCGCATTATTAACCCTTTCTTACTTAGGTGCAGAACGTGCGATCCCTAACTACAACGTTATGTGTTTAGCCAAAGCATCACTTGAAGCAGCAACTCGCGTAATGGCAGCAGATTTAGGTAAAGAAGGTATTCGCGTTAATGCGATCTCTGCCGGCCCAATCCGTACGCTTGCGGCATCAGGCATCAAAAACTTCAAGAAAATGCTTGCGGCATTCGAACAAACCGCCGCATTACGCCGTACCGTAACGATTGAAGATGTGGGTAACTCAGCGGCATTCTTATGTTCAGATCTTGCTTCAGGCGTAACAGGCGAAGTGTTACACGTGGATGCAGGCTTTAGCATCACAGCAATGGGTGAGCTAGGCGAAGAGTAATTGCTTTTTAAATTGATTTATAAGGACAGGTTTATGCCTGTCCTTTTTTAGAACAGAATTTATCAAAGAAATACACTGATGTTGCATAGCACTTGTTTAAGGCACTACGCAACAGATTGCACATTGCGGTTCTGATTTAGCGATGTAATGTTTATTATCTTTTTACTCTAAAGGTAATAATTCCTGATGATTAATTTTTTCTGCCATTCCTTTTCCTTCATATTTATCAAAATCCTTGATAATAGCTAAGAAATTTTCTTTTCGTTGTTCTTTGGGAATTTTACTATCTGTAAAATCTTTAATTAAACCTCCCCGCCATTCTAATGCTTTATATAATGCGACAGAATAAGCCTGACAATTAATACTCTTTTTATGATTAAATTCAATATCAGTAAATGCATCATAATGCATTATTTTCTTAGCAAGATCTTTATTATAATTTTCTAATACATTGATATAAATCCAATCATAAAAGGCGGTTTTAGGTTCAAGTTCCCATCGTAAATCAAAATAATCAAAGTGATCTAATATCTTATCCTTTAACCGTTCATCTTGTTTAGCTTCTCGAGAACTTTTTGTGAGAATATCTCGATATGGGCTATTGGGATCATTTTTAAATACTTTACTGGATTGAAAAATAGTTTCTACGGTAAACTTACTGGATTTGTTAGGAATAGTTCCCTCTAAATTAAATGCACTCAATTTCACCCCAAGATCGACAAAAGATTTTGAAGATATTTCTAATGGATTTTTAGCAATGCCTTGATTTTTAATATTTTCGTGTAAAGATAGTAGAGAACGCTGACGAACTTGAAAACTCATTCCTTTATGCCAGTCAAAAGCAACCTCTTTAACTTCTACTAGAACATTACCGTCTTTTTTAGGAATAAAAACTAAGCGTGTTGCTTTTCCTATTGAATTTGTCATTTGTTATTTCCTTAATGTTTTGTCCAATATTGATAATCAGAACGAGGTTTAAATAGTGTTTCATTTTCGTATTTTGCAGAGTTTAGATCGTTAGGTTTATAACAATCCATTCCATAGCCATTCTTTTTACATATATCAATAATCCATTCAGGTTCAATTTTTTCAATAAATACAACTTCTGCTTGCGGATTAGTTGTAAAATTATCAGGTATGTTCAGTTGATTACGTTCTACATATTCTAAATCTTCAAACATTGCTTTAAAAGCTTTAGCATTCATTTTATCTTTATTAAATCTTTCTTGATTTGATGCCGCATTATAACGACAAAAATATGCTTTTTTCTCCCATAATAGTTCAGGTTTTAATCGTAAAATAACCCAATCTTTATCAATATCTGCACCAAATTGGTTTTCTTGGTTTTTTCTTATGCCCCAGAACATTTTATAGTTTGGAAATGAAATTGAACAACAAATACCATCGGGAATATTATCAATACGATATTGATCGTTGTAATGATAAGAAATAACTTTTTCAGATAAAGTTTTTCTTCCTAATAATCCGTTTTCTAAAATATGTTTTAAATTATCTAAGCGAGTAAAATGAATAAGATATTTTATATTACGCTTTTCAATTTCATTTTTTATTGCTAATTGTTCATCATTTAGTTTATCTAAGTTTAATATTTCTCTAGTATTTTGAATGTTTTTTAGTAATTGTACAATTTGAATGTTTTGGATTTCATTTTGTCGTTTTAAATCTTTATCTTTTTCATCTAATAATTGAGGGAAGTTTTTAATCTCTTTAGGTGTTGTAAATTCTATTGTTTCTCGAAAAAGTTCAAATTTATTGAATTCTTTTGAAATTCTTTGAAAACCATCGTTAAAACCACTATTAATAGATTCAATGGAGCGATTTTTATCTTCGGTCAGACCAATGATAAAATTAATATATCTAACGTTTAAGAATGGGCTATAGAAATTTGGATAGGATTGGATTTCTTCTTTATAAGATTCAAGAAGTTTTATTTTTTCCTGTATTTCAGATGATAATTCTATTGGACGTTGGACGTTGGACGTTGGACGTTGGACGTTGGACGTTGGACGTTGGACGTTGGACGTTGGACGTTGGACGTTGGACGTTGGACGTTG
>NZ_JBGYBX010000024.1:0-33914 GCF_041817755.1 Glaesserella sp. | reverse complement strand
GCCCCGTTTGTCGCTGAATTACAACGTTTAGGCGTGGACTACGAAGCGGTGGATATTACCCAAAGAGGTGCAAATTTTAAACCATTTCTCAGATTACGTGACCGCCACCCAGCTTTTGATCACGCTAAAGCAAATGGCTATATCGGTATTCCTGCTTTGGTGTTGGAAGATGAGAGAGTGGTGTTGGATTTAGCTGAGTTAGCCCTAGCACTGACGTACTAGGTTAAGCATAGTGTTGTCGCTCTGCGACAAGTAAAATAGGTTGCGGAGCAACCGCACTATGCGTAACCCCATACGTCAGTATGGGGAAGTAACAAGCGGTCAGATTTTGTCTGAAATTTGCAAAAATTCAAAATGATAATGTTCTACTCTGCCGAGTATTATCGGGGTTTTAAAGGAAAGAAATAATGAAACAACATCTCTATCAAGTTATTGTGAAATGGGTTGGAAATTTAGGCTCGGGTACCTCATCTTATACTACCTATGGGAGGGATTTTATTGTTTCGGCATCTCATAAACCCGATATTTTAGGTTCCTCCGATCCTGCTTTTCGTGGCGACAAAACTCGTTGGAATCCCGAAGATATGTTATTGGCATCTATTTCCGCCTGTCATAAATTATGGTATTTACATTTTTGTGCAGTCAATAACATAGTTGTGTTGGAATATTGTGATGAGGCAATCGCAGTGATGGATGAAGGTAGTTCCGAACAAGCAGGGCGTTTCCTTTCAGCGACATTAAAACCTCGTGTGCGAATTTCGAAAGAGTCGGATGTAGATAAAGCATTAGCATTACACAAAAATGCACATCAGGCGTGCTTTATTGCAAACTCACTCAATTTCCCTGTGGAATGTGAAGCTACTATTGAAAAAGATTCAATTTAAAATCAAACGGTGCGTTAAAACGCACCCTACAAGAGAAAAGAAAAATGACAACACAAAACTTCCTAGCCGAGATCGGCACAGAAGAGTTGCCACCAAAGGCACTCAAAAAATTAGCGACCGCATTTGCGGAGAATGTTGAAGCGGAATTAAACCAGGCTGGTTTGAGCTTTGACAAAGTGGAATGGTTGGCGGCACCACGCCGTTTAGCGGTGAAAGTATTGGGGCTTGCGACAGCACAGCCAAGCAAAGAAGTGGAAAAACGTGGTCCGGCGGTGTCGGCGGCGTTTGATGCGGAAGGTAAGCCGACCAAAGCGGCGGAGGGCTGGGCGAAAGGCTGTGGCATTACCGTTGAGCAGGCGGAGCGTATTGCTACCGATAAAGGCGAATGGCTGGTTCACCGTGCGGTGATCGAAGGTCAGCCGACTAAAAACTTGTTAGTCGGCATTATCAGCCAAGCGTTGGCAAAATTGCCTATTCCAAAAACAATGCGTTGGGGCGATAAAACCGAGCAGTTCGTGCGTCCTGTTCACACTGTAACCTTATTATTGGGCGATGAGCTAATCGAAGGCGAAATTTTAGGCGTAGCAAGCGGTACAACCGTTCGTGGTCACCGTTTCTTAGGCGAGCGTGAGTTCCAAATCAGCCACGCGGATCAATACCCTGCATTGTTGAAAGAAAAAGGCTCAGTGGTTGCGGATTTCAACGAGCGTAAAGCGTTAATTCTTACAAAAGCACAAGAAAAAGCGACCGCTTTAGGTGGCGTGGCGGATATTGAAGAAGACTTGTTAGACGAAGTCACGTCTTTGGTGGAGTATCCGAACGTGTTAGCGGCGAAGTTTGAAGAGCGTTTCCTTGCCGTGCCTGCGGAAGCCTTAGTTTACACAATGAAAGGCGACCAAAAATACTTCCCGATTTATGATAAAGACGGAAAACTTTTACCGCACTTTATCTTTGTGTCGAACATCAACCCTGAAGATCCAAGCAAAATCATCGAAGGGAATGAAAAAGTGGTGCGTCCACGTTTGACCGATGCGGAATTCTTCTTCAAAACCGACTTAAAACAGCGTTTGGAAGATCAGTTACCACGCTTAGAAACCGTGTTGTTCCAACAACAACTCGGTACGTTGCGTGACAAAACCGCTCGCATTGAACAGCTTGCAGGCGAAATTGCAAAACAAATTGGTGCAGATGAAACCAAAGCGAAACGTGCCGGCTTGTTGTCGAAATGTGACTTAATGACAAATATGGTGTTTGAGTTTACCGATACGCAAGGCGTGATGGGTATGCACTATGCTCGTCACGACGGCGAAGATGAAGAAGTGGCGGTGGCGTTAAACGAACAATATATGCCACGCTTTGCTGGCGATGAATTGCCGAAATCACTTGTGGCAAGTTCTGTTGCATTGGCGGATAAATTCGATACGCTCACGGGTATTTTCGGTATCGGTCAGCAACCAAAAGGCAGTGCCGATCCATTCGCTTTACGCCGTGCGGCACTCGGTGCGTTACGCATTATTGTAGAGAAAAACTTACCGCTTGATCTGAGCGATTTAGTGGCGACTTCAGCGAAATTGTTTGGCGACAAACTCACCAACACAAATGTTGTGGAAGAAGTAGTGGACTTTATGCTCGGTCGTTTCCGTGCGTGGTATCAAGATGAAGGTATTGCAGTGGACGTTATCCAAGCGGTTCTCGCTCGCCGTCCAACTCGTCCAGCGGACTTTGATGCCCGTGTGCGTGCGGTGTCGCATTTCCGTACCTTAGACAGTGCAGAAGCATTGGCGGCAGCGAATAAACGTGTGAGCAACATTCTTGCCAAAGCCGATGTTGCAATTGGGGCAATCGATCTTACCGCTTGTGTTGAACCTGCGGAAAAAGCGTTGGCGGAAGCGGTGATTGCACTCGAAAAAGAAGTGCAACCGTTGATCGCTCAAGGCGACTACACGGCGGTTCTCGACAAATTGGCAAGTTTACGCCAGCCTGTAGATAGCTTCTTCGACAACGTAATGGTGAATGCGGAAGATCAAAAACTACGTCAAAACCGTTTAGCGATTTTAAATACGCTACAAAACTTATTCTTACAAGTGGCGGATATTTCGTTGTTACAATAAAACAAGACAATCAGACCGCTTGTACAAGCGGTCTTTTTTCAATAAAAATTTGCAAACACAAAGAGGTAAAAAATGTCAGTCAAAAGTGAAGTATTATTCAGCAATCAATGGGACGTGCGTATCAGCGATCCTGGGTTAGAAGGGGCAATGAGCCATTACTTTGAAACGGTTTACTTAAATCTCACCGCTCACATTGATGCTAGCAAAGTCAGCTACGAATTTACCCGTAAAGTTGAAAACGAAGTGCAAACCCATTGTATTTTCCATAGTGTTGATGAGCTGTTTAAATTCTTAGCAGAATATCTTGGACCTGTTGCACTAGGCAATATCGGTGTCAAAATCGGTAAATTAGGCTTAGCGTAATTGTCTATGACCAATCCCCTTTACCACCAAACCCAACCGTACTGGGACTTTCTACGCATTGAAAAGCAAGCAAGCCCCCATACGCTAAGCAATTATCAACGTCAGCTACAAGCGGTCTGCGAAATGTTACAACAAGCAGAAGTTACACGTTGGCAAGAGCTTGATGCTTCGACTGTGCGTTGGATTTTGTCGCAAAGCCACAGACAAAGTTTGAGCGCAAAAAGTATCGGGCTTAGGTTAGTGGCATTACGTCAATTTTTGGCGTTTTTGGTTAAGCAGGGCAAGCTGAAAGCCAATCCTGCATTAGGGATTAAATCTCCGAAGGTCGGTAAACATTTACCTAAAAATATTGATGCGGAACAAGTTGCGCAATTGCTGAATATTGAGAGCGATGAACCGCTTGCCGTTAGAGATTTGGCGATGATGGAGCTGATGTATAGTTCCGGGCTGCGTCTTTCCGAGCTGCAAGCGTTGGATTTAGGCGATATGGATTTATCCGTCGGAGAAGTACGTGTGTTAGGGAAGGGAAATAAAGAGCGGATTGTACCGATTGGCTCGAAAGCGTTAGCGGCGATACGTCATTGGTTGACGGTGCGTAAAACATTTAAACCGAAAGATTATGCGTTGTTTTTAAATCGGCAGGGCAAGCGTCTTTCTCATCGTTCGATTCAACTGATTATGCAGAAATGGGGTAAAAAACAGGCGTTGGATACCCATATTCATCCGCACAAATTACGCCATTCTTTTGCTACGCATATGTTGGAAGCCAGTGCTGATTTACGTGCAGTACAAGAGCTTTTAGGGCATAGCAGTTTATCCACCACGCAAATTTATACCCATTTGGATTTTCAACACTTAGCGAAAATTTATGATTCGGCTCACCCGCGGGCAAAACGAAAAAAAAAGTGATGAATAATGCCATCACTTTTTTTCCGTTTTCGGGTTATTGCGGCGGCATCACCGGCACGGTTTCCGCCAAACAAGGATAAAGTGCATTCATGCTATCCGCCCAGGCTTTCAATTCCCCCATGGCAGAATAGCGATCAGCGCCCGTCACATTGGCTCTAAATAACAGAAAATCCACTAAACAAACCACGTAGAGCGTGCCGATATTGAGTTCCGTACCGAATGGCTTAATCTCTTGTGCAATTAATGTTAAGGTGCGCTCATTACGCTCTTCCACCTGTTGATGACGGCTCAGCCACCATTCGGATTCAGGACGGAACATCCGTTCAGGCAAGACTAGCCCGACAAGATTTTCCAGTACACCTTCCGCCAGCGCATACAGGTTCAAGACTTTCCAACGTTGCTCATCTTTCGGAAATAAGGTCGGCGCCGAACCGATCGCATCCAAATATTCGGCAATCACACTACTGTTATACAGCCAATCGCCGTTATCCAGTTGTAATGCCGGAACCCGCCCTAGCGGATTATCCTGATTGTGCGGAGAGTCGGCGGAAAACGCTCGGGTGACCAACAGTAATTCGATTTGATCTTGTAAGCGGTGATAATGTGCGACAGCACGAGCCTTGCGGACAAACGGACTGGTTGTGGAATACCAAAGTTTCATACGTTACCTCACAGAACAATAAATACCGATACCATTGTATATCATCCGCCCGTTTCGGCAGACGTTTCTTTTTGCAAATTTTAGCCGAAACCCGACCGCTTGTTTTTTATCGATAACGGGATAAAAATTTAGCTTGATGTTTAGCGATTACCTCTTCAATCGAAATATCGTATTTATCCGCTAAGATAAACAAGTTATCAAACACATCGCCGAGTTCTTCCAAGATATTTTCTCGCTTTTCATCCAAACTTTGCTCCGTTTCATCCGGTCTTTCTCTACCTATTTCAATAGCACGCACCGCACAAGCCACTTCGCCCACTTCTTCGGTTAAATAAGCCAAACGCCGAAACACATCCCGTTCATACCAGTTTTGTTGTTGATAAAATTCTCTGACCCATTGTTGATATTCTGCAAAGTGCATGCGCTTATTCTCCGTTATTCTCGCCAAATGGTGATACAATAATTCAATTTCAGTAAAAAACAAAATAGTATGATGACAGAAACCATTGTTGCACAAGCCACACCCATCGGGCGTGGCGGGATTGGGATCTTGCGGGTGTCTGGGCCATTGGCGACGGATGTCGCTCAAGCCGTATTAGGCAAATGCCCTAAACCACGTATGGCCGATTATTTGCCGTTTAAAGATGAAGACGGGACGGTATTAGATCAGGGAATCGCCCTATTTTTTAAAGCGCCGAATTCGTTTACGGGGGAAGATGTCCTTGAATTGCAAGGACATGGCGGACAGGTGATTTTAGATCTGCTACTCAACCGCATTTTAAAGGTCAACGGTGTACGGATCGCTCGGGCGGGTGAATTCTCCGAGCAAGCCTTTTTAAATGATAAGCTCGATCTTGCCCAAGCCGAAGCGATTGCCGATTTAATTGACGCTACATCCGAGCAGGCGGCACGTTCCGCCTTGAAGTCCTTACAAGGCGAATTTTCCAATAAAATCCATGCGTTAGTAGATAATGTCATTTATTTAAGAACCTATGTGGAAGCAGCGATTGATTTCCCCGATGAAGAGATTGATTTCCTTGCTGATGGTAAAATTGAAGCCAAATTGAATGAGATCATTACGCAACTTGCCCATGTTCGCCAAGAAGCAAAACAGGGTTCAATTTTACGTGAAGGGATGAAAGTGGTGATTGCTGGCAAACCTAATGCAGGTAAATCCAGCTTGCTAAATGCTTTAGCTGGACGTGAAGCGGCGATTGTGACTGATATTGCTGGGACAACTCGTGATGTGCTGCGTGAGCATATCCATATCGATGGTATGCCGTTACATATTATTGATACAGCAGGCTTACGTGAAGCGAGTGATGAAGTCGAAAAAATCGGGATCAAACGGGCGTGGGATGAAATCGAGCAAGCGGATCATGTGTTGTTGATGATTGATAGCAACGAATCTCAAGCGGATCATTTCCAACAAGAGTGGGCGGAGTTTTTAGCAAAATTACCGAAAAATATACCAGTGACGGTGATTCGTAATAAAGTCGATTTAACCGGCGAAACGGAAAGCTTGGTACAAACGGATAATTTCACCGTGATTCGCCTTTCTGCACAGACAAAAGTCGGCGTAGATTTATTGCGTGAACACCTTAAAAAATCAATGGGTTATCAAAGCTCAACGGAAGGCGGTTTTATCGCTCGTCGTCGTCACTTGGTTGCGCTTGAAACCGCCGCAGATCATCTGCAACGCGGACACGTGCAATTAACCCAATTCTACGCAGGCGAGCTGCTCGCCGAAGAGCTACGGATGGTACAAAATGCCTTGAGTGAAATCACCGGGCAGTTTACTTCCGATGACTTGCTCGGCAATATCTTCAGTTCGTTCTGTATCGGTAAATAAAACAAGCGGTCTGTTCGTTGCAAAATTTTGCAAATAACAGACCGCTTGTATTTTAGGCTTTGGAGAGAACTATGACACATTTGATTATTTATGCTCACCCGAATCCGACCAGTTTTAACCATGCAATTTTGGACAAGGTGATTCAAGCAAGCGCAAATCACGATGTCATTGTGCGGGATTTGTATCAGCTTGATTTTAATCCGACACTCACTTGGCAAGAGTTTCGAGCAACTATTGAGCAACAATATGCTGTGGATGTGGCTCAAGAACACCGCTATTTCCAACAGGCAGATCTGATTACCTTGATTTATCCACTGTGGTGGATGGGGTTTCCTGCAATTTTAAAAGGGTATCTTGATCGTGTGATTGCTTATGGCTTCGCTTATAAAGACGGCAAAGAAAAAAGTATCGGCTTATTGGGTGATAAACGAGTTCAGCAGTTTGTCACCCTTGGCAATCCCGTGGAAGAATATCGCCAAAAAGGTTATCTGCAAGCCTTTGAGCATACCTTAGGTTATGGCTTGTTTAGCTTTTGCGGCATTGAAAAGGTCGATATGCATTACTTTGGGGAAATTGGTTTGCCAAGTACCGATTATCAGGGGATTTTGCAAGAGGTTCAAAATAGTACAAGTAATATATTAAATAAAAATTATTCCATTGGATGAATTTAAACACATAGGGTAAATATTAAATTATGAATACAATAGAATTATTAACTATTAATAGTATCTTTTTTATAAGCTATAAGTTATTTTCATCTTATTTTAATAAAAACATATCAGAAGAAAGAATAAAATGGCGGGAAAAGATAAGAGAAATCACTATAAAAATAGTTACTATGGATAAGGAAAATGCAGAAAAAAAATAAAGATGAATTTATCGCAGAGCTAGCTATTCGACTAAATCTATTTGATGATAATTCAGATTTAAAGATAATCGAAATTGCAAAGAAAGTGTTAGAAAATATAGATAAAGAGGAATATAAAAATGAGTTTATTGCAAGAATATCTATCTTGCTAAAGAATGATTGGGAGAGATCTAAATATGAATCAAGTATTAAATCTATATTTGGGCTGGGAAAACCAAAGCAAATTAATATAGAAAACCCTATAGAATTCTATAAAGAAAACAGGAATAAAAATAACTCTGTCTTCAATAGTGAAGACTTAAAAACAAATTTTAATTTATATAAGAAAGAATATAAATATCAAGAATCATGTATAACACCTATATTTTTCTGGGGATATTTAGTTTTCACTATTTTTTACATTATAAAAGAACTACTATGTCTAACTATTAAATAGTTTTAGAAATTTAAATAGTCTAGTAAAAGCTTCTCTCCCATTAATTATGGGAGAGATCAGAGAATAAACTAGAAAAATTCTATTTGATTAATAAATATTCACGTAGTTTTATAAAATCCGCCGCCATTGTATCTGACAATAGTTCCATTTTGTTATGTTTGTCTAGCGCTTCAGGTAGCGGCAGTTCAACGTCTAAAATACGCTCTACGCTCTCTTTGAATTTCGCCGGGTGTGCTGTACAAAGGAAAATACCTGTTTCTCCTGCTTGTAGCTGATCTTTCAACACTTGGTAAGCAATCGCACCGTGCGGCTCGCACAAGTAACCTTCCGCATATTGTGCTTTTAAAGCTTCTTCCGTTTCGGCATCATTTAAGGCATCTGAACCTAACTCGCTCAAATCCCAACCGTTACGTTTAAACAGCTCTTCAACGCGTGGCCAGTTGTTCGGACGACTGACATCCATGGCATTCGATAATGTCGCAACCGTTGCATTAGGTTCCCATTTGCCCGATTTAAGATAACGTGGCACAGTGTCGTTCGCATTGGTTGAAGCGATAAAACGCTTAATCGGTAAGCCTAAGGTTTTCGCAATTAAGCCCGCAGTTAAGTTGCCGAAGTTACCGCTTGGTACAGAAACCACCACATCGCTACGTTTCTCTTTCGGCAACTGAGCCACCGCTTCAAAGTAGTAGCAAACTTGAGCAAGTAAACGGCTGATATTGATAGAGTTCGCTGAGTTTAAGCCGATGGCTTGGCGCAGCTCAACATCATCAAAGGCGTGTTTAACTAGCGCTTGACAAGCGTCAAAGTCAGACTCAATCGCCACGGTACGAATGTTTCCGCCTAAGGTACAGAATAATTTTTCTTGTAACGGGCTGATTTTGCCTTTTGGATAAAGAATAACCACATTGATATTTTCTAAACCGTAGAAAGCGTGAGCCACTGCCGCACCTGTGTCGCCTGATGTCGCTGTTAAAATGGTAATTTTGCCATCGCCACGCACCGCACTTAATGCTTGAGCCATAAAGCGACCGCCAAAGTCTTTAAAGGCAAGGGTCGGACCGTGGAATAACTCTAACGCATAAATATCATCGTTCACTTTTGCTAGTGGAGCAGGGAAAGTAAACGCATTTTTTACCATTGTATTTAAGGTTTCTTGTGGCAATTCATCGCCAATCAATGCCGATAAAATTTTTTGGCTACGTTCAACCAACGGTAATGCTAATAAAGCGTCAATGTCGTCAAATTTAGGTAACACTTCAGGGAAAAATAAGCCCTGATCTTTGCCTAACCCTTGGCGAACGCCTTGGGCAAAATTCACTTGTTCTTCGGGGTGTTTGATGTTGTATAGGTTCATTGGTTGTCCTTTATTATGAGTAATCGGAAATGGAACGATTGTATCCGTTCACTTCGGTTAGTCAATCACAAGCGGTCGGATTTAGGCAGTTTTTTGCAAATTTATGTACGAGATAAAAATATCGCTATTTGTTGATCTCATTTCATTTATTTTGAATTCAAACAGAGTAAACTATTAAAAATATTACAGGAGTAAAACCATGCAAACACAAACTTATCGCGCAGTCTTCAGTGACATTGACGGCACGTTACTCAATAGTCGACATCAAATCTCACCGAAGACGGTACAAGCAATTCAGCGCATTGTGAAACAAGGCGTGCCGTTTATTCCCGTTTCCGCCCGTCCGCCGTTGGCGATTACGCCTTATACCGAACAATTACAAACCAAAAACGCCATTATCTGTTATAGCGGCGCGTTGATTTTAGATGCCGATTTACAACCGCTGTACAGCGTGGCAATTGATAACACGGATCTCGCCCGCTTAGAAGCGGATTTAGCCGATTACAACCACCTTTCGATTAATCATTATGCGAATTTGGATTGGTTCAGCAATGATTTAAGCAATGATTGGACGATACAAGAAGGCGAAATTACGGGATTAAGCGCCACAGCGAAACCGACTCACTTGAGTAACGTGCATAAAATTTTAGTCATGGGCGAAGCAAGCGAAATTAAAGCGTTGGAAGACAAACTTAAACCGCAATATCCACAGCTTTCCATTCATCGTTCGAAAAACGAATATTTGGAAATCATGAATAAACAAGCGACCAAATCCAATGCCATCCGCTTTATGGAACGGCGTTTAAACGTCAGCGGTGAAGAGGTCGTCGCCTTTGGTGACAATTTCAATGATTTGGATATGTTGGAATACGCTGGACTGAGCGTCGCCATGGGTAATGCGCCTGAGCCGATTAAACAAGCCGCCAAACGAATTACGGCATCCAATGACGAAGACGGTATCGCGTTAGTATTGGATGACATTTTTAAATAATATCGTGATACCGAAAACCGACTGCAAGCGGTCAGTTTTCGGTATTATTTTGCAAATCCGTCTGCTGCGCCGCGACAAACCCCAGTAAAACATCAATTTCCCGTTTGGCTTTATCCGACAGCACTTTATTGTCCGCCAGCATTTGTGTACCGCGTAAACGGATAAATTCAAGATAATCGCGATTACCCGTTTCTTCAAATTGCCGCTTGGCCGCATACATTTCGATAAAATATTTATTCGTTTGGGAAATCAGAAGCTTCTGCCCCATCAAAACAAACACCGCCAACGCCAGTGCAATCACCGCACCGTAGCCGTCCGTCGGGTAATACAATATGCCGGCAACGATGAAAAGCCCCGTCACAAGCTTGGAGCTGTTTTTGATATAGCCCTGTTCAGGCGGTGCTTTAAGAAGGTCTTTGAAGTTCATTTGTAAAATTTCTCGAAAAACTAACCGCTTGTATTATAACAATAAGGGCGTATATGACTACGCCCTTATGATTTTTTTGGACTAAATTTAAGCTAACACACCGAAGTGATAGCCGACAATCCCTACTCCGAAGAGGGCGAAAATAATGTACATCGCATTCACTTTTTTACGTAATAACCACATACATAAGAAGGTTAACAACAAGGCGGCTAAACCAGGTAACAAATCGTTAAGTACGCTTTGAACTGTTGTAACGACTTCTTGTCCCGCTTGGTTGGTATAGCGGGAAAGTTCAAGCGGAATATTGATACTCGTCCATTTCGATACCAGCGATCCCATCACAAAGAGACCGAGAATCGACGCCCCCTGCGTGAGTTTTTGCAAACGACCGCCGCCCATATCGCTCACGATCTCCGTACCTTTTTCATAACCGTATTTAAAACCGTACCAACGGGTTAACGAACGGAATAAGTTGATACCGATAAAGAAAAGTAGCGGACCTAACAAGCTGCCGCTAATCGCCAAACCGGCACCCAACGCCGCCAATACCGGACGTAAGGTTCCCCAGAAAATCGGGTCACCGACACCGGCGAGCGGCCCCATTAAACCGACTTTCACCCCGCTGATTGCCGCATCGTCAATGTCCGCACCGTTGGCACGCTCTTGTTCCATTGCCGCAGTGACGCCCATAATCGCCGAACCGACCCAAGGCTGGGTATTAAAGAATTCCAAATGGCGTTTTAATGCCGCCGCTTGATCTTCTTTGGTTGTGTAGAAGCGTTTGATTGCCGGGATCATGGATACGCAAAATCCCATGGCTTGCATCCGCTCAAAGTTAAACGAGCCGAGTAAGAATGTTGAACGCCAGTAAGTTGCGCGAATATCTGCGGCGGTTAATTGTTTTTTCTCAGACATAATATTATTCCTCTTGTCTTATAGACCTTCTAATTCGTTATCCGCTAATTTTTTAGACGCGGTACGCTGCGGTAAATGAGCTTGGTTAAAGCGCGGATTTAATTGAATATAAATCATCGCTAAACATGCGCCTAAGAAGCCTAAACCGACCAAGTTGTAGTTTGAGAATGACGCGATCACGAAACCGATAAAGAAGAACGGCATTAACGCACCGGCACGCATCATGTTAATAACCATCGCATAACCGACCACCACGATAAAGCCACCGGCGATTTGTAAGCCGCGGGTCACCACTTCCGGGATAGCGTTTAAGGCGTCGGTGACGGTGTCCGTACCCGCCACAAGAGCGACGAAGAACGTCGGGATCGCCACACGTAACGCTTGCAGTGAAAGCCCCGCAAAGTGACAGAATTCAATGCCGCGGAAGTTGGCTTTTTCGGCAAAATCATCGGCTTTATGTTGTAAGAAGATGGTCAAGGTTCGAACGAAGATGGTGAGAACCTGCCCCGCCGCGGCAACCGGAATGGCAATCGCAATCGCGGTGCCTTTGTCTTGTCCGCCTTTAATCATCAAAATCGCGGCGATAACGCTGGCTAATGCCGCATCCGGCGCCATGGCCGCACCGACGTTCATCCAGCCTAACGCTAACATTTCCAAGGTACCGCCGACGATGATACCGGTTTGTAAATCGCCTAACACCCAGCCGATTAAGGTACACGCCACAAGCGGACGGTGCGTTTGACGTTCATCAAGCACACTACCCATACCGCAAATGGCGGCAACCAGTGTGACGAGGATAATTTCCATTGTAGTCATAATTAAAGTCCCCTATTAGAATTGAATTTCATCCAGTTTTTTCGCCGTCAAGTTTACTTTCGGATTGCTGGCGACTTTTTGCATTGACAGATCAACGCCTAAATCCAGTAACTTACGGAATGCCGCAACATCCGCCCGACCGACGGTCACCGCATCGGAAAGTAACTTGTTACCTTCTTTGTAGGTCATTCCACCGACATTCACTTTGTCGATCTTCACCCCGCCTTCAATCAAACGGACAACATCCGCCGGTTTCGTTACTAACCATAAAACGTGGCGACTGGCATATTTCGGGTTATGGTAAACCTTAATCGCTTTATCAACGGAAATAACATAAGCTTTTAAGTGCTCCGGAGCGATCTGCAATAACAAATTCTTACGTAGCTCATCTTGAGCAACTTCATCGCTTACTGCAAAAATCGCTTCACATTTGACCGCTTTTGCCCATGAAGTCGCGACTTGACCGTGAATTAAACGATCATCGATACGCATTAATGAAATGGTCATGCGACCGTTCGGATCATAATAACGATCGTCCGGTACTTCGCTTGCGTCTTCCGCCTGCTGTTCTACTGCGTTCTGAGTTGATTGTGGTGTATCGTCATCCTTGGCATGGAGGGTTTTCACACTCAGCTGCCCGACTTCTTTGGCAAGATTTGCTAATTCTTGTGCATTTGTTGCATCTGCCGAAGCATCCATGACTTCAAGCAACATCGGGAGGTTTACCCCGGTGACGATACCGTCTTGAGGGCGTTTCGCCACTACGCGGGCAGCAGCGTTATAAGGACTTCCGCCGAATAAATCGACAAGAAAAAGGACGGGATTATCCGTTTTAAAGCCTGAAATAATGGCTTCATATTTTTCCACGAGAGTATCCTGCCCCTCGCCCGGCACAAACGTCACAACGCTGAGATTATCCACCTCGCCGTACACCATTTGTGCAGAATTAACCAACTCTTCGGAAAATTTTCCGTGAGTGGCGATGATCAAATTTACCATTTGCAATCACCTCTACATCATTTTTTGAGATTTGAAACAAAGCTGTTTCACCGGATGTCAAAACGCAAACGTTTGCTTTTGGCAAAAACGGAGTTTAATCCAAGAGATTTTTTTGTCAAACGGAGCAAAACAGGTAAGTGCACTTTATTAGATTTAGATCACATTTTAAAAAACCGAAAACATTTCAATATGATGGAGAAATTCCTTCGCTCAAGCTGATTATTTTGTTTCATACGGCTATTCTAATTACACGTATTTAGCGGTATTATGCTACATATTTTGATTCGTCGGGGACACCAAATGAAGAATACTTTTCGAACAATAAAAACACACAAACAAATTGCACTGGTTGCCCATGACAGTTGTAAACAAAGTTTATTGGCATGGGTCAAAAAACACCGTGATGTACTCCGTTTTCATCAACTGTATGCTACAGGTACAACGGGCAATTTATTGGCAAAAGAAACCGGTTTAACGATCACTGCATTATTAAGTGGTCCGATGGGTGGCGATCAACAACTCGGCGGGCTGATTGCAGAGAAAAAAATTGATATGCTCATTTTCTTTTGGGATCCGATGAACGCCGCACCGCATGACCCTGATGTCAAAGCACTGATGCGGATTGCCACGGTATGGAATATTCCCGTCGCCATCAATCAAACGACGGCGGATTTTTTATTACAATCCGAACTGTTTCATTGCGATGTCAATATTGTTATCCCGGATTACGAGCGTTATCTGAAAGAACGTTTAGGTTAGTCGGATAACATTAAAAAACCGCATAAATCAATCATACAAGCGGTCTGATTTCTACGATTTTTTGCAAAAAATAACATCATGTCATTTTCATCACTCTTTTTTAAATTCGGCTTTTTGATATTGGTCGGATTCACACTCTATCAATGCAGTCACACTATGAAGTGCTCTCCTACTTCATTGGGTGGACCTGCCGGTGAAATTCCGAAAGAATGCTATCCGGAGCAAATTAAAGCCGAAAAACAGGAAGCGAACGCCTTGCTCGACAAAGTCCGTCGACAATCGCCGTTCGTCTGTAACACAGAACCGAAACCGCCCATTCCCTCCGAAGCCGAAGCCCTTTACCAATATACGCTTTGGCACGATTTACATTGGCATAACGACAACTTTGAAAAACCGCTGGATGAAATAGACTTTGAACCGCTACTTGAACTGATCCCGCTTTATGCAATTGCAGCGGGAAACGGTCACTACCGCGCCACCGAGCGTTTAATGCAATTTTTTACCGAACGTAATGCCGGGGACAGTACATTTTTCGAACCGTACCGTTTGCCGATTGCCGAGCTTTACCGACAACAATTACCGAATAACGCCGCATTTAACAAAGCTGATACGTGGGATCCGGATGTTGCCCGCACTTATGCCGATCTCGGCGTTCTTGATGCTGTAAACCGTATGGGATTTTTAACCGGGCAGGCTTATTTGGCGGAGTACCTCTCTCCGGAAGATAAGCAATTTATGTCCGACTTATCACAACAATATTACCGTTGCGCCGCACAACAGTACAGTTTTGACGGCATTGACGGTTTGTACAAGCAGTTAGCCAATGAGCCGTCAACGCCCGCAGACGTCTTGGAAAAATATCAACAATACGCCCGATTCGGCTTACATCTTGACTATTTGGCGAAATTGTACGATCCGAGAGAAGTCGAAAATATCAGTGACTTCCCACGGGATAAAGAACGCGCCCAACGTTACTTACAAATTCATAATTTTTTTGAAACTTACCCGTTTTTTAAAAAAAGTCGTCGGTATGAAATCATCGGCAATCCGGGACAATTCCGTATACAAATTACCGATTTAGAGAAAATCGTCCCGCTTCCGCCGACGGCTCTGCCGAAATGGGACGGGACATTTGCATTCCAACGTTGGTATGAAGGTAAACCACCCGTCAAGCCGAACGCCCGTCGTATCCGAAAAATGGCGGACAAAGCACAGTTGCATTGGCAAACCGGTCTACCGAAATAACGTTTGTGATTTGTCGGTAACGGCGAATCATTGTATGATCCCGCTCAATCTTCCAAAACACATATAATAAGAGGCAACTATGCGATGCGGATGTCAATTAGTGACGCATCACCAACCCGAACTGTGCGTCCGACTCAGCCAATACCGACTCATTGAGGTGTCGGGTATTGATGCGGAAAAATATTTACAAGGGCAATTAACCTGCGATGTCACCAAATTGCCTTGCGGCGAACACACTCTCACGGCGCATTGTGATCCGAAAGGTAAAATGAGCGCGCTGTTTCGCCTGTACCGCCAAGCGCCCGAACAGTTTTTTATTATCATTCGACAAAATTTACTGCCGGAAGCCCTTGTTCAACTCAAGAAATACGCGGTCTTTTCCAAAATCACCTTTACGGAGCTCGATACGCCGATTTTCGGCACGACAAGCGGTGAGATTTTTGCAAAATTTTGCGAGAAAGTGACCGCTTGTACGATTGAAGACGAACAAAAACGGACGATCTTTTGGGGCGATGTCGAGGTTGAAACCAACGGCGATGCCGAATTATGGGATCTCATCGACATTCAACAAGGCGTGCCGCTGCTTGACAAAGCCAATCAATTCGAACTGATTCCGCAAGCGGCGAACTTACAACTGATCGAGCGTGCCATCTCGTTTTCCAAAGGCTGTTATATCGGGCAAGAAACCGTCGCGCGGGCAAAATTCCGCGGCGCCAACAAACGGGCGATGTTCACTTTGGTCGGTCAAATCCACGAAAAAACCACCTTACCCGATATCGGTTCCAGTGTTGAAATGCAACTCGGAGAGCATTGGAAATCCACCGGTACCATTCTGTCTTGCGTCATCTACCGCCAACATTTATGGTTACAAGTGGTGTTGAATAAAGATATTGAGCGAGAGGCGCACTTCCGTTCGGGCGACACCGCCCTGGCATTGTGCGAATTGCCTTACAGTTTGGAAGAGTCCGCATGACCTTCATCTATCCGAATGCAAAACTGATTGCCGGCGTGGATGAAGTCGGGCGCGGTCCGTTGGTCGGCGCCGTCGTCACCGCCGCGGTGATCCTCGATCCGAATCGTCCGATTAGCGGACTTGCCGATTCCAAAAAACTATCGGAAAAACGTCGCCTTGCATTAGCCGAAGAAATCAAAGCCAATGCATTAAGTTGGTCGCTCGGGCGTGCCGAACCTGACGAAATTGATGCGCTGAACATCCTGCAGGCCACCCTGCTTGCCATGCAACGCGCCGTTGCCGGACTTACCGTTCAACCCGATTTTGTGTTGGTTGACGGTAATCGGGTGCCTAAATTGACGATGCCGGCTCAAGCCGTGATCAAGGGTGACAGTTTAGTGGCGGAAATCAGTGCTGCGTCGATTTTAGCCAAAGTTGCGCGGGACGCCGAAATGGCTGAATTGCATAAACAATTTCCCGCATACGGATTTGCACAACACAAAGGCTATCCGACCAAACTGCACTTGGAAAAATTAGCTCAACTCGGCGTGACGCCTTACCATCGTAAAAGCTTTGCGCCGGTCGCTCAAAGATTAAGTCAATCATGAAAATCGAAAAAGTTTATCTGCAACGTTGTCTGGAATGCGATACCACGGTCAGTATTGCAAAAGATTTGCCGAATCTGACCGCTTGTTGCCCGAATTGTGACGAAGTGTTGCAATCGGGCAACCGCTGGTCGCTGGGACGTTGTTCCATTATTGCCCTCGCCATTCTGATCTTACTCCCCTTTGCCTTGATGTTTCCGTTGATGAACATTGATCTGTTGGGCGTGGATATCTACGCTTCCGTGTGGGGGGGTATTTGGAAAATGGCAACGCAAGGCTTCCCTTACACGGCATTTATGATTTTATTCTGCGCCGTCATTATGCCGGTTTCATTCGCCGTCTTGGTGCTGACCATCCGCATTCAGCGTTTGCTGCATCATCGCCCGCGTTATACCTTGATTTTTCTGACCAAGATCAAGCCTTGGGTGATGTTGGACGTCTATTTGGTCGCCCTTGCCGTGGCGGCATATAAAGTCCGTGAATATGCGACCTTGGAATTTGACATTTACCTGTCAGCGTTTGTGCTCACGGCATTATTAACGACGTTACTCTTTATTAAAGTGGATCCGAAGCGCTGGTGGGAGCGTTTTTATCCCGAATACCATTCGCTTCCGCCTGATCATCCGAGTAAGCCGACACTGTGCTCCGAGTGTGAATATACGTTTGATGAAAACATTATCGATAAAAAAGGGCGACATCGCTGCCCGCGTTGCGAAAGCAATTTGGATATAGCCGATCACACCAAATTACAACGGGTTTGGGCGGCTCTGATTGCCGGCGTCATTATGATGATTCCGGCAAACCTGTTACCGATCTCTTCCACGGAATTAGCCGGTTCAACCTCGGCCGATTCATTAATGAGCGGCGTGATCCTCTTCCTAAACTTGGGCAGCTATACGGTGGCGGCCATCGTATTTATTGCCAGTATTGCCGTGCCGTTCAGTAAAGTGGCGATTCTGTTTTATTTGCTTTTGGCGATTCATTATCGTTGGCAGCATCCGATTCATCTACAAATGAAACTACTGCATTACGTACACTTCGTCGGACGCTGGTCAATGCTTGATCTGTTTGTACTTTCGTTAATGATGTCGTTGGTAGAACGCGGACAAATCATCAGTTTCTCCGTGGGCGATGCGGCGTTTTACTTTGGTGCCGCGGTATTCTTAACCATGATCGCCTCATCTTATTTGGACGCTCGAATGCTGTGGCGGATTCATCGGGAACACCAACAAACAAGCGGTTAGATTTGAACAAAATTTTGCAAAGGTTTATACTCTTTACCGTTATTCTTAAAAAAGGAACATACTATGCGCATTGATACTTCTGCACTTTGTGATATTTATTCTGATCAGGTTGATGTCGTGGAACCGATTTTTTCCAGTTTTGGCGGCGTTTCGTCCTTTTTCGGCAAAATCACCACGGTAAAATGCTTTGAAAGTAACGGGCTGATTGCCGAAGTGTTGGAAGAAGAAGGAGAGGGGCGCGTACTGTTGGTGGACGGTGGCGGTGTCGTTCGCCGTGCATTGATTGATGGCGAACTCGCCCAGCTCGCCGTCGATAACGGTTGGGAAGGCATTATCGTCAACGGTGCGGTTCGCCAACTCGATGTGCTGGAAACGTTGGATATCGGTATTCAGGCGCTGGCGCCGATTCCGGTCGGTGCGGATAATGACACGCACGGCGAAGTGGATACACCGGTAAATTTCGGCGGTGTGACCTTCCTGCCGGAAGACTATGTTTACGCCGATTTGACCGGTATCATTTTATCGCCTGAATTACTGGATTTAACCGATGATCTCAGCGAATAATCACGATTGATTCTAAATTTAAGAGCACGTTGCGACGTGCTCTTTGCTTTTTCGCTATACCGATTGATTGACCACGACTTGAAGTAAAGCATCGCCGTGATAAATATGCGGTTCGGTCGTGGCGATCACATCCAAATAATCTTCGGTGTTGGCGATGATGATCGGTGTCATGACCGAATAGCCGGCTTTGGTAATGCTGTCAATATCAAAGCGAGTGAGCAACTGCCCGACTTCCACCCGATCACCGTCTTTGACAAACGACTCAAAGTGTTGTCCGTTTAATTGCACCGTATCCATACCGACATGAATCAACACTTCCACCCCGTCATCCGATACCAAGTTAACGGCGTGTTTGGTCGGGAACACCGAACTGACGATACCGTTTATCGGCGAACGTAATTCGCCTTTCGTCGGTAAAACAGCCACGCCTTTTCCCAACGCTTCCGAAGCAAACATCGGATCGGAAATTGTTTTAAGCTGATGAATTTCCCCTTCCAGCGGACTAACCAAACCGTATTTATCAAACTGAGAAACCGGAGCGACGTTATCCGTTGGTTGTTTGGTTTCCGTCTCTTCATTTTTAATCGCCTCTACCGACAAAGGCTGCTCCGGTAACATTCTATCGCTATATCCCCATATAAAGGTGAGTAATCCCGCCACAATGAACGCCACCAACATACCCAACGAATAGGTCAGTATGTTGCTTTCCGGACCGATAATGACAGGATAAAGCAATAAGCCGCTAAAACCGAAGGCAAACATTTTCGTGCCGCCGAAACCGATAATTGCACCACCGACCGCACCGCCTAACACGCCGCAAACAAACGGTTTTTTAAAGCGTAGCGTAATACCGTAAATTAAAGGTTCGGTGATACCGAGAACACCACTGAAGGTGGTTGAACCCGCAAGAGATTTTATGTCTTTATTACGTGATTTTAAGAATACGGCAAATGTCGCACCGGCTTGTCCTAATACCGCAGCCGCAGTCAACGGACCGATTAGGTCAAAACCGACAACTGCCATATTGTTAATCATAATCGGCACGATGCTCCAGTGAATTCCGAAGATCACCAGCACCTGCCATAACGCCCCGACGACTACACCGGTCGCAATCGGGCTGGCTTCATATAACCACGCCAATACACTGGCAATACCGTTACCGATAGCGGAACCGATAGGACCGATCACAGCCAGCGTTAAAGGAACAACAACTAATAAAGTACAAGCCGGCGCAAAGAAATTACGTACGGATTCATGCCAAATATGTTCAAAAAACCGTTGGATATAAGCTTGTGCGGAAACCGCTAACAGAATCGGAATAACGCTGTAGGTATAAGTCATCATCGCGATGTCAAACCCAAGGAAATTCAGCGTTCCTTTTGTACTGGCGTCAATAATACTCGGATACAACAATGCCGCCGCTGCCGCCACCGCAATATAAGGACTGGCTTTCACTTTATTGGCACACGTTATCGCAAGCAACACCGGTAAAAAATAGAAGGTGGAACCGGCGGTAGCATCCAGTACAGTGTAGGTACCCGATGTCGCATCCAACCAACCGGCAACCTGTAAGATGGCAATCAACCCTTTTAGAATACCGGCACCGGCCATCACCCCGATTAACGGCGTAAAGGATCCGGCAAGAAAATCAATGGCACGATTAATTAAGCTCGGCTTAGGCAGATTAGAAGGATCGCCGGCTTGAATATCGGCAATTTTAATGATTTCAGCATACACTTTCGGCACGTTATTACCGATAACGACTTGAAACTGTCCGCCGCTTTCCACAATGCTGATTACCTCTGCCGTTTGTTCCAAACGGTTTTTATCCGCTTTTGCCCTTTCCTTTAGAATAAAACGCAAACGGGTGGCGCAGTGAACCAACGAATGGATATTGCCTTCTCCGCCGACAAGTTGCACGATGTCCGAGGCAAGTTTGCTGAAATCTTTTGCCATAATTGCATCCTCATTTTTGATGAAAATAAAAAAGCCTAAACCAAACAATACACATGATACTGTTTGGTTTAGGCTTGCCGAATGAACGTAACACCCTTGTGTAAAGCGGAATATAGAGTTTTCTTTCATCAAAAGCAAAACGCTTTTGTCTAAAATGTGAGCAAGATCACAAAAATAAGAGAATTTAAGTTTTTCTTCAGATTTCTTTTGTTTAATATGCAGGCAAATAATCTGTGGCATGCACATGATGAACCAATTAGGGAATTTATCGTCTAATCGGATAAAATTCACTGATAATAATTCGGTACCGCTCTATCGATGATGATATACAAGCGGTCTGATTTCATCGGAATTTTGTAAAAAGATAATCTATCGCTTAAATGTAGGAAGCAACAATGAAGAAATTATTTTCCGTAACCATGATTTTAATCGGGTTAACCGCAGGTGCGCAGGCGGAATTACAAAGCCAGCACAGTTTAAAAATCAACCAAGGTTTAACCGACAGCATCCAAGGTTCGTTGGATAAAAATCTCGGCAACAAAAACGAATATTATATGGATAACAACAATTACGGTATCGCTCCGAAAAAAACGGAACGCGAATACCGTCGGGATGAATACAGACGTTCACAACGTGACTATTACCGCGATGATTATTATCGTGAGAGAGATTACGATCGCCGTGATTCTCGGGGTTATTACCGTGATGATTATCGTCGTGATCGAGATGACTATCGCGAACCCCGCCGTAATTCGGCACAGGGGATCTATAAAGATAATTACAAAAATCCATACATGAAAAATAATCCGTATTTAAATAATTAATATGAAAAAGCCTTTTTGTTATCACAAAAAGGCTTTTTCCATTCTATTACTAGTTCTTACTATCCGGCTTCACCATATTATTCGGTGCTCCTTTCTGTACAGGGAATGTTGAATCCATCTGCCACGCATTCCAGCCACCGTCATAAACGTAGGTATCTTTCCAGCCTGCTAATTGGGTCATAAACCAGGATACCCCTGCTCGCCAGCCTGTGCCGCAGTAGAACGCAAGTTGATCGCCTTGGTTGATGTTTTGTCCTTTCCAGAGTGCGAAGATTTCATTCGGATTACGCAGTGTGCCGTCAAGGTCGTAATAATCCGCCATATTAGACGAGTCGCTACCTGCAAAGCCCCAGATTGCCCCTTGCGGTTCGCCTTTACCCGGAATGTAGTCGTAACCGCTGATTTTGCCTGTGTATTCGTCCCACGCTCGGTTACTGATTAATTTCAAGCCTTGTTGCTGACGAGCCATCGCATCTGCCGGCATTGAGATGTTGATCTGTGGATTAACCGGAATAACTGCACCAAACTCGCTGACCGGGGTTGGGGTATTAACGGTCGTTTCTGCCGGGAAGCCTGCTTTTGTCCAAGTGGCAAAATTGCCGTTTAACACTCGCACATCTTCCACGCCAGCCCATTTTAACGCCCAGAAAATGCGGTAAGCGGCGAGTTGGTTGTCAGAATAAAGAATAATGGTTTTGTTTTTGTTAATTCCTGCATTGAGTAAGTTTTGCTCAATCACTTTCGGCTCAGATAAGTTCCATACAGGATCGTTTTCTACCCAGTCTGTATTGAAGTGGAACGCCCCTGGGATATGCTGTTTGTAGCTCTCCGCTTTTTCAACAGGCCCCCAACCAACGTGGAATACCATAAAATCGTTGTTAGCGTAGGTTTCAGGTTTTTCACCTTTGATCACCGCATTGACCCATTCAGGCGATACGCTGTATTGGAAATTCGGGAAGGCTTCAAGTGGCTTATCGCTATTTGCGTACTCTTTGAACGCTTTAAATTCACGCACTTTATAACCTTTGTCGGCAAATTTTTTGCTTAAACAGCTCAGTTGCTCCGCATTGGTATCGTAAAACACCACGGTTTTCTCTTTGCTGATCCCTTTGTTTTTAGCAAAGATTTCAAATTTGTCATCAGCAATTTGTGGCAACCAGTCGCAACGGAATTGCACCGCACCTTTGATATGTCCGCCACGTTTGGCATCGCCATCTTTAAAGCCGTTATAAAGGCTGTCTTGGCGACCATCAACCACCACAAATTCAGGGTTGTCTAGATTTTTTACCAGTTCATCAATGCCGATTTCTTTCACCGACTTGTCATTACAAGCGGTCAAAAAAGCCAAAGAAGTTGCAAGTAAAGTAAGTTTAAATTTCATAGGGGTTTCCTTTTGTTTTATGTTTGTAGGGACACACTGCGTGTGTCCGTAAATATAAATTAAGATTTTTTGTTACAATGGACGCACTGTGTCTGTCCGCTGAATATCTTTTCTGTGTAAAACAAAGGCGAGACGGACACACGCAGTGTGTCCCTACGCTTCATCAACTCCGACACGAATTGCCTTTTTTCAACATTCTGCCGGCGTCATTTTTGGCATCGGGTTTTACAATGCCGTTGGGTACGCCTTTTTGTACGGGCAATTTGGTCATCTGCCACGCATTCCAACCGCCGTCATAAACCGCCGTATTTTGCCAGCCGAGAAGTTGGGTCATAAACCACGGCACGGACGCTCGCCAGCCCGTTCCGCAATAGAACGCCAGTTGATCGCCTTGTTGAATATGTTGTCCTTGCCACAGTGCCACGATCTCTTTCGGGTTACGCAAGGTGTCATCAGGGTCGTAAAAATCGGCGACATTTGACGGAGCCGAACCCGAAAAGCCCCAAATCGCTCCCTGCGGTTCGCCTGTTGCTTGAATATGTTCATCACCACTCACTTCGCCGATAAACTCTTCCCACGCCCTTGTGCTAACGAGCTTCAAGCCTTGTTGCTGATGGGTATAAGCCTGTTCAGGTTGGCTGATGTTGATCTGCGGATTAGCCGGAATGGTTGTGCCGAACGCTGTTTCTGGCTGTGGCAGATTGACTTTGGTTTCCGTTGGAAAACCTGCGTCCATCCAAGTGGCAAGATTGCCGTTTAACACTCGCACATCTTCTACGCCAGCCCATTTCAACGCCCAAAACACACGATAGGCGGCAAGCGGATTGTCGGAATAAAGCACAATAGTTTTATCTTTGGTAATCCCGTGTTGTAACAGGTTTTGCTCAATTTGTTGCGGTTCGGCAAGGTTATACACAGGGGCTTCGCCTTCCACCCAGTCCGTATCGAAATGGTAAGCTCCGACAATATGTTGCGTATAGGCTTTGGCTTTTTCGAGCGTTCCCCACGACACTTCAAACAGCATAAATTGGTCGTTGTGGTAGGTTTCAGGTTGCTCCCCCTGCATTAAAGCGTACAGCCATTCGGGCGAAACGCTATATTGGAAATGGGGAAAACTGTCTAACGGATAACCGGCATTGGCATAGCTGATAAAGTCGCTAAAAGTACGAACTTTGTAGCCTTTTGCATTAAACTCCGCCGAAATACAAGCTAATTCATCAGGATTGCTATCGTAAATCACTAAGGTTTTCTGCTTGCTGATCCCTTTGGCTTCGGCAAAACTGTCGAACTTGTCGGCTTCAATCCGTTCAAACCAGTTACAACGAAACTGAATAGCCCCTTTGATATGTCCGCCACGGCTGGCGTGTTTGTCTTTAAAGCCGTTATACAGGCTGTCGTTACGGCTATCAATAATTACATAGTCAGGATTATCAAGGTTCGCTAGTAGTTCTTCCGTGTCAATTGTCTTGACGACATTGTCGTTACAAGCGGTTAGAAAGAGAGAAAAAATTGCAAAAAGTGTTTTTTTCATATTCCCCCCACCCTAACCCTCCCCCGTAAACGGGGGAGGGGATTTAGGTTGGTTTATTTAATTAAATGCGACATTGCGTTGGCTTAATAAAGTAAGTTGCAGTCCAACAGCCGAGCATAATCATCAGCGTAGCAAGCCAACCTTGCCACGAAAAATAAGCGGTCGAAACCAGTGAGTTGGTGATCGTACAACCGCCTGCAAGGCTGGCACCGATCCCCATCAGGAAACCGCCGAACATTCGTTGCATAATCGCTTTGGGTTCAGGCACGCGGATTTCAAATTCCCCACTCAATTTTGCGGAGATAAAAGAGCCGAGCAAAATGCCGAGAACGAAGTAAGTTCCCCAGTTGAGATAACGCTGTTGCCCGATCACGATATACTGCATCACATTGGCGGTCGGCACAGCGACACCATAGCCGTAAGCTCTGCCGTACTGCTCACTCACAAACCACGCCAACACGCCAAGCAGACCGATACATACTGCGGTAGCAAAAGGGTGCCAGTGTTTGGTAAAAATTCGATGGGAAATCACCGCTTGCGTCGGTTCTTTCGGGAATTGATAGCGTGGGTGTTTGATGTGGTGAATAATCATTGCCAGTGTCATCAATACGAGAATGGCAACTAAAATCCACGGCGAAATGCCAAAAGTGCGGTGCATATTGTCAAGGTTTGACGTTTCTAGTAGTAACGGATTAACCCACTGCTTCAACGCCCCCGTTTGGGTTGCCGTCATCGTGAGGGCAAAACAGACCAAGGCAATCCAACTACCAACCGCCCCTTCTCCAGTGCGAAACCAACCACCGCTGGCACAGCAATTCGCCAAGATCATACCGATACCAAAAACAAAACCGCCCAACACCGTTGCTAACAGAGGCATAGGGGTATTCGGAATGGTGATCAGCCCTAATTCACTTAAACTAAAAAAACCGATAGATTGAATGGAGACCGCAATTAACAATGCGCTAAAAAAGCGGAAGTTTCGCTGGGTATAAATGTTGCGAAAACCGGATACGAAGCAAAATTGCCCGCGTTGTAAGAAAAAACCGAGAAGTATCCCGATAAAAAGACCACTAAACATTGATTAAACCTTAATACAAATGTTACGGAAATGTTGTTGGGGTGTATTAGAACATAATTCGGATTAAAAGAAAATCATCAAAACAATTTTGGATTGTTCTATCGAAAAAGCGATAAGCCAAGCATATAAATCGCAATAGCGAATAACATACCGCTAAGTAATTTCGTCATGATATGCGGTTGCAAAATACCTCGTAATTTCATTGAAAAGAAACTGGTCATAAAAGAGCAAGTCACCACAATAGCCACTACGGTGAAATTCACATATCCCACTTGCCAAGAGTTTTCTAAATAAACGGGCTGAGGTTTACTGAGATAACCATATAAGCTTCCTAAGCCGCCGATAATCATCATATAGTTGCTGTATGCGGCAATTTGGTGGGGTTTCACACTGGGTAATAAGCTAATCAGTGGCGCCATAATAGAGCCACCGCCAATTCCTGTGATCCCAGCAATACTTCCTCCAAATAAACAGACGAAAATACCTTTTACCTTTTCATTAAGTTTATTACAAGCGGTCGGATTTTCCGTTTTTTTTGCAAAAAAGAGGCGACATGCCAATATCAATAATGTGATGACGAATATTGCTACAATAAACGCATTGGGAATTAAAAAACTCACTTCAAACCCAAACTGGACGCCGATTATCATCCCCACGGACCATAATAAAAGCGATTTAATGTTAAGCGGAATTCGTTGCTTATGAAAGAAAATAATATTAATAAGTGCCGTCCCCATCACCGTCGTTAAAGAGGTTGCCGCCACCATTTGTAAAGGAAAAGCCGGAAAAAGCGTATGTAAAACAGGCACCATTAAAACACCACCACCGATACCAAATAATGCCGACATTAAATTTGTTAATACACCACAGACGACCAGAATTAAAATAGTTGTTGTTGTCATCATGCTCCCCTTATTGAAGAAGTCTTGCGATGTCATTGATTATGCACTGTATTGACGGAGGCTTCGTTATGATCATTCTCATATTTTTGAAGCAAAACTTCATTAATTTTCAAATTTGTGAGCAAGATCACTTTACATTTATGACATTTATCATATTTTATTTACATCTAACAGGATTATGCTAAAACCGTTCTAAATTTTTAGAATGATGATTTCATAATTCAGTATAAAACTTAAGGAGGACTATATGTTTCTTACGATAGTCAGTTTTTTAGTTGTAACCGCCGCAGTCGGTTTAATCTCTTGGTATAAAACCAAAGATGATGATTTAAGCACTTCAAAAGGCTACTTCTTGGCTGGGCGTGGATTGAGTGGCGTAGTTATCGGCTGCTCAATGGTATTAACTTCACTTTCAACGGAACAGTTAATCGGGATCAACGCAAACTCTTATGCAGGTAACTTCTCGATTATGGCGTGGACGGTACAATCTGTTATCCCACTCTGTTTCCTTGCGTTATATCTGTTACCAAAATATATCCGTAACGGTTACACCACCATTCCGGAGTTCTTTGAAGCACGTTTTGACAGACAAACTCGTTTGATTATGTCAACGCTCTTCTTGTTCTTCTATCTTTTCATTGCTATCCCAACCGCACTTTATACAGGGGCGATTGCATTTAATAAAATCTTCAGCCTACAAGAAGTGTTTAATCTCAGCTATGGCGAAGCGATTACTTACACCGTAATTGCAATTGGTATCATCGGTGCGATTTATGCGATTTTCGGCGGCTTGAAAGCCGTTGCAGTATCGGATACTTGGAATGCGGTGATCTTAGTGATCGGTGCGTTACTTGTACCTATCTTTGCCCTTGCTTATTTAGGTAACGGTAGTATTTCAGAAGGTTTACACATTATCAGCACAACCCATGTTGAAAAATTCAATGCTATCGGTAGTGCCACAGACGCTGTGCCTTGGCCGGCTATCTTCACGGGTATCTTAATCGTCAACTTCTTCTACTGGACAACAAACCAAGCGATAGTACAACGTGCATTAGGGGCAAGAGATTTAAAAGCGGGTCAAAAAGGGATTTTAATTGCAGCACTTTTCCTCTTGTTGCTACCGTTAATCCTTAACTTACCGGGCTTATTAAGCTATCACATTCTTGGCGAAGGCTTAAAACCGATTGATGCCTCATACCCAAGTTTAGTCAATAAAGTATTACCGACTTGGTTACAAGGCTTCTTTGTGGCAGCGTTATTCGGGGCGATTTTAAGTACCTTCAACTCATTCTTAAATTCAGCCGCAACCATCTACTGTAACGACTTATTACCAGCGATTACCAAAGTAAAACGCACCGACGCAGAACTTATCAGTTATGCGAAAAAAGTCGGTACAATTATGGCGATTATCACCATGGTTGTTGCACCGTTATTGATGTTCGGTACAGACGGTATCTTCTTGTTTACTCGTCGCTTTGCAGGCTTCTTTAACATTCCTATCGTGGCACTCTTTGCCGTTGGATTGTTCAACCGCTATGTATCAGGTTTGGCGGCTCGTATTACTTTATTAGTCCATGTTGTGCTTTACTTCACTCTCGTTTGGATTATCAACGTGAAAGTCAACTTTGTGTATGTCATGGGTTCACTCTTCGTCTTTGATGTAGCGTTAATGCTTATCTTAGGTCAATTCTTAAAACGTGCGACCCCATACGAAGATAACCAAATCAACCATTCAAATGTGGATTTAACCCACTGGGAGTATGCAAGAACCGCCGTGGCTTCATTAGTGTTAGGCTTAATTACCTTACACTTGGTATTATCACCACTTGGTTTAGCTTCCGCAGAAGGCAATGCGACAATGATTATGGGCGTATGGGCTGTTGTGCAAGTGCTTATCTTGATTTTCTTCGGTAAAAAGAAAGTGGTAGATAAAGCGTAATTTCCCCCCTTCCGCCTTCGGCACCTTCCCCCGTAAACGGGGGAAGGAAATTCAAAAATGGATATTGCTATGAACAACATCGTTTACATTCTTTTAGACCAAGTCCGCAAAGATATGCTTGGTCCTTACGGACACCAGATTGTCAAAACCCCGAACCTTGACAGACTTGCGGCGGACGGTATTCGTTTCAATAATGCGTTTACGCCTGCCTCTGTTTGCGGACCTGCCCGAACATCATTGTTTACCGGTTTAATGCCTTCTAGTCACGGGATTATTAAAAACGGCGAAAAAGGTGGCACAGGGGAAATCAGCCAGCAAGCACCGAACATCTGTAATTTAGAAGGATACAACGCTTATGTCGTAGGGAAATGGCACGTTGGCACAAAATCTGTTCCTGAAGATTATGGAATTAAAGGACACAATTTTGACGGATACGGTTACCCGGGTAGCCAAGTCTATAAAAATCTGGTGTTCAACCAACCGCCGACACACTCTAACCGTTATCGTGAATGGTTAGAAGAAAAAGGCTATGAAATCCCTGAAGTCAGCCGAGCTTACTTTGGCGATAACCCACATTTACGCGTACAAGAATTGTGCGGTTTACTTTCCGGTACAAAAGAAGAAACCATTGAATACTTCATCATTGACGAAGCGAAAAAATATATCCGCGAGTCGCTGGCTGAAGGCAAACCGTTCTTCACTTGGATTAACTTCTGGGGGCCACATACCCCTTGTATCGTGCCTGAGCCTTACTACTCAATGTACGATCCAAAAGATGTTGTGCTAGATGAAAGTTTCTTCAAACCGCTTGAAGGCAAACCGGGGCATTTCCGCACCATCTCAAAAATGTGGGGAATGTGGGAAGCCAGCGAAGAGCGTTGGAAAGAAGTGATCACCAAATTCTGGGGCTACATCACCTTAATTGATGACGCTATCGGTGAGCTGTTTACCTTCTTGGAAGAAAACGGCTTATATGAAAACACCTTCCTCGTTGCCACGGCGGATCACGGTGATGCAATGGGCGCGCATCGTATGATTGAAAAAGGTGAGTTTATGTTTGAAACCACCTACAACGTCCCACTGATCATCAAAGACCCACAATCTAACCGTGTCAATGAAGTTGATGACAACCTCGTCTATCTTCACGATCTCACCTCAACGGTCTATGATGTCGCCGGACAGGAAGTACCGCCAGAGTTCCAAGGGGAAACCATTTTACCGATCACCAGAGAAAACAAAGAGAACGACCGCAAAGGTTTGCTCTGCCAGCTTGCAGGACACTTTGTTTACTTTGAACAGCGTATGTGGCGACGTAAAGATTACAAACTGGTCTTCAACGCCACGGATTTGTGCGAACTCTATGATGTCCGCAAAGACCCTGAAGAAATGCACAATCTCTTCTATGATGACGCTTACAAAGAAATCAAAAAAGAGATGCTCAAAGAGATGCGTTTGGAAATGAAACGTCTGAACGACCCGCTTGAGAATTGGGTGTATCGGATTATTGATGAGATATAAAAAAACATCAGGGCGAAGTGCTGATTCGCCCTGATATACAAAAATAATTTTCCTGTAGCAGGATAACAAAATATAACACATTGAATACATAGGAAATTATCATGTTAGCCTCCCCAATCTGTCCGACTGCATTAAAACAGTGCCAATTGACCCATCTACATGCTTTTACTAAAGGGATGACTGTGTATAAACAAGGAGATACGACAAGGGAATTCTACTACGTCAATCATGGACTTATCGGGCTTTATCACACCTTAGATAACGGCAAAGAGAGCCTTGTTCGTCTATATCAAAAGGGTGACTACTTCGGTTATCGAACCTTGTTTGGCGATGATGGCTACCATTGCAACGCCAAGGTTTTGGTTGAAGCAGAGATCATTCGGATTAAGCCCAAAGACATTGATACTTTCTTCGTAGAAAATCCGCAGATGAGCAAATTTTTGTTGCAATCCCTTGCAAATGAACTGCGAGAAGCGGAACAACGCTTGGCAAAAAGTGCCTATTTACGCACCCTTGATCGTGTTATCGACAGCATTTATTTTCTCACGGAAAACTTCCCTTACTATAACTGGACGCACCGTGAAATCGCAGAATATGCCGGTTGTGAAACCGAAACGGCGATCCGCATTACTAAAGAGTTGAAACGCAAAGGGTTATTACAAGATTGGCATAAACAGAAGTAGGTCGCTATGTTTGAAAACGCCCCCAAAGCCCACTTTCATTTGATGGCAAAGCCGAGTAGCTTTCAATGCAACATCAAATGTGAATACTGCTTTTATCTTGAAAAAGCGCATACCATTGAGCAAGATGTACGTTTTATGAATGAAGACACCTTGCGAAATTATGTGCGGAATTACATTCAATCCAGTGCAGGACAGCGAGTAGAATTTGCGTGGCAAGGGGGTGAGCCAACGTTATTAGGCTTGGATTTTTTCAAACAAGCGGTCAGATTTCAGCAAGAATTTGCAAACGGTAAAACGATCACCAACGCTTTCCAAACCAATGGCATTGCACTAAATCGCCAATGGGCAGAATTTTTCAAAACACATCAATTTTTGATTGGCATTTCGATTGATGGCTTGAGTGAAGTGCATAACAAATATCGCATATCGGTCAATGGTCAGCCGACCTTTGAACGGGTCAAACGAGCGGTAGATTTATTGAAAGACTATGGCGTTGAGTTCAATACATTGACGGTGATTAACGATCAAAATTGGCATAAAGGCAGAGAAACCTACCTTGCTTTGAAAGAGCTGGGTTCAACCTTTATGCAATTTATCCCGATTGTTGAAACAGGCTGTGGCACAGCACCTTTTGCAAAAAAGGAAGCAAAACCGACCGCTTTCTCTGTGCCACCACAGGGCTATGGGCATTTTCTGCTTGAAGTGTTTAAAGAGTGGGTGCAACAGGATGTCGGCAAAATTTATGTGCTGGAATTTGACAATCTGCTTGGGCAATGGCTTGGCTATCCGTCAAGCAGTTGCGTTCATCAGGAAAGCTGTGGCACATCACTGATTGTGGAAGCGAATGGTGATGTTTATTCCTGCGACCATTTTGTTTATCCAACCTATAAAGTGGGTAATTTAAACGAACAGCCGTTGGGCGAGATTGTGCATTCCCAACCACAACGCCAATTTGGACAACAAAAAAGAACCGCACTCACGCAGGCTTGCTTGGCTTGTGATGTGCGAACGTTTTGTCACGGCGGTTGCCCGAAACATCGAATGATTAGCTTGCCAAATGAAGCAAATAAACACAACTACCTTTGCCAATCCTACCAACTCTTTTTCCGAAAAACCGCCCCATTTATGCGAAAAATGCGGGATCTTATCCGTAGCGGTAGAGCAGCACAGGACATTGCACAATATATCGGCGATAAATATTAATGCCCCTTAAACCTTGCTTTCCCCATCTCAATAACGTGTGTAAATTCAGACTAAATCAACCCCAAATGCTGAAATGCATGGGATAATCCGTCTTGGTCAACATCGCCCGTGATGTAATCCGCCATTGCCTTGATAGCATCACCGCCGTTCCCCATCGCGACACCAATATGGCAAAACTCCAGCATGGGGATATCAATAGCCGCATCACCAAAAGCAATGGTATCTTCTTTCTTCGCATTGAGATAAGACAATAATACTTCAATGGCATAGGCTTTGCCGATATCTTTTACCCCGATATCACCAAATAAAGCCGTTTCACCCACACCGCCCCATGTACCGACTTTCAATTCCGGGAAGGCGGATTTCGCGTCAAGATAATCTTGGAAGCTCCGCAAAATAAAACTGATCTTATTTAAATCACTACGATAAAGTTCACCGTCAAATACTATGCCGTGAAACAATTCACGGACACCTTGATTGGCAATACCTTTACGAGCCGTATATATTTCAATCACCGGAACGGCAGCCTGTTCAAAATGTTTACTGGCAAATAAACCGTTATTACTCTCCAAATAAAACTCAAGGCCTCGCTCATGTAACCAATCTACCGCTTTACGCGCTTGTTCGGGCGGAATCAATTGATGCATAATCACCTTGTTGTGATGCTCGACATAACTGCCGTTACCACCAATCATCCCGTCCAGACCGATCTCCCAAATTGATTGGGGAACTTCCGCACGACTTCTCCCCGTGCTGATATAGACATAATGCCCGTTTTGACGTGCCTGACGAATTGCCTTTACCGCCGATTGCGGTAGGTTGTTTTGATAGTCAACCAAGGTACCGTCAACATCTAAGAAAATAATTTTTTTCATATCTATTTCCAAATAACACGTTGAATATGAATAATTAAATAGAGCTGTTCATCTTGGTTAAGAGATTTATTGAAATTCTTTTGCAAATATTTGTCTATTTTGCCGACACATTGAAACGCTTGAGGGTAAGCCCGCCTTGTTTGCTCATAAAGGAAATTATCATCACTGAACGACGGATTTTGCGGTTTGAACAAACGGGGCGCAAAATGCTGCAAATGGGTAATAAAACGCAGGTACTCATCACTGTCTTCATCTAATGTAAGGCGAAAATGATAGCTGACCAAGTTCAAAATATCTTTAATAATTTGTGTCGTACGGTAAGTATCCGCCATGTTATCCGTATCCGTACGGGCATTAAAAATATGCAAGGCGATAAATGCCGCTTCATCTTCGCCGAGATCGACAAGCATCTCATCATGGATGAGATCAACAGCATAGCGCCCTATCGCAAATTCTTTTCTATATAATCGTTGGATTTCAAAGGATAACCCATTACCAAGGCGCTGATTGTTTTTTGCCCGCAAAACGGCATGATAAAGATGATCCGTCAGACTAACATAAATACCGTTTGAAAGTGTCGTACCGAGCTGACGATTGGCATGTTGAATAATCAGATTGGTTAATCGAAAATAATCTTGAGGAATCTCATTGAGTATTTCAGTCAACCTTACTGCAAAATGACTGGTCGTTAAACTGAATGTTTTTTCGACGGATGATTCATCGGCAAACTCACCGACTGTCTTACCGAAGGCAATCCCCTTCCCCAAGGTAACAACTTCGGAGCCCATCTCATTGATAGCTTGGATAGCATTGTTGTTAAATATTTTGGTGATTTTTAACATGGCAGGCTTTCCAGTAAATAAAGCATGCCGGCGTTATAACATAAAATAATCCTACAAGCGGTCAGATTAGGTAAATATTTTGCAAAATAACAATCCGCACGTAAAACGTGCGGTTTTTAGGCTACCCTATAAGGGCCTAGGACTTCACATGCCCCTCAAGAGGCATGTGAAAAACTGACAACCGCACAATAACTCTATGACTTACCCCTTAAAGGGGTCTACAT
>NZ_JBGYBX010000023.1:0-53352 GCF_041817755.1 Glaesserella sp. | reverse complement strand
ACCGGAAGGTGTTGAGATGGTCATGCCGGGCGACAACATCAAAATGACTGTGAGCTTAATTCACCCAATCGCAATGGACGAAGGTTTACGTTTTGCGATTCGTGAAGGTGGTCGTACAGTCGGTGCGGGCGTTGTAGCGAAAATCATCAAATAATTGATGGGTTAACCGCACATCCGAAAGGCTCATTTAAAGGTGGGCATAGTAATAAAAAGCTAAGTTCTTTGGAACTTGGCTTTTTTACTTTTTCCGAACAATTATTTGCAATAGCATTGTAACCTCCTGTCTCGAAATATGAACGAATAAAATTTTATTATAGGTTCATTAACAAATTTTTTGTCCGGTATGTCATTATTTATTTTTAGTAAATACTCTCTTTCTTTTCTCTATCTTTATTTCCTTATTGTTTCCCCATAAACTAGCTTCCCTCAATTCACACCTGATTTCTATTTTATCTTTGGAGTTTTTTTAATGAAGAATGTGCTGATTATTAAATCAAGTATCCTAGCCAACAATTCAACCTCAAATCAATTAGTGGATTACCTTAAATCTAAAATCTTGGCAAACATCGTCGAATATGATTTTGGCTCAAATCCATTACCTTATTATGATTTAAATGCCGCATCGGGTACCCGCGGAGAACCGCAAAATGACGCTCAACGCCAAGCATTAGATCTCTCAAATCAGTTGATTGGTGAAGTGAACCATAGTGATGTACTTATTTTTGCCGTACCGATGTATAACTTGGGTATCCCGGCACAACTTAAAACTTATATTGATTATTTAAACCGCGCAGGTGTGACTTTCCGCTATACTGCGAATGGTCCGGAAGGCTTAATTAAAGGTAAAAAAGCGATTGTTGTCTTAGCTCACGGCGGTATTTATAAGGATGGTCCGGCAGATTTGACTAAACTATATATGCAAACTGTGTTGAATTTTATCGGTATTACCGACGTTGAATTTGTTTATGCGGAAGGGATCGGTTATGGTCCGGAAGCTGCAGCTAAAGCCATTGATGTAGCAAAAGCAGAATTAGATCGTATTGCGAAAACATTATAATTATGATGTAAGTAGAATAATTAATTCAAAGTGCGGTAAAGTCTTATATTGCGGGTTTTATTGCAATTTTTTCCTACTATGTCTTCAAAAAGAATAGGCATAGCAACGACTGCTGCTATGCCTATCTAATCATTAACGGATTAACCGTTTTTTCGATGTATTTCACTTTTTGTCAAACAATACAACACAATAACCAAAAAGAAGTAAAAAATAGAGCCGGAATTGTGAGCTAAAAAGGTTTGGCTCAGAAAATAGAACATAACGGATACAATATGAACAATGCCCAAGATGGCAATGCATTTTAGTTCCAAATCGTCACTTTTCACTACAGTTAAAAAATACTTTAACGGAATGATTAATACCAGTAACAAGCCGAAAAATCCAATAATTCCCCGTTTGACCCAAGATTCTAAGTATTGATTATGGGTATCGTTGAAAACCAATGTACTGCTCGACATGGTTTTACTGTCTACTTGTGCTTTTTTTAAGGCTTGATAACCGTTACTGCCCCAGCCTAACACCGGTTTTTCCCGAATGGCGAGAACGGCATTTTCCCACATGTCAAAACGGGCGCCGAGTGACGTGTTTTCTTCCCCGTGTTCCAAATATTTTTCGATATCGGATTTAGCGACGTGGAATCGTTGCATGACATCCGTTTTCGGGTTCAACGCAACCAAAGTGATAAATGTCGCGAAGATACCGACAATCAGCAAAATAAAGCGTTTGTTCAGATATCGGCGATAGCATAATAACATTGTCGCCATCACAAACGGAAACCCGACCCAACCGCCTCTGGCTCCGGTTAACGCACTGGCGAACATACCTAACAGTGCGCCAATGAGGCAGAATAAAGCTAATCTCAATTCTTTTTTAATCCCCCAATACACCGCAATAGCCAAGCTGAGCGTTGCCAATGTAATGGCGACATTACCCGATTGAATGTGCATGGTGTCGGGAAACGGTTTCGGTAATCCGAGAGCGAATTTTTGATAGGCTGCCAAAAGACCGCTCACGGCGGAGCCGATAGGAATCGCATAAAAAACGATTTTTACGTTAAGCGGAAATTGCGCGAATAACAATATTAGCGGTAAAAACAGTAACACTCGGCTCGGGTTATCAATTTCCCTTAAGCCGTCCCCATGTACGACGGTGGAGATGACAAAAGTTATAAAATAAGCTAAAAAAGCCCATATCAAACGTTTGTCATCTTTATCGAAGGCGAACCCTGCTCGTGATTTGACGCCATAGATACCAAGATAAACAAGGCTTGATATCCCCAAAATCATGGGAACGTAGCTGTAGCCTTTTTTAAAGGTCAAAATCGTGACAAAAAACACGGCAACCAATATGTTGATCAGGAACGTCACGTGTTTATGATTGATTTTTTTTAAAGCGGTAAGCATGTAAACACTCTCTTTGGAGAAAACGGGCGGATTATAACAAAGTTTATTCGGAGAATACTATTTCGACCACCTTATTTGATACAATAGCGTAAATTTATTCGACATAAGAGCATATTATGAAAATTTTAGTCACCGGCGGTGCCGGGTTTATCGGCTCGGCAGTGGTACGCCATATTATTCATCACACTCCCGACTCGGTCGTTAACGTGGATAAATTAACCTATGCGGGAAATTTGGAGTCGTTGACATCAGTCGAAAACCACCCGCGTTATGCGTTTGAACAGGTTGATATTTGCGATAAAACGGCATTAATGCAAGTCTTTCACCGGCATCAGCCGGATGCCGTGATGCATTTGGCGGCGGAAAGCCATGTCGATCGCTCTATTGATGGCCCGGGGGCATTTATTCAAACCAATATCGTGGGAACCTATACGTTATTGGATGTGGCTCGCAGCTATTGGCACAACTTGCCGGAGGCGCGAAAATCCGCATTTCGTTTCCATCATATTTCAACCGATGAAGTTTTCGGTGATTTGGAAGGTACCGAGGATCTCTTTACCGAAACAACGCCTTACGCGCCTTCCAGTCCGTATTCGGCGTCGAAAGCCGCCAGTGATCACTTGGTACGGGCATGGTTACGCACTTATGGTTTACCGACGATTGTGACGAACTGTTCAAACAATTACGGACCGTATCATTTCCCGGAAAAGTTGATTCCGCTCATGATCTTAAATGCTTTGGAAGGTAAACCACTGCCGGTGTACGGCAACGGTATGCAAATTCGTGATTGGCTGTTCGTTGAAGATCATGCTCGAGCGTTATATAAAGTGGTGACGGAAGGTAAAATCGGTGAAACGTACAATATCGGCGGACACAATGAAAAAACCAATATTGAGGTTGTTCGGACGATTTGTGCCTTATTGGAAGAATTGGTACCGGGCAAACCTGCCGGTGTGACAACATACAACGCATTGATTACCTATGTGACGGATCGCCCGGGGCATGATGTGCGCTATGCCATTGACGCCTCGAAGATCGCAAGAGAATTGGGTTGGAAGCCGCAGGAAACGTTTGAAAGCGGTATTCGAAAAACCGTGGAATGGTATTTGCAGAATAAAACATGGTGGAGTCGCGTATTGGACGGCTCCTATAACCGAGAACGCTTAGGTCAATACAAATAACAAGCGGTCGGATTTTGCAAAAAATTTGCAAAAACGAACCGCTTGTAAGGTGGCAAGATGAAAGGCATTATTTTGGCAGGCGGTTCGGGTACCCGCCTTTATCCGATAACCCGAGGAGTATCAAAACAACTGTTACCGGTTTACGACAAACCAATGATTTATTATCCGCTATCGGTATTAATGTTAGCGGGTATTCGCGAGATTTTAATTATCACCACACCGGAAGATCACCGTGCGTTTAAGCGCTTATTGGGTGACGGATCCGATTTTGGCATTCGATTGGAATACGCGGTACAGCCGAGCCCGGACGGACTGGCGCAAGCGTTTTTGATCGGTGAAGCATTCATCGGTCAGGATACGGTTTGTTTGGTGTTGGGCGATAATATTTTCTACGGACAGCATTTTACCGGTGCCTTAAAAGAGGCGGCGGCACATGTTGAAAAGAAGGGCGCAACGATATTCGGATATCAAGTCAAAGACCCGGAACGTTTCGGCGTGGTGGAGTTTGATGAGCAATTTAAAGCCGTTTCCATTGAAGAAAAACCGCAACGACCAAAATCCAACTATGCGGTGACCGGTTTGTATTTCTATGACAATCGCGTTGTGGAATTTGCCAAACAGGTAAAACCGTCCGCCCGCGGCGAATTGGAAATTACGACGTTAAATGAAATGTACCTTAATGACGGTTCGCTCAATGTACAATTATTAGGACGCGGTTTTGCTTGGTTGGATACCGGGACGCACGAAAGTTTGCACGAAGCCGCCGCTTTTGTCCAAGCCGTGCAGAATATTCAAAATATGCAAATCGCCTGTTTGGAAGAAATCGCATGGCGTAACGGTTGGTTAAGTGCGGCACAAGTAGAAGCGCAAGCCAAGCCGATGGCGAAGAATCATTACGGGCAATATTTGTTACGCTTAATTCAAGGAACAACATAACGTATGGCAAGATTTCTGATTACCGGCGCAAAAGGGCAAGTCGGGTATTGTTTGATGCAACAATTACAGGGAAAAGCCGACGTTCGGGGGCTTGATCGTGATGAGCTTGATATTACGGACAGGGCGGCAGTGTTCCGTGCCGTCAACGCCTTTCGACCGGATGTGATTATCAACGCGGCGGCACATACGGCGGTGGACAGAGCCGAGCATGAGGTGGCACTGTCCGAGGCGATTAATGTCAACGGGGCGCAATACCTTGCGGAAGCAGCGGACGGCATCGGTGCGATAATTCTCCATATTTCAACGGATTATGTCTTTAACGGCGAAGGCGAACACGCTTATCGGGAAGAGGATGAAACGGATCCGCAAGGTGTTTACGGCAAAACGAAATTAGCGGGGGAGCTTGCCGTGCAGCAGGCTAATCCGCGTTCCGTTATTTTGCGTACCGCATGGGTGTTCGGCGAACACGGGCATAATTTCGTCAAAACCATGCTGCGCTTAGCGAAGGAACGGACGACATTGGGGGTGGTGGGCGACCAAATCGGTGCGCCGACCTATGCGGGTGATATTGCCGCGGCATTAATTCATATCTCAACTCAGCTTTTAGCATGCCGACAACCTCTTTTCGGGGTTTATCATTTTAGCGGTCAACCTTATGTCAGTTGGTGTGAGTTTGCAAAAGCGATTTTTAAGGAAGCCGAATTACAAAATATGTTGCAAAACGTACCGCTTGTAAATTGTATTGCAACATCCGATTACCCGACACCGGCGAAACGGCCGGCAAATTCCCGCTTGGATTTAACAAAAATTCAGGACACATTCGGTATCAAACCGAGTGATTGGCAACGCGCATTAAAAAATCTTAAGGCATATGCATCATGAAAGTCATTGAAACACGCATCCCGGACGTAAAACTTTTAGAACCGCAGATCTTCGGCGACGAACGCGGATTTTTCATGGAAACCTTTCGTGATAATTGGTTTAGACATAATGTCGCGGATCGCGTTTTTGTACAGGAAAACCATTCAAAATCACGACAAGGTGTTTTACGCGGCTTGCATTATCAAACGGAAAATATCCAAGGCAAATTAGTCAGAGTGGTTTCGGGGACGGTGTTTGATGTTGCCGTCGACTTACGTCAATCCTCCCCGACGTTCGGACAATGGGTCGGCGAAGTGCTGTCTGCCGAAAATAAACGCCAGTTGTGGGTGCCGGAAGGGTTTGCCCACGGTTTTTACGTGATGAGCGACGAAGCCGAATTTGTTTATAAATGCACCGATTATTATAATCCGTCGGCAGAACAGGCATTGATTTGGGATGATCCCGATATCGGTATTGCTTGGCCGTTGTCAGGCGAACCGAGCTTATCGGCAAAAGATTTGGTCGGAAAGCGTTTGAGCGAAGCGGTTTTATTTGATTAAGCCAAAACAACTTCTTTACTTCAATGCGGTGCTGAGGTAGAATACCGCACCTTTTTTAGTTCTATGCCGCCCCGATTTGTGCGGTTTAATTTAAACATATCTTTTCTGAGGTGATGGCACATGCCAGTAATTAAAGTTCGTGAAAATGAATCATTTGACGTTGCATTACGTCGTTTCAAGCGTTCTTGCGAGAAAGCAGGTCTTTTAGCTGAAGTTCGTGCACGTGAATTCTATGAGAAACCGACAACAATTCGTAAACGTGAAAAAGCATCTTTAGCGAAACGTCACGCTAAACGTAATGCGCGTGAAAATGCACGCAGTACTCGTTTATACTAATTTGATTTAGTTGACAGTATAACATTGAGACCGTGAAACCTACAGGAATCACGGTTTCAACATTTATAAAAGCCATTCTTTTTACAAGCGGTGCGATTTTGTGAATTTTTTGCAAAATCAGACCGCTTGTATTCCAAGCAAGGAGACAGTCAATGAAAGGTTCCATTCCCCGTTCGTTTATTGATGATCTTATTGCGCGTACCGATATTGTTGAGTTGATTAACAGTCGGGTCAAATTGAAAAAAGCCGGGCGCGATTACCAAGCCTGTTGCCCTTTTCATCATGAAAAAACGCCCTCTTTTACCGTCAGTCAATCCAAACAGTTCTATCATTGTTTTGGGTGTGGCATGCACGGTAATGCAATCGGTTTTTTAATGGAATACGATAAATTGGAGTTTCCCGAAGCGGTTGAAGAACTTGCCGCCATGCACGGATTGGAAGTACCGCGGGAAAACGTGATCCATCGGGATGGGCAAGCCGCTCAGACCAGTTATAAAACCCGCCGCAATTTATATGAGTTATTAGGGGCGGTAGCAACGTTTTATCAACAGCAATTGGTGCGGGAGACGACGGCTCAAGCTTATTTACAACAGCGGGCATTATCGCAAGAGGTGATTGAACGTTTTGAAATCGGTTTTGCGCCCAATGCCATGGATACTGTGTTACGCCGTTTCGGGAATAATCCTGAAGAGGTTCAGAAGTTACTGGATACAGGGATGCTTTCAAAAAATGATCGAGGGCATGTTTACGATCGTTTCCGCAATCGGATTATGTTTCCGATTCGGGATAAGCGTGGGCGGGTGATCGCCTTCGGTGGTCGGGTCATGGGGGATGAGAAGCCGAAATACCTGAATTCGCCGGAATCCGCGACCTATCATAAAGGCAGTGAACTCTACGGTTTATATCAAGCCTTACAACATGAAGCCGAGCCGACTTTTCTGTTTGTTGTGGAGGGCTATATGGATGTTGTGGCGCTGGCCCAATACGGTATTACCAATGCCGTTGCGTCGTTAGGCACGGCAACGACGGGCGAACAGATTCAGCAAATGTTTCGTTGTACCGAACAAATCATTTGTTGCTATGACGGAGACCGAGCAGGGCGCGAAGCAGCCTGGCGTGCATTAGAAAACGCCTTGCCTTATTTACACGACGGACGTCAGTTGAAATTTATTTTTCTCCCTGACGGCGAAGATCCGGACAGTTTTGTACGAAAAGAAGGCAAAAGCGGCTTTGACGCCTATTTGGCAAATGCCCAAACGCTTAGCGATTTTTTATTTGATTCGTTACTAATGCAAGTCGATTTGTCCACCAAAGAAGGAAAATCCAAATTGGCGTCATTGGCGGTTCCGCTGATTAAGCGCATCCCGGGAGACATGTTGCGTGTCTATTTACGAAATATTCTCGGGCAAAAATTAGGCATTCTTGATCCGACTCAACTTGAAGCGTTATTACCGCAAAAAGCCATTGAAAATAAGCCGTCTAACCACAATATGCCAAAGATCGAGCGGACGCCGATGCGTTTGTTAATTGCCTTATTGTTACAGCATCCGGAATTGGTTGAAAACGTCCCGGACGATATATCGTTTTTATATGCTTTGGAAGAAAAAGGGTTTGATCTGTTTTTACAGCTGACCGAAATATGTCGACAGCATGTCGGGATGTCAATGGGCGGTATTCTTGAACATCTGCGTGATAGTCATCATTATCGCCACTTGGTCGTCTTGGCAAATTGGGATCATCTTGTCGCGCCGGAGCATATTAAAGATACCTTTATCGAAACGTTAGACTTCTTTTATAAAAAGTTAGTCGATAGGCAAATTGAGATCCTGATGGCAAAAGATCGTACCACAGGATTGGGCAGCGCTGAAAAGCAAGAATTAATGATGTTGCTTGCAGGGCGAAATTAAGCGGTCACTTGTTAAGAATTTTTTGCAAATCTATTTATCGTTAAAAAGCAGTGGTATAATCTCCCACCTGTTTTGCACGCACAGATACGGATAATATTTATGGAACAACAATCTCAGTTAGAAGAACAACAATCGCAGTTAGAGCTCCTTATTGCTCAAGGACGTGAGCAAGGCTATTTAACGATTTCGGAAGTACATGACCACTTACCGGAAGAGTTGGTTGACGCCGATCAGATCGAAGATATCATTCAAATGATCAACGATATGGGAATCAAAGTCCTTGAAGTTGCCCCTGATGCGGATGAGCTGATGCTTGCCGGTGCGATTGCAGATGAAGATGTCGTGGAAGAAGCTACCAAAGTGCTTTCGACGGTGGAGTCGGAATTAGGTCGTACTACCGACCCTGTTCGTATGTATATGCGTGAAATGGGAACCGTGGAATTACTGACCCGCGAAGGGGAAATCGACATTGCAAAACGGATTGAAGAAGGGATCAACGAGGTGCAATGTGCCGTTGCGGAATATCCGGAAGCCTTGACTGATCTAATTGCACGTTATATGCAGGTCGAAGAGGGGGCGATGCGTCTTTCCGACCTGGTGACTGCGTTTGTTGATCCGAATGCGGAAGAATCGGCGCCGATTGATGAATTGGAAGCGGATTTGGATGACGAAAATGAAGACAGCGTTGTGACAGCAGATGTGGATGACGAAAGCGAAGATGAAGACGGTGAAGGCAGCGGCGACAATGGCGATGACAATTCGATCGACCCGGAACTGGCTCGTGAGAAATTTTACGCATTGCGTGATCAACATGAAAAAGCGTTACAAACCATTCAAAAATACGGACGAACCAGCAAACGTTCAAAGGAGCAAATTCAAGCCTTGTCCGATATTTTCCGTGAATTCCGTTTAGTGCCGAAACAATTCGATTTGCTGGTGGAATCCATGCAGAAAATGATGAAACAGGTTCGGGCGGAAGAGCGTCAAATTCAGCGTTATGCGGTGGAATATGCCAAAATGAAGAAAAGCGATTTCATGAAAGCTTTCCAAGGGCATGAAACCTCCGAAGCGTGGATTGAAAAAGCCATTAACGCAAAAAAAGGCGGCGCACCGAAATTGGTGGAATATATTGATCATATCCGCGTCAACATTGCTAATTTGCAGAAATTGGAAGAGACTACCGGCTTGACGATTGCCCAAATTCGCGAGATCGGCGGACGTATCTCGGAGGGTGAATTAAAAGCCCGTCGTGCGAAAAAAGAAATGGTAGAAGCCAACTTACGCCTTGTAATTTCCATTGCGAAAAAATACACCAACCGCGGTTTACAATTCTTAGACTTGATCCAAGAAGGGAATATCGGGTTAATGAAAGCGGTGGATAAATTTGAATATCGTCGGGGCTATAAATTCTCAACCTATGCAACCTGGTGGATTCGCCAAGCGATTACGCGTTCAATTGCGGATCAGGCTCGCACTATCCGTATTCCGGTACATATGATTGAAACTATCAATAAATTAAATCGGATTTCCCGCCAATGTTTACAAGAAATGGGACGAGATGCGACACCGGAAGAGTTGGCGGAGCGCATGGGCATGCCGGAAGATAAGATCCGCAAAGTCTTGAAGATTGCCAAAGAGCCGATTTCAATGGAAACGCCGGTCGGTGACGACGACGATTCACATTTAGGTGATTTCATTGAAGACAGCACGTTAGAGCTGCCTTTAGATTCGGCAACGGCGGAAAGTCTGCGTATTGCAACTAATGAAGTGTTGGAAGGTCTAACCCCGCGTGAAGCAAAAGTCCTTCGTATGCGTTTTGGTATTGATATGAATACCGACCACACATTAGAAGAGGTTGGTAAGCAGTTTGATGTAACCCGTGAGCGTATTCGCCAAATTGAAGCGAAAGCACTGCGCAAACTGCGTCATCCGAGCCGTTCTGAAACGTTGCGTAGTTTCTTAGACGATTAATCAGATTCTATCCTCGGCTTCAAAAACCGGGGATTTTTTTATGATAAGGAGAATACGATGAAAAAATTGTTATTAGCGACCGTCGTTGCTTCGGCGTTGGCTTTATCGGCGTGTGAAGATACGAATTTGCCGCAGAAAGTGTTTGAGGCAGAGAAAAAAATCGTTCAGCTGGAAACGGATTTAAAGAAATCTCAAGCGGATCTGAAAACCAAATCCGATGAACTTGGTGCGCTTAAGAGAGAGCATGAAGGGCTCAAAAACCAATATACAGAAACAAAAACTACCTTGGAAAACATCGGTTTTCCGTCGCTAAAGGTCACGATTGAACCGTTATTCGAGAAATCGGAACATCTGAAATTCGGTAAAGATCCTAAAGATGAATTCGCACGGGAAGATACCACAGTCAGTATGTTCGTTTCCGTGCCGAAAACCCGGATCGAATGGCTTAATCAATTGCTGTTGGCGGAAATGTTTAAAATGTGGTTGGTCGAGAATGAAAAACTCCCGGAAAACATCACGGTTGAATTATTGACTCAGCGATTACAAGAACGCTATGGAGCGATGCTTGAAGAAGCTAAAGAGTTTAAGCCGATAGCACTGAGCGAAAGCCTTGATAGTTTTTATATCGGGCAACGCAACGGTATTGTGACCTTCTCTTTGACTTCCCATAGCTACAGCGGCGGAGCTCACGGTATGTTTGCCGTTCAATATATCAACGTAGATACCAACAAGAAAGCTGTGATCGGATTAAATGATTTAATCAGCGAGAAAAATCAAACGAAAGTGAAAGAATTATTATGGGAGCAATACCGTATAGCTAGGACGGATATCGATGGAAAGTATGTAGGATTTGCCGATAAAAAGGATTTCCGTATTTCCGATGATTTTTATTTTTCGCCGACGGGAATAACGTTTGTCTATCCGCCGTATGAGTTAGGCTCATTTGCTGAGGGAATTGTGGAAGTCAGCCTGTCTTGGTATGAAGTGAACGCACTCTTGAACGGCGATTATCAACTTAAAGCACAAGACGGTTTTGGGTTGAATAAGATCGAAAACTGATCGTTTGCAATATATTGAGTAGAGTAGACTAAAAAGTAGCTTAAAGTCTTATATTACAGGCTTTAAGCCACGTTTCGTCTATTACGCCTTTTTATTCCGACACCAAAGTGGGTCAAATAAGATTGATAATTTGCAAATTTTCCGTCAAAACCGACCGCTTGTATGATGCGAGATCAGCCGACCCAAACAAACTTGGCGATAAACAGCAATGAAACGACGGCAACTGCCGGGTTAATCTCTTTGGCTCTACCGGTACAAAGTTTCATCACACAATAGCTGATAAAGCCGAAAGCAATCCCTTCGGTAATCGAGTAGGTAAACGGCATCATTGCGGTGGTAATAAAGGCCGGCGTGGCTTCGGTTAAATCGTCCCATTTCACTTCAATCAGGCTCGATGCCATTAAAATGCCGACAAAAACCAGCGCTCCCGCCGTTGCATAAGCCGGTACAACGGCTGCAAGCGGTGAGAAGAAGATTGTTAATAGGAAAAGCACGCCAACAACGACAGCCGTTAAACCTGTACGACCGCCCACAGAAACGCCCGATCCGCTTTCGATATACGTACTGATTGCCGAGGTTCCCATATAAGAACCCGCCATGGCACTGACGCTATCCACATAAAGCGCTTGTTTCATTTTCGGGAAACGCCCTTGCTCATCGGCTATGCCCGCTTTGTTTGTTACGGCAATTAACGTACCCGACGAGTCAAACAGATTGACCAACATAAACGAGAAAATAATTCCGAGCAAAGCGGTATCCAGCGCCCCCGCTACGTCAACTTGACCAACGACTGCTTCAAGGCTTGGTGGTGTGGAAATAACACCTGAGAATTTGACATCGGGATCAAAGAGTAATGCTAATGCAGTGACAACCACGATTGAAATTAACACGCCGGAATGAATGCCTTTTGCCGCTAAAACGACAATAATAAAGAAACCTAAAATGCCCATTAACACTTTCGGATCGTGTAATTCGCCTAACGCCACTAACGTGTCCGGATTCGCCACCACTAAGCCCATGTTTTTAAAGCCGATTAAGGCGATAAATAAGCCGATACCTGCGCCGATGCCAACCCGCAAACCAAGCGGAATGGCTGACATGAACCAGTAGCGAACTTGCAATACGGTCAATACAAACAAGCCGACGGAACCCCAGAAAATTGCGCCCATCCCCGTTTGCCACGAGTAGCCGAGCTTCTGAACCACCACAAAGGCAAAGAATGCGTTTAACCCCATTGCCGGTGCGAGGGCGATAGGCAGGTTACTGAATAAGCCCATCGCAATGGTGCCGAAAGCGGCGATTAAACAGGTGGTAACAAATACAACCTGCGTATCCATTCCCGCCACACCAAGAATCGACGGGTTAACGAAAACGATATACACCATCGTAAAGAAAGTGGTGATCCCCGCCACAATTTCGGTTTTGACATTACTGCCTTTTGCTTTCAACTGAAATAGTTTTTCTAACATGATTATGCCCCAATAACTAAATTATTCGTAAGTTAAAACGTCTTTCAACAATTCCACCGCTAAAAACGCCAGGCTGAAACGTTGTTCATCGGCGACAGTCCAGAATTGTAAGGTATTGTCGTTTTTATTGAGTAATTGGCTGATTTGCAGCGCATTCGCTTCTTCATTTTCACCGTTTTTCACCGGGGTAACGACAGCCTCGGCATTAAACTCAACCCATTCTTGTTGTTGCCACTGCTCACTTAATCGGTTTGCGTCAAAGGCATATTCCGATTGCACTGTCACCATTTGTGAAACGCCATAAAAAACAGGTACTTGAACCGAATGAAACGTTATACAAGCGGTCAGATTCGGCAAAATTTTTGCAAACTGCAGTTCAAAGGCTCGGGAAAACGGCAACTGCTTCTCATCGCCTTGTACATTGGCGGGTACACAGTCAAAGGCTACACGCGGCTTTTCATCATCAAGCGGAATGCCGTTCAGCAATTGTGCGGTTTGCCCCGCCAGTTCGCGCACTTTTTCATCACCGAAATAGGCGGATGGTAATAATGAAGTCACAAAAATCTGTTGAAGCGGCTGATCGAGCAACGGTTTTAACGCAAGAGCAAGCTGGCTGATTTGCGGGTTCGCCAACGCTACGATATTACGTTCCCGCACGTTGGCGACCATTTCATTATTCACACTCGGTACAATAACCGGTACGTTACCGATTAACGCCGTGATACCGTACAAATCCAAGACGATACAACCCGCTTGCACTGCTTGAGCGAGCAATTCCGCATTTGCCATTTTTCCGGCAAACAACACATGGGTAAATTGCGACCAATCGACGTCATCCAATGCAATTTGTTCTATCGCTTTTGCCCCGAAACGCAAGGAATGTTCTTCACCGAAGTTTTCTAATTCCACGGCAGAAATCTGTTCAAATTCTAAACTGCTCTGTGCTAAAGCGCCTAATAATTTCTCAGCTAATAAAAAATCGGCAGCGATTGCCAAACGAATATTTGCCATTCTGTTCTTCTCTCGTCAAAATAAAGAAAAGATTTTACCCCTAATTCGCTTTTTTACGAAAGGAAAAACCGTGACACCTGCCATCAATTTACTGAAGAAACACCGCATCGCTTTTCAACTTCATCCTTATGAGCACGATCCGAACAACACCGATTTCGGGCAAGAAGCAGTGGATAAACTCGGTTTGAATGCCGATCAGGTATTTAAAACGCTATTGGTTGCCGAAAACGGCGATCAAAAGAAGCTCGCCGTGATGATTGTGCCGGTATCCAACATGCTGAATTTAAAGCGAGCCGCCCAAGCATTGAATGTGAAAAAAGTCGAGATGGCGGATAAAAATATCGCACAAAAAACCACCGGCTATTTGCTTGGCGGCATCAGTCCGCTCGGACAAAAAAAGCGTTTAACGACAATCATTGACCGTGCTGCGCTGAATTTTTCGACAATTTTTGTCTCCGGCGGAAAACGCGGATTGGATATCGAGCTGACTCCACAAGATTTAGCCGACTTGCTCTCGGCGAATTTTGAAGACATTCAAGACTGACAAGCGGTCTGTTTTGCACAAAAATTTGCAAATCCGATAATCAAAAAGATACGCGCTCCCTACGCATTCAGCCATTTCCAACGATTTTAGATTGTGCTATAGTTCGCACTTTAATAATTGGCTTCTCATTCTCATCTGAACGGGAGGCTCGTAGCCCAATATTGTAGTAATGGCAAAACAAGATTCAGATTGTATTACGCTTGATCTGTTCGCAAACATGCCGAAAGCCGGGCGACCTCGAACCAATCCGTTAACGCGGACACAACAAGCCCGTATTAATAAACGTAATCAGCTGAAACGTGATCGTTCATCGGGTTTAAAGCGGGTGGAATTGAAACTCCATTCGGATTTGGTGCAGGCACTGGAAGATAAAGCGGTCCTCCAAGGGGTATCGCGCGGACAGTTAATCGAAATAATTTTAAATGAGCACATCAATACGTAAGGTATTGCACAAACAAATAGGTATTTCAAATGGCAGTTGTCGGTTTATTTTACGGTAGCGATACCGGAAACACAGAAAATATTTCTAAAATGATCCAAAAACAACTAGGTGCAAATCTAGTGGATATTCGTGATATTGCAAAAAGCACAAAAGAAGATATTGAAGCCTACGATTTCTTATTAATCGGTATTCCGACATGGTATTACGGCGAATCTCAAGCAGATTGGGACGATTTTATGCCGACCTTAAAAGAGATTGATTTTACCGGCAAAATCGTCGGAATTTTCGGTTGCGGCGACCAAGAAGACTACGCCGAATACTTCTGTGATGCCATGGGAACGGTACGTGACGTTATTGAACCGAACGGCGGTACGATTGTCGGACACTGGCCGACGGAAGGTTATACGTTTGAAGCCTCTCAAGCCTTAGTGGATGAAGAGACTTTCGTCGGTTTATGTATCGATGAAGATCGCCAACCGGAATTAACCGAAGATCGCGTCAATCGTTGGTGTAAACAAATTTTTGATGAAATGTATTTAGCCGAATTGGCTTAATATATCTATTGGAGGATATATGTCTGAAGAAAATGTGAAACTACTGAAAAAAGTCGGCTTAAAAGTCACCGAACCACGTTTGACGATCTTGGAATTAATGCAAGTCACCCGTGAGGATATGCAACATTTTTCCGCCGAGGACATTTATAAATTATTATTGGAACGAAAATCGGAAATCGGTTTGGCGACCGTTTACCGCGTGTTGAACCAATTTGAAGAGGTCGGGATTTTAACCCGCCACAATTTTGATGCCAACAAAGCGGTTTATGAGTTAAACATGAATCATCAACACGATCACATCATCTGTATGGACTGTGGTAAAGTGTTTGAATTTAAAGATTCCGAAATCGAACGCCGTCAGCGTGAAATCAGTCAACAACACGGTATCGAGCTGGCGAACCATAGCCTCTATCTTTATGGGAAGTGCAGCAATATCAATCAATGCGATGAAAAAGATAAAGAGAAAAACTAACGCTTTTCATCATAGGCGCTTTTGATAAGCGGTGTGATTTTGCAAAATTTTTGCATAATCGCACCGCTTGTGTGTATTTAAACTTCGTAAAAAATTATGTCAGAAAATAATCCTGAAACGGTACCGGCTAAAATCCGCCAACCTCGAAAAATTTCACCTTTTTGGTTGTTACCGATTGTTGCCTTTATTGTCGGTGGTTTACTTTTTTTCCAAATTTTGAAAGAGCAAGGTGAAAAAATCACCATTCGCTTTAATGAAGGCGACGGCATTACCGCCGGTAAAACCATCATTCGTTACCAAGGCTTGCAAATCGGTCAGGTGAAGAAAGTTTATTTTGTCGACGACTTGAAAGAAGTCGAAGTCGAAGCCGAAATCAATCCGGAAGCCAAATCCGTTTTAACCGAAGGCACGAAGTTTTGGTTGGTCAAACCCAGTGCCTCTCTTGCCGGAGTTTCCGGTTTAGATGCATTGGTATCGGGTAACTACATCACGTTATTACCGGGCGAAGGAAAAAGTAAGAATGAATTTGTCGCCGAACAAGAGCCACCCGCCGTATCGGTCACCGACGGGGATTTATTGATTCGTTTGGTATCCGATGATTTAGGCTCGATTACCGTCGGGGCAAGCGTTTACTTCCGCAAGGTGCCGGTCGGAAACATTACCGATTACCGCTTTACCGCCGATCAAAAAAAAATTGAAATTGACGTCGTGATTGATAAAAAGTATGCCAATTTAGTCAAAAAAGACAGTCACTTTTGGAATATCAGTGGTATCAATGTCAATGCCAATTTAGGTACCGGTTTAAATATCTCGATGGATAGCCTTGCTTCCATCGTTCAAGGCGCAGTGGCTTTTGATTCACCGGACAATGCAGTGCCTGCCGAGCAAGGGCAAAAATTTGAGTTATACGACAATTTAAAATCGGCGCAACGCGGTAAAGAAGTCCGTATTACACTACCGGTCATGCCGAATTTGAAAGTCAATGAAACCCCGGTTTATTACCAAAATATTCAGGTCGGTGTACTTTCCGGGCTGGATATCTCGAATATACAGACGGCTGAAGGCGAATTAAACGACGACGTTCAAGGCACAATGACCGGTACCTTGTTGATTGATCCGAACCATACCGATTTGCTGCGTTCCGACTCATTGATACTGTTAAAAGAACCGCGATTTAACCTGAATAAAGAACAAATCAGTAAAATCAACGAGCTTTTCCGCGGTATCTTTTTTGATATTCAGAAAGGCAACGGCGAACCCCGCTTTGAGTTCACCGTACAAAAAGAATCCGATTACTTGCTCTCCCGACCGAATATTTTGGCGATTACATTAACTGCGCCGCAATCTTATGGGGTCGATCAAGGTCAGGGAATCTACTATAACGATATCCAAATCGGGGAAATTCTCAAACGGTCGTTGGCGCTGGATAATGTCACGTTTCAAGCGATTATTTTCCCGCCGTACCGCCATTTGGTTTCCGCCGACAGCAAATTCGTTGCGATTTCGAATGTGGATATGTCCGTCGGATTAGACGGATTACGGATTCATGCCGGTTCACCGTCCGATTGGTTGAAAGGCGGTATCCGTATCCTTGCCGGGAAAGGCGGTAGCGAACCGAACAAACATTATCCGCTTTATAAAGATATCGACAATGCCGAAGCGGGTATCACCAGTGCCGAAAAACGGGCGACGCTCACGCTCTCGGCAACGGAATTATCCGGTATCGATAGCGGTTCGGTCGTACTGTATCGGGATTTTCAAATCGGTGAAGTACTGAACGTACAGCCACAAAAAAATAAATTTGAGGTTTACCTTTATATTGAACCGAAATACCGCCATTTATTAAGCGAAACCAGTCGCTTCTGGGTTGAACCGGCGGTACAAGTTAATGTATCCGCCAGCGGATTAAATGTCCAAGCGGCTCCGCTGATGCGTACGCTAAAAGGTGCCATTAGCTTTGATAACGAGGGAGTAAAAGGCAACAAAACCTTATATGCCAGCTACACTAAGGCGACGTCAGGCAATACGTATATTACCTTGATTGCCAAAGATGCATCTAAATTAAGTAAAGGTATGCCGATCAAATATATGGGACTCACTGTCGGTACCATTGAATCCTTACAACTGGATAATGCAAAAAAACAGATCAAAGCCACCGCTTACTTGGAAGGGAAATATTATGCGATGTTAGCTAAAGCCGGCAGTAAATTCAGCGCCGTTTCCCCTGAAATCGATACCACCGGTTTCAGAAACTTAGATGCCGCATTACAAAACTACGTCAATGTGGACGCCGGTTCGGGAGAACGCCAAACACTGTTCCACATCAGCGATACCGATACGGTGAAAACCCAATACGGTAACGGCTTCCCGATTATTGTGGAAACCACGGATGCCAACGGCATTACACCGCAAGCACCTGTCATGTATCGCGGTATGCAAGTCGGTATTGTACAACGCCTCAGCCTCAGCGAATTGGGCGACCGCGTCTATATTCATTTAGCCATAAACAATCAATACAAACATTTAGTCCGTAAAAACAGTGAATTTTGGGCATCAACAGGCTATAGCATGGATATCAGTTTAAGCGGCGCAAGTATTAGCTCCGGTACGATGTCGCAGTTGCTCAACGGCGGAATCACCTTCTCAACGCCATCCGGCAAGGTCGTTCAACCGCAAGCGGAGGCAAATCAACGCTTTCGTTTATTGCGTAAATCGCCGGAGGGCGCACAAAGTTGGGATCAGGGTTCTGCACAATAGGCCCGAATCGTATGAGCGGAAGTCCCTATTTTTATGTTAATTTTTTTGGAGAAGATTATGCCATTATTAGACAGTTTTAAAGTTGACCATACTAAAATGAACGCCCCGGCAGTACGTGTGGCAAAAACCATGACAACCCCGAAGGGCGATACGATTACCGTATTCGATTTACGTTTTGTCCGCCCGAACGTAGACATTTTATCGCCTCGCGGGATTCATACCATGGAACATTTATTTGCAGGCTTTATGCGCGATCACCTAAATAGCGAAAGCGTTGAAATCATCGACATTTCACCGATGGGTTGCCGTACGGGGTTTTATATGTCGTTAATCGGTGCGCCTGCGGCGGAAGAAGTGGCAAAGGCATGGGAAGCCTCTATGCGTGATGCGTTAGAAAAAGTGCCGGACGAATCTAAAATTCCGGAATTAAACGAATACCAATGCGGATCGTATAAAGAGCATTCCCTTGCCGACGCGCACGATATTGCAAGAAACGTATTAAAACAGCCGATAGGCATTAATCGTAATGAAGATTTAACATTAGATGAAAAATTGCTAAATCCATAATTACTCATGCTTTTTGTCCCCCGACTTTAGGGGGAATTTCATTTTAGGAAAGTTATGCTAAACAAACTCTTCGAATGGTTTGAAAACCGTATCAATCCCTATCCCGAAGATCACCCTGCAACACCTCGTTCTAAAGTCATTCCGTTTATTTTTGAAACAACCAAAGGAATGCGGGGCTACTTTATTACGTTAATTGTATTTGTGGCGTTTATCGGGATCATTGAAGGGATCTTATTTCAATATATGGGAGAATTGGTTGACTGGGTAAACAAATATTCCGTTCAACAGCTTTGGCAAGAAAAAGGCACCTCGCTGATTTTAATGCTGATTGTGGCGTTAATGAGTGTAGTCTTTGTCTATCTTGCCTGCGCGATTCGCTTTCAATCTTTACAAGGTGTGTTCCCAATGCGTTTGAGATGGAATTTCCACCGTTTAATGCTTGGTCAGAGCATGAGTTTCTATCAGGACGAATTCGCCGGACGCGTTTCCGCCAAAGTCATGCAAACCGCTCTTGCGGTACGGGATGTGCTGATGACTTGTGCTGACATGTTGGTCTATGTGATTGTCTATCTCACCACCACCAGTGTCATTTTGATCCAACTTGACAGTTGGTTGTTCGTTCCGTTTATTCTATGGGTTATCAGTTTAGCCACGATTATTCGCGTCTATGTACCGAAATTGGCACAAGCCGCTCAAGAGCAATCCGATGCCCGCAGCTTGATGACGGGGCGAATTACCGATGCTTACTCTAACATTGCAACGGTCAAACTGTTCTCCCACGGCAACCGCGAATCCCGTTATGCCAAAGAATCGATGGAGGAGTTTATGGTAACCGTGCATAAGCAAATGCGCTTGGTGACCACCATTGAAACATTAACCTACTTTATCAGTATCGCATTGATTACGATCACAGCGGGTATTGGTTTATGGCTTTGGTCCGCCGGTCAAGTTACCGCCGGCGCGATCGCTACTTCTACGGCATTGGCGTTACGCATCAAAGGATTATCCCAATGGATTATGTGGGAATTCGCCCGCCTGTTTGAAAATCTGGGCACGGTACAAGACGGCATGGAAACCTTATCCAAACCGAAAACGATTGTCGACAAAGCCGAAGCCAAGCCGCTTGAAGTAATGCGGGGAGAGATTCATTTTAATCATGTGGACTTTGCTTATAATGCAAAAAAACCGTTATTAAAGGATTTTGAATTACACATTAAAGCAGGCGAAAAAGTCGGACTGGTCGGGCGAAGCGGTGCCGGTAAATCTACGCTCACTAACCTATTGTTGCGCTTTTATGATGTACAAAACGGCTCCGTCGAAATTGACGGGCAAGATGTCCGCAATGTCACCCAAGAGAGCTTGCGCTCGCAAATCGGTTTGGTGACGCAAGATACTTCTCTTTTGCATCGTTCGGTTCGGGATAATTTACTTTACGGTCGCCCGACGGCAACGGAAGAAGAGATGTTACGTGCGGTTGAGCGTGCTTCTGCGGCGGATTTTATTCCTTACTTAACCGATGCCAAAGGCAGAACGGGGTATGATGCACACGTCGGTGAACGGGGCGTGAAACTCTCGGGCGGACAACGTCAACGTATTGCGATTGCCCGAGTGATGTTAAAAGACGCACCGATTTTGCTGCTTGATGAAGCCACCAGCGCTCTAGATTCGGAAGTCGAAACGGCAATCCAAGAGAACTTAACCGAACTCATGGAAGGCAAAACCGTCGTGGCGATTGCTCACCGCCTGTCAACCATTATGGCAATGGATCGATTGATTGTATTGGATCAAGGCGAAATCGTCGAACAAGGCAGCCACGAAGAACTCCTCGCGTTAAACGGCGTCTATGCAAAACTGTGGGCACATCAAAGCGGCGGGTTCTTACCGGAGTAATTGACAAGCGGTGAGATATCGAGAAAATTTTGCAAAAAAATCATCGGATCACACCGCTTGTTTATCTGTTTTGATCTGCCTTAAAGTTTGCTACACTGCCGTTTACTGACTGTTTTTAAAGAGAATTTATCGTGAAAGGTTTAGCTATTCGACTATGTATCGGTATCGCATTATTGCTATGGGCATGGGATATGGTTTTCCCGTGGCAAAAAGCGATGCAGGCCGAAGAAAACCGCTATGCGCAAATCCAGCAACGTCAGATGTTAAAAGTCGGCATGATTAATCACCCGATCTCTTATTTCATCGGTTCGGAAGGTAAATCCGGCATTGAATACGATCTTGCCAAAGCCTTTGCCGATTACATCGGCGTCAGTCTTGAAGTGGAATCCTATGAAAACAGTGAATTGCTGTTTAACGCACTCAAACATAATGAGGTCGATATTGCCGCCGCCGGACTCTTGTTTCAGCCTGAGCAAGCCGAGCAATTTCAAATCGGTGCCAGCTATTATTCCGCCTCATGGCAGGTCGTATATCGAAAAGGGACGACGCGCCCCTATAAGATTACCGATCTGAAAGGTGAATTGCTCGTTCCTGCCGGCAGTCCCGTGTTGCCGATCTTGCAAAACCTGCAAGAGAAAAATCCGACGTTAAAATGGAAAACGACCGATCAGTTCACTCAAGAAGAATTATTGATTCAAGTGGCAGAAGGGAAGATTCCGTATACGGTGGCGGTTTCCATCGACGTTTCCGCCGCGCAGCAAATCAAACCGAATGTTGCCGTCGGCTTTGATCTGACCGATGAAGTCCCGGTGGTATGGTATCTGCAGAATAACCCCTACAGCGAATTGCAGGCGGCGGTATTGGAGTTTCTCAATCAAGCCAATGAAACGGGTTTGATCTCCCGCATTGAAGAGAAATATTTTAATCACTTAGCGCGTTTTGATTATGTCGATACGCAAAGTTACTTAAAAGCGATTGAAAGCATTTTACCGCGTTATCAAGCGCTGTTTGAAAAGCATAATAACGGCATGGAATGGCAGATGTTGGCGGCAGTGGCCTATCAAGAATCGCATTGGGATCCGAACGCCACCTCACCGACCGGCGTACGAGGTATGATGATGCTGACGCGGGATACGGCGGAGCGCATGAATATCAGCGACCGAACCGATCCGGAACAAAGCATTAAAGGTGGGGCGGAGTATTTGCGATTATTGGTCAGCCAATTACCGCAAACCATCCCTCAAGAAGATCGCATTTGGTTCGGGCTGGCCGCATATAACATGGGCTTGGGGCATGTATTGGATGTTCGTCGCTTGACCAAACAACTGGGTGGCGACCCGGACAACTGGCTGGACGTGAAAAAGAATTTACCGCTGCTTGCTGAAAAACGTTATTATAAAAACCTGAAATACGGTTACGCGCGCGGCTTTGAAGCGTTTAGCTATGTGGAAAACATCCGCCGTTATTACAACAGCATCATGAACCATCAACGGGTCAAAGAGCAAGAAGCGCAACAAACGGAAAAAGCACAGCAAAATGAAACAATGATACCGAACGGTACTAAACCGACGGTTCAATCAGAAAAATAAGGATTCTTTATGTTTAGAAGACGTAAATTAAAACAAAAAACTAAGCGGCTATGCAGTAACAAAGCGCGCCGCATTTTACACATCCATAAATTAAAACGGCGAATTGCCGGCAGACAGCGCATCGGTTTCATGATGTTGCATCAACAATAAAAAAACAAGCGGTACGATTCTGCAAATAATTTGGAAAATCGTACCGCTTGTATATTCGGCTTACTTGTATTTATCCAAATACCGATAATAATTCATCCCGATCTTAAGCGCCATTTGTTTGACGAATTTTCCCCCTAAAATACTCGGTACTTTTAACGCTTCAAAAACGGCAAGACGTTCACCGTTCCCTTCAATCGCCTCGGCAATGATTCTTCCCGCCAGCCCCGTTAAGGCGACACCGTGTCCGGAAAAACCATGGGCAAAATAGATATTGGATCTGACCCGTCCGAAATGCGGGGTAGAATTAACGGTCATATCAACCGGCCCGCCCCAACCGTACTCAATCTTAACGCCTTCCAACTGCGGAAAGACTTCCAGCATATTGCGGCGCATCTTTTCGACCATATCGACGTTGCTGCTGGAATCACTGCCGAACAACAAACGGTTATCGGCGCTTAAACGGTAATAATCGAGAAAAATATTGTTATCGCAAACCGACATGCCGTTATTGATAATACTGTCCGCAACATGTTGTTCCAAACGTTCCGTGGCAATCATAAAACTTTCTATCGGTAAAATTTTACGGGCTATCTTAAAACTGATTTTTTTATTGGATTTGGCATCAATATACGCATTGGTCGCCAATACAACGTACTGTGCGGTCACTTCGCCTTCCGGTGTGGTAATCTTCGCCGTCTTACCGTTTGTCTGCAAATCCAACGCCGGAGTATGTTCATAAACGGAAACGCCGGCTTGCAAGCAGGCTTGTGCCAACCCCAAGCAATAGTTGAGCGGATGCAGATGCCCGGATTGGCTGTCATATAAACCGCCACAGTAAATTTTACTACCGACGTGCCGTTCAACTTTCGCTTTATCCCACAGTTGCATGTGCTGATAGCCGAACACGTCACGGCTGGCTTTTTCAATCGATACCAAGTCATTCAAACGGCGCTCGTTTAACGCCAATGTGGCGTAACCTTTTTTCCAATCGCATTGAATACCGTATTTGTTGATCCGCTGCTCGATAATCGCGATGGCTTCTAACGACATCTCCCACAACTGACGGGTTTTTTCAATACCGATTTGTTTAATATATTCATCAATACCTTCTTCAAAGCCGTTAATTGCCTGTCCGCCGTTACGCCCCGATGCCCCGAAACCAATCCGAGCGCCTTCAAGGACAATCACCCGTTTGCCTTTTTCGGCAAGCTCTAATGCGGCGGATAATCCGAAAAGTCCTCCGCCAATGACGCAAACGTCAGCGGACAGTTTTTGAGTTAAATTCGGTAATTGAAAATGAATATTTCGGGTATCGGAATAATACGTTCGAATATGTTCTTGATGTGCAAAGGTCAGCATAAAAACCGTTTATATACACTAAAATGAAAATCGGGAAGCACTTTGAAATGGCGCACCCGAGAGGATTCGAACCTCTGACCGCTCGGTTCGTAGCCGAGTACTCTATCCAGCTGAGCTACGGGTGCGTATTTGAAAAGAAACCGTGTTATTTAATTTATCTGCAACCATTTTATCTGATAGATAAAAATAAAATGGCGCACCCGAGAGGATTCGAACCTCTGACCGCTCGGTTCGTAGCCGAGTACTCTATCCAGCTGAGCTACGGGTGCGTGATAAAGTAAATGGCGGTGAGAGAGGGATTCGAACCCTCGATGGAGCTTTTGAACCCCATACTCCCTTAGCAGGGGAGCGCCTTCAGCCTGCTCGGCCATCTCACCACTCACTGTGTCTGTGGGCGTGCATGATACTAGGATATAAAAATATGTCAAACTCTTTTTCAAAAAAACGACGCATTTGGCTAGTTCCTAGGCAAAACGATGATTTTTACAACTTTTTAAAATAAATATCATAAATATCATAGAGTTAGCATATTTCCCCAAACAAACGCCGCCAAAAAGCGATCCCCGTTCGAACATCACCTGTTTGCTCTTTTTTCAATCAACTAGTCGCGGAAATTATTAAATTGGAACGGTTGTCCCAAATCGGCGCCTTTCACTAATTGAATCACCGCTTGCAAATCATCTCTCGATTTCCCGGTCACACGCACTTGTTCGCCTTGAATCTGCGTTTGCACCTTAATTTTAGACTCTTTAATCAATTTCGTGATTTTCTTCGCCATTTCGGTTTCAATGCCTTGCTTTAACTTCACTTCTTTACTGTAAAGTTTACCGTGATGCTCACTTTCCGTCGGAATATCAAGCGAAGTGCTATCAATATCACGTTTAATGCATGCACCGATTAAAATCTCGATTAATTGTTCCAATTGGAAATCCGATTCGGTCGTGACTTTAATCGTTTCATTTTTTTCATTTAATTCGATAACCGCTTCCACACCACGAAAATCATATCGGGTACTGAGAACGCGATTGGCGTTTTCCACCGCATTACGGACTTCGTGTAGGGTAATTTCAGATACAATATCAAAAGACGGCATATTATTTTCCTCTTACTTGGTTAAATAAATTTTTCGCATTTAATAATAAAACTAATGCGCTTAAATCCCCGAAGTTTACGACATATTCGGCTTGTTCCTGCACCTTAGGTTTGGCATGTAACGCCACGCCTAAGCTTGCCGCCGCCAACATCGGCAAATCGTTTGCACCATCACCGACGGCAACCCATTGACATTGCGGAATCTGAAAGTTTTCACCCAAACGCCGTAAGGTTTCGGCTTTATATTTTGCATCAACCACCTTTCCCAACACATTACCGGTTAATTTGCCGTCGATAATTTCCAACCGATTGGATACGGCAAAATCCAGCGCATGCTTTTCTTTTAGATAGTCTGCAAAATAATCAAACCCGCCCGACGCGATCGCCAGTTTCCAACCGTGTTGCTTCAAAATAGCCACCATTTGCTCAAAACCGTCCATTAGCGGTAGGTTTTCCCGTACTTTTTGCAAAATACCTTCAGGGGCATTTTCAAGGGTGCCGACACGTTTGCGCAAACTTTGTTCAAAATCCAACTCGCCACGCATTGCACTGGCAGTAATTGCCGAGACCATATCGCCCGTTCCCGCCAATTTGGCGATTTCATCAATACACTCAATCTTAATGGCGGTTGAATCCATGTCCATCACTAACAGCCCGGTTTGTGCTAACGTCGGTGTTATCGATAACTCGCTGAAATCCGCCTGTATAGCGGCAGCATTCTCACGTACACAAGCGGTCACTTCGCCTTGAAAAAATGCAATTCGGTAATCTAAATAATCCGTTACCCCCAACAATTCGGCTTCGGATTGTTCGGCAAATCGGCGGATTTGTTCTGAAGAGAGCGATTTCGCATAAATAAAAAAAGTGGTCTGCATATTTGTTCCGCATTAAAGAGAATGGAGGTGCGATCATATGAAAATAACGCACCGCTGTCTACCGAAGACAAGCCACTATACTATTGTTGATTTACAGGCTACAATCGCTGCGCTAATCCTAAGAGGGTATGTATGTATATTGCGCGTGAAAAACTCATCCGAATCAGTATTCTTTCTGCCGTTGTCGTCATCTGTGTGGCAATCGTCGGCATTATTTTAACCGGCGTCAGTCACTTCAAGCTGGGGTCGCAACTGGCCAGCATAAACCAAGTGTCAAACTTGTCTCATTTGTTGGTGCGCCAGCAAGCGAAGCTGTTTTCGATGATGCTGATGAAAAATGCCTCAAATGAAGAGCTGACCGAAGCGCTCGATACCTTCGTCAAAGAAGAGTTCGTGATTGACGCCAACCTCTATTCGACCGAGGGCGTTCTCATTGCACAAAGTAAAAATGCACTGCCGTTTCAACCGCAACATGTACAAGACGACGATGCTCATCCTGCCACACAACAAATTGTGGAACCGATTTTCGCTCAACAGGATTTAGTCGGCTTTTTGCGGGTGACCTTCGATTCGCAATATGCTCAAACAACCCGAAGTAAAGTGAACGAACTGTTTCATTTACTGTACGGCGAACTGGTCATCCTGTTCCTCGCCGGTGGATTATTCGTCAGTTGTTTCTATTATTTTGTCCGCAGACATCCGCATATTGTCAGCCTGCCGTTTAAATTGGTGCCGGAAAGCACCAAAACCCAAACGCAGCGTTTTCATTCCCGCCGCCGGGCTTTTCAGCGCAAGTGATTGTAATTTGACCCAGTGAGAGTATAATACCGCCCGTTTTTGCCAAAAAGGCATCAGTAAATTCATAACTCAAAGAGGAATCAATGGCTAAAGAAGATTGCATTGAAATGCAAGGTACGATTTTAGAAACCTTACCTAACACGATGTTTCGTGTCGAATTAGAAAACGGACATGTCGTCACCGCTCATATTTCAGGCAAAATGCGTAAGAACTACATCCGTATTTTAACCGGGGATAAAGTGACCGTTGAAATGACACCTTACGATTTAAGTAAAGGTCGTATTATTTTCCGCGCAAGATAAACCAAACAAAAACGGAAGCCATTGGCCTCCGTTTTGTTTTGGATGTTACAATTTTTCCGCTTTTTCGGGGAGCAATACCGGAATGCCGTTTACAATCGGGTACGCTACTTGCGCTTCACGACTGATTAAACGGTTATTCTCTTTATCCCACTCCAATTTGCCGTGGCTAATCGGGCAAGCAACGCTGTTAAGTAATTTTTCGTTCATGGTGTTTTCTCACTAAATCGAGGACGGGGTTCAATAAACAAGCGGTCTCTTTTTCGGAAAAATTTGCAGATACGGGGACGAACCACCAATTTCCCTGAGCAAAAGCGTTGCATTTGACCGCATCTTTCTCAGTCATCAACAAGGGAATATCGCCCTGTTGCAATGGTTGAATCATATGTTGCGAATAGGATTGATGATCGGCAAAGCTGTGCTCGGCGTGTAATTCAATCCCTAATGCCTTTAGCATGGTGAAAAAACGCGGCGGATAGCCGATCCCGGCAAATGCAACGGCCGGCTTGCGGGCGAAGTCGCCAAGCGGTTTCTGTTCCCCTGTTTTTAAATTGACGGCGATACGAGGAAGCAGTTGCATCAGGTATTCGCCGTTTTTTGCATTTTTTCCGTTACAAATGACCGCTTGTACCGATTTCAAACGGGACGGCAATTCCCGTAACGGACCGGCAGGTAGTAAAAAACCGTTACCGAAGCGGCGCTCACCGTCTACCACCACCCATTCCATATCCCGCTCAAGCGCATAATGCTGTAAACCGTCATCGGTCACAATGAGATCCAATTTATACTGTTCAAGCAACAATTCAATGCTTTGTTGACGATTCGGCGAAACTGCAACGGGAGCCCCGGTACGTCGGGTAATTAACACCGGTTCGTCACCCATCAAATTCGGATCACTTTCCGCACTCACCAACTGCGGGAAGATCTTGTTTTTACCGCCGTAACCGCGGGAAATCACACCGACGTTCATTCCTCTTTGTCGAAGTTGTTCGACCAACCAAATCACTACGGGGGTTTTACCGTTGCCACCGACCGTGATATTACCGACCACCAATACCGGTACCGGAGAGCGGTACGATTTCAGTATTTTTTTGCGGTATAACGCCATACGCAGTCGGCTGATCAGCCCAAAAAGGCAGGAAAAGGGCAGTAACAAATAAGTAAGGATATGTCGGGTTTGCCACAGTCTCATACTTTTTCTCTCTGTTTAGCGCAAAAGGACAAAAATCACCCCGTGATTTTTGCCCTCCGCCACGGTTACTCGACCTTCGGTTTTTCGCCTTTCTCAATACAGGCTTTGCCTACGGTTACTCTTTTCGCTTGAAGCGAAGGCAGATCATACATTGTATCAAGAAGCAGATTCTCGACGATTGAGCGCAATCCCCTTGCCCCTGTTTTACGGGAAATCGCTTTTTGGGCAATTGCCGTCAATGCTTCTTTGGTGAATTTCAGCTCAACCCCTTCCATTTTGAATAAGGCTTGGTATTGCTTGATAATGGCATTTTTCGGCTCGGTTAAGATCTTAATCAATGCCTCTTCATCCAACTCGGTTAATGGCGTGATGACAGGTAGTCGACCGATCAACTCGGGAATTAGACCGAACTTGACCAAATCTTCCGGTTCGACTTGTTTGAATAATGCCGTGAGCGCTTCGCGATCCTTATCTTTTTTCAATTCGGCACCAAAACCGATACCGCCTTGCGTATTGGTTCGCGCTTCAACGATTTTATCCAGTCCGACGAAAGCCCCGCCACAGATGAATAAGATTTTAGACGTATCGACCGGGATCGTTTCTTGTTTCGGGTGTTTGCGCCCGCCCTGCGGGTTAATATTCGCGATCGTACCTTCAACTAATTTCAGTAAGGCTTGTTGTACCCCTTCCCCCGATACATCCCGTGTTAGCGACGGATTTTCCGATTTGCGCGTGATTTTGTCGATTTCGTCAATAAAAATAATACCGCGCTCCGCTTGTTCTTGATCAAAATCGCATTTCATCAACAATTTTTGAATGACGTTTTCGACATCTTCGCCAACGTAGCCAGCTTGGGTTAATGTTGTCGCATCCGCCACCGCAAACGGTACGTTCAAGCGACGAGCCAAGCTTTCGGCAAGCAACGTTTTCCCGCTGCCGGTCGGTCCGATGAGTAGAATGTTACTTTTACCCAATTCGACGCCTTCGCTCTCGGTATTCCCCGAAATAGCGTTGCGTAAACGCTTATAGTGGTTATATACCGCCACGGATAAGACTTTCTTCGCATGTTCCTGCCCGATCACGTAATCGTCCAAATGCGCGTGAATTTCATGCGGGGTCGGCACTTTATCCAATACATCCCGGTTCACACCGGCGTTTTCATCAATAAGCGGTTCTTCTTCACCGTTTAACAATGCATAAGATTCTTCGATACACTCATTACAAATATGCCCTTCCGTACCTTCAATCAACGCATCGACCTCTGAACGGCGCTTTCCGCAGAAGCTGCAGTGCGGTTCTTTTTCAAAATTTGCCATTATTTTTTATCTCTATGGGTTACAACTGCATCAATTAAACCGTACGCTTTAGCTTCGTCGGCAGACATAAAATTATCGCGATCGGTGTCTCGTTCGACTTTTTCAATCGGCTGACCGGAATGTGCCGCCATGCGTTGATTCAACGTATGCTTAATTTGGAGAATTTCTTTCGCATGAATTTGAATATCCGATGCCTGACCGCGGAAACCACCGAGCGGCTGGTGAATCATCACGCGGGCATGCGGTAAGGCAAAGCGTTTGCCTTTGGCGCCGGCGGACAGTAAAAACGCCCCCATAGAACACGCTTGCCCGATACAAACCGTGCTGACATCCGGTTTAATGAAGTTCATGGTGTCGTAAATCGCCATACCCGCCGTCACGGAGCCGCCCGGTGAATTGATATAAATGCTGATGTCTTTTTCAGGATCTTCCGATTCTAAAAAAAGCAATTGCGCCACGATTAAATTTGCCATGTTATCTTCCACTTCACCGCTTAAAAAGATAATACGCTCTTTCAACAAGCGTGAATAAATATCGTAGGCACGTTCGCCTTTTGAGCTTTGCTCAACCACCATTGGAATGACGCTCATAGTTTGTTCCTTATGTAAATCAGTGAAAGTGCTCGATTCTAGCAAAATTTAGGGATTGCATAAAGTAGCGGGAAGATTACAATTTCGCTCCTGAAAAAGAGGAATTATGACATTACACGACATTTATACCCAATTCGACAATTGCAAATTTTGGGAAGAAAGATACCGCTTGTTAATTCAACTGAGCCGCAAACTTCCCCGTCCGACGGAAGAACAGCTGACCGTTTGGGCGGAAATCCCCGGCTGTGAAAGCCGTTTATGGTTTGAACTGACGACACAGCCCCGCCAAATTCATGCTTATAGTGAAGCCCGTTTAATGCAAGGATTGTTGTTTATTTTAATTACGGCATTGCATGAAGCCGATAACGATGGCTGGCGGCAATTTGATGTACAAAAACTGTTTGATGAATTGCAGATCGCCCGAAATTTGACCGCCACCAAGCTGAACGGATTGATGAAGATACAGGAGATTGTGCGACAAGCACGGTAATACAAAATCGGGCGAACCTTTCAGCCCGCCCGATTACGTGTAATCCGAAAAGATTAATCCGCCAATTTCGTACCGTAGAAGTAAGAATAGCCGAACGGACTTTGCTTATAATCTTGCACACGTTTTGTCGTCGGCGCAAAGTTGATCGAGTGAGCGACATTGATCCACGGCGCTTGCTCTTTTAACAACACTTGCGCTTCTTCATAAATTTTTGCCCGCTGTGCTTTGTCCGACAAGCCGATGGCTTTATGTAACATCGCATCTAATTCGGCATTTTTAAAACGCGCATAGTTACTGTTACCGACGTTCTCACTACCGAATAACGGCGATAAGAAGTTATCCGGATCACCGTTATCGCCCGACCAACCGTAAGTCCCTGCGGTAAGTTCGCCCGCTTTGGTACGTTTGATGTAATCTCCCCACTCATAGCTGACCAAATCGGCTTTCACACCGACTTTCGCCCAATCGTTTTGGACTAATTCCGCCATACGGCGCGGATTCGGATTAGATGCCCGTACGACTGGTTGCACCCAAATTTGCGTGGTAAAACCATTTTCCAATCCGGCTTCTTTTAACAGCGCTTTGGCTTTTTCCGGGTTATATTCATAACCGGTAATTTGATTGTTATATCCCCAAATCGTTGGCGGCAGCGGATTTTTCGCCGCAACACCGGCACCGCGGTAAACCGCATCGATAATCGCATTTTTATCCACCGCATAATTCAGCGCCTGACGGACTTTCACATTATCAAACGGTGCTTTTTCCGTATTAAAGGCAATATATGCAATATTTAAACCTTCTTGAGAAAGCAGGTTAATTTTCGGATCCGTTTTCATTTTCTCCAAATCCGCCGCATTCGGGAAGTCCATCATATCGCAAGTTCCCGCTTGTAATTTGGCATAACGTGTCGTTGCATCCGGAACAATGTCGAAGATCAAACGATCGATATCCGCTTTACCGTTCCAATATTCTTTATTTGCCAAAAAGCGGATACGCTGATCCAATTGATATCCCGAAAAGACGAACGGACCGGTACCGATTGGCGTCGTATCAATGACTTCCGGCGTTCCTGCGTTTAACATCTGATCGGCATACTCCGCCGAATAGATTGAGATAAAGTCCATGCCGAGGCTGGCTAAGAAAGTAGCATCTTGGCTGTTTAAGGTAATTTTTACCGTATGATCATCCACTTTCTCAACTGACTTTAACAGTTTCGGGAATTTCATCGCGTTAAAGTACGGATAGGTTGCTTTAGATACATTGTGATAAGGGTGATTTTTATCCAATTGACGTTGGAATGAAAAAACCACATCGTCCGCATTAAAATCGCGTGTCGGCTTGAAATCTTTATTTGAATGGAATTTCACACCTTTACGTAAATTAAAGGTATAAGTCAAACCGTCATCACTGATCGTCCAACTTTCCGCCAATGCCGGTTCAATCTCGGTTGAGCCGCGTTTAAACTCAACCAAGCGGTTATACACCTGTTGGGAGCTGGCATTATACGAAATGCCGTCCATCACCAATGCCGGGCTAAAACCCGACGGTGAACGGCTGACACAGTTCACAAAGGTTTTATCTGCAGCTTGTGCAACACCCGACAGTAACAGGGTGGTGGCAATAAAAGAAAGTTTGGTATTTAATTTCATATTGTCTCCGAATTGACATATCAATATAACGTTATGTGAAAGATACCGATTCTTGCTCGGAAGGTAAAGAACGAAAGGTAGGTTATTATAACTAAATAATATAAGCAACAAGCGGTTACTTTTTGCAAAATTTTTACCAAAAGTGACCGCTTGTATGTAGTGACGGTTAGCCGTTGTACTGTCGCATCAACTCGCCCGCTTTTTTGACCATCGCGGTGGAACCGACAAAAAACGGTACGCGCTGATGCAATTCCGTCGGTTGAAGATCCAAAATCGGATTAAAACCGTCCGTTGCCATACCACCGGCTTGCTCGGCTAAAAATGCCATCGGGTTGCCTTCGTACAACAAACGTAATTTCCCGTTCGGGTAGCTTTTCGCGCTCGGATAGATATAAATCCCGCCCTTCAATAAATTACGGTGAAAATCCGATACCAAGGAGCCGATATAACGTGAAGAATACGGACGTCCCGTCGCTTTGTCTTCTTCTTGGCAGAATTTGATGAATTTTTTCACGCCGTCAGGGAATTTCAGGTATTGCCCTTCATTAATCGAATAATATTTGCCGTCATAAGGCATTTTCATATTCGGATGAGAAAGAATAAACAAGCCTAACGACGGGTCGTAAGTAAAACCGTTTACCCCGTTGCCCGTGGTATACACCAACATGGTAGAAGAACCGTAGGTAACATACCCCGCCGCCACCTGCTTACGTCCCGGTTGAAGGAAGTCCTCCATGGTCACAGGTGTACCGATCGGCGAAACCCGTTTATAAATCGAAAAGATTGTACCGACCGAGACATTGACGTCAATATTGGATGAACCGTCGAGCGGATCGGTTAACAGGACATATTTGGCATGGCGACCGCGCTCGGTATCGAACGCCACAAAGGTATCATCCTCTTCCGAGGCGAATCCCGCAACGTCACCGCGGGCAATCAGGGCTTTTTTCATGGTTTCGTTGGCGAATACGTCCAATTTCATTTGGGTTTCACCCTGAATGTTTTCATCGCCGGATACACCTAAAATATCTTGGGTCAACCCCGCCCGATTGATATCACGGTGAATGATTTTTGCCGACAAACGAATAGAAGAAAGAATGCCGCTCAATTCACCGGTTGCTCCGGGGTATTCTGCTTGCCTTTCGACAATAAATTCGCCTAATGTTTTCATTTTAGTCTCCTTATTAGCTATTCAATTCGGTTTGCTTTATTATAGCCAGTCAAATTCACTCTCTCGGAAGCAAATGTTCGTTTTGAGACATTTGTCACAATTTATTTACTTTAAGGATTCAAATGAAACAGAAGCATATCCATATTTTAGGTATTTGCGGTACTTTTATGGGCGGCGTGGCGATTATCGCGCGGGAATTGGGTTATCGGGTTACCGGGTCAGACACCAATGTTTATCCGCCGATGAGTACCTTTTTAGAAAAAAGCGGCATTGAGATTATCCCGAATTATGATGTTGCCCAACTTCAACCGGCGCCGGATATGGTGATCATCGGCAATGCCATGAGTCGAGGCAACCCGTGCGTTGAATATGTTCTGAACCACCAACTGAATTTCACCTCCGGCCCGCAATGGCTGCATGACAACCTGCTGAAAGACCGTTGGGTACTCGCCGTGTCCGGTACACACGGAAAAACAACGACGACGGGGATGTTAAGCTGGATTTTAGATAAAAACGGCATCGATACCGGCTTTTTAATCGGCGGGGTATCCGGTAATTTCGGCATTTCCGCCCGTGCCGGTTCAAGCCGCTTTTTTGTGATTGAAGCCGACGAATACGACTCCGCTTTCTTTGACAAACGCTCAAAATTCGTCCATTACAATCCTAAAACGCTGATTATCAATAATATCGATTTTGATCACGCCGATATTTTTGATGATTTAAAAGCCATCCAACGGCAATTCCATCACCTCATTCGCGCTATGCCGCAAAACGGTTGTATTTTATCGGCAAAAGCCGATCATAACGTACAAGACACCTTGGCGATGGGCAGTTACAGCGCCTTGCAGTTTATCGGCAAAGAAAATGAATGGTATGCCGAGCCGATTAACTCGGATTGCACGCGTTTTAACGTGTATCATCGCGGTGAAAAAGCCGGTGAGGTCACGTGGTCGATTCTAGGCGAACATAATATGCACAATGCATTAATGGCGATTGCGGCAGCACACCATGCCGGCGTCGCAGTGAATGAAGCTTGTTCGGCGCTGTCTGGGTTTATTAACGCCAACCGCCGCTTGGAAGTAAAAGGCGAAGTCAACGGTATCACTGTATATGACGATTTTGCCCATCATCCGACAGCCATTAGTGCAACCCTTGCTGCCTTACGGGGGAAAGTCGGTCAATCGCAGCGTATTTTAGCTGTATTGGAACCACGTTCGAACACCATGAAAATGGGCGTGCATAAAGACGACATCGCACCGTCTCTTGCCGATGCCGATGAAGTTTTTGTTTTTCAACCGGAAACCATTCCATGGCATGTCAGCGAGATTACCCAAGCGCTGACGCAGCCGTCCGCTTGGTCTGCAAACATTGACGAACTCGTCGGCTTCATTACGGCCTCCGCCAAACCGGGCGATCATATTTTAGTGATGAGCAACGGTGCTTTCGGCGGTATTCACGCGAAATTGCTGGCGAGACTGTAAGAAAGCCAAAGCCCCGCAGAGAATTGCTCTGTGGGGTTTTTTGCAAAATATTCGTCGGATCCGACCGCTTGTATTAGGCTTTCGGTGCGCCGATCGGCAATACGGTACAGCCGAAGCTTTCATTAATAATTTCCGCTGCCGCTAAGTAGAATGCCAATAGTGCGGTTAATAAACCGAAATTGCCGCCGATATGGGTAATGACCGTGTTATGCGTGAAATCCCCCGCCGCCAACAGATAGAACGTGATGGTTAAGGAGAGGAAAATCGCTTGTAATGCGCGCGGTTTGGTCAACGTCCCGATAAACATCATTAATGTGAAGGTTCCCCACACCACTAAGTACCAGCCGACAAATTCCGCCGAAACGGTAGCGGCGAAAAAGACTTTCAATAATGCGAAAGACCACCAAAATGCGCCGTAACTGATAAACGCGGTAAAACCGAAGGTGTTACCTTTTGAGTATTCGAACATGCCGGCGATCATTTGTGCCGTACCGCCGAAGGCAAAACCCATTGCGAGCACCAAGCCGACGTTTTCGCCGCCGAAGGTGCCGTTATTGATTAAGCTGAGTAACCATGTTGTTAATGCAAATCCGCATAAGCCTAACGGACCCGGATTCGCTGTTGTTGAATTGTGAGCAGACATTTAAGACCTCTATTTTCGATTTGTTCTAAGTAAATTCCAGTATTTTTCATAAATGTCGATCGCATCGCCGACATCGCTTTGCAAAATACCTTTTTCAATTTCCTCAAGGGGCGGAAAGATTAACGGGTCGTTCACCGTTTCTGCCGGCAATAGCGCTTTCACGCCCTCGTTCGGCATGGAGAATCCCATTGTGTCAATCACCTCTTTTGCACTTTCGGGACGCAACAGAAAATCAATAAATTGATATGCCGCCTCCTTATTTTTGGCATGTTTAGGAATCACATAATTATCCATCCACAGTACCGCTCCCTCTTTCGGAAAGATAAAGCGGAGATTCGGATTTTCATGTTTGGCTCTGTATGCCGAACCTGTCCATTGCATACCGATTGCAACCTCGCCTTGTAAATAAGGCATTTCCGGCGAATCGGAATTAAACACCAACACATTCGGCATCAGTTTGGTTAGACGCTCGTAAGCCGATTTAATTTCCGCCGCCTGTTGTGTATTCGGGGAATGTCCGTCTAACAACAAGGCGATATGGAACACTTCGCGAGAGTCATTCATCAGCAACACTTTGCCTTTGAATTCGGGCTTCCATAAATCTCCCCAACCGGTAACGGTATTCGGGTCAATATCGGCAGCATTAACCCCGATGCCGGTTAACCCGTAGACATAGGGGAGAGAATATTTATTTTCGGGATCAAAGGGCAAACCCGTTAACGATTTACTGATATTATGTAAATTAGTCAACTTGGTTTTATCCAACTCGGCTAACATCCCTTCTTTTGCCATTTTACCGACATAGTAACTGGACGGAAAAACGATGTCGTATCCTTTGCCACCGGTTAACTTTAGCTTGGAATACATCTCTTCGTTACTTTCAAACGTCGAATAAATCACTTCGATACCGGTTTCTTTGGTAAATTTCTCCAGTAAGGAAGACGGAACATATTCCGTCCAATTATACACGTAGAGCTTTTCCGCCGCTTGAGCGGAAAGTGTAAGCACCGCACCGCATAAGGCAATCACATTAACAAAAAACCGTCGACCTAATTTAACCAATTCTCAGTCCCTCCGATAAAAAGCATGAATAACGAAAAAGCCCGAAGTATAACGACTTTGCACCCGTTTTTCCAACAGATTCCCCCAACAAGCGGTACGATCCCGATGATTTTTTGCAACATCGTACCACTGTCGCGTTAATCTATTCCCAAACTTTCCCAAATCTCATCAATACGTTTGACGACATCGGGATTTTTGGTAATCGGCGTCCCCCATTCTCGTTGGGTTTCGCCAGCCCATTTATTGGTGGCATCAATCCCCATTTTTGAGCCTAACCCAGCCACAGGGGACGCAAAATCAAGGTAATCAATCGGTGTATTTTCGATTAATGTCGTATCTCTTGCAGGGTCGCAACGAGTGGTAATCGCCCAGATCACATCTTTCCAATCTCTCGCATTGACATCATCATCACACACAATCACAAATTTGGTGTACATAAACTGCCGTAAAAACGACCAAACTCCCATCATTACTCGCTTGGCGTGTCCTGCGTATTGCTTTTTGATGGTCACTACCGCTAGGCGATAAGAACAGCCTTCGGGCGGTAAGTAGAAATCAACGATTTCAGGGAATTGCTTCTGTAAAATCGGGATAAACACTTCATTCAAGGCTTCACCTAAGACCGCAGGTTCATCAGGCGGTCTGCCCGTGTAGGTGGAATGATAGATGGCATCTTTTCGCATGGTAATATGCGTTACGGTAAACACAGGGAAATACTCTTGTTCATTGTAATACCCCGTATGATCGCCGTAAGGTCCTTCCAACGCCGTTTCGTTCAGATCGATATAGCCTTCAAGTACAATCTCCGCACTGGCAGGCACTTCCAAATCATTGCTGATAGATTTCACCACTTCGGTTTTGTGTCCACGCAATAACCCTGCAAAGGCATATTCCGATAAGGTATCAGGGATCGGCGTAACGGCGGCTAAAATCGTAGCAGGATCTGCCCCTAATGCGACGGAAACAGGAAACGGCTTATCAGGGTTAGCTTCTTTCCACTCTTGGAAATCCAACGCACCGCCACGATGCGACAGCCAACGCATAATCAGCTTATTTTTGCCGATCAACTGCTGGCGATAAATCCCCAAATTTAACCGCTTTTTATAAGGACCTTGCGTAATGGTTAAACCCCAAGTGACAAGCGGTGCGACATCACCTTGCCAGCAGTGCATAATCGGCAGTTGATACAAATCGACATCATCACCCGAGATCACCACTTGCTGACAATCTGCTTTACTCAACACCTTACTTGGCATATTCAGCACTTGCTTCCATTGTGGCAACTGTCCGATTAGATCTTTAAAGCCTTTTGGCGGTTCGGGTTCTTTTAAGAACGCCAACAACTTGCCGAGCTCTCGCAAGGCTTTAGTATCTTCTTGCCCCATCCCTATTGCCACACGTTCCGGCGTACCGAACAGATTGCACAGTACAGGCATTTTGTAGCCTTTCGGGTTTTCAAATAAAAGAGCCGGACCGCCTTTACGCAAAGTACGATCCGCAATCTCGGTCATTTCCAAATAAGGATCGATCTCTTGAGTAATGCGCTTCAGTTCGCCTTTTTGCTCAAGCAGATCGAGAAATTCTCGCAGGTTTTTGTATTTCATTGGATTCTCCACATCATTGGCGGAAGTATAGCAAAATTTTAACGAAATCTAACCGCTTGCAAGCGGTCGGTTTCAGCCAAAATTTTGCAAATATAATACCCATAAAAAAATTATAGAAATTTAATAAAATTCTGATAATATCTCGCCACTTAATTTGAAAGGAGATTGTTATGTTGAGAAAAAGCTTATTAACCTTTGCTCTGTTCGGTGCTGCCACCGTAGCAAACGCCGATGTGTTAACAACGGTAAAACCGCTCGGTTTTATTGCCGATGCGATTACTGACGGTGTGACAGAAACCAAAGTATTATTGCCAGTCAGTGCGTCGCCGCACGATTACAGCTTAAAACCGTCCGATGTTGAACAACTTCAATCGGCACAGCTCGTGGTATGGATTGGCGAAGAGATGGAATCTTTTTTAGAGAAAAGCATTGAGAAACTACCGAAAGAGAAAGTGCTGACACTTGAGAGTGTTGAAGCGATTAAGGAAATTGTCGAACATTCAGGCGAAGAAAAAGAAGAACATCACGATCATAAAGATGATCATAAACACGAACATAAACATTCCCATAACCACGCTCACGATGGGCATAGCCACGACGAAGATTGGCATATTTGGTTATCACCTAAAGCGAGTGAACATATCGCCGAGCAAATTGCCGAGCGTTTAAGTCAACAGTTACCTGAACAAAAAGCAAAAATTGCAGAGAATTTGGCGAATTTTAAAGCGACATTGGCAACAAAAAATAGCGAAATTGTAAAACAGTTAGAGCCTGTAAAATCAAAAGGTTACTACACTTTTCACGACGCTTATGGCTACTTTGAAGAGGCTTATGGATTGAAATCGTTAGGTTCATTCACGATCAATCCAACCGTTGCACCAGGGGCAAAAACCTTAAATGCGATTAAGAAAAATATTGCTCAGAATAAAGCACAATGTTTATTTGCAGAGCCACAATTTACGCCAAAAGTGATTGAGAGCTTAAGCAAAGGCACATCGGCAAAAGTGGGGCAATTAGATCCATTAGGGGCGAAAATTGAATTAAGTAAAAACGCCTATCTAGAATTTTTACAATCGTTAGCCGATCAGTTTAGTGATTGTTTAACTAAATAGCCTCATTACTGCCCCGTTTGTCGGGGCTTATTTATAGTAGCGGGCTGGAAAGATAAAAAAGTTTTTCGGTGATCCGCTTATATAGCGGACGGGATGCCCATTGTTCGGCATCAACCTGTGTGGATGACTCAAGATAGTCTTGCTGTAATCGGCTGACTTGCGTTGCAAAATCGGCATCATCGACAATCATCGTCACTTCAAAATTAAGCAAGAAGCTACGAATATCCATATTCACCGAACCGATCAGTACTAAGCGTTCGTCAATCACAATGCTTTTAGTGTGCAATAATCCTTCTTCAAAACGATAAATTTGCACACCGGCTTCGAGTAATTCGTCAAAGAAATAGCGGCTTGCCCATTCTACCATGGTAGAGTCATTTCGTTCCGGAACGATGATTTTTACGGAAATACCTCTTAATGCAGCACTTTCCAACGCATTAGCAATTTCAGCGCTCGGCACAAAATAAGGGGTGGTGATCACAATACTGCTACGGGCGGAATAGATGGCGGTTGCTAAAGCACGCGGCATTAATTCTTTATTTTCATTCGGACCGGAAGGGAGAATTTGGACGGCATGTTGATTATCCGACTCCACCGGTAACAAATGCTCATCCGGGTGAGGGGGTAATGCATCGATTTCCGCTTCAATCTGCCAATCCCAAGAATGTAACGCCGCCAATACCGTCGATACCGGTCCGTTGATCCGAACCATGACATCAATCCATTGCCCGACGTGTTGATCTTGCTTGAAGTAAGCCGGATCCACCATATTCATACTACCGGTATAGGCAATGTGGTTATCAATGACAATAATTTTGCGATGTTGGCGTAAATCAATGCGGTTTAAAAAGACCCGCCATACCTTAACTTTAAGCGCTTCCGCAATGTCAATTCCGTTGTTTAACATCTGATGATATTGTTCACTGCCGATAAAAGACGAGCTGCCGACGGCATCTAATAAAATTTGGACTTTCACACCGCGTTGACTAGCTTTCATCAGTGCTTCGGAAACATCATCGACCATCCCTCCGTTATGCCAAATATAAAACACCATGCGAATATCCGTTTCCGCCAGCTGAATATCGCGGATAATCTGTCTCATAATGGTATCGGGCGACGAAAACAGCTTTAATTCATTACCGGCAACACAAGGAATTTGTAACTGTCGTTGGCAAAGTTCAAAGAGAGAAAGATAACGTCCGGATATGTTTTGGCGTAATAAATGCGGATGTCGTTGAAGTTGTTTGAACCACTCCTGATAAATCGGTGCTAAGGCGTTGGATTTTTCCGCATGTTTACGACCAAGGGTCACTTCACCAAAAAGCAGATAAATAATTAGCCCGACAATCGGTACTAAATAAATCAGCATAATCCAAGAAATCGTCGTCGAATTAGATTGTTTTTTCGTTAATAAACGTAACGTGACGGAAGCCATCGCAAACCAAAACAATAACGGCGAAACAATCGAAATTACTTGTGCCAATGTAATACTCATCGTTACTCCAATTTTAATCTAATTAACAACGGATTATGATCCGAGCTTTTCGTTTCGACCGTTGTCGCCTGTAAAATGGAAAGCCCTCTGATAAAGACATGATCCAACGGATTACCCATAAAACGGAACCGGACATCCGGTTCAAACGATACCGCTTTAAATTGTGCAGTATCGGCAAGTTCCTCGACCAATTGAAGTCGCTTGCGATTCCATGTGTTGAAATCCCCGGCTAAAATAACGGGTCCTTGGTGTGCCTCAATAAAGTGAAATGCTTCAGTTAATTGTTGTCGATAGTGGGTCGGGTTCCATTCAAAATTGACTAAATGCAAATTGACCACGAGAAGTGACCGCCCGTTTGTCAGAGGATATTGCGTTACCGTTCCCACTTTCGGAATTTGTATCCAAGGCTCTTTTGTTGCCGAGGCACAATAAGTTTGTGCCGCTAATTTAGAGAATGTTCCGACACCTGAAAAATGATCACGATAGGAGAAGCTTGCCGCATATAAAAAATAGGGGAAGTCGTTGCCAAGTAACGACGGTAGTTTCTGTTGACTGCTGACTTCTTGTAATAAAAGCAGATCGGCATCGTGAGAAAATTGAGTCAATTGGGATTGCCATCCGCTATCTAATCCTTTATGAATATTCCAAACCAACAATCGGAATTCGGATTGCACAAACGCCATCGGTTTTTGAGAAGCATGATAGCACAAGGTATTATCCCCCCGCTTTTCAATAAAAAATTCGGTTTGATGAGGAGAAATTAAAGTGACTTGTGGGGGAGAAAAAACGGTCAATGTAACGGACAGATAACCGCCCAAAGCTACAGCGATCGCCAAGAAAATCAGAACGGCTTTTTTACATTTTGACATCAATATGTGTCCATATCATGATGGCCTACACCATACAACCACTAACTGTTTAACATATCTACTACGGCTTGAGCAGCTTGAGCATCCGCATTACATTGAATCTTTTGATGAAGCTGCATGAAATATTGTTTCAGCGCTTCTTTTTGCTGTATATCTTCATCATCATGTGAAAAATACGGGATTAAATGTTGTACCAGATTTTCCGGCGTACATGCGTTTTGAATCAGCTCTGGGACAAGCGGTGCTTTCGCCAATAAATTTGGCAAAGAAACATAGTCGGTTTTGACCAATCGTTTCGCTAACCAATAGGTGAGCGGCTTCATTTTATACCCGACAACCATCGGTGATTTACAGAGCATCGCTTCCAATGCCGCCGTACCGGAAGCAAGTAATGTTGCTTCCGCTGCAATCATTGCCTGTCTTGCATTACCTTGTAGAATAATCACATCCAATTCGGGCGCAACTCTGGCTTTAATTTCTTCAAATTGAGCAATACGTCGTTGATTGACTAACGGGATAAGAAACTGAACATCAGGATATTTTTGTGTTAACAACCGTGCGGCTTGTAAAAACGGTTCCGTCAGAAAGAATACTTCACTCGCCCGACTTCCGACCAAAATCGCCAAATAGCGTTGCTCTTCGGGAATACCCAATGCCAAGCAAGCCTCGCTTCTACTCGGTTTTAAGGCAATTGCATCCGCCATGGTATGACCGATAAAACGGCAAGGCACATTAAACTTGTCATAAAAGGCTTTTTCAAAAGGTAGGAAAGCCAACACCAAATGCGTTGCTCGAGCAATTTTATGCACCCGACTTTGGCGCCAGGCCCAAACGGAAGGACTGACATAATGAATGGTTTTAATACCTTTGGCTTTGAGCTTTTCTTCAACATCAAGATTAAAATCCGGTGCATCAATCCCGATAAAGATATCAGGTTTCAATTCGAGCATGCTTTCAATCACTTGTTTACGCCGTTTAAGCAGTCGGGGAAGATGTCTGACCACTTCGGCTAATCCCATTACCGCCAGCTCCTCCATATTAAACAATGTCTCACACCCGGCATCTAACATTTGCGGTCCCGCTACACCAATAAAACGTGCATTCGGATAATGGGTTTTTAACGCTTTGATTAAGCCGGCGCCTAAAATATCACCTGAAATTTCTCCGGCAACAATGGCAATAGTCGGTGATTGATGCATGCGAAAGCCCCTACAAAACATAAGATAATTTATAGGGTGCGATCTTATACCTTTTTAGCGATAAAAAGGAAGAGGCTTGCTTTGTAAAGTCACATTTCCCCATAAAAATAGTATGTTAATCGGTAAAAATAATCTCATAGCAAGGTACATATGCCTCACCACCCGGCAATTTCATACGATGTTGTACAATAAAATCTTGTAAGACTTTATCGATTTTATCCATCAAGATCGTATCACCGTGTAATTTAAACGGACCGAATTGCTCGATTTTATCCAACGTATCCGATTTAATGTTTCCCGCCACAATACCGGAAAACGCACGACGTAAATTGGCAACCAAATCGGATAACGGTTGACCCGCCCGAAGATTTAATCCCGCCATATTTTCATGCGTCGGCACAAACGGTTCTTGTAACGCAGGGTTAATTCGGAGTGACCAGTTAAAAGCATAAGAGTCGCCCAAAATGCGGCGATAATCCTTCACGTCCAGCATTGCGTTACTCATTTTCTGCCCGACTTTAACCGGGTCATCAATAATAATTTCATACAACGATTGGGCTTCTTTACCGAGCGTTTCGCCAATAAATCGGTCAATGGTGGCAAAATAATCGGCACTTTCTTTCGGTCCGGTTAAAATGATCGGTAACTTTTGATGTGCATTGGTCGGATCCAGTTTAATTCCGAGAATATACAAGAGTTCTTCAAACGTCCCCGGTCCTCCCGGAAAGATGACGATACCATGCCCCATACGAACGAACGCTTCCAAACGTTTTTCAATATCCGGCATAATCACCAACTCATTGACAATCGGATTTGGTGGCTCCGAAGCAATAATTGATGGTTCCGTAATGCCGATAAAACGGCTTTTCTTATAGCGTTGATTGGCATGTCCGATTGCTGCCCCTTTCATCGGCGCTTCCATTACGCCCGTACCACAACCGGTAATAATGTTAAGTTCCCTTAATCCAAGTTCCAGTCCGACGGCACGACAATATTGATATTCCGTTTGGCTAATCGAGTGACCGCCCCAACACACCACTAAGTTCGGATCTGCATCCAAAGAAAGCGCTTTGGCATTTCGTAATATTGCAAAGACTTGATTGGTGATAGACAACGAATCTGACTTATTTTCCCATTGTAAATATTGCCCGACAGCATTCACAAAGACGATATCACGCAATACCGCGAATAAATGATATTGGATATTTAAAATCATTTTACCGTCGACAAATGCCATCTTAGGCGGATTATGCAATTCTAACGCGACGCCCCGTTCACGCTGTATCAAATTGATCTCAAAATCCGCATATTGGTTAAGTAACGTACGGCTGTCATCCATGACCGCACCGGAATTCAATACGGCCAACGAACAATTCCGATACAACGTATAAAGTTCACTTTGTGCTTTTTGAGTTAACAGTTTCGTTTCTAGATGAGATAACTGTTCCATGCTCCCTTTAGGGTTAATACAATAAGTTGTCATAATTATCCTTATCTTTTGGTCAAATTTAATACTTTAGAAAATAAACGGTGAAATAATTTCGGAATAGTATGTACGCCTTTTTTCTCAATTTCTGAGGCTAATGCCAACGCTAAATCCGGTTTGGATGTTCGCTTAACCGCTTGCTGAATAATTTTACTGACCGGATAATGGTTGCCCTGTACCTTCCAGCGTGCCAGCTGAATAAACACCGACTCAAAGCCGGAAAAATATAAAAAATGCTCAATATCTCTTTTAGGCAGCACCGTTAACCGCTCAAACACACTTTCATTATCGTCAAGCATCTGCTTGACAATATCCGCATATTTTTGCCCCGCTGTATCTCCGTCCGTTAACACGTGCCATTCTATCCCCATTGATTTCGCATATTTCAACAAATGTGATAAACCGCATTGGGCAAATTCAACAATTCGAATACCTTCCATTTCCAAATTAATGTCCAGTAACTCTGCCAACGCGGATAACAGCCACACTTCGGTTTCGCCCTCAACAAAAATCCAGACATTGGAGAATAAAGCAATACTGCGGTTATAGTGAATATGAAAGGTCAAACGACGTAAAGCTTGTTTGGACAAACTGTATTTTGCCAATTGAAATGCTCTTGTTTCTTCCGGATAGCGAACGAGACGACAAATGGATCGCAACTCAACCCTTGATAATAATTCTACGGAATTAGTCGTCGTAATACGCTGAATCGGCAAATAACTCATTAATTCCCAAATAATCGCCATCATTCTCGGATGCAAACGGGCATCCGGATCTTCAAATAACACGATCGGGTGTGAAACCTGCGTTTTACTCAATTGTGTCGGAGGCTCAAATAATTGGGACAGCTGCTGAAACACCGTTTGTCTTAAACAATGATCACCTTTTTTTAACTGCAAACAAAGCGATTTAACTTTCTGCCACAGTTCCGTAGTATCTTTTAAAGAGACCGCCCACAGATGCCCCTTACGACGATGATGGAAGTAATGTTGTAACAATAGTGAAAACGCCTCAATCTCTTCGTATAACTCGTGTTCTTTACTGATCCCCTCGCATAGTAACGATTCCGTCGAGTGATGTTTATGATTCAGTCGTGCATCACGAAAACGATAAACGGTAAATTTTTCAATCAAGGATTGAATTAACTCCGTCACATTATCTTGCTGAATTTCATCACCGTTTTGATTTAAAAACGCATAGTTTGTTACCACTTGGCGATCATCCGGCATTTCACCGCTTACTCTCAAATAGATACGGTGATAATTATCTTCATGAGGAGAAAAGAAAGGCGCATAAGGTAGACTGCTTTGTTCATAGCGTTCGCCGATAAAACTCTCGCTGAACGTGAAAAGTAACATGAGTTGCGTTGAAGATTGGCTCTTCTTATCGTGAGAAATGTGAAAATCTTCAGGTTTAAATTGATAGAACGTATGCTGAGTATTAAAAATCAAACTGAGCGCATCCAATAAACTCGATTTACCCCACGCATTTTCCCCGATTAATACCATATTGGGTCTTAATGTCATCGATAAGCGGTTAATCCCTCGAAAATCAACAATATTAATATTACGTAAATACATGGCTCCTCCGTTACATAACCGAAGTGTTATTCTACGATACATCCGATGAGAGGATTCGGGGATAAACCAATCAGCTTGACCATTTCTCACATTCCTTCTAAACTGCCCAACTTTTACCCTTATATCTTACTCGGAGAATTTACTTCATGAAAAAAACGCTTTTTACGTTATCCACAATAGCACTAATCACAAGCGCTGCTCAAGCTTATACCTTTGTAGATAATAAAGATACAGGAACAAAGTTAGAATTTTTAGGATCTGCGCGAATTAAATGGAACAGTACGTCGGATAAAACGGAATATACCAACGGTACAACCGAGCGCGAACATATTAACCATGCCGTCGCCAATAACGGCTCACGCTTCGGTTTTAAAATTACCCAACAACTCGGTAACGGTTTCTACGGCTTAGGTCGCGTTGAATGGCGTTTCCGCGGCACATCCGGTTCACAGCACGATTTTGATGATATTTATACCCGTCAGCTTTATGCCGGTATTGGTCATAAACAATACGGTGAACTGACTTACGGTAATCAATCCGTCATCACTGATGATGTCAAACAAACCGACTTACCGAATACGCTGAGTTTAAGTGACGGATTACTCGTCGGTTCGGCTCGTAAAACCGTTCAATACGCTTATACCGGCATAGAAAACCTAAAATTAGGGATCTTCTACGGTGCTGACAGTGATAAAGGCAATAATGGTTTGGTACTTACCAATAAACGTAAGGACGTTTGGGGATTCGGTGCCATTTATAAGCATGAAATTGATGAACATCAACACATTAAAATCGGTAGCGGTATGACGCGCGAACGTTTCCAAAAGAATAACGCCAATACATACGATCAAACCGCCTATGCGCTCGGAACGGCTTATACGTTTGACAAAACGACGTTAGGACTTGATTTAGAACGTCGCGTTACCCATGATCAAGACGATATCGGCAGCAAGCGCACTCAAAAGGAAATTCGTACCGTGATTTATCATCGTATCACCGACGATTGGCGTGCTTATACCATGTATGCCTATAAAACGAATAAACGAGACCGAATTAGTCGTAGTGATCTTGAAGAAAAAGCGCACGAATTTATGTTAGGGACAGAATATTACATCGTACCGGAATACCTCAAAACCTTTGTGGAATGGAAAACGGCAAAAGTGAACAACTACACGAACGGGGTAAAAGTATCAAAAGAGCGTAACAACGAAACGGTGATCGGCTTGCGTGCTTACTGGTAAACCTACGGAAAGTCTCTCCTGACACACCGATCCGATAAAATACAAGCGGTCTGATCTTCGCAAAATTTTGCAAAGATCAGACCGCTTGATCATTTCATGAAAAGATTATTTGACTAATTGTACCAAAATACGACGTACAGGCTCCGCCGCCCCCCATAATAATTGGTCACCGACGGTAAATGCCGCTAAGTATTCCGGCCCCATCGCCAGTTTACGTAAACGACCGACCGGAACAGTTAATGTCCCTGTGACTTTCGCCGGCGTTAATTCACGTAATGTGGTTTCTTTATCATTCGGAATGACTTTCACCCACTCATTGTGTGCCGCAATAATTTTTTCGATTTCCGCTAACGGTAAATCTTTTTTGAGTTTGATGGTGAACGCTTGGCTGTGGCAACGTAATGCACCGATACGCACGCATAAACCGTCAACCGGAATTGGATTTGCACTTAAACCTAGAATTTTGTTGGTTTCTGCATAGCCTTTCCATTCTTCTTTGGTTTGTCCGGTTTCAGGCAATAATTTGTCAATCCAAGGAATTAAGCTACCTGCAAGCGGTGCACCGAAGTTTGCGGTTGGGAAATCTTCTGAACGCATTTCAGCGGTGACTTTACGTTCGATGTCCAAAATAGATGATGCAGGATCAGCCAGTTCTGCTTTCACTGAATCTTCCAATTCACCCATTTGAACGAGTAATTCACGCATGTTTTTTGCACCCGCACCGGATGCCGCTTGGTAAGTAGCGACCGATACCCACTCCACGAGATCTTTCTCGAATAAACCGCCGATTGCCATTAACATTAAGCTCACGGTACAGTTTCCGCCCACGAAGGTTTTAATGCCTTTTTGTAAACCTTCGCTGATCACGTGTTGGTTTACCGGGTCTAACACGATGATCGCATCATCTTGCATACGTAATGCGGAAGCCGCGTCAATCCAGTAACCGTTCCAGCCCGCAGCTTTTAATTTCGGATAGACTTCGTTGGTGTAATCGCCGCCTTGACAGGTCACGATAATGTCTAATTTTTGTAATTCAGCGATATCAAAGGCATTTTTTAATGTACCTGCATCTTTACCTGCAAAAACCGGGGCTTTTTGACCCGCTTGTGAAGTAGTAAAAAATACTGGGTTAATATTCGCGAAGTCGTTTTCCTGAACCATACGATCCATCAGTACAGATCCGACCATACCGCGCCATCCGATAAAACCTACGTTTTGCATTTTATGCTCCTAAAAGTTGAAGTTGTGTTTGAGATGAAAGGCTTGATAAATACAAGATTTTTTTATTAAATGCAATGAAATTTTATCATCATGTATTGATAAGCTTGCTGTAGTATAAATTTATATCACTTATAAATCTCACAAAAGATTGATAAGAAGCAAACGATTTCCTTCATTGTTCAAAATAAATACTAATTACTGACAATTAATTACTTATTTAATCTTTTTTTATCGTGTTTTTGCACTGATTTTGTAGTAAAGTTACCCCTGTTTTTATTAGGAAATATTCTCAGACACAATACAGTTTTACTTAACTATTTGATTTTTAAGAGGAATCCATTATGTACTCAAAAGATGTAACAATTACCGCTCCAAATGGTTTACACACTCGCCCGGCAGCTGAATTCGTCAAAGCGGCAAAAAGCTTTGCCTCAGATGTTACCATAACATCCGGTGGAAAAAGCGCTAGTGCAAAGAGTTTATTTAAACTTCAAACGTTAGGTTTAACTCAAGGTACTGTAATCACTATCTCAGCCGAAGGCGAAGATGAACAAAAGGCAGTGGATTTCTTAGTAGATTTGATTCCTACTCTAGAATAACTGCCTTTTTACATTTCTTGCGACTTTATCGCCCCGATTTCAAGTTTCAAGCCTTTTACTTCAGGTTAGAAAATAAAGGCGGTAAAGTCGTTGTGCTATCTAGCACTGTTGTATCACTTTCTAAGCAAGGATTAAATTATGATTACAGGTATCGCAGCTTCCCCCGGTATTGTTTTTGGCAAAGCACTCGTATTAAAAGAAGATCCTATTGTTCTTAATACACAGAAAATCTCTTCCTCACAAATTGAAGCCGAAAAAGCAAAATTCTTTGCAGGTCGTGAAAAGGCCGCCGCGCAATTAACGGCAATTAAAGAAAAAGCCAGACTGACTCTCGGAGAAGAAAAAGAAGCCATTTTCGAAGGTCATTTGATGATCTTGGAAGATGAAGAATTGGAAGAAGAGATTTTATCTTATATTGAGGAAAATCTTGCCAGCGCAGATGTCGCGGCAAGTAAAATCATCGATATGCAAGCCTCTATGCTTGCTGAAATTGATGATGAATATCTTAAAGAACGTGCCGGAGATATTCGAGATATCGGTAACCGCTTAATCCGTAATATCTTAGGCATGCATATTATTGATTTAGGTGATATTCAGGAAGAAGTCATTTTAGTTGCTTATGATTTAACTCCTTCCGAAACCGCTCAATTAAATTTGGATAAAGTGCTTGGTTTCGTTACCGATATCGGTGGTCGAACATCACATACTTCCATCATGGCTCGCTCTTTGGAACTTCCTGCCGTGGTCGGTACAAATAACGTAACCTCATTAGTCAAAAGCGGGGACATGCTGATTTTAGACGCGATCAACAATGAAGTGCATATTAATCCGTCTCCGGCTAAACTTGCCGCTGCAGAGAATTTACAGGCTAAAATCGCTGCCGAAAAAGCGGAATTAGCGAAATTAAAAGACTTGCCTGCAGAAACGACCGACGGTCATCGCATTGAAGTCTGCGGTAATATCGGCACTATCCGTGATGTTGACGGTGTGTTACGTAATGGCGGAGAAGGCGTCGGATTATACCGCACCGAATTCTTGTTTATGGATCGCAGCCAATTACCGGGTGAAGAAGAACAATTCCAAGCTTATAAAGAAATCGTAGAAGCGATGCAAGGTAAATTAGTGGTCCTGCGCACCATGGATATCGGTGGTGATAAAGAGCTGCCGTATTTGGATTTACCGAAAGAAATGAATCCGTTCTTAGGCTGGCGTGCAGTGCGTATCGGCTTGGTACGTCGTGAAATTTTAGATACTCAGCTACGTGCGGTATTACGTGCTTCCGCATTCGGTAAGCTTGCCGTCATGTTCCCGATGATCATTTCGGTTGAAGAAATTCGCGAATTGAAAAGTATTATTGCCAGCTTGAAAGTACAACTTCGTAACGAAGGTAAAGCCTTTGATGAACATCTGCAAATCGGTGTAATGGTTGAAACCCCATCCGCAGCGGTTAACGCCCGCCATTTGGCAAAAGAAGTGGATTTCTTCAGTATCGGTACTAACGATCTCACCCAATATACCTTAGCGGTTGACCGTGGTAATGAAATTATCGCGCATTTATACAATCCGTTAACACCGTCTGTCTTGAACTTAATCAAACAAGTGATCGATGCCTCTCATGCCGAAGGTAAATGGACAGGCATGTGCGGTGAATTAGCCGGTGATGTCCGAGCAACCGCATTATTACTCGGTATGGGCTTAGATGAGTTCAGTATGAGTGCTATTTCCGTACCGCATGTGAAAAAACTTGCCCGCAGTATCAGCTACGCTGATGCCAAAGCGCTGGCGGATAAAGCGTTGGCACAGCCGACCGCAGCGGACATTGAGAGATTAGTCGATGAGTTTTACCAAAAACTTCACTAATTAGCATACAAACGCAAAATTCTCGTATAGAATAGCCGAGAATTTTGTTCATTCAGTAACGGAGATTTGAATTATGGGATTTTTTGATAAATTATTCAGCGGTAAAAAAGAAGCAACTGCGAAAGAAGTAAAAATCTATGCACCGCTTTCAGGTGAAATTGTCAATATTGAAGATGTTCCGGATGTTGTTTTTTCCGAAAAAATTGTCGGTGACGGCATTGCAATTCGTCCTAATGGTAGTGAAATCGTTGCACCGGTAAACGGTACAATCGGAAAAATTTTCGAAACTAACCACGCCTTCTCTATTGAATCGGACGACGGTATCGAGTTATTCGTTCACTTCGGTATCGACACCGTGGAATTAAAAGGCGAAGGCTTTACCCGCGTTGCCGAAGAAGGACAAAAAGTGAAAGTCGGTGATCCGGTGATTAAATTCGATTTAGCCTTACTGGAAACCAAAGCAAAATCGGTATTAACACCTGTCGTCATCTCAAACATGGATGAGATTACCAACCTCCAGAAGCTATCCGGTGAAGTAATTAAAGGCGAAAGTGTTGTATTAACCTTGACCAAATAAGGTCCTTCCGTTTTCACAAAAAACCACGAGCCATCGTGGTTTTCTTTTTTATGGCGCTTACCGGATTAAACAGGTAAAATATGAGCGTTTTGCGTAAAGGGTTCTCATTTATCCCCCTTTACGCTTTTATTTTCTCACTTACTGATTTATCTATTATTTACCCATGGCGAAATTACATATTACCACTTGGGGCTGTCAAATGAACGAGTACGACTCATCCAAAATGGCAGACCTTTTAAACAGTACGCACGGTTTGGAATTAACCGACAACCCTGAAGATGCCGATGTATTGTTACTCAATACTTGCTCTATTCGTGAAAAAGCACAGGAGAAAGTGTTCTCACAACTTGGTCGCTGGAAAAACTGGAAAAAAGACAAGCCGAATTTAATTATCGGTGTAGGCGGTTGCGTCGCTTCACAAGAAGGTGAACATATCCGTGAGCGTGCGCCGTTCGTGGATATTGTTTTCGGCCCTCAAACGCTGCACCGCTTACCTGAAATGATTAACCAGATTCGCGGAGGGAAAAGCTCGGTGGTCGACATCAGCTTCCCTGAAATTGAAAAATTCGACCGCTTACCTGAACCGCGTGCGGAAGGCCCGACTGCTTTCGTGTCTATTATGGAAGGCTGTAACAAATACTGCTCATTCTGTGTGGTACCTTACACCCGAGGTGAAGAAGTCAGTCGCCCTGTAGATGACGTATTATTCGAAATCGCTCAGCTTGCCGCACAAGGCGTGCGTGAAGTCAACCTGCTCGGTCAAAACGTAAACGCTTATCGTGGCGAAACTTTTGACGGCGGCATTTGCACCTTTGCGGAATTATTGCGTCTAGTCGCAGCGATTGACGGCATTGACCGCTTACGTTACACCACCAGTCACCCGATTGAATTTACTGACGACATTATCGAAGTTTACAAAGATACTCCTGAATTAGTGAGTTTCCTACATTTACCGATTCAAAGCGGCTCCGATCGTGTTCTAACAATGATGAAACGCAACCACACTGCATTAGAGTATAAAGCGACGATTCGCAAATTGCGTGAAGCCCGCCCGGATATTCAAATCAGTTCGGACTTTATCGTCGGTTTCCCGGGCGAAACGGCAAATGATTTTGAACAAACCATGAAAATCATTGAGCAAGTCAATTTCGATATGAGCTTTAGCTTTATCTATTCCGCCCGACCGGGAACACCGGCGGCAGACTTGCCGGATGATGTGAGCGAAGAGGAGAAAAAAGAGCGCCTTTACCGCTTACAACAGCGTATCAACCACCAAGCCATGCAGTTCAGCCGTGCTATGTTAGGGACAGAACAACGTATTTTGGTCGAAGGTCCGTCGAAAAAAGACATTATGGAATTGACCGGCCGTACCGAAAATAACCGTATCGTCAATTTCCAAGGTACGCCTGATATGATCGGTAAATTTGTTGATGTTAAAATCACCGATGTTTACACTAACTCATTACGTGGCGAAGTAGTGAGAACGGAAGAACAAATGGGTTTACGTGTGATTGAGTCCGCCCAAAGCGTGATGAACCGTACTCGTAAAGAAGATGAACTCGGTGTCGGAAAATACGTAGTAAATTTGTAAAATTTCATGTGAAACAAACCGCTTGTAACGCTTACATGATCTGCCCCCCCAAAAGTTGGACAGGTTACTCACGTAAATATTGAGCTCGGTATTGTGCCGGGCTCAATCCTTTTAAGTCGGGTTTAATTCGTTTTTGGTTGTAATACACCAAATATTCTTCAATTTCTGCCTGTAATTCGGCGATT